>OMYT01000005.1 GCA_900315315.1 uncultured Eubacteriales bacterium | reverse complement strand
TAAACTCTTTGGAATCTTCGCTGAATTTCTTGCGCGTTTCTCTCTGTATCGTTTTCAAGGTTCGCCTGCCCGTTCCCCTCACTTTCGTTCGGGCGAGCTCGACTATAATACCAAAGCCCCACCCCCTTGTCAAGAACTTTTTTGAAAGAAATCTCAAAAAAGTTTTTTCATTATTATAAAATATGCATCGAATCCGAAGGAGCACGAGGACGATCTGAAGGCCCTCGCATCTTCTCACAAATTTAACGCCGACTATTTGTTTGTCGGCGTCAGGGTCTTAATCTTCCATTGTCCTTTCTCTCTGGTCAGGAGGACGCGATACTCCGCATCCGGCCACGCCGGCGGATACACCGCCTCCGCTCCCTTCTGCGCAATCACTTCATCCGCCTTTGTTCCTTTGACCCGCCCGTCAATTCTCGGGATCTTTTCCTGAATATTCAGCCGAACGGTATTCTCCCAGGGCCATACCCAGAAAAAACCCATATCCAGGCGGTGGTCAATACCTCTTACATTGTAATCCGTGTATGGGGATGTACCCTGCTCCACGGACAGCACGAGGCTGTCGTTTTCCAGGCAGACAGTCAGGAAATACTTCTCCAGATTTGACTTTTTATCTTCCATTCCCATGACATACTTGGCTCGGGATGCCATCCCGTCTTTCAGAATGATCTGAATGTTGCTCAGGTTCATGGCATAATAGAAGACAGTGATCATCAGTCCGACGATCAGGCAGATGATAAACAGCCTGCTTGCGAAAAACATCACAATACGCCGCAGGTACTTCATCTGCTCTCCTCCTCGTATACAGTGTCAGTCCGTGTTTCCATTATGTCATCCCGAGCCTGTCGAGGGATCTCCGTTTACAGCAGTTTGATCAGCATGGTCTTCTGCTCATCCATTTCAACAACAACCAGCCCGTCTTTTTCCAACTGCTTCATCACATCAGAGAAGCGCTTGAATCCGATGGCTTTTTCATTGAAGTCCGGGTATGCCGTAATGATATCTGCCTTCAGGATTGACGGATTCACCCGGTCAAACCCGCCTTCCTTATAGGCTTTGATCTGAGCGGCAAACGCATCTTTCCAGTTGTCTCTCGTCAGCTGCGGAATCGATTCCCCGCTCTCACCGGCATTGGACAGTCCGACCATCACATTGAAATTGTCGTTATGAACCCGCAGGTCACCGAAACGGTTGGCCAGTTTTGTCAGCAGTTTGTAGAAAGTGGCGCATCCATAGGCTTTCTCATTGAAGTCCGGACGCAGCCGCAGCAATGTACCTTTCAGCTCGCTGGCATAGATCTCGTCCTGATCCTGCTCTTCCAGCACGGTGGTCAGCAGCTTGTTCAGCTCGCTCTCATCCGCCGCTTCTTCATTATTAATATTCGTCCGCTGGCGCTTCGGCTTTTCAACATTCCGTTTGCCGACGGACTCGAGAAACTGGAATTCATTGCAGGCATTGATAAAAATATTGCTGGCGGCCTCGCTGCGGCTGATGCCGAGCACAAATTTGCCCATGCTCTTCAGGCGTCCCACCAGCGGTGTATAGTCGCTGTCGCCGGAAACAATGCAGAAACTGTCGATCAGTTCATTCTTATAGGCGACTTCCAGGGCGTCAATCACCAGTTGGATATCTGCGTTGTTCTTCTGGCTGATGCCGTAACGCAGACTCGGGACCACCGTGAAGGTATTGCTCAGCAGCACTTCCTTCAGATCGTCAAACTTATCCGTATAACCGTAAACTTTTCCCAGCAGGATATCCCCGCGGATCTTTACTTTCTCCAGAATGCTCTTCAAAGTGGCGACTTTGGCGCCGCAGTTCTCCAGATCAACAAAAACAGCAAACTTACTCAGAAAAAAACCCTCTCTCTGTCATCTCATTCATCCCGGCCTGAACAGCCGGATTTGTTATTATACCATGCATTACATGGATTGACAAACAACGTGTCATCCTGAGCTCCCCATGTCATCCCGATGTTCGTAACACCCGGAAAACGAACCTGTATGCTCGTTTTCAGTGAAGAACAGGCTGCAGCCCCGTGCATGGCAGAGGAATCCCGTCATTATTCTGAATTCTAATTCTGGATTATAAAATCTGCAGCTCCACCGGGCAGTGATCAGACCCGAAGATCTCCGGATGAATGCGCGCACTGGTCAGCCGTTCCTTCAGACGTTCCGAAACAATGAAATAGTCGATCCGCCACCCTGTATTCCGCTCCCGTGCGTGGAAACGGTAACTCCACCAACTGTAAGCATCCTTTTCCTCCGGATGAAAATATCGGAAAGTATCCACAAAACCGCTTTCCAGCAGCACAGTCATCTTATCCCGCTCCTCCTGGGTGAACCCGGCGTTGTGTGTATTTGTCTTCGGATTTTTCAGATCGATCTCCTGATGCGCAACATTCAGGTCTCCGCAGAAGATCACCGGTTTTTTTTCATCCAGTTTCCGGATATAGGCAAGGAATGCATCCTCCCATTGCATACGATATGGAAGACGCTGTAGCTCATCCTGTGAATTTGGAGTGTAAACGGTGATAAACCAGAAGTCCGGAAACTCAAGCGTGATTACCCGGCCTTCGTGGTCAAACTCGTCCACACCAATCCCATAGCTGACAGAAATCGGATCCATCCGGCTGAATACGGCCGTTCCGGAGTAGCCCTTTTTTTCAGCATAATGCCAGTATTGATGATACCCGGGCAGTTCCAGCGCAATTTGCCCCTCCTGCAGCTTGGTCTCCTGCAGGCAGAAAAGATCCGCGTCCAATGAAGCAAAAGTGTCCATGAACCCTTTCTGCATCACCGCCCGCAACCCGTTCACATTCCACGAAATCATTTTCATAATAATCTCACACCCTATCTCAATAATACTCTCAGAAAAGCCATATTTTCTCTGATGTAGGCCGAAGGGGTTTAAGTAGTGCAATCAGCCGAAGGGGGGTGGGGGTGACCGGAAAGCCCCCACATCATTATATCATCAACTTCTAAACTGGACAAATACCTTCCATAAAGGTAAAATATCAACAATGTTTTGCCTTTATGGGAGGTTTTCCGATGTCAATCCTTTCTTCCTGCCTCGTTCTGTATCACTGCGGCGATGAACTGACGCATGCCCTTCGCTGCATTCAGAACGCTGATGTGGAAGTGGACGTCTATCTGGCGGACAATACTCCCGAAGACCCGACTTCGGAAAAAATGCAGTGGCTCTTCCCCGGGATCACCGTTCTTCCCCAGAAGGGAAATGTGGGTTTCGGCCGGGCCAATAACGCTGTCCTTCCTTATCTGAAAAGCAAATACCATCTGATCATGAATCCGGACGTCACCTTTGATCCTGCCCTGTTGGGCAGAATGATCGGCTATATGGAAACCCATCCAAACATTGCCGTTCTGACTCCCCGCGTGCTGAATGAGGACGGAAGCGAACAGTTTCTCCCGAAAAAGAGGATCTCCGTGCACTATCTCCTGAGCGGGCTGTTCGAAGGATTTGGCGGTATCTTTCGCCGTTGGCGGAATGAATTTACCCTGGCTGATATGGAAGTAAACCACCCGATTCCGGTTGAATTTGCCACCGGCTGCTTCCTTTTTATCCGTACGGACGTGTTCCTGCATCTGAACGGTTTTGATCCCCGTTTCTTCCTGTATCAGGAGGATTCGGATCTCAGCCGCCGCATTCTGGAGGAAAAACTCGGCAGCATTGTCTATCATCCGGAGATGAAAGTCACACACCGCTGGGCACGGGAAAACACCCGCACCTTCAAAGGCCGTATGAGACAGATCCGGTCTGTCATCAAATACTTTCTGAAGTGGGGTGTCACCTGGTGAAAACTGCTGTCCTGCTCACTGCATACAATGGAAGCAAGCACCTTCCGGCCCTGCTGGACTCGCTGATGGACCAGACCGATCCTGATTTTTCCGTCCTCCTTCAGGATGACGGTTCGGAGGATGAGACATTCTCTCTCCTGACCGCTCTTTGTGGAAAGGATCAGCGTTTTTCTTTTGGCTCGGAGCAGGGGCAGCACCTGGGTGCTGCCGGCAATTTTCTCTCTCTTGTCCGGCAGACGGATGCGGACTATGTCCTGATGTGCGATCAGGATGACCTTTGGGAGCCGGAAAAAATCGCCATTCTGAAAAAAGCGATGAATGAAATGGAAGCCGAATACGGCGCGGATACTCCCCTGCTGGTACATTCGGACTGCTCACTGATCAGTGAGGAAGGGGAACCGATCGGAGACAGTTTCTTCCGTCATCAGGGCTGGGACCCGAAAGCGGTAACACTGCCGCCGTTGCTGGTGCAGAATAACGTTACCGGCTGCACGCTCATCATGAACGCCCCACTGCGGAAACTGATCGCCTCCCATGCCCGGGCAAAAGATCTGTTCATGCATGACTGGTTCATTGCACTGACCGCAGCTTCTTTCGGAAAAATTCGCTTTGTGAATCAGCCTTTGACCCTCTACCGTCAACATGGGGACAATACCATCGGCGCCAGTTCAAAAAATCTGATCGCCCGCGGTTTTTCCGCCCTCACCAGACGTCAGGAAGCAAAGCGAAGAATCCTTCTGACCTATACCCATACAAAGGTTTTCAATAAACTGTATGAAGGGCAGCTTCCCTCTGAAGCACAGGAGATTGTCTCAGCCTATCTGGCTACGCAGCATATGCCCAGGATCAAAAGAGTCCTGACGGTGCGCCGGCTCGGCTGTGTCATGCAGAGCCCTGTCACCCGCCTGGGTCAGCTTCTTTTCGGTTAACAAAAAAACGCTTGCATTTTCGAACCGGTCATGATATCATAGCAAGGCTTGATGTGTAACGCTCCAACGAGGAGGATGATTTCCATGGGTAAGTTTTGTGAGATTTGCGAAAAGGGCACGCTGAACGGCAATAACGTCAGCCATTCCAACCGCAAGAGTCATCGGATCTGGGCGCCCAATGTGCAGAGTGTCCGGGTTATGGTGAATGGTGCGGCCAAACGGATGAACGTGTGCACCCGTTGCCTGCGCAGCGGCAACGTGCAGCGCGCACTGCCCAAGATTCACGAAGAGGCCTGAGCCCCCGAATGATAGCAATCACCCGTCTGCAAGTGCAAGCAGACGGGTTTTTGTTATCCCAGTTTTTCATGAAGCCAGCTTCTTCCCAGATTACGAAGTTCTCCTGTTCCCTTTTCCTTTGTCAGCCGCAGGAAATGATCCACGCGGCTGTTTTTGTTTTCCGGATCGCTGTCGCTGTAGCGGCGCATCAATTCCATGCGCACGCCGAAAATCGTCCCGAAAGCCAGTCCGTGGAAGCTGTCTGTGCAGAAACAGGCCGCATTCTGGATCGCTCCGAGGAATTCTTCAGGGCCTGCACCGTCCAGCCGCTCATAGCCGTTCCGATAGCTTTCCGCAGTCACCGGCATCACAAGTACCCGCAGGCCGGTTTCTTTCTGCAACTGCCGGACCTTCTCCCAATACTGTTCGTTTTCACCAACGAAGTAACACAGAAGATAAGGATCCCCTTCCGGGGGCTTTGCCGCTATTTCCTCCCATTCCTGTGCTGACAGCAGGCATACCGGATCAGGCATGACTTCCGGTCTCTTTCCGGTCATCTTCTGCATAAGGTCCGCGCCTTCTTCTTCCCGGACGGAAATCGCCTCAAAATCCTGCGTCCACCGGCGGATCTTTCGGATCTTCTGCTCCTTCGGCAGCTCCCGGACTCCCAGGCTGGCTGCGTAAGCTATCTTCTTTTTTTCTGTCATAAAGGTCAGGAAATAAGCAGGGTTCATCCAGACCGGATTCCAGATCTGATCGCTTCCGCACAGAAGAATATCAAATTGCCTGCTCCGGTCACTCAGTTCCTGCGCATTCCGGCAGGGCGGCGTCAGTTTCATTCGCCGCCTGTAGAATTCCGGAATCGCATTGCTCTTCTGCCGTGCTCCGGCCTGTTCGCTCTTAACTTCCCGTTTTCGAATGCCGTCAAGGATCAGCTTCGGATTGTTCCCGCTTTGGAGCAGGTTCCGAATCTTTTCCGTCTGATCCGGCAGATAGTCGATATGTTCGCAGGAATGGCCAAGTTCGCTGATCACTCGTTGCAGCGCATAGGCCTGCAGCGAAGATCCGTAGTTATCGTTGTGCAGAAAGGTCATCACTCCGACGTTGCTCATTGTCCCCTCCCCGTCAGGATATCAGCAATCCGCTGGCAGGCATGCCCGTCTCCGTAGGGGTTTTCCGCATGCGCCATTTCCTCGTATGCCTGCCGGTCGTCCAGCAGTCGGGTAAATTCCCGGTAGATCACTTGTTCATTTGTTCCGACCAGCTTCAGTGTTCCGGCCTTGATTCCTTCCGGCCGCTCCGTGGTATCCCGCATGACCAGCACCGGCTTTCCGAGGCTTGGCGCTTCCTCCTGAATCCCGCCGCTGTCCGTCAGGATCAGATAACTGCGGGCCATTACATTGTGGCAGTCCAGTACATCCAGCGGTTCTGTCAGCCGGATCCGTTCGCACCCACCCAGTTCCGCGTCCGCAGTTTCCCGTACGGCAGGATTCATGTGAATCGGATAAAGCGCCTTTACGTCATTATGTTCCTCCACCACCCGGCGGATCGCCCGGAACATGGCATGCATCGGCTCACCGAGGTTTTCCCTCCGGTGCGCAGTCAGCAGGATCAGCCGGCTGCCTTCCGCCCAATCCAGATCCGGATGGCAGTATTCATTCCGGACCGTTGTTTTCAGGGCATCAATCACCGTATTGCCTGTCACAAAGATTGTTTCCGGTTTTTTCCCTTCCCGGATCAGGTTGTCCCGACTCAGGGGCGTCGGCGCGAAGTTCCATCTTGCGAGAATGGATACACACTGGCGGTTAAACTCCTCCGGATACGGGGAGAGCAGATTATACGTGCGCAGCCCCGCCTCCACGTGTCCCACGGGAATCTGAAGATAAAAACAGGCCAGTGCAGTGGCAAAGGTTGTACTCGTGTCACCGTGTACCAGCACCGCGTCAGGATGTTCCTTTTCCAGCACGCCTTTCATGCCTTCCAGTACATGGGTGGTAATGTCAAACAGCGTCTGCCTGTCCCGCATAATCGCCAGGTCATAATCCGGCACAACACCGAAAGCATCCAGCACCTGTTGCAGCATCCCCCGATGCTGTCCCGTGACGCACACCAGCGTCTGTATTTTTTCCCGTTTCTTCAGTTCCAGCGCAAGCGGACACATCTTGATCGCCTCCGGCCGGGTACCGAAAACCAGCATGATCTTCTGTTTCATCGTCTTTCTGTCCATCCTCCATGTGTCATCCCTACCGCCCGCTGCTGCCGCCTGTCTTTTTCTCCCAGGTCATCGTCCGGTTGACAGAAGGCACTTCACTGCCGTTGGGATAAAAGAGAATCCGTCCTTCGCGGATCATCAGGATTCCCGTAGAGCCGTGAAGTTCCTTTTTTTCAAGCAGTAATGTCATCAGCTTATCCGACAGTTCAGGACCTCCGCCTTTGACCAGGCAGTCCTTCCAGATCGTGCAGTTGCAGTTTTTCTCCGTGCAGTTGAATGCTCTCGGGCTTTCCTGGATACCCCCCTTGCCGCACAGAGGACAAACGACGCCTGCCAGCGGTTGGGCGGCTATTCTGGTTTTGCCCTTCCCCTTTGCCCGCTGTTCCGACGGAAAGGTGACGGCAGACGAACTGTTCCGGGCATAGTCTACCAGAAAAGAGCTCATCCGGGCAATCCCTTCCATGAAGCGTTCCGGATCCTGTTTCCCGTCCGTGATATCGTGGAGAGCCAGTTCCCAGCGGCCTGTCAGTTCCGGGCTGGACAGTTCATTCGGCACCACATCAATCAGCATCATACCCTTGTCCGTTGCCAGCAGCGTCTTCCCCCGTCGTTGGGCATACCCGACGTGAAGAAGCCGTTCAATGATGGCGGCCCGTGTGGCGGGGGTCCCGATTCCGCTGCCTTTCATCTGCCGGACCAGTTCCTCATCATCCAGTTCCTTCCCGGCGGTTTCCATCGCAGCCAGCAGGCTCGCATCCGTATGCGGAGCCGGCGGTTTGGTTACATCCTCCCGGATTGCGGATCCTTTTACCTGCCGGGTATCCCCTTCCTGCAGCGGCGGCAGCGGGTTCTCGTTTTCATCGTCCGGCCTGGACTTCTTCTTCGCTTTACCCGGATTCTCCATCGGCGGTACGTCGTGCCATCCGTTATCGACAATAACCTTACCGGTCGTTCGGAAACTGTGTTCCCCGACCTGCGTGATAATCTTTGTCGCGTCATAATCACATACGGGATAGAACGCAGCCAGCATCCGTCTCGCCACCATGTCGAACAGTTTCCGTTCGTCCTCGCTGAACTTGGACGGATCAGCCTTCCGGGCTGTCGGAATGATTGCATGGTGGTCTGTAACCTTCGTCTGGTCGACAGTACGCTTGGTTACCCGCAGTTTTCCCTCCGGCATCGCCCCCGGGACAAACTTCTGATAGCTTTCCGGCAGCAGTTTCATTGTCTGCACAACCCGTGGAATCATATCCGGCGGCAGGTAGCGGCTGTCGGTTCGCGGATATGTCAGCGCCTTGTGCTTCTCATACAGACTCTGGGCTGTCTTCAGCGTTTTGTCCGCAGTAAATCCGAGCATCCGGTTGGCGTCCCGCTGCAGACTGGTCAGATCGTAAAGCTGCGGCGGCAGTTCGTGCTTCCGGACGGTCTCCGCCTGGGTAACGGTACCGGTCTGTCCCTTGATTTCAGCCGCTATCTTTTCCGCGTCCGACTTCTGTTTCAGATGGGTATCCGGTTCGAGTCTGTCGGAGAAATAAACACCCTTGTAGTCGCCGAAGTCTGCCGTCAGGGTACAGAACCCCTCCGGTTTAAAGTTCTCGATCTCCTTCCGGCGCTTTACCAGAATCGCCAGCGTGGGCGTCTGCACCCGGCCGATCGACAGTAGTGCGTCATATTTCAGCGTGAAAGCCCGGCTTGCGTTCATACCGACCAGCCAGTCCGCTTTGCTGCGGCAGCGGGCGCTCTCGTACAGACCGTCGTAGTCTTTACCCGGGCGGATCGCCTGGAATCCTTCCCGGATCGCCTCATCCGTCATGGATGAGATCCACAGCCTCTGGAAGGGCTTTTTACAATCGGCCTTTTCATAAATATACCGGAAGATCAGTTCGCCTTCCCGCCCGGCATCCGTTGCGCAGATCAGCGAATCGGTCTCTTTGGCGTTGATCAGTTTTTTGACTTTTGTAAACTGCGTTTTCGTATTGGGAATCACCTTCAGCGGGATGTTTTCCGGCAGGATCGGCAGAGTCTCAAAAGACCATTTCTTGTATTTTTCATCCAGTTCGTCCGGCTCCACCAGGGTCACCAGATGGCCGACCGCCCATGTCACGATATACGGATCCCCGATCATGCAGCCGTCGCCTCTGTCCCGGCATCCGAGCACCCGGGCAATATCCCGCCCCACGCTCGGTTTCTCAGCCACCACTACAATCTTTCCCATGTTCAAACATTCCTCCGAAGGTCCAGTGTGATCGACAAGCCCCCTTGTCAACAAACATCCCGCCGAAGGGGTTTAAGGGGGCGACCGGAAAGCCCCCTGGTAAAAGTATCCCACCGAAGGGGTCCAGGGGGCGATCGGAAAGCCCCCTGGTAAAAGTATCCCACCGAAGGGGTCCAGGGGGCGATCGGAAAGCCCCCTGGTTATATCCCATATACACTGCAAGCATTTGCAGTCGTATACCTCGCCACCTCTTCCGGATCTTCCCCCCTAAGTTCCGCCATTTTCAGCCCGACAAACCGTACATTCGCCGGTTCATTCCTTCTTCCGCGCACCGGTTCCGGCGCCATATAGGGGCTGTCTGTCTCGATCAGCAGGCGGTCCTTCGGGATCAGCTTCACCGCTTCCTGAAGCCGCGGCGCCTTTTTGAACGTCAGCGGTCCCGCAAAGGAAATATAATACCCGAGTTTCAGGTATTCCTTCGCCATCTCCGCGCTGCCGGAAAAGCAGTGGATGATCCCGCCGGTCAACCGGCTTTTCATGCCCTTCATGATTTCCAGCATCTCCTGATGGGCGTCCCGGATATGATATGCCACCGGCGCCTTCAGTTCCCATGCCAGCTCCATCTGCCGGATGCAGACCTCCCGCTGGACATCCCGCGGGCTGTGATCATAGTAAAAATCCAGGCCGATCTCTCCGATCGCCCTGATCTGTCCCTTTCGATACCACTCGGCCAGCACTTCGATGTCTTCTTCCCGGAAGCCGCTGGCTTCGTGGGGATGGATTCCGCCGACAGCAACGGAATCCCGGTGCGCCGCCGCATAGGCGATGGCGCGCCGGGATGTTTCCATATCCGAGCCGATAACCGCGGACCGGGTGATGCCGTGCTCCCGCATCCGCGCGAGCACTTCCTCCCGGTCCGCGTCAAATGCTTCCTCATCGATGTGGCAATGACTGTCAAACCATTCGATCATCCGATAATGGCACCGTCCTCCACACCTTCGCCGACGCTGACAAGCCGCAGGTTGCCGCTGTCGTCCATGGCGGACAGGATCATGCCCTGGCTTTCAATACCGGCCAGCTTTGCGGTCTTCAGGTTGGTGATCACCGCGACCTGGGTGCCCACCAGTGTTTCCGGCTCATAGTATTTCCGGATGCCGCTGACCACGGTCCGCTCGCCGTCTTTTCCCAGGCCCAGGCGGAATTTCAGCAGCTTGCTGCTCTTTTCAACCTTCTCGCAGGCCAGTACCCGCGCGACCTGGATTTTGCACTTAAAGAAATCATCAATAGAGATCTCAGCAGGATATTCGGGCTCCTCGTGTTTCTTTTCGGCTTTCTGTTCTTTCTTCTGCTGTTTCTCCTCCGCCTTGGCTTCCTTCTTTTCTTCCTTGCCGCCGCTCAGGGCTTCCAGTTCCTTGTTCACATCAATGCGGGGGAACAGGGCATCACCTTTGGTCACCTTGGTACCCGCGGGCAGCAGGCCAAAGGTCTTCAGGCCGTCCCAGCTCTTCAGGCTTTCATCCTTCACGCCCAGCTGTTCGAAGATCCGGGCCGGGGTGGAAGGCATGAAGGGCCCGATCAGCACCGCCGCGAAGCGGACGCACTCTGCCAGCGTCAGCATAACATTGGCCAGCCGGTCCTTCTTCTCCGGATCCTTGCCCAGGATCCAGGGCTGAGTCAGATCGATGTATTTATTACATTCGCCGATCACCTTCCAGATCTCGGCCAGCGCCTGGGAGAACTGCAGCTTGTCCATCTGCTCCTCCACCAGCTGCGGCAGGGCCGCGCAGTGTTCCTGCAGAGGCTTATCGGCTTCTTCATCAACGGCGTCTGTCCAGGCAGGCAGCACACCGTCAAAGTATTTCTCGATCATCGCGACCGTCCGGCTCACCAGGTTGCCCAGGTCGTTGGCCAGATCCGCGTTCATCCGGGTCAGGAAAGACTCGTTGGTATAATTGCCGTCGGCGCCGAAGGGCATCTCCCTCATCAGGTAATAGCGCAGGGGATCCACGCCGTAGCGGGCGACAATCGGGCCGGGATAAACCACATTGCCCTTGGATTTGCTCATCTTGTCGTTGCCAAACAACAGCCAGCCGTGCCCGAACACCTGCTTAGGCAGGGGCAGCCCCAGAGCGTGCAGCATGATTGGCCAGTAGATCGTATGGAACCGTACGATCTCTTTGCCCACCAGGTGCACATCCGCCGGCCAGTATTTCCGGAACAGCTCATCGTGATCGGTGCCGTAACCCAGCGCGGTGATGTAGTTGCTCAGCGCATCGATCCATACATACACGGTGTGCTTTTCGTCAAAATCTACCGGAATGCCCCATTTGACGCTTGTCCGGCTCACACACAGGTCCTGCAGGCCCGGCCGCAGGAAGTTGGTCAGCATCTCGTTGGCGCGCTTGGCCGGCTGGATAAAGTCCGGATGGGTCTCGATATAGTCGATCAGCCAATCCTGATACTTGCTCATTTTGAAGAAGTAGCTTTCTTCCGTCATAGGCTGGCAGACTCGACCGCAATCCGGGCAGACTTTGGTCCCGTCCTTGTCCACCAGCTGGGTGGGCGTCCAGAAGCTTTCGCAGTCCGTGCAGTACATGCCTTCATACTCGGCTTTGTAAATATCCCCCTGCTCATAGAACTGCCGGAAGATCTTCTGTACGATCTTCATATGGCGGTCTTCGGTTGTACGAATGAAATCGTCGTACTCGATGTCCATGAGCTTCCATAGATCCTTCGTTTCCGCGACGATCTTGTCAATGTATTCAATCGGTGTTACGCCGTTTTCCGCAGCCTTCTTCTCAAGCTTCTGGCCGTGTTCATCCGTTCCGGTCAGGAAATAGGTATCATACCCCTGCAGCTTTTTGAAACGGGTCATCGTATCGGCCGCGACGGTCGTATAGGTATGGCCGATGGTCATGTTGCCGGATGGATAATAGATTGGCGTAGTGATGTAGAAGGTTTTTTTACTCTCGCTCAAGGTTCTTTCCTCCTGTGTTTGTAAAAAAGGACTGTTGCGACGCAACAGCCCTTGATCTTCCTGACCGTTTATTACTGAGCTTCGGCCGCGGTCTCAACGGGATATACGGAGACCTGCTTGCGGTCCTTACCCAGGCGCTCGAACCGAACAATACCGGTGGTCTTGGCGAACAGGGTATCATCCTTGCCGATGCCTACGTTATGGCCGGGATGGATGTGGGTGCCGCGCTGCCGCACCAGAATGTTGCCGGCCAGAGCCATCTGACCGTCGGCGCGCTTCGGTCCCAGGCGCTTGGACTCGCTGTCGCGGCCGTTACGCGTGGAGCCCATTCCCTTTTTATGGGCGAACATCTGAAGATTAAGCTTCATCATAGTTGTTTCCTCCGTTCTTTGATGGAAAGTGTCACATTCTGCGGATACTCTGTTGTCAGGTCTTCCAGTCCCTGCCGGAGCGCTTTCATCAGAATCTGCGCCTTGTCGTTTGCCGCTTCCGTTCTTTCCGGAAGCTCAAAGGCCAGGATTCCTTTTTTTTCGTTATGCTCGGTGATTCTGGGAATCACACCGCATACGCTCTCCAGCGCGTTCACGCAAGTACAGGTCAGAATCGAAACCGCTGCGCAGACGATATCATTGCCTGCTTCAGCCCAGCCGCTGTGCCCTTCGGCCCGGCAGCCGGTCAGATCCTCTCCCTCCCGGTACAGGACTGCGGTGATCATTATGCGTTGATCGCGGTGATCTCCACCTTGGTGTAGGGCTGACGATGGCCGATCTTCCGCTTGGAATCCTTCTTGCTCTTATACTTGTAAACGATGATTTTCTCACCCTTCACCTGAGCCAGCACCTTGCCTTCAACCTTGGCGCCTTCGAGGATGGGATTGCCGACCTTGACTTCGCCTTCTCCGCCGATCATCAGCACGTCGAAGGAAATCTTGGAATCCTGGGAAACACGGTATTGTCTGCCGCCAGCTGCAATAATGGCATACATGGGACAGCACCTCCTGATTACAATCTCGCCGGGATTCTGAGGTTGCGCCGAAGCACATTTGGACAGACCTCTCCCGAGCGGCTACCCGAATAAGATATCACTTTGGATCATAGGCTGTCAAGCATTATTTTGCTTCATTTCTTCTTTGATTTGAATTCGTCCGCCATTTCGAACGTACCGACCTGATCCGACGTCCCGAATGCCAGGATGTCAGCCTGTTCCCTGCCGTTGGGATCTGATTTGACGACCTGGTTCATCTGATGTCCCATGAAAGCAATCGCTGCGCTCTGTCCGCCGTCCATGTTCACCGCGATGCTGCAGCCTCTGTCCAGCATCAGCTGAGCAAGATATGCCATCTGTACACCCTTGGAACGCTTTACACGTCCTTCGCACATCACGACAATATAGTGTCCGTCCTCCGCCACACCGATCGCCAGCCGGGGGTTATAGGAAGTGTTGCATAGTTTCTCGGCATATTCCGTCAGTTTGCCGTCCTTCACCAGGCATGGACCAAAGGAATAAACCTGAAGCGCGTCTTCATCCACATACTGCTGTGCGCTCTTCTCCCTGTTGGGCAGGCTTTCACCATGCCCGTCGCGATACAGTGCGAGTGTTTCATAAGTGGGCATGCTTCCCCACTTGTATTCCAGCTTATGGGGATCATCGAAAATCACTTCGCCGTTCCGGACCTCGATGCCTGTAGGATAGGATGCCTTGATCCGATAGATATAATAATCCGTGGTCGTGCCGAAAACGACCTTGTTATCCAGGGCAATGTTGCGCATGAAATCTTTTGCGCTCTTTTTCTTTTCAGGATCCTTGAACACGGTTGTGGGAAGTTCGCCTGCCGCCGTATCACACCAGATATTGGCCGTGAAACAGTAGAATGGATGCTTCTTGTCCGGTTCCTCGTATGTCCGCTCAATCACCACACGCAGCGTCTCATTGACAAACATCCAGTGGCCGTTCTCATCGTCCGCGTAAACATACTCACTGTCGTCCAGGAAACCCTGAGCGTTCAGTTCCACATCCGCCCATCCCGGTGCGGTCACATCCTTGAAACGGGTCATCGGGATGGTGTCTCCCTTTTTATCGGAGGCTTTGGTCTCCTTTTCTGCCGGTTCCTCCGCGGTTTCTTCCCCGGTTTCCTCTTCCGTTTCTTCTGCGGTCTCCTCGACAGGTTCTTCCTCGGTTTCCTCGACGGTTTCTTCGACTGTTTCTTCTTCGGAGATCTCTTCCACTTCAGCTTCTTCTTCAGCGTTTCCCTCTTCCGCTTCGTCTGTATCTTCCGCTTCATCCGCAGAAGTCTCTTCTTCCGTTGCAATTTCCGTTTCTTTTTCGGTTTTTTCTTTCGCTTCAGTGTTTTGTGCCTTCACCGTCTGCGCCACGCTGCCAATATGCTCCAGGAAATCGTCCTTTGCTTCATCCTCGCCCACTTCGGTGCTGTGCAGGCCGAAGTGATCGTAGGGATACTTCTCTGCCCCTGTCTTTTCAACCGTGAACTCTTCGAACTTTTTCCCTTTGCCGGCGCCCATGCCTTTCTGGCTGACATGAAGCGCAAAAGCTTCCGCTGCCAGCTCTGCGCCGGTCTTTCCGCCGAAGGCGGTCAGCGGCTGATCCCAGTCCAGGATGGTCTGGGTGTCTTCATCTCCGTACAGGTGAACATAAAGCTTCTTTACCTGCCAGGAGCCGTATTGATCCGCGGATTCTTTGAATTCAGACGGATCCGCCGCTTTCGAAAAGCACTGGATCGCAGCGTCCGCGATCATCTTGTGCTGGGGATGGCCGTACTCACCGTTGATGTCCTGGGTGATCACAACCTCCGGGCGGAACCGGCGGTATTGCTCCGTTACCCAGCTCCACACGGTATTCTGACCGCCGGTGATCA
Source organism: uncultured Eubacteriales bacterium (assembly GCA_900315315.1). Lineage (GTDB taxonomy): Bacteria > Bacillota > Clostridia > Christensenellales > Aristaeellaceae > Aristaeella. Next base: position 104,061 of record OMYT01000005.1, on the reverse strand, counting down.
GCTTATAGGCATCCTTCAGTTTGCCGGTGTTGGCATAGCGGTCACTGAAGTTCCCGAAAACGGGATAGTTCCGAACGCCCAGATGCCACAGGCCGTTCAGGGCTTCGCTCCGGCGGGTCGGATTGCTGGGAGTCAGATAAACCACCTGAACATCGTTTCCCCGTTCCGCACCATAAGTCGGGATCGCGCCGCCGGTAAACAGCAGTTCATCATCCGGATGAGCAATCAGAAGCAGAAGGTCCGCCTTCTCTGCCGGCGGCTCCCAGCGCTGAACCCATTCCGGAACTTCGCCTTTCCCGAAAGCATAGATCTCGTTGAACCCCAGGATATTTTTCTTTTCTGCCGTGGACAGAATCCGGATCTTCTTCAATCCGTCCAGCTCATAATAGGCATGATAATAAAGGGGATCTCCCTCTGCGACCGTAACCCATTCATCCCCGTCCTTCTTCTGGATTACATAGCTCTCCGGCAGGTTCCGGAAGCAGAGATACAGTCCGTAGATCGGTTTATCCGAAGAAATGGTTACCCACGGTTCCTTCCGCTTACTGCTTTCCCAGAATGTCGTATACTTGCCATCCGTGATGCTCTTAACCTTTCCGGTCTTGTCCACCACTTTGACCGTGCAGCCGGTCGTCAGGTCTTCTGCTTCCTCCGCCCAGGCAGGGACAGTCAGCAGCAGCAGCGCTGTCAGCAGCAGAAGAAGCGCAATTCTGAATCTGTTCATTTTCAGTCTTTTCCCTTATCACTATTACTTATTGACAGAGGGGGTTCGGAGCGCCCCCGCAAACGACTCCGCATCAAACCGGTCCGGCAGTCCCAGCCATTCGGCGCAGGTAGCGCCGATATCCGCATAGGTCTTTCTCGTGCCGAGATCCACTCCTTCCATCATTCCTGGTGTCCAGGCCAGGATCGGGATATATTCCCGGCTGTGGTCCGTAGACTGAAGATAGGTCGGATCACAGCCATGATCGGCAGTGATAATCATCAGATCTCCGTCGTGAAGCAGGTTCAGCATCTCCGGAAGACGCTCATCAAAAGCTTCCAACGCGCCTGCGAATCCTTTCGGATCATTCCGGTGACCGTATACAGAGTCTGTATCCACCAGGTTCGTGAAGCACAGGCCGTCAAAATCGGTCTTCATAAATCGGATCAGGGAATCCATGCAGGCAGGGTTCCCGGCAGCATGATCGCTCTGTGTCAGCCCCCGATGCGCGAAGATATCCTCGATCTTTCCGACGCCGATACTTTCCAGGCCGGCTTCCTTGACCGCGTCCAGAAGCGTCCGCCCGCAGGGCGGCAGGGAAAAGTCACGCCGGTTGCCCGTCCGGACAAAATGTCCCGGTTCGCCCACGAAGGGTCTTGCGATCACCCTGCCCACGCCCAGTTCGCCCTGCAGCATGTCCCGCGCAATCTCACAGAACTCCCAGAGCTGTTCCGGCGGAAAAAGGTCTTCATGGCAGGCAATCTGGAATACGCTGTCCCCGCTGGTATAGACGATCGGTGTATCATCCAGCAGTTCCTGTTCGCCCAGTTCGTCAAGAATCGCCGTGCCGGAGGCCGGCTTGTTGCCAATCACCTTGTAGCCGATGGCTTCTTCAAATGCTTCAATAAAGGAATCCGGAAAACCGTCCGGGAAAGTCGGGAAAGCCTGTTCAACCCGCACCCCGGCAATTTCCCAGTGGCCGGAAGTTGTATCCTTGCCTTTGCTGACTTCGATCGCCCGTCCCCAGGCTCCTTTCACCGGCCCGTCCCAGCGGTATCCGGTTCCCGGAATTCTCCCCAGGCCCAAAGAAGCCATCGTCGGCAGTTTCGGGTCACACGCGGCGATTACATGTCCCAGGGTATTGGTTCCGGCGTCCCCGTACTCGGCGGCGTCCGGCAGCGCGCCGGCGCCTACGGCATCCAGTACGGTCAGAAATACGCGGCTCATTTTTCTTCCTCCTTTTCAATCCAGGGTTCTTCCGTAAAGTCAGGGTCTGCTTCCGGCATTTGATCGCAGACCATCAGGTATGCGTCCTCATTGTTGTCTTCATAATACCGTTTCCGTTTCCCCACGGAGATGAATCCGAGGCTTTTGTACAGATTCTGTGCCCGCAGGTTGCTCACCCGGACCTCCAGTGTCGCATAGGATGCTCCGAGGTTGGAAAGAATCTGCAGCAATTCTTCCGTCAGCTTTCGTCCGATCCCGCGGCCCCTGGCGTTCTCCGCCACTGCAATATTGGTGATATGGCTTTCATCCAGGATAATCCAGGCGCCGGCATAACCGATCACCCGTCCGTCCTCTTCCGCCACCAGATACCTGGCCGCAACGTTCCGGGTCAGTTCCTGCCGGAAACTTTCCCGGCTCCAGGGCCGGGCAAAAGTCGCTTCCTCCAGGGCCGCCACCCCGTCAAGATCCTTCAGTCTCATCCGGCGGATGATCGTTTCATTCACGGGCCATAGCCTCCAGCAGCTTTTTGTTTTTCTGCGCGTTCGGAGGCCGCAGATAGGTCGCCTGCAGGGTCAGATAATCCGCTTTTTCTTCCTTTTTCAAGGCGATCATCCCCGCCGCGGACGGCCGCAGATAGCCGAGATGTGTTGCCGCGAAAAAAGCCTTCCCGCCGAGCAATTCCGTAATTCTGTCCCGGTATACCGGAACACCGTCCCCGATAAACAGAAATCTTTCTCCCAGCGGCCTCACATTATTCAGGAAATCTTCCAGTTTCATTGGCGCGTCGCCCAGCAGACGTTCTCCATTTCGGAAAGCAGCGCCGTAAACCTGGCCTGCACGAGCATCCTGAATCGAACAGATGATCCCGTCAAAATCTCCGGCAGAAGCGCTTAACGCTTCCAGCGCGTCCACGGGAATACATGGCAGTCCGGCACCGTGCGCCAGCCCTTTAGCGGTCGCGACCCCGATGCGCACCCCGGTAAAACTCCCCGGGCCGGTCACCGCAGCAATGGCATCAAGTTCCTTCAGTCCCGTTCCGGCAGCGTGAAGCACCGCTTCCACCATCGGCATCAGATTGGCGGAATGAGTATTCCGGTTCTGGACGGTAAACTCACTGTAAACTCTTCCTTCGTCCATGACCGCCGTGCCGCAAACCGGTCCGGATGTATCGATTACAAGTATCCTCATAGCGTCAACCTTCGTCCGGAATGATTTTTCGAAAACTGCCTCTGCTTTCAGAAGTGATCCGGCGGGTTGTTTCTCCTTCTGCATCCAGACGGATCAGCAGGCAATCCTCAGGCACCGCTTCCGGACACCTTCCCGGCCATTCCACCAGCGCGATCCCGTCCCCGCCCAGGTATTCATCCATTCCGAGCTCGTACAGTTCCTCCTCGCTCTCAAGTCTGTACCAGTCAAAATGATACAGCGGATATCTCCCGCTCTCGTACACATTCAGAATGGTAAAACTGGGGCTTGTCACCGTTTCTGTCACACCCAGCCCCCGGGCGATCCCACGGGCCAGTTCGCTCTTGCCGGCTCCCAGTTTGCCTTCCAGCAGGATAACATCACCCGGTTTCAGTCTCCCTGCCAGTTTTTCTCCCAGTGCCCGTGTCTCTGACGCGCTTTGCGTTACAGCCATTGTATTCCCCATGCTCTCATAATCCTGTTCGTCCGGTTATCCTTGTGCATGTAAAATTCTGTTTTTTAATTCTTAATTCAATTCAATCCTCGCGGCGCCAACCGGCCTGATATTCAGTACAAAGCAGGATTTTTCACCGAAAGCCCGGCTCATCACATCCACGAAGGATTCCACCAGATCAGCCGGAACAAAATTCAGCGTCGTTCCGGCGAATCCTCCGCCATGGATCCGCCAGGCTCCACGGCCCTTCAGCAGCATCTCCGCCAGACAAAGTGCCAGGCTGAGGCTTTGGTCACGGTTGTCCGCAAACACATTCTGCAGATACATATAGCTGGACCGTCCGCTGTCGATGATCAGCTGCAGGAAATCGTCAATCCGGTCCTCCTTCAGTGCTGAGACCTGTTCCGGTACACGGTCATTCTCTTGGATGAAATGCACCGCCCGCATGATCGCCCGGTCACTGACCGTTTGCCGGAGCATAGTCAGCGCTGCTGTCAGCTGTTCTGCCGTCACGCCCCGCAGCACCTGCTTGCCAAAGCAGGAAGCCACCTGTTTCATCTCTGCAGGGATCGCCGCATACTGATCCGTCAGGTTCGCATGGGATCCACCTGTCGCCACAACCACCAGTGCATATCCTCGCCTTGCAAAATCATAGCTGATCGGTTCCACTTCCGGTTTATTCGTATCCCTGAAATCTACCGTTACCAACCCGCCGGCTGCACTGGCCATCTGATCCAGCAGTCCGGAAGGTTTCCCGAAATACTTGTTTTCAGCCATCTGGCTGATCTGAGCCCGCAGTACATAAGGCATGTCGAAATGGTTGTAAAGGCTGTCGAAAACGCCTGTCAGCATTACTTCCAGTGCCGCGCTGCTGCTCAGTCCGCTGCCGCCAGCGACCGTAGAGGTCACAGCAGCGTCAAAACCGCCGATACTGTAACCGTTCTGCTGCATGCCGGCCGCAACGCCGCGAATCAACGCTTTGGTCGTTCCTTCTTCCTCCGGATGAACGGACAGATCTGACAGATCCATCTCAATCGGATCATATCCCTCGCTGTGGAAGCGTACTGTCATATCTTTCCGGGGGCTGACAGCACATAATGCATCAAGGTTTACGGCAGCCGCAAGCACACGGCCGTTATTATGGTCCGTATGATTGCCGCCGATCTCTGTCCGTCCCGGCGCGCTGACCAGCTGAAGATCCGGTTTTTCACCGAATATTTCCGCATGCCGACGGATCAGTGCTTCATATCTGGCTTTCTGTTTCTCCAGCACATCTTCTCCCGCTCCGTAAAGCCAGGTCAGCAACTGTTCTGTCTTTTCCGTCTCAAGATTCCGGATCATCTCTTCTGTATGGTTCATACCGTTTTCTCCTCCGATCTCAGGATTGTCAATCGATATATTTCTGCCAGATTGCTATCATCTCCGGCAGTCCTTTCTCTTCGACCGTACGGCAGAACTCTGCCCAGTTTTCATCTGTCAGTTCCGTATCCCCTGTCACAAAACAGGCCATTGCCTTTTCCGCGTATCCGGATAAGTCTTTCTGGATCTCCGCGATTCTTTTCTCGTCCTCGGACGTCAGGTTAACATGAGGAAAAGGACTGATACAGTATGCTCTTAGAGCAGAAAGCTGCTCTATATTCTTTCGGGTTGCCTCATCCGCGTAGTGCAACTGGAACTCGGCATCCGTCAGTCCGGGAGCTGTACCTCCCTCGCTGATCGTATTCTCCGGCAGGATTACCTCGCCGGCGGTCTGTGTGTCGGCATTCCATTCCCAGTATCCGCCTTCGCCGAGAATATAGTCTTCTCCTTCTTTCCCGTAATGGGCCAGACGACTGATCTCCTTCGTGTAGAGCAGATTAACCCAGGAAACCAGTTTTTCCGGTTCACGACAGGCGGATGTGATGGCAAATGTCCCGCGGATCATATCGCCGAGCAGATCCCTGTAAACCTGCTTCCCGTTCCATGCCATCGGCTCCAGCAGCGAATACTGTCCGAGGGCCGCCACCGGCACAACGGTCAGCGGTGAACTGGAGAGCATAATGCCATAAGGGATTGCCTTCTTGTCGTCCGTGATCTGGCGGATGCTGTCCGTGGTACTGAAGCCGTTTTTGTCGAGCAGGCCTTCGTCCCAGAGTGTGTGCAGCCAGGTAAGAAACGCCCTGTTTTCCTCTGATGTCAGTGAGGAAGTGACGATTCCGTCCTTTGCGGTAACATAATAGTCATTGTCAATGATCCCGAAAGCGTGCCCCAGAAAACGGAGTTCCCACATACCGATAAAGGTCAGCGGAACCTCGTCCGTCTGATAATTCCCGTTGGGATCCTTTTCCTTGAATGCGCGCAGTACTTCGGTCATTTCCTCGGCAGTCTTCGGCATTTCCAGGCTGAGTTTTTTCAGCCAGGAGGCATTGATCCACATCGCGTCATTATTCTGCAGATCATTGAACGCCGGAAGGGCCGGGATGGATCCGTCCGGCAATGTAATGGCTTTTTTCCATTCCGGGTTTTTTTCCAGCAGTTTCCACAGATCCGGAGCATATTTTTCCAGATAAGGAGCCAGATCAATGATTCGTCCGGCTTCATACAGGTCCCGCGTCTCGGCGCCGGTCAGTTCAGCTTTGAACAGAACATCCGGCAGGTTTTCACCCTGCAGCATCTCCCTCTTCCGCTCAGTCCATTTTTCCTGATCTGTATGCTGGGAAAACTGAAAACTGATCCCGGTCAGTTCCTGCATCCTGCTGAAAAAAAGATTTGTTTCCCAGTTCCTGCCGGAAAACTCCCCGTCATATCCCTCCATGGTGTAATCCGGCGCTTTCTGTGTTGTCTCCGCCGCGGCTGCTGAAAACAGCATCATCATTGCCAGAAGTATCGCGATCCATTTACGCATGAAGGCTTCTCTCCTTAATTGCCCGAAGGTCCGGGACGATCGGAAATCCCCGGTCGCGTCCGCAGACGCGAAACCCTTCTTTTGTTGAAATACCCGCTTCAAACGAAACCCGGTATTAATTAAATTATTATACCTTGTTCCGGCTGCTTTGACCAGTCTTCTTTTTCCTTTCGCATAAAAAAAGAAAGCGGGCAAAAGCCCGCTGTACAGAAAACAAATTACTTTTTCCTCTTAAGGAATCCGGGAACCCCATGATTGTCGGTTTCCATCGTCTGATTCTGGGGAATCGGCTGGAAACTGCCGGTCTGTCCCGTCACCTGTCCGTTGCTGTTAAACAGCGGCTGGTAATTCTGGGGTTGTGCCGCGCCGAAAGTCGGATTGCCCTGGCCCATATCAGGCTGCGCCTGGAAAGGACGGGTAGACTGCACCGGCTGCTGCGGGGCTGTCTGCTGGTAGCTGAAACCGGTCTGGAAAGATCCGGTGTTCACCATACCGGGAACACCCATACTGGGACGGCTGCTGCTCATGAAAGTCGGTACTTCGCCGGTATTGCCGGTGGAGAAAGGACTGTTTGCGGCGGGAGCCGGCGCGTCAAATGCACTCTGTGAGGTCTGGTTCTCCGTCTTGGCAAAGCTGGTACCAAAGGAACCGAACAAACGCTCATGTTCAATCTCACGGGGTTTTCTTGCCGGTTCCTTATTCGGGAACGGCGTCTTCTCGAAGCCGGTCGCGATAACGGTGATCCGTACTTCATCGCCCATTGTTTCATCAATCCCGGCACCGAAGATGATATTGGCATCCGGATCTGCCGCTTCCATGACCAGGTTGGCGGCCTCATTGATATCCACAATCGAAATATCCTCGCCTCCGGTCACATTGATCAGCACGGCGCGCGCACCGTCAATATTGGTTTCAAGCAGCGGAGAGGAAATTGCGTTCTTGGCGGCATCGACAAGTTTGTTCTCTCCTCTGCCGATACCGATACCCATGTGCGCCATACCGCCCGATTCCATAACGGTCTTTACGTCCGCAAAGTCCAGGTTGATCATAGCCGGAACGGCGATCAGATCACTGATGCCCTGGATACCCTGACGCAGCACATCATCCGCGATCCGGAAGGCTTCCAGCATCGTTGTGCCCTTGTTCACCACCTGCAGCAGACGGTCATTCGGGATCACGACCAGGGTATCCACATGTTGTTTAAGTTCGGCAATGCCGGCCTCAGCATTCTTCATCCGTTGTTTGCCCTCAAAATTGAAAGGCTTGGTGACAACCGCGATCGTCAGAGTGCCCAGATCCCGCGCAATTTCCGCAACCACAGGCGCAGCACCGGTACCGGTACCGCCGCCCATCCCGGCCGTAATGAACACAAGATCTGCTCCCTTCAGTGCGGAAGCGATCTCTTCCCTGCTTTCTTCTGCGGCACGCCGCCCCACCTCAGGGATCGCCCCGGCGCCGAGGCCCTTCGTCAGTTTCTCTCCGATCTGGATCTTGACCTGGGCATTGGTCTGCCCAAGCGCCTGGCGGTCCGTGTTTACGGAGATGAATTCAACCCCGCGCAGACCGGCATCAACCATCCTGTTAACGGCATTATTGCCGCCGCCGCCGCAACCTACAACCTTGATCGATGCAAAGGTGTTCTGTTCTTCGTTCTGGAATTCAATCATGCTCTTAACCTCCCAACAAGCTGCGGAAAAAATCCTTGATCCGGTTTCCAGCTCCGGATGCGGGCTGACGTTGCTGCTCAATCGTGTCGATGATCAGATCCATCAGACCCAGGGCACTGGAGAAACAATGGCTGTTCAGTTTGGTGGTCCGGCGGGGCGTTTCCTGCACAGGTCTTCCCAATCTCCCGGAAAGATACTCCTTACCTCCCCGGTTAAAGCTCAATCCGCCGCCGGTCAGGAAAACGCTGGACCAGCTTCCAAGGCCTCCGAAATCATCATCTACAGACTCTTTGATCTTCGCACAGATCTCATCCAATTCGCGGCAAATGATCGGTTTAACCTGTTCTCTGGTAAAAGCGGTGCCTTTCTGTCCGTCCGCACCCGGAACCTCATAGGTCTCACCGGAGGTCTCAATCCCATATATGAATTTGCGTTTAATATCTTCCGCGGCACTCAGGGAAATGTCCAGTTCTTCCGCCAGGGCAACTGCAATATCACCGCCGCCGACATCCAGCACCTTGTGATAGATAATCGCATCACCCTCAACGCCGATGATCTCCGTATTCAGATATCCCATATCAATCAGCACGGAAGTATGATCGCGTTCCTGTTCGTTCAGGTAGAGCATTGCTTCGCCGGCAGACGTCGAATAGAAACCGGTGACTACGATTCCCAAATCCGCCATCCGGTTGGTCACATCATCAATAAAGAAGCGGTTTCCTACGCAGAAACTGATGAATGCGGTCATTTCCCGGCCTTTCATGCCAACAGGTTCCAGGGTCTTTTTTCCGCTGTCGACCATAAACCATGCAGGGCTGGAATGCACGACTACACCGGGGACATTGGCCAGGTTCTCAGCTGCCTTGCTGAACGCGTTTTTCACATCAGATGAGGTGACGCGCGGATCCGTTCCTTTCAGCGGAATGGTAACCTTTGTTGCATAAACGTGTGTGAAGGCTCCGGGGACGCCGACATTGATTTCCTTGATCTTGCTGCCGGACTGTTCTTCCGCATCCGCGATAGAACGGCGGATTGCCTCATCCAGCATGCCGGGGTTATTCCACCCTTCTGCCAGATAACCATCATACTTGGTGACGCCGGCAGCGGTAATGTCACAGCGCTGACTGCCGCTGTTTTCGGCAACGAGCGTAACAATTTTGCTGGTCCCGAAATCAATGGCTGCAACCGTTGTTTTCATAGGTTTCTCATGCCCCCTGTTTTCCGGTTCCGTTTATGGTTTCCTACCGGTTCCTTCCAATATAATGCATACCGCAAATTATTATAGCCCGATTATCCTGCAATTGCAAGTGTTTGCGCACATTTTATTACATTTTTCATCCGTTTTTGTTACATTTTTTGTATTAACCATTTGTTTTTTTGTCTGAAGGGGATCCCGGGTACGATCGGATAATCTCCCGGTTACGGCGCATAGATCGGTGTATCGGGTTTGGAAACATTGATAGTCCCGCCGGTTTTCTGCATCGTATGCAGTTCATCACGCACCAGCAGCATACTGCGAAGTTTCGCATGAAGATCCTCCATATCGCCGAGGCTGACAGTATAGCCGTCGCGCGTCTCCAACAGAATGGATTCCGTATTGCTGATGTCTGCTTCTTTAATCTCCCCGGTGCATCCGAGTACTTTCATGTGCAGGAAAAGGCTGCTCAGGATTTCCTGCTGCTTTTCATTTCCCAGCACGATTTCCTGACCAACCATCGTATTGGAACGGACCTCAAGTCCTTTGACCTCCACGAGATCTTTCGGCTGAAAGCCCGGGTCCTCTTCCTCCCGCATCACCATGCGGTTTTTATCCATCACATAGGTAATCCCGCAATAGGTCAGCCAGCAGCATTCCTCTCTTTCACGGACAGTCAGCACAACCGTCTGTGGAAGTTCCCGAATCATATACTTGAATTGCAGCCGGTAATCCGAAGCAATCCGCTGCCCCACTGTCTTTTCGTCAAGGGTCAGGATGGAATCGCCGTTCCGTACTCCGCTGATCCGGATGATTTCACTTGCCGGGATATTCTTGTTTCCTGTTACCTGTATATCTCTGACCGTGAAAACTGCAAAACGAAGGATCAGCAGAATGGCAATCAGCACAACCGGAACAATCCAAAATACCGGCGATAGTTTTCTTCGTTTTTCTTTTTGATTTCCGCTGTTGCGGTTTCGCTTTCTGCTGTTTTCCCGGATCTCGTTTACAGCATTCTGACCCGTCAGATGCTGCGGCTGCCAGAAATCGCCCATTCGCTGATTGACGTTCTCGGAACGGCTTTCCCTGAGTTCAGGTGCGTCTTCCGGTTCGTCAAAGGGGTTGCTGTTCTGGGGTGCCGGACCGAACCATGTGTTTTTCTGCCAGTCGCGTATGCCCTGTCCGCTTGATTCTCCGGCCCTTTTTCCGGAGGATTCGGGACGATAGCCATCGTTTGGTCCTTCCACTGATCAGCCTTCTCCTTTCCGGAAAAACCGGTTTTACAAGCAGTCGAAATCAGACTTCGGTTTGTTTTTAGAACCAGCTCTCATAATGCCTGAACAATCTCTTTGAATACCCGACCGCGTTCTTCATAGTCCCTGAACATATCAAAGCTTGCGCATGCAGGACTCAGCAGAACGCACCATCCCTTCCGGGCGAGCTTTCGAGACACTTCCACGGCCTCTTTCAGTGATCCGGCCTCTGCGATTGCACTGAAACCCACCCTTTCAAGACTGTGACGGATCAGTCCTGCAGTTTCGCCGATCAGGACCGCCTGTCGGATCATCGGGCTGTTTACAATCTCACGGGAAAGAGCATCAAAGGAAGCATGCTTGTCATAACCGCCAAGAATAATCACAGTCGGCTGGCTCATCGTCTGGACGGCTTTGATGGTAGAGTCAGGATTTGTACCTTTGCTGTCATTAATGTATTCAATACCGTCAAGTTCACGGACAGATTCAATGCGATGTTCTACTCCCCGGAATGTTTTCAGGCTGTGGCGAATGACCGGTGCAGGCACATTCATTGCCGCAGCGACGCAAACAGCTCCAAGTGCATTTTCCAAATTATGAGGTCCGGGTATAAAGACTTCATCAGTACGGCAGACGCGGCGTTCATATCCGTTCATGGCAAACCAGATTTCATTGTTTCGGACAAAAGCTCCATCAGCCACTTCCTTCTTGCGGCTGAATTCCAGCACTTTACTTTTAACCTGTTTGCTGAGACCCTTCAGAGCCGGATCATCCGCATTGAATACTGCGTAATCCTGCGGCGTCTGATTCCGGAACATACGCATCTTCATTTCCGTATAGACCTCCATGGTCCCATGACGGTTCAGATGATCCTCCGTAATATTGGTCAGCAGCGCCACATGCGGATGGAAAGTATCAGCCGTCTCCATCTGGAACGAAGACACTTCGCATACCAGAATATCCTCCTTTCGGCTGATCAGAGCCGCCAAAGAAAAAGGATATCCGATATTTCCCACTACATGGGTAACCTTGCCTGTGTTGGCAAAGATCTCACCAAGCAGCGATACTGTCGTAGTCTTGCCGTTTGTTCCGGTTACGGCAATCAGTGTCCCCGCAGAAAGCTGAGCTGCCAGTTCCAGTTCACCGATCACGTAAATGCCCATCTCTCTGGCTTTCACAACAAAGGGAGCCGTATTCGGAATCCCGGGAGAAATCACCAGGCAGTCTTTGCCGTCCAGTAATTCTATCGCACTGCAGCCAAAATGCTTCTCAAGCTGAAGCCCTTCCAGCGGGCTGAGCTGCTGCCCCAGTTCTTCTTCGGTTTTGGAGTCATTCACCGTTACCACTGCGCCGCTGGCGCGGAGAAGCTGAGCTGCGGCCACCCCGCTCCGTGCCATGCCGACTACCAGTACTTTCTTCTTTTCATAGTTCATAGCCGTGCCCCCTTGCTTCACTGCATAGCGCAGACCGAAACAATAGCGATCAGGCTCAGGATCATAGTGATCCCGGCATACATACTGACAATCTGTGTTTCGGAATATCCTTTTTTCTCAAAATGATGATGGATCGGACTCATGAGGAAAATCCGCTTTCCATGCGTCAGTTTGAAATAATAACGCTGCATGATTACGCTCACGCTGCTCATAATAGGGGTAAAAAAGCTCAGCAGCAACAGAAGCGGCTGGCGGAGAAGCAGCGCCATGGCAACTGTACCTCCGCCCAGCAGCATACTTCCTGTATCCCCCATAAAGGTCTTTGCCGGATATCGGTTGAAACGGAGAAAGCCGATACATGCGCCGACCATGCTCATTGCGAATACGCCTACCGTAGTTGTATCAGCGCTGTCTGCCGCCCGTGCCGAAACCAGCAGAATCAGACAAATAACTGCCCAGGATGCGGAGCTGACAGTTGTGACTGTGCTTAGCAATCCGTCCAGCCCGTCCTGAAGATTACTGCTGTTCACAATAAAAATGACCAGCAGCGTCATCACGGGAATATAGAAAACGCCCAGATCCCATTCCAGTCCGGTAAACGGAATCTGAATACAGCTTCCGACTTTCGGGGAAAAATAACAATACAGGCTGAATCCGAGAGAAACAATAATCTGCCCGGCAATCTTCTGCATTGGTTTCAGTCCGTCATGACGTTTTTTGACCGCTTTGATATAGTCATCGGCAAAGCCAACGGCCATGCTGAGGAAGGAAACAGCCAGCAGCGGAAGAATAAAATCCCATTCACCTGACCAGGGGATCGGATGACAGATCAAGCTGGCTGCCAGTATTCCGGCAGCGATCATCAGACCGCCCATCACAGGGGTCCCCTGTTTCTGCTGGTGGCTCGGCCCGAGTTCATAAATTGTCTGCCCGAAATGCAATTTTTTCAGATATCGAATGAGTCCCGGTCCGAGAAGCAGCGCGATCGCCAGCGCGATCAGCGCCGCGCAGATCATTCTGTAGTACATTGCTTACTTATCCCCGTTCTTTTTTCATTTCAAGCAGCAGATCGCTGACAATCGCCTTTTCATCAAACGGCCGCTTGATACCCATGATTTCCTGATAGGTCTCATGTCCTTTGCCTGCCAGAACAATCACGTCGCCGTCCTCGGCAATTCTGAGGGCCTTTCGAATTGCTTCGCGCCGGTTTTCAATCACTTCATAACTCTTTCCCGTTGGTTTGATTCCCTTTTCAATGGCAGCAAGGATGACCATGGGATTCTCTGTCCGGGGATTATCCGATGTCAGGATACAATGATCCGCCAGTCTCCCGCCAATCTCGCCCATCATCGGACGTTTTCCTTTATCCCTGTCCCCGCCGCATCCGAACACGGCGATCACCCGGTTCCGGGTAAACTGGCGAACGGTCTTCAGGATATTCTCCAGGGCATCCGGAGAATGGCTGTAATCCACAATGACCTTATAGGGCGTGCCTGTCTGAAGCACCTCAATGCGTCCCGGTACCCTGGTCACGCTCTCCAGACCTTCCCGGATCTTGTCGGGTGCAATACCCATAATCAGTGCACAACTCGTTGCCGCCATCGCATTATAAACATTGAACATACCTGTCATACGCATCTGGATGGCAATCTGGTTCATCCCGTGAAGCTGAATATTGAAGCGTGCTCCTTCTTCCGTGATCTCAATGTCCCGCGCAAACACATCCGCATCCACACAGATCCCGTAGGTGATAAAAGGCATCGTCAGACCGTCTTTCAGTTTCTCTGTTGTCTCGTCATCCGCATTCACGGTGGCATTCTTCACCATTCCGCTGGTAAAAAACTGTTTCTTTGTCTCAAAATAGCGATCCATGGTATAGAAATAATCAAGATGGTCCTGACTCAGGTTGGTATAGCAGCCCACCTCAAAGCTCATTCCATCCAGTCTGCACATGTCGATCGCATGTGCGGAAACCTCCATGCAAACCACTTTGACGCCTTCATCTGCCATCATCCGCAGCATCTTCTGTAAATCAATCGGATCAGGTGTTGTCAGCTTGCTGTCCAAATGCTGATCCTCCACCACCGTACCGGTCGAACCGATAATACCGCATTTCAGGCCTGCCCGTTCACAGATGCTTTGCAGCAGATAAGTGGTTGTTGTTTTTCCTTTCGTTCCGGTAATACCGATCATACGCATCTGTCTGGATGGATGTCCGTAAAAAGCATCTGCAATTCTTGCCATCGCGGCACGCCCGTTACTGACCAGCACCTGCGGTACATCGAGCGGAACAAAATGCTCCACGATCAGTGCAACGCAGCCGTTTTCTACCGCCTCCCACGCATAGTCGTGAGCATCGAACCTTGCACCGACAATGCAGAAAAAGAGACCCGCGTCTGTCCGGTCCCGACTGGAGGATGTGATTTCCCGAATCTCGATATTCATATCACCGCGGGTTTCTTCCACGTACGGAAGTTCCGCAAGCAGTTCCCATAATTTCATCTGACTGATTCCCCTCTTCTCGGGTTAATCTTCTTCCATGAGTTTATCACAATTCGGCGTTTTTTTCCACCCGAATCAAAAAACACCAAAGGGGAGACTGAATCTTCAGTCTCCCACATAAGACATCATTCTGATTTCGAGATCTGCATTTTCCGCAGCTGCCGAAGCTGATGACAGGGTTATTGTCGCATCCTGCGGAGCCGTCAATCGGACAGTCTGCGCTCCATTTGATGAGATCAGATCCATCCTGACTGCACCTGTGCACACCGCAGCACTGTCGGTACTCATTTCAAGTTCAAGCTTCAGATCCTCATTTTTGCTTTCCACCGTATGGATCTTACTGTTGAGCTTTGCAATCATCCTGCCGGAATTTCCGATTCCGGCCAGATCGGCAAGCAGGACAACACAAAGGATCACGCTTACAAGAGCCAAAATCGTCAGCGCGATATTCCACCGGATTCCGTCGCCGGAGATGATACGCGCCTTCGGCTTTTTCTCCTCGATCACCTGAAATCTGCCGCTGGAACTCATTGCCATGCTCCCGGTCCAATCCTGGGTCTGGCGGATTCCGGGCAGGTCAGCCGAACACGTCATCCGGGATCTGCGGATATCCGCATGTTGCTGGCGTTCTTCGCTTTTTCTGTACCGGGTTTCCTGCCAGTTGATCACGCCGTCCTGCAATCTGCCCCTGAACCCGAGAGACATGTCTGTCATTCACGTTCACACCCTTTACTCTTTTTGTGTTTCAAGTGCTGCGATCAGCTCCAGAAGCTGAGGCAGTTCATCATTGAAATTCTTCCAGGCATCGCCGCTGGTGGAAAGCGCTGCAACACGCACATGATCGTTAGCGCCTGTGATTTCCATATCCCGCTCTTCGCGCAGAATCTTTTGACGTATGTTAACCGGGAGAAGCACACGCCCCTGCGCATCGCAGGTCTGCTCGTCATAACTCAGCGCGTAGAATTGCTCCAGATACCGATTCAATGCCGGGTTCAGTTTTCCGAGTTTTTCATATGTTTCATTGCGTTCTTCCCATTTTTCTGTCGGATAAATCGCTACGGATTTGAAGTCGAAAGAAGGAGCAACGCAAAAAGTATCACCGAGCTTTTCACGAAAGTTCTGTGGGATTACGAGTCTGCCTTTGGTATCCAGACTATGGTTGAAAGACCCTATGAAACGCACAGCCCTTGTTTTTTCGCGGTTCGCCGGGGTTTCAGTGTTATTGCTGGTCCGATCGTCTTTGGAATCGTCCACTACACTTTCCCCCTTTCTACCACTTTTATGTCTGGTTTTGGGATGAATCCCCCTTTTTCCCCACAAATTTAGCATAAGTTTCAGATCTCTGCAAGCCCTGCTTTTCAAGGTCTGCAGGCGCCAGCCGGATTTTTGTTAATCTTTGTATAATATTTTCTTAATACTTTTGTAATATGTTAATATCCGCTTGTATCCTTCCAACCCTGTATCCCTATATTTTGTATATGTAAAAAGGCAGTGCCCTTCATAGACACTGCCCTAGTACTAAAAATGTTGCAAAAAATTAATATTTTTATTCGACAATTATTTCAACAGGAGTAAAACCAATGCTGTCACAGGAAACAAGATAATACTGAATCTTATGATATTCGCCGGTAAACCCGTTCTGGATTCCCTGCCCATGCAGATGACCGTAAACAACCGTATGAACATGAAATTCTTCCAGCAGTTTCGTAAATGCGGTCTCTTTCTCTCCGGCAAGCATCGGCGGATAATGCATCATTGTCACAATCGGCCTGCCGGCAGCCAGCTCCCACGCTTCCTCAAGCGCCAGACGGAGGCGCTGTGTTTCCCTGGCAAAAATCTTTCGATTGGCTTCATCCAACTGCTGTTCCCCCGTCGGGAAAAGCCATCCTCTGGTTCCGCATACCACTGCTGTTTCGACATCGACAGCGCTGAACTGAAGTGCCTGCATTCCGGACGGCAGAATAGACCGCACGCGGCTGATGGAATTCCACCAATAATCGTGATTCCCCTTGCATAAGATTTTCCTGCCCGGCAGCGCGCCAATCTCTTCCAGATCCTTTTGCGCCTCCTCCAGATGCATTGCCCAACTGATATCGCCTGGAATCAGGACCAGATCGTCATCGGAAACCTTTTCGCGCCAATTTTCACTGATATGAAAAAAATGCCTGTCCCATTGAGGTCCGAAAATGTCCATCGGTTTAGCGTTTCCTCCGGACAGATGCAGATCCCCTATGGCAAACAGGCGCATATGCTCTCCTCAGCAGAATTATTGGTCTTCTTCCTCTTCTTCGTCCGCGTCTTTCTCCTCGTCCTCACGGACATCCTCCAGGCTCATTTCCTGCTCAATTTCATCATATTCGGATGATTCCTCCTCTACTTCAGGAATGATCTCATCCATACCGCTTACATCATCCATATCGCCGATTGTGTTAGTGCTCACCGGATCCGCTTCTTCTTCCGTTTCTTCCTCATTATTGCTCTTGTTCATCTCTTTCAGGCAGAACAAACAGACATCTTTTCCGGGAAGGCAAGGCTCTTCATTGCAAACACTGCATAATTCCATCTCATCCGACTGTTTTTCGCCTTTTATTTCCCGCAGACATACTTTACAGTACTTTTCATCCTCCCTGATGTAGTTCAGATCGCAACGAGGACATTTGATCAGGTTCATTGGCTTTTCCTCCCCGGAATACGGCGATTCAGGAACGTATCCCCACAAATTTAAACTATAATGGAACTTTCATGTTCTTCAATCTCACTTATGCATCAAAAACAGGACATTTTCCCCGTTCAATCCCCACTTTTTATGCATAAGGCTCCACCAGGAGCGCCTGAATCACACTTCCGATCCACGGACATGCATTATACACTCCTGCAGCATGCAATGCAATACTGAAAGTTATGGATGAAGTATCTCATCCATAAGATTCAGCAATTCTTCCCTGCCGGTGCCGTCTTCCCCGCTGAAGCAGATTATTTCCCAGGGTTGGACACTGAGTGCGCGGCAGATCGGCGCGAGATATTTACTTCTTGCGCCTCTGCTGATCTTGTCGGCTTTTGTAGCAATAACAGAAAACGGGATATCCATTTCCCGCAGAAAGCGGTTCATTTGCTTATCGTCTTCCGTCGGTTCATGCCGGATATCCACCAGGCAAAGCACGTGGAGCAGTTCATCCGCCTTGGTGAAATAATCCTGCATCATCTTTCCCCAGCGCTGTTTCTCCTGTTTATCCACCTTTGCAAAGCCATATCCCGGCAAATCCACCAGATGAAACTCCGAGTTCAGCAGAAAGACATTCAGGAGTCTTGTTTTTCCAGGCGTTGAACTGGTACGCGCCAGCTTGTTTCTGCGGCAAAGCTTATTGATCAGAGTACTCTTCCCCACATTGCTCTTGCCGGCAACCGCGATCTGCGGCAGCCCCTTCCCGGGGAAATCACCATAATCAGCCATGGAAGTGATGAAATCTGCTGTCTTGATTTCCACGTATTTCTCCTTATTTCCGGATCAGAGCCGTCTTCAGTACTTCCTGAACATCCTGCACCGGCAACACATGGAACTGTTCCAGCACATAGTCCGGAATCTTTTCCAGATCCTTCCTGTTTTCTTCCGGAATGATCAGGGTCCGGATACCGGCTCGGTAAGCCGCCATCGTCTTTTCCTTCAGCCCGCCGATGGGAAGCACACGTCCCCGCAGGGTCACTTCTCCCGTCATAGCAAGATCCTGGCGTACCGGTACGCCGGTCACGGCACTGACAAGCGCCGTTGTCATCGTAACCCCGGCTGACGGGCCGTCTTTGGGCACCGCGCCTTCCGGCACATGAATATGAATATCGATACTTTGGTAAAAGTCCTTTGCGAGACCGAACTCTTCACTATGCGCACGGACCCAGCTGAACGCTGTCTCCGCGGATTCCTTCATCACGTCGCCCAGCTGCCCGGTCAGTTTCAGCGTGCCTTTGCCGCTCATCGTGGTGCACTCCACTTTCAGCATTTCACCGCCGACGCTGGTATAAGCCAGCCCGTTCACAATACCGACCCGGGGCTCTTTCTCCGGAGGCTCTCTCAGGTATCTTGGCGCACCGAGCATTTCCCGCAGAATCTTTGGGGTCACGGTAATCGAGCGTTTCCCCTGATCGAGCATCCGCACCGCCGCCTTGCGGCAAAGTTTTGCAGCCGTCCGCTCAAGTGTCCGGACGCCGGCTTCCCGCGTATAGTCCTCAATCATAGCCTTCAGCACCGCGTCTCCGGCCTTCAGGGCATTTTCCTTCATACCGTGCTCGCGGATCTGCTTAGGCAGCAAATGCCGTTTCAGAATCTGCAGTTTTTCCTCTTCTGTATAGCTCGGTACCTCAATCAGTTCCATCCTGTCCAGCAGCGGAGGTGGAATCGTCTCCATGCTGTTGGCCGTTGTGATAAACATGACTTTGCTCAGATCAAACGGCAGTTCCATGTAATGATCCCGGAACGCATGATTCTGCTCCGAATCCAGCACTTCCAGCATCGCGGAAGCAGGATCACCCCGGAAGTCCCCGCTCATCTTGTCGATCTCATCGAACAGGAATACAGGGTTCATAGTTCCCGCCTGCTTCATGCCGGCAATGATCCGGCCGGGAATGGAGCCGATATAGGTCCTGCGATGTCCCCGGATTTCCGCTTCATCCCGCACACCGCCTAGGCTTACCTGAACGAACTGGCGGCCAACCGCTTCGGCAATCGCCTTGACGATGCTGGTTTTACCTACACCGGGCGGCCCTACAAAGCAAAGGATCGGCCCTTTCATATCTTTCTTCAGCTGGAGCACAGCCAGATATTCGATGATACGTTCTTTTACATCATCCATCCCGTAGTGATCCCTGTTCAGGATCTCCCGGGCACGGTTCAGATCCAGATTGTCCTCAGTTTCCTTCCCCCAGGGGAGGTCCAGAATCCATTCCACATATGTCTGGCTGACCGAGCTTTCAGGGCTTCCCGGCGCCATACGTCCCAACCGATCCAATTCCTTTTCACACTTGCTGCGAGCCTCCTCATTCAGCGGAAGCTCTTCCATCCGTTTGCGCAAGTCAGCCGTTTCCGTTTCATCCCGGTCGCCCAGTTCGGTCTGGATCGCCTTGATCTGTTCCCGAAGGTAATAATCTTTCTGGTTCTTTTCCACCTGTTTGCGGATGCGGCTCTGAATCTGCTTTTCCGTATCCGCCATGTCTGTTTCCCGCATCAGGATCACACAAACCTTCTCCAGCCTGGTGATCGGATCCAGTTCATCAAGGATCTCCTGTCGGTCTTCCTTCTTGCTCAGCACATTCGCCGCCAGCAAATCCGCCGCTTCTCCCGGCTTTTCGATCGCATGGATCGACTCAACCGTGTCCTGGCTCACGCGCTGGGAAGAACGGGCATATTCTTCAAACAAATCCTGACTGGTCCGCAGCAAGGCTTTGGCGTCCGCAGAGCGGACAGCCTTATCCTCGCATATTCTGATCTGTGCGCGCATGCACGGATCATCAGTCAGTTTTTCGCGAATCATACCGCGGCTGACGCCTTCTACAAGCACACGGATATTCTCACCCGGCAAATTCATGACCTGTTTGATTTCCGCAATGGTGCCGACTTTGCTGAAATCATCCCAGCCGGGTTCATCCGTATCATCATTTTTCTGGCTAATCAGAAAAACTTTCTGCTGCTCCATCATACCCTGTTCCAGGGCTGCGAGCGACTTTTTCCGTCCAACGTCAAAATGGAGGACCATGTTGGGAAACAGCATCAGTCCCCGAAGCGGCAGTACCGGCAGTTCAATTGTCTGGATTTTCCTCATTGGTTACCTCATTCTCAGGACGCGTCCGTCTTATCGGCTGCCTCCTCTGTATGCCTTGTTGTTCGTCTTCTGACGCTGGAGATCAGTTTGGGCTTTCCGCCGGTAACAGCTTCCTTCGTAATCACGCACTCGTTTACATCCTTCATGCCTGGCAGTTCAAACATCGTATCCAGCATAGCATCCTCGATGATTGCCCGCAGGCCTCTGGCGCCGCATTTCCGTTCAATCGCCTGACGGGCAATCTCTCGGATCGCATCTTCTTCAAACGTGAGTTTGATCCCGTCCATATCCAGCAATGCTTCATATTGTTTGCACAGCGCATTCTTCGGCTCCGTCAGGATCCGGATCAGTGCATCCTCATCCAGTCCGTCCAGCGTCACAACGATCGGCAGGCGTCCGACAAATTCCGGAATCAGCCCGTACTTGGTCAAATCTTCTGGGCGGACTTCTTTCAGCGCGTCCGTTCTCATGGGATCACGCCGGCTCTGGATCTCGGCGCCGAACCCCAACGTTTTTTTGCCGATGCGGTTTTCAATGATCGGAACCAGTCCGTCAAAGGCGCCGCCGCATATGAACAGAATGTTGGTAGTATCAATCCGGATCAGTTCCTGATGCGGGTGCTTGCGCCCGCCCTGAGGCGGTACCGCAGCTTCTGTTCCCTCCAGAATCTTCAGCAGAGCCTGTTGAACGCCTTCGCCGCTCACGTCACGGGTAATGGACATATTCTCGCCTTTTCGTGAGATTTTGTCAATCTCATCGATATAGACAATTCCGCGCTGTGCTTTCTCAATGTCCCAGTCCGCCGCCTGGATCAGACGAAGCAGAATCGTTTCCACATCATCGCCTACATAGCCGGCTTCAGTAACGCTCGTCGCATCTGCGATGGCAAACGGGACTTCCAGAATCCTCGCAAGTGTCTGAGCAAGATAAGTCTTTCCGCTTCCTGTAGGCCCCAACAGAAGAATGTTGCTTTTCTGAAGCTCTACATCATTCTTCCTCTGTTTCCGGTTGATGCGCTTGTAGTGATTGTATACCGCCACACTCAGAGCACGTTTCGCCCGCTCCTGGCCGATCACGTACTCGTCCAGCGTCCGCTTCATCTCTATAGGAAGAGGCAGTTTAACCTGACCGATCTGGTTCTTGTTCTCCTCTTCCTCCGTAAAGGCATCATCATTCAGAATATCATTGCACAGCGCAATGCACTCATTGCAGATATAAACGTTCGGACCTGCGACCAGCCGTTCCACCATGCGCTGTTCCTTCCCGCAGAAGGAGCAGCGGGGCCCCTGACGGTTATAATTATTTGCCATACGGCCATCCTCACTTTTCCTGCTTGTCTCTGGGCTGATAAATCTCGTCAATAATATGGTAGTCCAGTGCTTCCTCAGCACTCATAAAGTAATCCCGTTCCACATCAGTCTGGATCTTCTTCAGGGACTGTCCGGTCATCTCCGCCATCATGCTGATCATCTTCTTTTTAGTCTTCATCAGCCATTCAGCGCGGATTGCCACATCGGTCGCCTGGCCCTGCGCGCCGCCCAATGGCTGATGGATCATCACTTCGGCATTGGGAAGTGCCAGCCGTTTGCCTTTTTCGCCGGCCATCAGCAGGAAGGCTCCCATGCTTGCCGCCATACCAACGCACACCGTACGCACCTGTGGCTTAATATACTGCATGGTGTCGTAAATCGCCATGCCGGCCGTCACAGAGCCGCCGGGGCTGTTGATATACAGACTGATATCACTGTCCGGATCTTCCATTTCCAGGAACAGGAGCTGAGCTACCACCAGGTTGGCCGTGTCATCGTTGATTTCTCCGCCCAGGAACACAATCCTGTCCTTCAGCAGGCGGGAATAGATGTCGTAGGAGCGTTCTCCCCGGTTTGTCTGTTCAATGACCATCGGGATCAGCGGCATATTGTTATCCTCCTCTGACTGAAATGGGCGGCCCGGCCGGGCCGCCGTATGAATGATTATTCAGCGTCTTCCTTTTCGGTTTTCTTCGCAGCCGGTTTCTTTGCCGCAGGCTTCTCTGCGGGTTTTTCTTCATCCGTTCCAGTCTTTTTTGCGGCAGTCTTCTTCGCGGGCTTCTTCTCGGCTTCTTCGCCTTCAGTCTTCTTCGTCTTCTTCGCGGCGGGCTTCTTCGCCGGCTTTTCCGTAGATTCCTCTTCCTTCTTCTCCTCGACCTTGGCGTCCTTCTTCAGCAGATCCAGCACCAGACGGATCGCGGCATTTTCCTTCAGATACTCCTTCTGTTCGTCAGTCAGGTTCTTCTTAAAGGTTTCAACGTCCTGACCCATGCGTTCCGCCTGCTCCGCGATTTCCTTTTCGATATCTTCCTCGGTGGGTTCGATGTTCTCAGCCTTCCGGATAGCTTCAATCGTCAGCTCGGTCCGCACCCGCTTTTCAGCCTCGGGCATATACATCTTCTTCAGATCGTCCATGGTCTGACCGGTATACTTCAGATAGTCTTCCATCCGCAGGCCCTGGTAGCTCATACGCATACCCATTTCGCGCACCATATAGTCTGCCTGGTCTTCGATCATTGCTTCCGGAATATCCATCTGCGCATTCTCAGCCGCTTTCCCGACCAACGCGTTCTCGATTGTTACGTCATTGTTCTTCTCGATCTGTTTGGTCAGTTCACTGACAATACTTTCCCTGTAAGCCTTGAAAGTGTCGAATTCGCTGATATCCGCTGCAAAATCGTCGTCCAGTTCAGGCTTCTCGGTCATCTGGATGCCGTTCACCTTCACGTGGAACACGGCGTCCTTGCCTTTAAGCTCCTCCGCGTGATACTCGTCAGGGAAGCGCACGTTCAGATCCTTTTCCTCGCCCAATTGCATTCCGATCATCTGCTCTTCGAAGCCCGGAATAAACTGATGGCTGCCGATGGTCAGCGTCTGGCCTTCGGCAGTGCCGCCGGCAAAGGGAACCCCGTCCACGGAACCCGCGTAATCCAGGTTCACCGTATCGCCTTCCTGTACGGGACGGTCTTCCACGTCGATGGTCCGGCTGGCCTTGTTGCGGTCTTCCTCAATACGTGCATCCACCATCTCGTCAGTCAGCTTCTGAAGATCTGCCTCAACCGTCAGGCCTTTATACTCACCGAGCGTGACATCCGGGCGGACAAACACTTCCACGTGGAACTTCAGGTCCTTCCCCGCGCCGATCTCATCGATATCGGCCTGGGGTCTGTCCACGGGATGCAGATCATATTCCTTGATAGCCTCACTGTACGCGTCCTGAGACACTATTTCGAAGGCGTCATCATAGAAAACGCTCTCGCCGTAAATCGTCTCAATCATCCTGCGGGGAGCCTTGCCGCGGCGGAAGCCGGGGACGTTGATCCGCTTGCGCAGTTTCAGAAAAGCAAGCTGCAGCGCTTCATCAAACTTCTCTGCAGGGATGACAAAAGACAATTTGGCTTTGTTTCCGGAAACCTTCTCGTACGTGTGGCTCATGAATGATATCCTCCTGAATCATTTCAGCATAAAGCAACGGTGCACGTTCTGCGCCGCAAGGCATTCTATCATAACTTTTCCGGCTTTGCAAGGCTACTCAAACATCCATTTGACAATCTTCCGGATATGTTCCGTCCAGAACATCATATCGTGGATCCCGGGAGCCTCATGATATTCATGGTCAATGCCTTCTTCCTCCAGGAAGCGGTGCATCCGCCGGTTATTCTCAATCAGGAAATCTTCCGTTCCGCAGCACAGGTAGAGTTCGGGAATTTTCTTCCCCGCCGCCTTCAGTCTGCGGATCAGAGTTTCCGGGTTGTTGTCGCTTTCCAGCAGTTTCTCCGGTTCACCGAAGCACTCCAGGTAGTAATCGTAATTGGCAACCTCGTTCCCTTCGCCCGGTTTCATTGCAGCCACTTCATGCTGGATCAGGGCTGATGACATCGCACCGATCTTGCTGAAGCGTTCCGGATAGGCCAATCCCGTATGGATTGCTCCAAAGCCGCCCATGGACAGCCCTGCAATACAGGTGTCTTCCGGTTTAAGTGCAAGGCGGAACGTCTTTCTGACGTAGTCCACCAGTTCCTCTCCCAGCATCGTCTGGTAAGCCCGGCCGGTTGCCTTTCCATTCAGATAGAAGGAATTTTCCGCCGTAGGCATGACGATGGCAAAATTGTACTGCCCGGGAAGTTCATTCGGCACATAGTTGCCGGCTTTTCCCGTATATCCGTGCAGCAGGAACAATGTCTTCATCGGTTCCCCTTCCGCAGGTTCCGGTGTATCTTCTCTTGGATCGTTCGGGATCAGAACCTCAAAGGATGTTTCCCGCCGAAGTGCTTTTGAATAATACTCAATCCTGAAATATGCCATTATTATTTTCTCCTTACCACGGGTCATTCACAGCCGGCAGCAGTTCGGAGTGCCCGACCCCCAGGATATCGCTCGTCCGCCGGGAAGACATATGGCCGCCGTCTGTTTTAATATAGCACAGCTGATGCCCCATAAAGACAATTGACGATGTCTGTCCGCCATCCAGATTAAACCCGACCGTGCACCCCTTTTCCATCAGCTTTTCGGCGAGAAAAGCGACCCCGTCACCGGTACTCCGTTTGATCCGGCCCTCCAGCATCATAAACCAGTAATGGCCTTTTTCCACCATCCCGACAGCTGTCCGCTGTGCATGGCTAGTACCGTATTTTTTAATGCCTTCTTCGTTCAGTTCTCCGTCCCGGATCAGGATTGGCCCGAAGGCTAATACATCCATTGCGCCGTCTTCCAGATATTCTTCTGCCGTTTTCTCATCGCTGTAAAAGACCTTCATATCTCCGTCCGGCCAGATCGCCAGACAATCCAGATTCGGAAAATCCTTCACACCGCGCTTCTTTGTCCGGTCTGAATAAACCTTGCCGTCCCGGATAATAATCCCCGGGCGGCTTTTTTTCTGCTGCAGGCGCAGCTGAGCATAGTCATTGGAAATCGCCAGAATTGTCCCGGTCTTCCGGGCTATTTTATAGGGATACTCCGTTCCGTACTTCCAGTTTTCGGGATCGTTGGCAATCATTCTCGGCCCGGCGCTGCCTTCCGCACAGCGTACTTCCGCTTCAAACCAGCACCGTTTCGGTTTTTCCTGCTGACGGCGGTAAATTTCGATCCACAGGGTATCGCTGGCATAACGCCATACGCCGTTCTTCTCATCTTCAAATACAAACTCGCCGGAATCCAGAAAACCGGCATCATTCAATGCCGGAAATTCTCCCTCTTCTTTCTCCGCCGTTGCCGCACAGCAGCATCCGGTCAGCAGCAGCGCAGAAAGGATGCAAAGCCATCTCTTCATCATGCTTAACCTACACCCATCATCCGGTGCAGCACTTCCTGGTATGCTTCCGCCACATTGTCCATATCTCTTCTGAACCGGTCGATATCAAGCGGTTCATGAGTGCTCGAATCCCAGAAGCGGGCTGTATCGGGCGTGATTTCATCCGCAAGAATGATCCGCCCGTGATAGCGTCCGAACTCCAGCTTCATGTCGATCAGTTCAATACTGATATCCTTCAGATAAGCCGTCAGGATCTCATTGATCTTCAGGCTCATTTCGGTAATCTGATCCATCTCTTCCGGAGTGGCTGCCCTCATGGCATAGATATGGGTATGATTGACGATCGGATCAACCTCCATATCAGTATCTTTCAGGACAAACTCGATGACTGTCGGCTCCAGCTTTGTCCCGACGGGAATACCGGTCCGCTCGCACAGCTGGCCCGCCGCGATATTGCGGATCTTAACTGCAAAAGGAAGCATATCGCACCGCTTCACCAGGCTGTGACGCGCGTCGATATGCTCGATAAAATGAGTTTCGATTCCATTGTCTTTCAGCAGTCTGAACAGGTGTTCACACACCTGGTTGTTGACCTCACCCTTGCCAAGGATCCGGCCTCGTTTCAGGCCGTGAAAAGCCATGGCTTCGTCCTTGAAAAAAACGATCGCCTTGTCCGGATCATCCGTTGCGTATACCTTTTTGCCTTTGCCTTCACGCAAGATCTCACCGATTTGCGGCATCGCACACTCCTCCGTTTCCGACAAAACATAAATAATTTTAGCATTTTCCGGTTTTTTTCTCAACCCCGTTAAATTGTTCTTTTTCCCGCCCGAATCTGACAAATCACGTACGATAATACAATTCTTCTCCCAAAAGTCCGCCTTTTGCTATTTTCTCCCCAACCTGCTAAAATACAGGTGCGCAGTTAAGCGTAAACATCAACTGATAAAAGACTATGCTGTCGATTCGTCTCCTTTTTCACAAAGAAAATGACCGAATGGGTCAAGGGGGCGGTCGGAAAGCCCTCTTGATAAAGGAGCGTTTATGGATTTCTACAGCCGAGCCCGCCGCGAAGGCCTTCGTGTATACCATGCCGCCATCCAGGCCAATGCTGATCCCTATCTGCCGGTCCTCGAGGATCTGGAACCGAACCTGTCTCAGCTCAGCCGTCTCTCTCTCGGAATCCTGACTATCCCGCTGGACCGGGTCGTCGGTTCCGTTTCCCAGGGCAGGAGCTATGCCTTTGCCAATGATTTCCTGCCCATTCTGGAAGGCGGCAGCGAATTTGCTTCCAAATGGGAACGCCTCTGCGAGAGCGTGGAAGCGGAAGGCGTCAACCAGCCGATCACCGCACTGGAGTATCTGGGATATTACTATGTCATTGAGGGAAACAAACGGACCTCTGTGATGAAATTCCTGAACGCCACCGATATTGAAGCCGATGTGACCCGCGTCTATCCTTCGAAAAGTGATGACCCGCGCATTGTTTCCTATTATGAATACTGTGACTTTACCAAAGAGACCGGTCTCTACGGAATCCTTTTCACCAGGCCTGGTTCCTATCGGAAGCTGCTTTCTCTT
Source organism: uncultured Eubacteriales bacterium (assembly GCA_900315315.1). Lineage (GTDB taxonomy): Bacteria > Bacillota > Clostridia > Christensenellales > Aristaeellaceae > Aristaeella. Next base: position 76,890 of record OMYT01000005.1, on the reverse strand, counting down.
CCCGGTGTGCGTGCAGGAGAGAAATGGACAGAAGACGAGATCGCATCTCTGCGTAAACTATATCACTATTTCTCCGAACAATATCAGACCCAGATGAAAGAAAAACACGTTCAGCCCTGCGGCGATGCATTCCTGATTTATCTGATAGCCTTCGGCTATAAAGAAGTCAGGGATGACGATCTGGAAAAGACCGGTGAACGCATTAAGCTGATGTCACGCGAGTTTGAGCTGCGGGAAGGACGTGTCAATCTGGTCATGGAGCGGGAACAGACCAAACCCGCCGCAGCTGTACCGCTGATTTCCGCCCTTTTCCGGCCCTCGAAGGTAAAAGCCGCATTCCTGTTCAACCGTTCCATTGAAGACTCTGCCTGGAACTATTGGCATAACCTCGGCCGCCTGGAAGCGGAAGAAAAGCTCGGCGGAAAGCTGGAAACCGCTGTACGGATCGTTCCCTCCCGCGCAGACTTTGCCGGGGAAATCTCAAGCCTCATTGCCGACGGATACACCGCCATCTTCGCAACCTCTCCCGTTATGCTGAACAGCTCAATCGAACCCGCCCTGAGTCATCCGGAGGTTAAGTTCCTCTGCTGTTCCCTGCTGTCCAATTACACGAATATCCGAACCTATTATATCCGCTTCTATGAAGCAAAATTCCTGTTGGGGCTGGCTGCCGGCATCCTGTCTGAAAACGGCAAGATCGGGTATATCGCGGACTTTCCCATCTACGGTACCCCGGCTGCCGCCAATGCGTTCGCATTGGGCGCCCGGATGGTCAATCCCCAGGCCCGGATCTATCTGAACTGGTTCTCAGCCACCTGGTTTAATGCAGACAGGCCTTTTGAAGATCCGGAAATCCGCGTGGTCTGCAACCGGGATATCACTGCACCGAACCATGATGCGCGTGATTACGGCCTGTATCTGCGCAACGGCGAAGAGATCGTCAACATGGCGACCCTGATTCCGCGCTGGGGTCCGTTCTACCGGATGATGATCGAGAGGATTCTGAACGGGACCTTTACCCAGTCGGAAAGCAAAGACAATGTTACCAATTACTGGTGGGGCCTTGGTTCCCATATTCTGGACGTAGCCTTCTCCTCCCGCTTCGATCTGTATGCCGCACGTACTATCAATCATTTCAGGGAAGAATTGCGCTCAGGCGCCTTCTCTCCCTTTGAGGGAGAACTGCGTGATCAGAGCGGCACCCTGCGCTGCACCGCCGACCGCCGCCTGACACCAGCCGAGATCCTTTGCATGGATTATCTTGCCGACAACATTGTCGGCACCCTGCCGCAGCTTGACGAACTGATCGAATCGGCCCAGCCGCTCGTCCGCCTTCAGGGCATACACGGCGAACTGAAACCGCAGTTGTCCGCTTTCAGCTGGAACAGAAAGTGAGCGTGTGCGATGAGGATTCTGGCTCTTTCAGATGAACCTTCCCAAAGGTTATGGGGGGAACTTTGCCGGGAAGCGCTCAGCGGCGTTGACCTGATTCTTTCCGCCGGTGATCTCCCGGCAAAGTATCTTTCTTTCCTGACCTGTTTTACCAATGCACCGATTGTTTATGTCCCCGGCAATCACGATGACCGCTATCTGAAAGAGCCGCCGGAAGGCTGCCTGTGTGCCGATAATAAGATTGTCTTGGCAAATGGCACCCGGATTCTGGGCCTGGGAGGCTCGCTGCGCTACCGTCCGGACGGGATCTATATGTATTCTGAAAAAGAAATGAGCCGCCGTATCTCCGCCCTGCAAAGACGAATACGCTCAGCCGGCGGCTTTGATATCCTGCTGACGCATGCTCCGATCCGTGGGGTCGGCGATCAGGAAGATCTTTGCCATCGCGGTTTTGAGTGTTTCGGCCCGCTGCTGGATCAGTGGCGTCCTGCCGTCATGGTCCACGGGCATGTCCACCAGTCCTATGCCGGCTCTTCCTTCAGCCGCGAACTGGCCTGGAACGGTATTCCTGTCATCAACGCGAGTACATCCTATGAATTTGACCTCCCGGAAACGCCGAACCGGAAAGAGCCGACCCACCGGGGGCTCCGGCATCTGGAAAGAGACAGCCAACTGTAAACGCATTGAGAAAAACGCGATCCGTAAACCGGACCGCGTTTAACTTATTTGCAATATTTTTTCTCAAATTCATCCGGGAGCAGCGGTTTGTCAAAGTAATATCCCTGCACCAGGATGTCGCCGTATTCCTTTAAATAATCCAGCATTTCTTTGTTCTCCACGCCTTCGAAGCAGACCTCCACCTCCCGCTTCTGCGCGGCCTGGCACAGCACGGTGGCCAACAGTTCATGGTTTTCATCACCCCGGATTTCCTGGGTGAAGCTCATATCCAGCTTAATCTCGTCAGCATGCAGATGCAGCAGCAGGTCGAGCGTGGAATAGCCGGTTCCCATATCGTCCAGCGCCACCCGGATCCCTGCATTCTTCAGCTCCTGGACCCGCCCGTTCAGCAGCTCAAACTCCATCTCCTTGCAGCGTTCCGTCAGTTCCAGAATCAGACCGTTCGGATCAAATCGTTCTTCTTCCAGGATCTTCTGCACATTGGGGATAAAGTCTTCGGCCAGCAGCTGCGGAGCTGTGATATTCACGTTGATCCGGAAATCCGGAATCGTCTTCCGGAATTGTCCGGCGCTTCTTACCGCGTCACGGATAATATCGTACCCCAACGGTTCGTAGGCGGGATCGTTTTCCAGGAATCCGATGAATCTGGACGGCTGAATCTCCCCGTAAGCTCCTGACTTCCAGCGCAGCAGTGCTTCCGCCCCGGCCACCTCTCCGGTCTGAGCATGGATAATCGGCTGGAAACGCAGATAGAAATTCGCGCGGTTTGATACACAGTCACGGTGGATAATTCTGAGCAGGTCCCTGCTGTCGCCCCGGTCGATCTCGTTTGGCCCCGTAAAGAACGTCAGATTGTTCCGGTTGCCGACACTGGCCACTTCGATCGTGAATACCGTTGCCTGGCGAATCTGCCCGGGATCTGTCAGGGTTTCATCCGGCAGCAGAACCGCGCCGCCGATCAGATCTACCGGGATGACCGCATCCCCTGCCAGAATGCCGGCCGCGCAGTGACGCCTGATCTGTCCGTACAGTTCATTGGCTCTCGCGGCGTCAAAGTCCGGCAGGAAGAGCATATAGTTGGAGCCCTGGTTGCTGAATGCTTCCCCGTTCTTGCCGACTATCTTCTGGAAGTCGGCAGCCATGTTTTTGATCGTCATTCCGGTGATCTCGCCGCCGTAAAGCATCCGGATCCGGTTCATATTCCGGGCTGCCAGCCGGAGAACCACAGCTGTCCGCTTCTCCCGGATCGCTTCATCCAGCCGTTCAAACAGCACATGATGCGTCAGTAATCCTGTAGCCGGATCGATCCGGTTCGTCGCTCCGTGGTTCACCACATAACCGGCGAAGATATCCGGTTCACCGTCGCGCCCGTGATAGATTCCGCCGCGGCAGGTCACATCGACATACTCCCCGTTTTTCGCCAGTACCCTGTATTTACTGAAATGATACTGTTTTCTTCCCTTCATGGTCGCCATGAGATCTTCGATATATTCATTCCGGTCGTCCGGATGCACCTTGGGAATCCAGACTTCAGAGAAGCCGTCCTGGAATTCACTGCCCAGCCCGAAGAATTCAGCCATAGCCGGAGCTACACGCGTAACGTTGGTTTCCATATTGGTCAGATAAGGATAGTACTCCTCACTGGTCAGGCACATCGCGTCAAAGATCCGGTCCGTCAGTCCGGACAGGTTCAGCCTCGTACCGGTGTGATGCATCACGCCCTCGGCAATCTCCCGCTTGATGTCAGCCTTGTTGCGGTACATCATGTAATCAGCTACCCGCAGCACATCCCGTAAGCTGTTGTAATTCGGATCGGAGATGGCATAGCCGATCGCCAGTTCCGGCGTATAGCCTCTGTTATTATTTTTGCTGCAAACCTTCTGAACCCGCTCGATATCCTTGATAACCGTCTTTTCGTCCGTCTTCCGATAGATTGCCAGAAACTCGTCTCCGCCCATACGGTAGATATGCTCGGCATTCTGCAGGTTGGTCACAAGCAGGACCGCCATGTTGGCAATATAGGCGTCACCTTCCTGATGTCCGTACAGGCCGTTAACGGATTTCAAGTTGTTAATGTCCACAAACAGAAAAGTGAATTTGGTGTTCTTGTCTTCCTCGAACATCCGGTCATATTCTTCCATGTCGTGTTCATAGCCGGACCGGGTTCCGAGACCGCTGAGCGCGTCCATCATGATCTTCCGTTCCAGTACAGCCGCCGGATTCTCCAGCGTGAAGAATAAGGCGACCGTGATGACCGTGATCGCGCAGCCGGTGAAAAGGAATTCCTTTACCTGGGTCTGGATCAGTTCGGAAATGATCAGCATGAACAGCATCGGCAGCATGGTTTTCTTAAAATGAGCGCCAATCCGTTTCCAGTGCCAGAAGATATCGAGGATGCTCACTGCGAAATAGGCAAAAGCGATCACATATCCCGCAATAGTCGCCGTCCCGGCACTGGCTTTGGTGCCGTCCAGCTGGATGTATTCAATCTGCAGCACACCGGCAATCAGCAGGATGATATAGATCCCGACCGGGATCAACATAAGCCATCTCTTTGCGAGGCTCATCTGCTGCGGGCGGGACAGATTCAGCGTATATACGCACATCGCGTAGGAAAACATAATCGCTGAAAGATAGAACACGCCGTGCGCCAGATTGTTCCAGAAGAGCGGAACGGTTTCCGTGTGGTTCACCGTCCATACCGTCACAATGTCCATCACGACATGCAGGATGGCAAACAGCAGGATCTGTTTGAAAATATCAGCGTCCTTCCCCATCCGGTAGGTCCGGGAAACCATTGTCAGATAGATCAGAATAATCAGACAGACGATTTCCGCCCGGAGAACCAGTACATAATTCATCGTCGTCTGTCCTTTCCGTTCAGATTCTCAGTCGATCCATTCCTTGGGCGCGGGAATATCCCGCCCGGAAGAATCCAGCAAGTATGCTTTATGTCTCTCATCAATTTCCGGGATGCCGTTCAGTTCGAACCGCCCCTCCGGAACATATAATCCGATCTCATTCCTGTCCAAAATTATTTTGACATAATCATCAATGCTTGTCAATCTTTTTTCAAGCATCACGCCGAACAGCGAGGACGCAGGAGACCTGTGGTTATCGGATCCCGCGGTCATCACCAGGCCCTTTTCCAGCCCGTAACGCCGGGCCCGGGCATCATCCAGCCGTTCGTTTCCCGCGTTGGCCACCTCAATGCCGTCCGCGAATTGCGGGCCCAGACGGATCCGGTCCATATAGAACCTCATCCGGAAAGGATGTGCCTGGATAACGCATCCGCCGGTCTTATGCACTTCTTCCAGCTGCTGCCGCCGGGTCCAGCGTTCCATTTCCGGATGCGCTTTCATGTATTCCTTTGTCAGTCCGTAGATCAGATATTCATCAAAGCCGAAATTCTGTTCCAGGCCAAAGAAGACGTCCAGGCCGATCCTGTCTCCTTCTTCCTTCGCGTCTTCATATCCGCTCCAGAACCGGTCGATCCGCTCTTCCCAGGGCAGCGTGCAGTCAACGGACGTGTTTCCGCCGAAAAAGTGATCGGTAACAATGATCCCGTCAAACCCCTGTTCCTTGTAAAACCGGGCATGTTCCTTCCCGGTGCTTTTCCCGCAGGCGCTTGCCTGGCAGGTATGCATATGGGTCTCATACAAAAACGGCATGGTGCTTCTCCTTCCGGTTCACATCCATGCCATTATATTCATTTACCGTTTGTTTGTCATTTGTTTTTTAGTTTTCTCTCTGCAGCAATCCCAGAAGATAAAGGAACTCTTCTTTATAAGGATCCCCTGTTACGCTCTTGCAGTCGCGTACAAGCTCCAGCGCGCTGTCCCAGGTCGCCGTTCCCTTCCATTCGCTGTTCCGGATCAGCATCCCGGCTTCCGCCACTGCGGCCGCAAATTTCAGGTTCTCGCTTGGGATTTCCGTGATCTGCTCCAGCCCCACAGGATATTCGTACAGCTTGCTTTCGGTCCCTTCCGGTTCTTTGGCCCGGATGGCAACGGTCAGCCACTCGGCATTGTTGTTGTCCTGCGTCTTCTGGTACCGGCTTCCTGCCTCGCCGAAGTCGAAGTCGGAGTCCGCGAGAACGATTTCATACAGCGCTGTCATGCGGTGTCCGCTGCCGATCTCGCCGCCGTCTTTTTCATCGTTGGCAAAATCCTCCGCTGCCATAACCCGGTCTTCATAACCGATCAGCCGATAGCCCTTCACCTGAGAGGGATTGAAATCCACCTGAATTTTAACGTCTTTTGCCACGGTGATGAAGGTGCCGCCGGCCTCACTGACCAGGGCCTTGCGGGCTTCATGGATGGTGTCGAGGTACCAGCAGTTGCCGTCTCCGTAATCCGCCAGGGCTTCCATCTTGTTGTCCTTATAATTGCCCATGCCCACACCCAGGCAGGTCAGGCTGATCCCGGACTTCTTCTTTTCGCTTACCATTTCCGCCAGCTCGCCTTCGCTGGAGGTTCCGACGTTCAGATCGCCGTCGGTCGCCAGCAGAATGCGGTTCACACCGCCGTCCTTAAAGTACTTGGAAGCGATTTCGTAAGCTCGGGTGATTCCCGCACTGCCGTTGGTGGCGCCGCCGGCTTCGAGCTCGGAGATTGCTTCCATGATCCGGGTTTTGTCCGCTGCGGGCACGCCTTCCAGCACAACGCGGTCCTGGCTGGCGTATGCCACGATGCTCACGGTATCCGTGGGCTCCAGTTCATCCAGCAGCATCATGAACGCCCGCTTGACCAGATCCAGCCGGTCCGCTCCGTACATGCTCCCTGAAGTGTCGATCAGGAAAACCAGGTTATGTCCGGGACGCTCCGCCTTCGTCACTTCTTTCGCCTGCAGGCCGATCAGCATCAGTTTTGTCTTCTCGTTCCAGGGGCAGTCGCTGATCTCCACCGTCACGCCGAAGGGGTCGTCATCCTTGGGCTGTGCGTAATCATAATGGAAATAGTTCAGCATCTCTTCAATCCGGATCGCATCTGCCGGCACATGTTCGCCGTTCAGCACCAGCCGCCGGAAATGCGCGTAGGAAGAAGTGTCCACATCCGCTGCAAAAGTGGACAGCGGAGAGGTCAGCGTGCTCAGGAAGCGGTTGGATTCAAAATGAGTGTATTCATCCGTGTTCCAGTCGATCTCCGCTTCCGCTGCCATGCTCTTCGCCGCCGGGGCATAAGTTCCCGTAGCAAGCGGCATCGCGTAACTCTCATAGACTGCCCCGTCTTCGTATTCAACATCTTCATACATGTTTCTGTGCCTGTCCGATACGGTTTCGGTGGCGGATTCCAGCACCCTCATAGTCACTTCGTCTGCCATACCGGTTGCAAGAAGTCCGTTATCCCGCTGGAAATCACGGAGCGCCTCTTCTGTTTCCTCATCAAAAACGCCGTCGGGTTCCCGGCTGAGATACTCCAGTTCCTTCAGGCGCTGCTGAATCCAGGAGACCTTTTCGCCGGAATCTCCCTTCTGCCAGATCCTGTTTCCCTCACCCATTGCGGCTGCGGCGGCCGTCAGGACCATCAGCACAGCCAGGATCAATGCTGTTAAACGTTTCATCTGCTTCTTTCTCCTTTCTGAATTGCCGGTTTTTCTCCGGGCTCACACTGTCAGACGCCGTTCAAACGAAAAAGTTCCCTTCCGGGAAGGAAACTTTTTCATTTTTTTCATCTGATTCACCGAATCTCTGACAGCCAGTCCTGAAAACGGTAAGCGATGGTTTCCTTCTGATGGCTGTCACTGGAAAGAATCAATTTGCCGCCGTTCAGGCGAATATAATCCCGGATATCCTTTGCAGGATAGGGTTCAGTGCGATATCCGCGGGAGATGGCACCGGTATTGATTTCAAAGGGTTTTCCGGTCTTCAGCAGCCGGTCCGCCGCCGCCTTCCAGGCCTTCACATACCGCGGATGCTGAAGATCAAAATACGGATCCTGCTCGGCAAACTTGGTCAGCAGGTCAAAGTGCCCGATGATGTCGCATTTCGTGACGTCGACCACCTGGCTTTCCATCTCATAATACGCTTCAGCAAAGGCATACCAGTCACCGCCGAAATACTTTTCAACGCCTTCCCGCTGTTTCTCCGCCAGCCAGTCGATGGGCAGCTTATGCCCACCCGGCATCTTAATCCAGTGAATCGAGCCGATCACGTAATCATACTCCAGATTATCGTCGGAATAGTAATCTCGTTCCAACCCGCAGAGCACCTCGATCCGTCCGGCATACTTCTTCTTCAGTTCCGCCATCTCCGCCCGATAGGCCTCTGTTCCCTCACATGTCATGCTGCATTCGTCGCCTTCCGTGTGCGAGTGTTCGGACAGGCCGACGCAATCCAGTCCACGATCGATGGCTGAGAGAATCATTTCCTCTACGGTGTTCTTTCCGTCCGAGTAAACGGAATGCATGTGCAGATCCCGCATCAGGTCATTTTCTCCTGTTTCACTTTATGATCGATCACATGTCTGGAAGCCAGTTCTTTATGAATATCGTCCAGCGTGATCCCCGCTTCGATCATCAGCACCATCACATGGTAGGTCAGGTCTGCGATTTCATAAATCGTTTCCTTCTTATCCCGATCCTTGGCGGCAATGATCACCTCGGTAGACTCCTCGCCCACCTTTTTCAGAATCTTGTCCAGGCCTTTTTCAAACAGATAAGTGGTATAGGAACCTTCCTTCTTTTCGGTCTTCCGCCCTGCGATCAGATTCATCAGTCCCTCATAGGTGAACTCATGCCGCTCGTCGCTCTCCCAGAGCAGATCGTTGAAACAGCTTTCCGTGCCCTTATGGCAGGCCGGCCCGTCCTTTTCCACCTTCACGACCAGCGCATCCCGGTCGCAGTCCGCCGTGATGGATACAATATGCTGATAGTTGCCGCTCGTCTCGCCCTTCAGCCACAGTTCCTGCCGGCTCCGGCTCCAGAAGCAGGTCAGTCCTTTCTCCATGGAGATCTGCAGGCTTTCCCGGTTCATATATGCCAGTGTCAGCACCTTCCCGTTCTCCGCGTCCACCACGATTGCCGGAATCAGTCCCTTTTCATCAAACTTCAGTTCATCAATCGATAGCATACAATAACCCTCCGAATTCTTCCTTAAAGCACTTTTTCATTTTTATTATGAATTCTGAATTCATCATTCTGATTATATCCTCGCCGGAATCCCGTTCCGTTTCATCTCCGCCTTCAGATCATTGATCCGAACCTCCCCGAAATGGAAGATCGACGCTGCAAGCCCGGCATCCACCCCGGGCAAAGTCTTGAAAAGCGTGATAAAATCTTCGATCTTTCCGGCACCGCCCGAGGCGATCACCGGTACCTGCACCGCGTCGCATACCTGTTCCAGCAGTTCCAGGTCGAATCCCTGTTTTACGCCGTCCGTATCCATGGAGTTGACAACCACCTCCCCGGCACCGGCGCCGACACAGCGGCGGATCCATTCGATGGCTTCCATGCCGGTGTTTTCCCGTCCGCCCTTGGCGAAGATCCGGAAAGCACCGTCCACCCGCTTCACGTCCACACTCAGTACGACGCACTGGTCGCCGTAAAGCTTCGCCGCTTTCCCGACCAGGGAGGGATCCCGGATCGCGCCGGAATTCACGGAAACCTTATCCGCCCCGCACTTCAGCACCCGGTCAAAGTCATCCGTTGTGTTGATACCGCCGCCAACGGTCAGCGGAATAAAAACCGTCCGCGCCGTTTCCGTCAGGATGTCGGTGAACAGCGCCCGGCCTTCGGCGGATGCGGTGATATCATAAAACACCAGCTCGTCCGCTCCGTTGTCGCTGTAGTACTTCGCCAGTTCCACCGGCGATGCCACATCTCCCAGTTTCTGGAAATTAACCCCTTTGACGACCCGTCCGTCCTTCACGTCCAGGCAGGGAATGATTCTCTTGGTAATCATCTTGCCGTCTCGATCGCTTTCTTCAGATTAATGTCTCCGGTATAGTACGCTTTCCCGATAATAGCCCCGTACAGGTTCATCTTTCGCAGGCTCTCAACGTCCTCCAGCGTGGATACACCGCCCGAGGCCGTGATCTGCAGCCCCAGCGTTTCCGACAGTTCCCGATACATTTCCCGGTTCGTTCCCCGCATGGCGCCGTCCCTGGAAATGTCCGTGCAGATCAGGGTTTTCACGCCGGTCTCTTCCATTTCTTTGCAAAAGTCCATGAAGCGGAGGGCCGAGTTCTCGGTCCAGCCCTTTACGGCAACAAAGCCGTCCCGGACATCCACGCCCACGGCGATCTTCTCTCCGTACTTCTCCACTGTTTTTTTCAGGAATCCTCTGTCCTCCACCGCCGCCGTGCCGAGGATCACCCGATCCAGTCCGGCTTTCAGGTAGGTATCCACTGTCTCCATATTCCGGATCCCGCCGCCGATCTCGCAGAACAGGCCGGTGCTTTCCCGGATGCGCAGCACGGTTTCCAGGTTCGGGGTGCTTCCGCTGCGCGCGCCTTCCAGGTCCACCAGATGGACATGCGTCGCGCCCTGCGCGGCAAAATCCTTCCCGATTTCCTCCGGATGATCGCTGTAAACGATCATCTGCGCGTAATCCCCCCGCAGGAGCCGGACTACCTTTCCTTCAAACAGATCGATCGCCGGAAAGATAATCATACCCGTCCCCCCGTTTCACAGAAAGCTTTCAGGATCCGCAGTCCCACCTCGCCGCTCTTTTCCGGATGAAACTGGCAGCCGAAGACATTGCCTTTTCCCACACAGGCCGTCAGCGCCGTGCCGTAATTCGTCACAGCCAGCAGACTGTCATCGCAGTTCACCGCGCTGTAGGAATGGACAAAGTAGACATACTCACCTTCCCGCGTATCCTTCAGCAGCGGGGATTCCCGGAGGATCCGCAGGCTGTTCCAGCCCATCTGGGGAATTTTCAGCCCCACGGGAATGCGTTCCGCGATCGGGCGGATCTCACCCTTCAGCAGCCCGAGTCCCTCATGCTCACCGTACTCAAAGCTGCGTTCGAACAGCATCTGCATCCCCAGGCAGATCCCGAGCAGCAGTTTTCCCCGGGAAACCTCTTCCTTCAGCGCCTGATCCATGCCGGAGCGGCGGAGCTTGTCCGCCGCATCCTGAAAGGCGCCAACGCCGGGCAGAATCAGCCTGTCCGCCCGCTTCAGTTCTTCCGGATCAGCGGTAACCGCTGCCTCCTGCCCGATCGCGGCAAAGGAAGATTTCAGCGAAAACAGGTTCCCCACCCCGTAGTCAATAATCGCTACCATATATTCATCACCAAACACACATTCTTTTTGTTGCCGAAGGGGTTAAAGGGGGGCTCGTCGCGCCCGGAAAACTGTCCAGTGGACAGTTTTCAGCAGAGAGCGGGCGGCAGCCCAGGGAGGAAAGCCCCCTTTCTTACAATACCCCTTTGGTTGAAGGAATCTCCCCCGCAAAATCAGGATCGATCGCAACAGCAGTCCGCAAACTCCTTGCAACGCTTTTGAACGCGCCTTCAATAATATGATGACTGTTTTTCCCGTCCAGCTGCTTTATATGCAGCGTAGCTCCCGCATTATGGGCAAACGCCCGGAAGAACTCCTCCGTCAGTTCGGTATCGAAGGTTCCGACCTTCTCCGCCGGAATACGCAGATCATAGACCAGCAGTCCCCGCCCGGATAAATCGACGGCGCTGAGGATCAGGCTCTCATCCATCGGCAGGATCGTGCTGCCGTAGCGAACAACGCCTTTTCTGTCCGCCAGGGCCTGATCAAATGCCTTCCCCAAAGCGATCCCGATATCCTCCACGGAATGATGATCATCCACGTATGTATCCCCTTTGCAGGAAACCTCCAGGTCAAACCGCCCGTGCCGGACAAACAGCGTCAGCATGTGATCCAGAAATCCTATGCCCGTCCCGATCTCGCTCTTTCCGCTTCCTTCGAGAATCAGTTTTACCCGGATATCCGTTTCCCCGGTTTTGCGGATTACTTCAGCACTTCTCATGCTCCTGCCTCCAGAATTTCTTTGATTGCCGCAACCAGTTTCTCCATCTGTGCCGGTGTGCCGACGGTAATCCGGTTGTAATCATGGACCCGCTCACCCTTGAAGTGCCGGATCAGGATCCCTCGTTTCTTCAGTTCCTCATACAGTTTTTCGCCGGAAATATCCGGATGCCGGGCAAAGAGGAAATTGGTCCGGGATGTCGTCATTTCAAACCCGAGATCCTTCAGGGCATGTTCGCTCCAGGTACGGGTTTCGATAATTTTCCGGCAGTTTTCCATGTTGTAATCGTCATGTTTCAGGCAGGCGATCCCCGCTGCCGCGGTCAGCCGGTTCACGTTGTATGGATTGGTGGAATTCCGCACCGCGTTCAGATCCGCGATCAGTTCCGGCTGTGCGATACCGACACCCAGCCGGGCGCCGGCCAGTGAACGGGACTTGGAAAAAGTCCGCGTGACCAGCAGATTATCATAATCTTTGACCAGCGGAAGGCAGCTCTCCGCCCCGAAATCCACATAGGCTTCATCCACAACAACCACGTTATAGGCATTGCGTTTCAGGATCTCCTCAATCTCGTCCCGCTCCAGGGCAATGGCCGTCGGCGCATTCGGATTGGCGATAAACAGCGTTCCGGCCGCCTGGTAGAATTTACCGGTATCAATCGTGAAGTCATCCCGCAGCGGGATCTCTTCATAAGGAATCTGATTGATCTGAGCAAATACAGGATAGAATCCGTACGTCACATCCGGAAAAATCGCCGGGGTATGTTTGTCGCAGAACGCCATAAACGCAAAGTTCAGAATTTCATCCGAGCCGTTTGTTACAATGATCTCATCTTCCGGCACGTCGAGGTTGCCTGCCAGCGCTTTCCGCAGATCCCTGCTGTCCGGATCGGAATACAGGTTCAGCTTTTTGCTTTCCTCCGCGACCGCGTCCGTCACTTCCTTCAGCGGCGGATAGGGATTCTCATTGGTGTTCAGCTTGATCTCTTTCCTGTTTTTCGGCATTTCCCCGGGTACATAAGGTTCCAGATCAAGATATTTTTCTGAAAAGAACCGGCTCATCGTTTCTCCATCCCTTTCATTCTTCCGTTCGGATTGTCGCGCTCCGCGCATGCCCGGTCAGACCTTCCTTTTGCGCAAAGACAGCTACGTCTTTCGCTGCCCGGGCAAGGGCTTCTTTAGTATAGTAAGTATACTGCGTTTTCTTTACAAAGTCATCCACCGACAGCGGACTGGAGAATCTGGCCGTTCCCTGCGTCGGCAGAGTATGATTCGGTCCGGCCAGATAATCGCCGAGCGCCTCCGGGCAGTGTCTCCCAAGGAAGATCGAACCCGCATGACGGATGCTGTCCAGCAGGTCAAAAGGATTATCCACGCAGAGTTCCAGGTGCTCCGGCGCAATCTCATTGGCAATATCAATCACTGTGCGCAGGTTTTCCGCGACGATGATCTTTCCGTTCCGGTCAATGGATTCCCGGGCAATTTCGCTGCGTTCCAGCATCGGAATCTGTCTTTCCAGCTCTTCCTGGACCTTTTCCGCCAACTCCATGGAATCCGTTACAAGCACCGCGCTGGCAACCTTGTCGTGTTCCGCCTGGCTCAGCAGATCGGCCGCCAGCCACACCGGGTTGGACTTCCCGTCCGCCGCAACAAGAATCTCACTCGGGCCGGCGATCATATCAATCGCCACCGTACCGTAGACTTGTCGCTTAGCTTCCGCCACATAGGCATTCCCGGGCCCGACGATCTTGTCCACCCGCGGCACGGATTCCGTTCCGAATGCCAGCGCCGCGATGGCCTGCGCGCCGCCCGCTTTCACGATCCGGTCCGCTCCGGCAATACTTGCCGCAGCAAGGATCGCCGGATTGATCTTTCCGTCCCGTCCGGGAGGTGTAGTCAGAATCACTTCCTTCACACCTGCGATTTTGGCCGGAATGACATCCATCAGCACCGTGGAAGGATAAGATGCCGTCCCTCCCGGCACATACAGACCGGCCCGGTCCACGGGAATGACCTTCTGCCCCATCACAATGCCGGGTTCATCATTAATAATGAAGGAATTCCGCACCTGCCGGCTGTGGAATTTGCGGATATTGGCCGCCGCATTCTCCAGCACTCCCATAAACTCCGGGTCCGTCGTTCTGATTGTTTCGAGCGCTTCCTGCATCTCATCCGGAGTAACAATCAGACTTTCCGGGGAAGCATGATCAAAGCGCTCCGTGTATTCGCGCAGAGCCGCGTCCCCTCTCTCCCGGACATTCCGCAGAATTTCCGCCACCTTGTCCGCCACGTTTACCGTCGGCATGGACCGGGCGAAGATCTCCTCGTTGGGCAGTTCGCCGTATTTCATAATACGGATCATGCTTGCAGCACTTCCTTTCCAAGTCCGTCGGTCAGACGTTCGATCTGCTCCGTACGGAATTTGAAGCCGCTCTTGTTCGCAATCAGGCGGGCGGAGATCGGTACGATCTCTTCGATTACCGACAGATTGTTTTCCTTCAGAGTGGTTCCCGTTTCCACAATATCCACAATCACATCGCTCAGGCCCAGGATCGGCGCAATCTCGATGGAGCCGTTCAGATGGATGATGTCGATATCCCTTCCGACCGAGGTGTAGTAATCCCGCGCGATGCGGGAGAACTTGGTAGCAACCCGCAGCGTCCGGTTCATATCATCCCGGAACCCGTTCGGCGCAGCTACCGCCATCCGGCACTTACCCACCTTCAAATCCAGCAGTTCATAGACGTCCGGACGGTATTCCAGCAGAATATCTTTTCCCGCCACGCCGATGTCGGCTGCACCGCGTTCAACATAGATCGCCACATCCGAAGGTTTCACCCAGAAGTATCTCACGCCGAGATCCTCATTGTCAAAGATAAGTTTACGTCCCGGTTCCAGCAGTTCCGGACATTCAAAACCCGCCTTCGCAAACATGGCATATACTTTTTCTCCCAGTCTTCCTTTAGGCAGCGCGATATTAAGCACGGTCCGTCTCCTCCTCCGTCAGTCTTTCCAGCATGTCCAGGAACACCGCGAAACCGATGGCCCTGTCCTTCCGTCCCATCTTGCGCATCAGTTTGTCATACTGCCCGCCCGAAAGCACGCTGCCGGGAATGCCGCTGATAAATCCCTTGAAAGCAACTCCGTTGTAATATCTCAGATCTCCGGTGGCAGAGAAATCAATCAGGATTTTGTTTTCCAGGTCACTGCCGGTAAAGCCGGCCACCGCTCTGCCCAGTTGAGCGGCCATTTCGCCTGCTCCATACTCCTCCGCCAGTTCCCGGATTTTCGGCATTACGGTCCGGGGCGTTCCGTAAAGGCTCAGCAGCCGGATCAGTGCGTTCCCGGCGCCTTCTGCCAGATGATTCTCCCGGCAGATCCCGCTGATTCCGTGCAAATTCTTCTGTCCTGCGCAGTCCAGGATTGCCTGTTTCACCTTTTCGTCCGGAGCGATCGCGTCCACAAAGGCGTTCAGGATCCCCAGATGACTGATTTCCAGCACAAATTCCGCGGAGCACAATCGAAGGCTTTCCACTGCCAGGCGCAGCACTTCGGCTATGCAGGTATCGTTCACCTCGCCCATACACTCCAGCCCGACCTGCGTCTGTTCCCGGAATCCGTCCGCTGCCGCGGACACGCGGTAAACGTTCTCATGGTAATACAGTTTTTGCAATGTTCCGGGAGTATCTTTCCGGTTTTTTACGATCGAAAGAGTCACGTCAGGTTTCAGCGCCATCAGCCGCCCGGTAGTATCCGTAAAGGTAATGACTCCATCCGAAAACAGGAAATCTTTGTTCCGGCTGTACAGGTCGTATTCCTCAAACTTGCTCATACGGTAACGCTCATATCCGTGCCCGGAATACAGTGAGCGCAGCATAAAGCTGATCCTCTCCTGTCTGGTCATGACACTGTCATCAATCTGCATCCTTTTTTCCTCCGTAATCCGATTCAAAATGAGCCTCACGGATGAAGCTTTATCATGTTATCACTTTACCGTAATAAAGTCAAGACTCCTGTAACACCATATCTTGTGGTCTTTCTTCGAAATAATTACTATTCTATTGAATTATGTAAATACAATTGTAAAAAAACTTTAAAAAAGGGTTTTCTTTTTGAAAAAACTTGTATATAATCAATGTGGTCACGAATCGCCCTGGCAGAGGACCCGGGCTGTTTCGCGTTAATCGTGTTTTTGGCATTTTATTAAAATGGAGGGAATCCTGATGAAAAAACGTTTGCTTGCCCTGCTGCTGATCCTCGTACTGCTGATTCCGGCAGGAGTTGCTTCCGCTGCAACCCGGTATCGGGTCAACACAAGCTCACTGAAGGTCCGCATGATGCCCAGTGAAAGCGCACAGGTCCTTGCCAGCTATCGCCTTGATTTCGTGTTGACCGTGCAGTCAACTTCTGACGGATGGTCCTACGTGAAGTTTACCACCGGCAAAGAGGGCTATGTTCAGACAAAATTTATTTCGAAAGCAACCGCCGGCACCGCGTGGATCACGAACGATGATACGGCTATGCGTTCCGGGCCCGGCGGCGACTTCGTTGCTTACGCGAAGCTTGCTAGAGGCAGAAAGGTCAGCGTTCTCTCCTGGGGCAGCAAATATTCCTATATCAGTGCTGGAGACCTGGGCACTGGTTATGTGGTCAATGATCTGCTAAGCAGAAAAAAGGTCGCTGCTTCCGGCAACGCGTCAAAAAACATGTCCACCTCGGGCGGCGACTATGATGCCTGGGTGCTCAACGCCGGATACCGGAAGGTGAATCTCCGAAGTGGTGCCAGTACCAGTGCACCAATCATTGCCTCCTATTCCACCGGTACCAAGGTCAGAGTCATTGAGCATACCAGCAAGTGGGATCTTATTGAGGTTGACGGCAATACCGGCTACATGATGACCAAATATCTATGTACAAGCCAGCCTGCTCCGACAAATATCCTGCCAGTTATCACAAATCCTCCCACCGGAAACTATACGGCTTATGTCGTCAGTTCTAACAGGAAGGCAGTCAATATGCGGAAAGGGCCCGGCAATTATTCCGTTATCGCTTCTGTTCCCTACGGCGCCGAAGTGACTGTGCTGAAGCATGATACTAAGTGGGACAAGATTTCTTACGGCGGCAAGACAGGTTATATGGAAAACAAGTTCCTCCAGCTTTCTGTGCCGGCGGGCGGCACTGCTGCCCCGACCACACAGCCGACAGCCAAACCCGCCTTCCAGCCTTACTCCGCAACCATCTACAGCGCGAACGGCAAGAGCGTAAACGTGCATTACAAGCCCGACAAGAGTACCTCCAACGTCCATGGAATGGGTGATAACGGCCGTCTTGAAGTCGGTACTACCGTGCAGGTGATCGGCCTGACAGGCTACTGGGCCGAAATCGAATATGGCGGCAAAACCGGTTTCGTATTACAGGAATATTTGAGATAAAGCATTTTGATAGCAGTATATGATCAAATGATCGGGGCGCGGTTCCTATGAGCCGCGCCCCGTTTCATCTGCCTTGATATCTTCATCATTTAATGGTTTCCACTTTTATCGTATTCGTGTTGCCCGGTTCCCCGTTGATCTGGCCGCCGGTCATTACAACGTTGTCCCCCTTTTTCAGTTCAAAGAGCTGCTGTGCCACCTTCAGATCCTGCCAGAACATGACGTCTATGGAGGTATAATTCTCCGACAGCACCGGCGTCACACCCCACGACAGGTTCAGCTTTCGCCACGCCCGCTCGTTGACCGTTGTCCCGATGATGCTCACCGGGCAGCGGAAACGGGATACCATCCGCGCCGTTCTGCCGGAAATGGAATTGACCACAATGGCCTTCGCGTCTACATCCACCGCCATGGAGCATGTCGCATGGGAAACCGCGTCCAGATTGCTTCGGATCTTGAATTCCATCGTCCGGAAATTTTCCGAATAGTCAATTCCGGCCTCCGTAAACTTTGCCGTATCCGCCATCGTCTGCACTGCCAGCACCGGGAATTTCCCCGCTGCGGTCTCACCGCTGAGCATGATCGCGGACGATCCGTCATACACGGCATTGGCCACATCGGAGATTTCCGCGCGGGTCGGCCGCGGATTCTGGATCATGCTCTCCAGCATCTCCGTTGCGGTAATCACGCGTTTGCCGAGCATCCGGCACTTGCTGATCAGGTATTTCTGCATCGCCGGCACTTCCATAAACGGAATCTCCACTCCCAGGTCTCCCCTGGCAACCATAATGCCGTCCGCCACCTCACAGATCTCCTCAATCTGATCGACGCCGCTCCGGTTTTCGATCTTTGCGATGATATCGATGTCTTTGCCGCCATTCTCATTCAGCAGGTCCCGCATCGCCTGGACATCCGCCCGGCATGAAACAAAGGATGCTGCCACAAAATCCACTTCATGCTCAATCCCGAAGAGAAGATCCTTCTTATCCTGCTCGGACAGAAAATCCTGTTTCAGTACCTTTCCCGGGAAATTCATGCTCTTCCGATCAGACAGAACACCGCCGTTCTGCACCCGGCAGATCACGTCATTCCCCCTGATCTCTTCAACCTTCAGGATTACCAGCCCGTTGTTGATCAGCACCATATCCCCGGCAGACAGCTCTTCCGTCAGTTTCGCGTAGGTAACCGCCACCCGGGTTTCATCGCCCTGGATATCCTCTGTGGTGAGGGTAAAGCGATCCCCGTCCTTCAGTGTCACTGACCCGTTCTGAAAGGTTTTGATCCGGTATTCCGGCCCCTTGGTGTCCAGCATAATCGCAATCGGAAGATTCAGTTTCTCCCGGACTGAACGGATCAGCTCAATCCGTTTCAGATGTTCTTCATAGGTCCCGTGGGAGAAGTTCAGACGGGCAACATTCATTCCGGCCTGACACATGGCTGTCAGGGTCTCTTCGTTTTCGCAGGCCGGTCCGATCGTACAGATGATCTTGGTTTTTCTTAACATGTTTTTCATCCTCCGCTGATAGGATATGGAACTTCTTTTTCATTTTATCAAGCACAAATCCGTACGTCAATCAAAAAACCGACCGAAGCCGGTCTGAAGCAAATGGAATATATTCAGGCTTAAACCGCCTTGAGCCAGGTACGCTCCCGAAGGCGGGTATTGTACTCCGCGTCAAGGCACATCCAGATCTGCGCGTCCTCCAGGCTGTCAAAGGCAGGGGCAGTCATCGGGGGCATCATCCCCACCCGTTCATATTCCATCTGTACATACTGCCACGGGCGGATCTCCGGTTTCTCATATTCTCCCGCTGCAACAAACTGAAGCGCCTGATTGATTTTTCTGACAGTTTTTGTTTTCATCTTCATTTTCTCCCCTCTTTGGACCGTACGGCCTCTTCAATCATATCGAGCTGCTCTCCGCTCGGGACCTGTTCTTCCTTCAGTTTACTGATCACTCTGCCGACGCAGCGGACGGTTTCTTCTCCGCTCAGAGGAATCATCCCGTAATCCGGATTGTGGGAATGCAGCCCGTCCGCCCTGTATTCCTTGATATAGCCTTCGTTGTCCACCAGGAAGATGCCGATCTCCCCTGGGCGCAAGCGGTCCGTATGCTCGACGAGCACCCGGTCTCCATCCATGAAGGTCGGCTCCATGCTGCGTCCGGAAACGGTAATCACCTCATCCGCCCGCTCCGTCTCATCATCAGCCAGAAGGTGGATCTCTTCCCCCTGTGCCTCATCAAGCGCGGCCCCGAACCCGGCCGCGGCCCCGAGATCGCTGGCATAAACGGTAACAAAGCGGGGAACCGTAAACTCATCTGCCTGCCTGATTCTGCCGGCCGTTTTTTTCGCTTGGGGCCTCTCTTCCGCAGTCTGCCTTTTCCGCCCTTCAGCCAGTGCCTCAATCTGCCACAGGATCGCTTCCCTGTCCCGCTGGTCCAGCATGCCGAAAAACTTCAGCAGCCGGCGGTCCTCTTCGCTTCGGTCTGCCTCTTCCCCGAAGAAAGCTTCAATGGAAATCCCCAGCGCTTTGCAAAGGGAAGGAACCGTACCGAGATCGGGCCTGGAATGCCCGGTTTCCCATCCGGCGACAGCATTCCGGCTGACGCCGGTCTCCTCTGCCAGGCGGGTCTGGTTCAGCCCCAGCGCGTTCCTGCGGGTGCGGATCACTGAGCTGAAATCCTGCTTCATTCCTCATCGCCCTTTCCCTGTGATACTCGGATTGTAGCACAACATGTTTCATATGTCAACATTTTATTTATTTTTTGTTTCATTTCGAAACATCTTCATGCAAAAAGAAGGCTGCTCGCCGGAGAGCGCCTTCTGAAAAAATCCGGAAATCAATTCTCGATAATCACGCAGTCCTTCAGAATATAGTTGAAGGAAGGTCTGGAGGAATACTGATTCTCGATATATTCCGTATTCAGGTCGATCGTGTCCGCCGGGTTCATGGGGTTGACGCCGATATAATTGCCGTAGAAAACCCTGACTCTTCCCTTTTTCAGCCCGTCGATGGCCTTTTCGACCTTTTCCGCGGTTCCTTCTGCAACCACAAACCGGTTCATTTCCAGCAATTCCACCCAGCCCGCACTGAAGCCGGCACTCATGTCATTTCCGTGAACATTTCCCTCAACGGCTTCCTCAATCTTCCGGTTATCCATCACGGCCTGTACCGCCTGGATGATATAGGGAGCCCAGTTTGTCCGGATGCTGACCAGGGCGGAAGAAGGCGCCACATCCATCATGCTCTGATGGTAACCTACGTGATAAACTCTTCGCCCTGCCGCAGCCGCTTCTTCACAGGCCACCGCCGGTGCCATCGTATTGACATGCTGTGAGATGATCACACAGCCTTCATCAATCAGTTCTTTGGCCTGCTTCTTTTCTTCATTATAGTTGCTCCAGCTTCCGGTATACCGGACCCGCATAACAGCCTCCGGTGCCACGCTGCGGACACCCAGAATAAACGCCGTATAGCCGGAAATAACCTCGGCTGTGGAGTTCGCAGCCACATAGCCGACATAAGCATCCTTCGCGAGCACAGCTCCGCTGTCCAGCAGCTGCCGCAGTTTCATACCGGCCACAACGCCGCTGACATAGCGGGCCTGATAGATTTCCCCGTTGAAAGTATGATAGTTGTCCGGTGCGCCTTCAATGCTGATGTTCGGCATGGAAGCCTGGCAGAACGTAACTTCCGGGAACTCCCTGGCCAGGGTGATCGGGATATCCGTATCCATGTTGATAAACAGGATCCGGCACCCGCTGCGAATCAGGTCCCGCATGGGCTGCTCCGACTCCCGCGCGAGGATGTTGCTCTTGAACATGACCTCGATTTTCCCGGCATATTCCGTCTGAAGTTCCCGCTGTGCCATGACAAAATTGGCCGTGTAGGGTGTGCTTTCATCCTCGGAATACACAAAGCCGACCTTCAGAATCCCATTGTTCGGTCTGTCATTCCAGAATCCGGTCAGCAGCGCTGCCGCGATCAGCACAACGGCACATACGATCACAGTGACGAAAAAGCGTTTGATTTTCATGCTTTTCCTCCTTGCTCCGGATCCTTCCGGCCAGAGACGCTGCCGGAGCTCAGGGTGCTTTCCGTTTCCTTTTTGACATCAGCTGCCCGTTCCGCCGCCTCGGTTTCCGCCTGATCGCTCTCTTCCTTGGAAACATGATAGATCTGGTTCAGGTTGATCGTACCGTCCCGGATCAGTTTCAGCAGGATATCCACAAACTGGGGATCAAACTGCGTCCCGCGGCCTTTCTCCATCTCGCCCAGCACATAGCTGAAGTCCATCTGCTTGCGGTAAATCCGGTTGGCCGTCATCGCGTCAAAGGCGTCCGCTACACCGATAATCCGGGCATACAGCGGGATATCCTCCCCGGACAGGCCTTTGGGGTATCCGCGTCCGTCAAACCGCTCGTGGTGGAACTCCGCGCCCTCGATGACGTTGTCCAGCAGGGTGAAATCCTTCAGGATTTCGGCGCCCCGAGTGGTGTGGGACTTCATCACGGCGTATTCTTCATCCGTCAGGCGGGCAGGTTTGTTCAGAATCGCGTCCGGAATGCCGATCTTGCCGATGTCATGCATCTGCGCGGCCCATTCGATATCCTGGCATTGTTTTTCGTCCATGCCGTATTCTTTCGCGATCTGGGCGGAATAAATCGCCACGCGTTTGCTGTGGTCGGCTGTGCGCTGATCCTTGGCATCGACCGTGCGGGCAATGGCGATGACCGTCTGCTTGCCCATCTCGACCAGTTTGTTCGCCTGGGCCAGTTCAGCCTTCATCTTGTTCTCATGCCGGACGATCAGCAGCCAGGCAACCCAGACGATGGCGAAAACCGGCACCAGCAGCATATAGAAGATGAACCAGCTGTTGTCGTACATCTCTTTCGCCTTCGTCAGGCTGTAAGTCCGCTCAGCGATAATGTTCTCCTGGTTGTTGTCGAACACCGCCAAATGGAAGGTATAGTCTCCGGTCGGCAGATTGGTATAGACGATGGAGTTCAGGGAAGCCTGCGGCACAATCGTCCAGTCGCTGTCGAAACCGTCCATCTTATATCCTACATAGGGATCCTGGATCGTGTAGTTGATGACTTCGGGGTAAAGCTCCACGCGGCTGACTCCACGGGGAATCTTCATCGTCGTGTTTCTGTCCACCCGCTGGGTTGTACCGTCCAACCTGACCGTAGGAACGCTCATACGGTAGACCGTCGTCCCGGAGGAGAAGCTGTTGGTGTTGATCACAAACACACCTGTATCGCACGGAAGGTACAGTTCGCCCGTCTCGTCGTTGAACCATGTCCAGGCGTTCGCGGTCAGGCTGCTGTTCAGGCCCCGCCGGGTATCCAGCAATTCATAGTTGATATTGTCCCGCCCGCTGAGCAGTTCGTTCCGGTCCACAATATAAATTCCGGCACTGGAAAGGACGAACAGGGTGTCCGTCCCCTTGATCCATACGTCGTAATTGTTGAAATACGGGAAGTTGTCCAGCTGCCGGATCGTGTCGTCCGTGTTCATGTAGCACAAACCATTGCTCGTAACCACAAAGGCACCGCCGGTTTTGGCATCCAGCACCGTCCGCAGAATCACCTCGCTGCTGAGCCCGTTCAGCCGGGTCAGCATCCGGGTCACTTCCCGGTTTTCTATGATGGCGATGCCGTTTCCGTCTGTACCCGCCAGGATCCTGCCGTCCGGCAGTTCCGTGATCGTCAGCACCATGCTGCTGATCCGCCCTTCAGCATACACGATCGTATCCTCGATCTGATGGTCCCGGATAAAACTCAGCCCGGTATCGCCCGCCGCCAGGATTGTCCCGTCCCGCAATTGGTTGACGACCCTTGCGCGGTTGCCGAAGGCGCCGTTGTCCTTGTTGTATACGTGTTCCGTCCCGTCCGGGTCGATCTCCACCAGGCCGCTGCCGTAGGTGCAGATCCACAGGTGGTTTTCACTGTCCACCAGCATGCAGCGAATCCGGATGCCGCTGAAGCGTTCCGTCAGCTCGTTGTTGACCTGGTTTTTTCCCTTCAGGTCGACCGCGTCCATACCCTTGTCCGTGCCGATGTAATAGACGCCCTGCCACTGGACGACGGTATTGGTTACCCGGTTGTCCATGCCGGCCGTGCTGTAGATGTCCCGGAAATCCGATGGGGCCAGACGCAGCAGGCCCAGCCGGGAGGAGGTGAACCACAGGTTGCCCTGATAGTCCATCAGCATGTTGTCGATGGAGTTGTTAAAGTCGTTGGTGTTGACTTTTTCAAAGGTTCCTTCGCTGTCGATATGGCCGATGCCGTTATCCGCGCAGACAAACAGGTCGCCGTTCTCAATATACTGCAGGTTCTTGATGCTCTTGAGTTCCGGGCACTGGTAAACCCTCAGCAGTTCGAACCAGCCCCGGCTGATGTCGAATTTGTAGATCTCGTTCTCCGTCGTAGCCGCCAGCAGGTATCCGTCCGGGGTGAACGTACAGCTCTTGAAGACCGCCTGACTCTCCGGCAGCTGCCGGGAGGAAACGATCTGCCCCTGCTGCATCAGGAACAGCACGCCGTTGTTGTTCACGGCCGCCACGTTGCCGCTGTCGTCCGCCGCGGAGTGGTCCACGTACGAAGCCTCAGCAATCGTATTCAGTTTTCTCAGGCCGTTGTTCAGCCTCAGGATCTGCATGCTGCCCGTCGTGCCGATATAGTAGTAGCCATCCGAGCTTTTGATAATGGACTTGACCGAGTTCGCCGGAAGGCCCTGGCTCTGGTCGATAACGTTGACCACCTGCTCGTTGATCACGATGGACAGGCCGTTGTCGTTCGTGCCGATCCACAGGCGTCCTTCCTCGTCCACATACAGGCAGTTGACGTTGCGCACGGAGTCAAACCCGTCCATCCAGCGGAACTCCCGTCCGTTGTAGCGGTACAGGCCCGCAT
Organism: uncultured Eubacteriales bacterium; assembly: GCA_900315315.1. Taxonomy (GTDB): domain Bacteria; phylum Bacillota; class Clostridia; order Christensenellales; family Aristaeellaceae; genus Aristaeella. The sequence continues at coordinate 52,521 of OMYT01000005.1, read as the reverse complement.
AGGTGCCGATCCACATGATCCCGTCCCCGGTCATGGCAATGTCGTTCGCCTCGCCGCAGGGAAGGCCGTTCTGGCTGGAATAGATCGTCTGCACATAGTCATTATAGTTAACCTCGGGCGTCATGCCTTCGCCCTTTGCCCGGGCCGGAGTCGCAGCAAAGGCGGTCAGTCCGATTCCGACTGCCAGCAGCACCGCCGTCACGCGCTTTGCCGCTACCTGTTCCGCTTGCATCTGCGCCAGCTTTTCGGGATGTACTTTGAAATAGATACCGAGGATCAATCTCCTAATGATGTACAGCACCAGCAGAATCAGCAGTTTGTCCGCCAGTTCCATATACAGCTCGCCGATGAACAGGCTCAGCCAGCCGCTCAGCCCCCGCTCCATCAGGAAACCTTTCACCGCGTCGCCCCAGGCGCTGCCCGTGCTGCCGTTGTTGAGGATCGAGTTAAGGACAAAAGCGGCCAGCGACGTGGATGCCGCAAGAACCACACCGACGCTCAGCGTGCCCAGCAGATGGTCCAGCATCCGCTTCCGGGCGGCGAAGCCGACGATGATCGCGATGATCACGCTGACGATTGCATAGAACCACGGAATCCCGTACAGGATATGAGCGAGCAGGTTTGTCGTAATGCCGACCACTGCACCGCAGAACGGCCCGGCGACGTAAGCACACACCACCGTACCGATTGAATCCAGCCAGACCGGCCAGTTCAGCCGGGAGACAATCTGATCCCCTCCCCAGTTGACTGCCAGACATGCCAGCACCAGCAGGGCATAGCCTGCCAGGCTGCCTTTGATCCTCTTCACACGTGTTCCCCCTTCAGATCCGGTACGCTTTTGCTGCTTTGCTTACAGCCCCAGTTCTGCCGCCCGCTCCCCGGCTTCCTCGTACCATTTCAGATAGGTACCGTCCTCCAGCACCTCGTCGATCACACCGTTTACAAAGTAAAGAAGCATCTCTTCGTTCTTCTTCGCGGCAATTCTGTCTCCCTGATACGCTTCGTCCAGCGTGAAGAACATGTTCTCCACGATGCACAGCCCGCATCCGGGATTGTTCATGATATAGGTTTCAGCCGTCTCAATATCCACAACGCCGGCATCCGCTTTCCCCTGCCGTACCGTCTCGAATACCGTCTGCACTGTGGAAATCCTGCGGAACTCCTTATAGCTGCGCACATGAGCCGCGGCCAGTGCTTCCTGCAGCGAACTGCTCTGGGCGATCAGCGTCTTGTCCGCCAGGTCCTCCAGCGAGGTGATTTTCTCCTTGTCTTCTTCCCGGATGATGAATCCCGAACTGGCAACGCTGTCCGTGAAATAGTACCCCTTGGACAGGGTGTAGGAAGTCGCGCGGGCCGGCGTGTAGGACAGGGCCGAAATGGTCAGGTCGCACTGATCTTCTGCCAGTGCCGGCAGCACCTGCGTGAACTCCATCGGGATGATCTCCAGTTCCACGCCCATCCGTTCGGCAATCAGGCGTGCCAGTTTCATATCAGCGCCGGCATACTGGTCCTGCCCTGTCTTCTCGGGGTCGATAAATTCCTGCGGAGCGAAATACGGCTCCGTTGCCACCCGGAGCACGCCATTCCGGCGGATCCGGTCCAGCACGCCCGTGGCATTGTCCGGAATGCCGTGGCGGACGTCCATGGAGCCGTCAACATAATTCCATTCGTTTTCAACATAGATCTGATCGGCGTCTTCCGCGGCCGTCATGGCCATCCAGGCGCACAGGAGCGCTGCTGTCAGCAGAAATACGGCGAGACGCTTCATCCGATTCTGTCTTTCCATCCAATACCCCTCTCCGGCCGGTCCCGGTCTTTTCCCCGTTCAAAAAAGGAATACCTTCGTACTATTATAGCAGGTATTCCTTTTGAAAGCTATTTTATTTTTGTTCTTTTCACTCAACTCAAAAGATCATTATCCTACTTTCACATCGCCGCTGACGCTCTTCGCACGGATCTGAACCGGTGCGTCAATCCCCGCTTCGGAAACACGCGATAGCACTTCGCCGCTGACCGTGGAGCATTCCGCGTGAATGCCCGTCAGTCCGGCCGGCAGGGATATTTCCACATCACCGCTGGTAGAATGTGCATCGATCCGCTTCAGAGTGGTGTTTTCAATCGTAATTTCGGCGTCACCGCTGACGGAGGACGCCGTCAGTTCAGCCACGGAACCGGTGAACTTCGCGTCCCCGCTGGTACTTTTGATCTGCAGGGTTTCAAACACACCGTCCACCGTCACATCACCGCTCATGCTGCTTGCCTCCGCAGTCATCGCGGATCCGTCCACCTCCGCCTCTCCGCTGACCGTACTCACCAGCAGTTTCATCGCGGTCTTCTCCGTCTCGGGATGCAGGCTGACATCCCCGCTGGTTGACCGCACCGTCATGTTCCGGGCAAAGGCACAGGAGCAGTTGATATCTCCGCTGCGGCTGTTCAGCTCGATCGTTTCCATTCCTTCATCCGGCACCGCAATCTGGATCGGCGCGCCGTTCGCAAAGGAAACCGCCACGTTCCGGATCGCTTTCCCGACCATATTCAGGAGACCGGAGAGGGTGACCTCTTCCCCATTCTCCATGGCAAAAGGAGCCGCAAACTTGTCCCGTTTCTTCGCGCCTTTGATCACCAGCCGGTTCCCGTCCTGCTCAAGGGTTGCCCCTTCCGGATCCTTGCAGAAAACATGGATTGCTCCGTCCCCGGACGGGCTCACACAGATTTCCTGGTCCGTGGTCTCCGCCAGCAGACAGGCGACCCCTGTAAAGGTCCGGTTTATTCCGGCAGGAGGTTCGGCTTTTGATTCGCCGCTCCCGTCAGACGTACGGTTTCCGTCAGCGTTTCCGCCCGCCTCGTACTGCGTCCAGCCGTTCTTTTTCGGATACTGGTCAATAACGTCTTTCATGCCCTTCAGGCTGTCCACAACCTCTCCGGTTGCTTCGTCTTCCGTCAGGCCGCGCTGAATCAGGTCTTCGTAATGTTCCTGGCAGTTATTCATCAGCTCCTCATGGAGCGCCCTGGTTTCTTCATTTTCAACTGTATCTTCAAACAGAAGATCCACGATCCGTTTCACCGTCTGGTTCATTTCTTTATCCTCCTCAAACTTCCAATAAGATATCCATCACTTTCTTCGTCTCAACCCAGGCCAAAGTATCTTCTTCCAGTTTGCTTTTCCCCGGCTCGGTCAGGCTGTAATAGCGCCGCCGGGCTCCGGTATCCTCATCTCCCCAGTAAGACCGGATATATCCGTTTTCTTCCATCCTTCGGAAGGCCGTATACAGTGTGGCTTCCTTCAGCCGGATCATGCCGCCGCTTTTCTCCGCCAGCGTCCGGCTGATGCCGTATCCATACCCGTCCGCCGCGGCAAGCTGCCGCATGATGAGCGTATCTGTGTATCCCCGAAGCAGATCCGCTGATATCGTCATCGTTCTCCCTCCTTTCGATATACATCATAACCTCATTTACATCGTCTGTCAATGTATATATTCAGATTTTATATTTTTTCTGCTTTTATGCTGTTCCGTATAAAAAAGCTTTTGTTTTCAACCGGTTTATGGTATGATTTTCCCGCAAAGATGCAGGAAATCACTCCTGTATATCGTTGATTCAATTGAAAACTTCTGTAAGGGGGGCTTCCGCATGAGACGCATTACGGCCGCGTTAATGCTTTCGGTCCTGTTGTGTCTGCTTTGCTGTTCTGCGCTGGCGCAGACTGTTTCCTGCCCTGTCGGCGGTTTTTCGGTCAGCCTGCCGGATCATTTTTCGGAGCAGCCGCTCTCGGCCGAGGAACCGGATCTCTGTTTTTACTGGAAAGGCCAGAAAATGACGGTTCTGGCCTATGCCACCTATCTCGGGGAGGTTGCCGGCTCAGATCTGTTCCAGGTGCTGACCGGTTCCGAAACAGACTCCGGAACGACAAACTGGAACGGAATGAACATGCTCTATGCCACCGGGGTCGAAGGCGGCACCGCTTACCTGATGTACAGCTGGATGGATCGCGGTAACAACGTCACCCTTTACTTCTATTACCCGGCTGGAGACAGCTCCTGCATCGATACAGCCGATCGGATCATGAGATCCATCTCTTTCGATGCCGGCCACTGAGAGCCCAAAAACGGAACACCGGAGAGCATCCAATCCCGCTCTCCGGTGTTTTCTATGATCTGTCCAAGGGGATTTCCCTCTTGCTTATTTTCCTTCATAAACAATCAGCGAATCCACGTCATAGTCCTTCAGTTTCTTCCGGCCCTCAAGCCCTGCCAGTTCCATGACAAAGATCATTTTTACCACCTGGCCGCCCAGCTTTTCCACCAGTTTCGCGGCAGCCTGCGCGCTGCCTCCGGTTGCCATCAGGTCATCCACAATGACCACCTTCTGTCCGGGGCTGACAGCATCCGTGTGGATTTCAATCTCCGCCGTACCGTATTCCAGGGCATATTCCTGGCTGATGGTCTCCCGGGGAAGCTTTCCTTTCTTCCGTACAGGAACAAAGCCCTTGCCTGTCAGATAAGCCACCGGCACGCCGAAAATAAACCCGCGGGACTCCGGCCCGACAACCAGATCGTATTCCGTATCCTTCAGCAGATCAACCAGTCCGTCAATCGCCAGTTTCAGCCCGTCCGGATCCTGAATGACCGATGTGATGTCCCGGAACATAATCCCGGGTTCCGGAAAATCGGGAATGGTCACAACATACTCTTCCAGCTTTTTGCTCATTTTTTTCTCTCCTTCTCGGCCGCGTCCGGCGGCTGCTTTTTCATGCTACCACAATCATTCTCTCTTCGCAATAACAATCACAATTTCTAAGCAATGCAATAAAATGAATTCATGCCCTTTACTCTATCTCATTGAAAAAGTCAAGAATGATCCGGAAAACCTTCTGATTTTCCGTTTCATTCAGAATCTCATGTCTCATCCCGTCAATCGTTTTCACGCGGATTTCCCTGAATCCGGCTTCTTTCAGCCGTTTCAGGGAATCCTCCCTGCCCTTCTCTCCGCCGGTACAGGGATCATCCTTTCCGGAAATCAGCAGGATCGGCAGCAGCTTCCAGACTTCTTTATAATGTGCCGGTGTGTCCATCATTTTGATCAGATGAAACAGTGCATTGTAGCTTCCCAGCGTGAAAGGTTCGCCGCACAGAGGGTCCTCCGCATAACGCTTTACGTTCTCAGGATTACGGGACAACCATTCCAGCGGGCTTTTCGCGTTCGGAACCGCCTTCGAAAACGGCCCGAGCACCATGTTGTCGACCATCCCGGATTTCTTCTTTCCGCCCTTGAAGGCCGAGAGTATGTCCGTGAGCAGGATGCCCGCGCCGGCGGCGCTGTTCGGATTCGGATAGCCGGAAAGCGCCACCCTGTGGTATTCCCGGCTTTGAGTCTGCAGAAAAGCCCTGGCAATGATGGTTCCCATGGAATGTGCAAACAGATCCACCGGCACCCCAGGCCACCGTTCATGGATAAAGTTCAGGATGACCTCTTCATCCTCCAGCAGAAGCAGGTGGCCGTCCTTTCCCGCGATGTGGCTCAGCGTCAGCGCTGTCTTTCCGTGTCCGCGCAGGTCCGCCGTCACCACCGCGTATCCGTCCGCCTGCAGATACTCCGCAAAGGCCTGATACCGCCCCTGGTGTTCCTCCATTCCGTGAATAACTTTCACCACGGCCTTCGGGTCCGCCGTATCGTAGACCCGCAGTGCCAGCTCATATCCGTCCTTTGACGTCAGCGTCACTTCCTGATGAGCTTCCATACCTGTTATTGTTCTCCTTCCTGCCTGTTTGATTCCGTCCCTTCCGCGTTTTCTGCCTGCGCGGCATCCCCGCCTTCAGTCATCGCATAGGTCTGATCCAGATAATGGGTCCTCCGCACAAGCCACGGGCCCAGGTATTCCGTTCCGCTCTTAAAGTCTGTCCCCGCGTCCTTGGTCAGGGGGGTTCCCTTATTCCTCCGCACTTCATTCATGGCGGCGGACTGTGAGATCGCCGCCACATATTCATCGAAAGATTTCAGGATCCCGTCCGGCGCCGCTTCCCGCTCCCCGATGAGAACGGCCATCGCCGGGCGAACGACGTCGCGCCATTTTTCCTTCAGCAGTTCCCTGAAATCCCCGTGTTTCCCCAACTGGGCATAGAAGTATTTTGCTTCGGGCTTCATAGCATAGTAATCCGTTTCCGCAGTGGTATAACGCCATGCGTTTCCGTACGAGATATCGTAATCCCATGCCGGTCCCGCATAAAACAGCGGATCTGCCTTGTCCGAATCCTTGAACATATACTGACTTCCGGCCGCCGCATCATAGTTCTTGCTCACATCATCCACCAGGAATTTCAGCGCGAAAGAATTCACGTCCAGAAACTCGGAATATTGCTTTCCGGTCGCCGGATCCAGGCCGTCCTCCGCGAAAACCGCATCATGCATTCCGCCGATCCGCTCCGCCAGATACCGTATTTCTGCCAAAGACGGATTGGTCGGTTCCTTGACACGGAAATAGATATTCTGAATCGTCCCGACCCCCGGATAGCCGAACTTACCCATCCTGTACGGTTTTTCAATTGTCACCAGGTATCCGCCGGTAATATCCTCCGGGTCGTTGGGAATCTCATATCCTCTCATGAAGGGAAGCGGTCCGTCCTTGATTGTGCTCGATTTAAAGCTGTCCAGCGGTTCGGAGTTCACTTCCTTCATCGCGTCTTCCAGATTGGTGATATTGACCCTGTGTTTCTTAATCTGGATCTTCTCCGTCAGCAGATACAGCCCCAGATACTGCCCGTTGACCCATACATCCGCCGGTGTGCACCGCACACTGTACGGCAGGCCGATCTCCCTGCACAGATCCAGCGTGATCTGGTTGCGGAGCATGCTCACATCTGCGTAATTCGCCAGCAGCAGCCAGGTCCGGTCTTTGGGCATTCCGCCCAGGGGCGCCTTTTCTTCCAGCTTGAACTCATAGGATTTCTTGTTGTAGGTAAAGGAATTTTTCCCCCGCGTCTTCATCAGGCGAAGCTGACCGTTGCAGGACTCGGTCCCGTCGCCCTCCACAGCAATCACCGTTCCCGCAGTAATGCTCCTGTCCTGGCTGCCGTTGATGGTGCGGAATCCCTTGTCGTCGATCTGAAACATCAGTGATGTAACCGGTGACCCCTGAATGATCAGCAGGTTGCCCATTCCCTTGCCGTCACCGCCCCTGACCGGTACCCGGATTCCGAGATACGGCTGCAGATCAGCCGGTTCGTTGAGGCGTATCTCTTGCTGTTCCTCGCCGATGTAAATGCAGTCCAGACCGGCTACGGAAAGGCTGATAGCCGAAGCATCCCAGCCGCCCGGCAGGCAAAGATACCGTCCGGCCTTGTTCTGCTGCCAGATGACCTGCCCCTGCCCCGAGGCGGGACACGATGCCGTAAGAACCTTTTCCGCCGCCTGCGCTGCTGTCACAGAAAACAGCAGCAGGCATGCCGCCGCCAGGATCAGTCTGAGAATCTTCTTCAATATTCAGCCTCCATGCAAGTTTGATTAAAACCGAATCAGTTTCCTGCCAAACCGGTAAATGAATACCAGAAAACGCTCGCCCGCGCACCCGGGCAGACACGACACTCTTCCCAAAGGATTCCGCCTCAGGCGCCTGTAAAGCGTGGGATCAAAATCATAGATTGTCTGCCATAATTCCCGGTTCATCCGGTGACTCCGCTCCGAGTCTTCGATAAAATGCAGCGCGCAGTTGGTAAACAGCTGACCGCAGGCATTATTGATCATATACTTCTTTAGTTTCGGGGAAACGGTGTTCAGTTCCTCCAGTGTATAGGATGTAATCTGCTTTTTGGTGATTTCGGTCATCTGATCCAGCCGTTTCAGGAGATTCTCTTCATTGATGGACTGATCGTTCCGGCCAACAAAATAACCATAGACCGGCGCGTGGTGATACATGATGCGTTCGGTATATACCAGAGGCCGGTAAATGTACAGATTATCCTCGTAGTAGGTATGCTCCGGCAGCTGCAGGCGGATATCCCTCAGGAACTGCGTCCGGTAAATCAGGCTGTGAATCATAAACTGGTTCCACATATGGAAAGGTCTGCACCGGTCCCATGTCGCGGCCGTATCCGGTTTCAGTTTGCCCGTATAGGTGATCATGAAGGAATTCTCCTTCTCCGGCTTGTCGTAGACATAATCGTGAAAGATCATATCCACCCGGTTCTCCGCGTCCGCATGCTGCCGCAGTACATCCATCAGGCCCGGCACATTCTCCTTTACCAGCCGGTCATCGGAATCGACCACTTTGAAATAGATTCCCTCCGCGTTGGCAATCCCGTAGTTAATCGCGGAACCGTGACCGCCGTTGGGCTGATGATGCACCCGGACGATTGCGGGATACGCTTCAGCCATACGGTCCGCGATCGCTCCGGTTTCATCGGTGGAGCCGTCGTCCACAATCAGCACGTCCATCTCCTCCCCGCCCGCAAGCAGGGAATCAACCGCCCGTTCCATATAGGCAGCCGAATTATAGCAGGGCACCACACAGGTCAGCAACTTCATGTCTTTTCTCTTTCGTTTTCTCAGTGATCGGCCGGTATCAACCCGCGCCGCCTGACAAATTATAACGTAAACCTTCTGTCTTGAAAACCCCGCCGTTTATTGCGCGAGCTCTTTCTTCCTGTTATAATGGCGTGAAAACAGAAGCGGAGGTCTCCCCATGGAGCGCAGCAAAAAAAGTTTGTTCCTGCACACAGCCGGCATGATGCTGGCCGTGCTTTTGCTGCTGCTTCTGTGCGGCACCGCGGCGGCAGACGGCCCGCATACGGTCATCGTAAACTGCCGGGGCGGCGGCTTTGTCGGCATTTCCGATCAGGAGGATTTCCGCGTTACCCTGACGCCGGACACCCGGGTGCAGGCAACCGACGGCTCAGAATGGACACTCGAAGCGCTCTTTCACGAACCCGGGTTCCGGCTGGAGGGCGCAACCCTGCGCTTTACGGTCTCGGAAGTCCAGGGCGCGAACCTGCTGTACTCGCTCTTCTGCGGCTATTACTTCTCCACGCCCCAGCGGGTACTGGAAGGCTGCAACATGTGGGATATATCGATTCCCTTCTCCGTCTGGATGGAATCCCCGCAGGAGTCCCTCTCCCTGGCACCCATGCATGAGCTGAACGAATTCGGTTTTCAGGTCCTCGAGGATTCCGCAACCCTGCAGCTGACGTTCTCCGTTTCCTCCGAACTCCCCCTTTTCCCCCTCGACCGTGTTCAGGACCGGCCGTTCTATGAAGTCGCCCTTTACATGCTCGAAGAGGAGAATCCCTTTATTGAGCATTATGATGATACCGCCGACAGCCTGATAACCGCTTCCCTTCCGCTGGGGGTACCGTACTATTATGCCGGCCGCACGGAGGAGAAATTTCTGAACCGGTATTATCCGCAGACCATCACCAATTACTACCGTCCGGATCATATGTATTTCTGCGGTCTGGATTGTGTCGGCATGACGCGCTTGGTCTATGAAAAAAGCAATATGGAACGGCACCCGTCCATCATCGCCATGCTGGCCCGGGGCATCGGATCTTCCGCCCTGAAATCAAGGGATCCGGCAGAGTGGGTCTCTCTCTTTCTTCCGGGGGAGCTGTTCTGCGTTCACCACGGCACCTATCATGTCATGATGTACCTTGGCACCCTGCGCCAGTTTGGCTGGACAGAAGCCGATGCCGGGGAAGCCGCTTCGCTCCTGGATGAACCGCTGGTCATCCACTGCGGCGGCAACCCTTTCTATTATGACCGCTACCTCGCTTACATCCGGGAAAAAGGCTACCGGAATACGTATCCGCCTGACGGGGGCGTCACCGTCTCCGTCATCCGGAAAACCAACAAGGATGCGCCCCACACGATGACCACCAAATGGGGCAAGTTCTTCGGCTGGTATATGCTCGGAGACTATCCGCTCCTCGTCTTTCCCCTGGATGACTGTACCGAAATGGCCTGGTTCGGCGTCTCCCAATAAAAGTCCCCTGACATTAATTCCCGCCGAAGGGGTTTAAGGGGGCGAGCGGAAAGCCCCCTTAACAATTTCCCGTATACACATAGCTCAGCTTTTCTCTTGCTGTCTCCGCAAGTTCATATACTTTCCGGACCTCTGTTGCCGCCCTGTCCGTCATCCTGTACCGGGGATAGAACCTGGAAACATGCAGAGGGATGTCCCGTCCTGTCTTTCCGCCGCAAACGTCCTGCAGGCCCGCAATCCATCCGCTGAGCTCCAGCATTTCCTCCCTCGTGTCATTTTCCCCGGGCACAATCAGCGTCGTCAGTTCCACATGGCACCGTTTCACCGCTTCCCGGATAAAGTCCATAGTCATGCCCCGGTTCCCTTTGAGCACCTCCCGGTAATACCGGTCCGTGAATCCTTTCAGGTCAATGTTCATCGCGTCGATATACGGCGCCAGTTCTTCAAGCACGGCCAGCGAGGCCGTCCCGTTTGTCACCAGCACGCACTTCATTCCTTTCTCATGAGCCAGTTTCGCCGTATCGCGCACATACTCATATCCGACAAGCGGCTCGTTGTATGTAAAGGCAATCCCGATGTTCCCCCGGTTCCGGCAGGACTCCGCCAGTTCCACCAGTTTCTCCGGACGCACCTCATCCGTCCGGACACCGAATCTGCCGTTCTCCGCCTGCGCGATCTCATGATTCTGGCAGAACGGGCAATGAAGATTGCACCCCAGGCTCCCCGCGGAAAGAATCATGCTCCCCGGATGGAAATGCATCAGGGGTTTTTTCTCTATGGGATCAAGCGCCAGGGAGGACAGCTGCCCGTAATACACGGGCCGGATGCTGCCGCCGCGATTGATCCTCGCGCCGCAGTCGCCCCGCTCTCCCTCGGCGGGACTGCACCGCCTGAAACAAACCTTGCACGTAGCCATCTGCGGTTCTCCTTTCTCAGGTATGCCGGATCACCTCAAACCGCTCCATGGTAATATTGTCCCCGGGTGAAATGCCGCCCTTTTTCCGGGCGATGTCAATCTGCTCATCCACCGTGTCAATCCCGTCCAGATCCGGCAGCAGCAGCCCTCTTCTTGACCCGCTGGAAACGATCACCCCATACCGTTTCACATCCAACTCGTCCCTGCTTTCGATTCTCTCCGGCGTGCTCAGTACGTCCACATTGATCTCCAGCTTGTCCAGCTCTTCCGGGCGCACCGGATCGAAGCGCGGGTCACCGGTCGCTGCGCTGACCGCGTTGCAGATGATTTCCTCCGCAACGGACCGGCGAACCGGTAGGATCGTCCCGATGCAGCCTCTCAGCCGTCCCTCTTTGTGGATTGACACAAATACGCCGGCCTTCCGTTCCGTCATCTCCGCAGGTGCCCAGCCGGGAACCGTATTTTTCTCCCGCCGGGCAATATATTTCTCAATCGTTTCCCTGGCCAGCCGCACATAGCTGTCCTCGTTTTCCCTGCGGGTCTGCAGCGCTTCCGCCTGTTTCTTCCTCCATTGCTCCAGAAATCTTCTTTCTTCCTTTGCGTCTCCGGGGCGGAATGTGCATATGCCGTATCCCACGCCCGTCACATCCTCATGACTCAGTTCCTTCGCCTGAACTTCCAGCCCGTCCAGTGTCCCGGCCATGATCACAAAGGAGCGGTGGCCGCACTCGGCGGCCTTGTCACAGAAGCTTTCCTCAAAATCGAGCATCTCCCCGAAGGCGCCCCGGGAACAGACATCCATGATCTTCCGGTCATATTCGGGGCCTTCCGCTGCAAACCCGTACGGACCGTATTCCTGCAGTTTGTGGCTCAGGTCTCCGCTGGCAACATAGACCGTTCTCCGACCTGTCTCTTCCACTGCCTGCCGGATGATCTGCCCAAGTACGTAATGATCCGCCAGGGAGAGGCCGCTCAGCCCGATCCGGATCAGCTGAAAATCCCGGTACTTCTGCTCGATAAAGTACAGCGGTACCATTGTCCCGTGATCCAGATTCCCGTCCCGCTCTCCCAGCGTTCCCGCCGGAAAATCCTTCTCCTTCGCGATGCGGCAGATCCTTTCCCTCAGCTCCGCGTCATACGTTTCCCGGAAACTTACCTCAGACGCGCCGAAGCGACCGAAATCGCCCGCCGCACTCTTTCCGGGCGAGATATGAAAGTAGTCCGCATACAATATACTGTGCGGACTGGAAATGATGATTGTTTCCGGCTTCAGCGCCGCAATCTCATCCGCCACAGTCTCATACGCGCGGATAGTCTTTGTAATCTGTTTTTCACTGCCCTTTCCGATCTGGGGAACAATCATCGGCGGGTGCGGTACCATATAGGCGGCCAGGATCGCCATATATTTCCCTCCTTTTTCGCATGTCGGTAAATTCTTTTACGGTTTCTTCCCCGTTGTTTGAAATGATGAATTATTTCTCTCTGCTGACAAAATACCATTTTTCCCGCATCCGTGCAAGCAAAAAAGCAGCTTATTCGAAAAATGACCGCCGGCGCCCGTTTTTAGTTTTCCCATGGAACTTCTCTCTGATCGAATCGTCTTTCATAGTGGAAGGAATCTTAGAAATCAACGGAGGTAATTATGGATCCGAAGACAGTTACCCTGTGTGATGGGGTTTATTGCTGGGACTGTGAAGTCAACGATGCTTACAAGGCATATGAATTTAAACGGACCTTTGGGTCCGGCGTCCTGAGTCTCACCCTGACAGTTCCGGTTGTTTATCTTCATATCTTTTTCTTAAAGTGGCCCATCTCCGCTCCGGTTTTACTGTTTTCATATGCACTCGCTCTTTTGATCATTTTAGTTACCGCGACATGCATCCTGTACAGCAAACACAGCAGGAGCATGCACATCAGCATGACAGAAGAGGAAATCCGAATAACAGTCGGAACAGCAGTTAGCCGGTTTTTTTTCCGTAATGTCCGCCGTGTGGAACCCGATCCCGGGAATCATCGGATCATTCTCGTTACACGTTTCCTGCAGCCCGTAATCAGTGTTCCCGCAGAAGATTTTGAATCTGTCCGGGATTTCATTCTCCGTTGTATGGAATCATCCTGCAACTAACGTCTTGCAAGCAATGTAAAAGTAGATCCCCATTTTTTCAGAATCCGGACGTCTGAAAAACCAGCCCGCTGCAGAACCCGAACTTCATGATCAGCTGTCAGCGGTGTATCATAATGAAAAAACTCGTCTTCGGATAGTCCCTGTTCTCCTTTCATTTGTTTCAGATTCTGAAAATATTCTTTTTCCAGTTCTTCCGATTCAGCGAAATAATCTGTCAGCACAAAACAGCCATGATCTTTCAGTGCACCGTGCAGTTTCCTGTATAACCCTTCTTTTTGTTCAGCCGGAAAATGATGCAGCGATTCCACAGAAACAGCAGCATCGTATACTTTTTCTCCGAACGGCACATCGAAATACGAACCCCGGATCAGACGGATCTTCCGATCAGGTAATTTTTCCTTCAATGCTTTCAGCATCGCTTCTGACAAATCAATCCCTGTGACATCCGCATCCGGGTTGAGACGGAAATATTCTTCCAGTTCCAGACCGGTTCCGCAGCCAAGATCCAGAACCTGCGCTCCGCTTGTCAGCGGAAGCAAAGATACCGTGTAAACATAGAAATCAGACGCGCCTTCAATTGTCGTCCTCATATGTTCATCATATCCGTCAACCCGTGCCGCGAAAAATTCATCCATTCGTTCCAGTTTCATGTCAGATTCATCCTATTGGTTTCCCGACCTGCCGTTCCCGGATATCCATTTCAAGCACTGACCAGTTTTCCCTGACGGCAGCCAGAACACTCTTAAATACCGACTGTGCTCCTTCCTCATGCAGAAAAATCACATCAAAATGGCTTCCATTGTTATGCTGAAACCGGAGGGCATCGCCGTCGTTATCGACTGCGTCAAGAAAAAACAGCTTATCCGCGACAATCCCGGAATTCCCGTCCTTCACAATGCTTTCCAGCAGAGAACGGTCTCCCGAATAATACACAAGCCTGATATACATCAGAACAACACCCCTTAATCAAATTAAGCTCTCCGGCATAGCGGGACAAATCCTGTATACTTTGGTCCCGATCGCCCTGCCAGTTTCTTAGCCACCTTGTGCCTTTTCAGCCGTCACAAAGAAAAAACCTCGGAGCAAGGAAAGTCCTTAACTCCGAGGTTCTGTGGGATTAGTAGGACTCGAACCTATGACCCCCACGATGTCAACGTGGTGCTCTAACCAACTGAGCTATAATCCCATCCGGTCAACGAAAGTGATTCTACCATAATTCTGGAAAAAAAGCAAGCACCAATCCTGTCTTAGTCATGTCTATGCAGTTTTTTGTCATTATATGCATGATTATCTGCATAAATGCATAAACCTTTCATTCCCGGGCTTCTCTGCTTTTTCATTGTACTCGAGCAATGTTTTTATCATTTCTTCTCTTGACAAGCTAATGAAACCGGTGTATATTTCCTGCATAATCATGCAGAAGGAGGGTATTCCCATGAACAAAGCTGACATCAAGAAGGTCGTCCTCGCCTATTCCGGCGGTCTCGATACGTCCATCATTATCCCCTGGCTGAAGGAAAACTACAACAATCCCGAGATTGTTGCCGTCTCCGGTGACGTCGGTCAGGGCACGGAGCTGGACGGTCTGGAAGAAAAGGCTCTGAAAACCGGCGCCAGCAAGCTCTACGTGCTGGACCTGACGGAAGAATATGTGGATGATTATATCATTCCCACGATGAAAGCCGGCGCCGTCTATGAGGATTATCTCCTCGGCACCAGCCATGCCCGGCCCTGCATCGCCAAAGGATTGGTGGAGATCGCAAAAAAGGAAGGCGCCGATGCCATCTGTCACGGCTGCACCGGCAAAGGCAACGACCAGGTCCGGTTCGAACTGGCCGTGAAGCATTTCGCACCCGATATGCCCATCATTGCCCCGTGGCGGGAGTGGGATATCCAAAGCCGGGATGAGGAAATCGACTATGCCGAGGCGCACAACATTCCCCTCAAGATTACCCGGGAGACGAACTATTCCAAGGACAAAAACCTCTGGCACCTGAGCCATGAGGGTCTCGACCTGGAAGACACCGGGAACGAGCCGCAGTACGAGAAGCCCGGCTTCCTGGAAATGGGCGTATCCCCCATCGATGCGCCCGACAAGCCCACCTACGTCACCCTGGAGTTTGAAAAAGGTATTCCGGTTGCCCTGGACGGTGAAAAGATGTCCGCCAAGAACATCATTCTGAAGCTGAACGAGCTGGGCGGCGCCAACGGCATCGGCCTCATCGACATCGTCGAGAACCGGCTGGTCGGCATGAAGTGCCGCGGCGTTTATGAGACTCCCGGCGGCACCATCCTTTACAAGGCCCATGAAGCCCTCGAGTCCGTCTGCCTGGACAAGCTGACCATGCACGAAAAACAGAAGCTGTCCATCACCTTCGCGGAACTGGTCTACAACGGTCTGTGGTTCTCCCCCCTGCGGGAAGCGTTGAGCGCCTTCGTTGACAAGACCCAGGAGAAGGTCACCGGCAAAGTGAAGCTCAAGCTGTACAAGGGCAATATCATCAAGGCCGGCGTCTGGAGCGATTATTCCCTCTATTCCGAGGACATCGCCACCTTCGGCGCCAGCGACTATAACCAGAAAGATTCTGCCGGCTTCATCACCCTCTTCGGCCTGCCGACCAAGGTTCAAGCTCTCGTTGACGCCGCAAACAAGAAATAAGATGATGAACGTTTTTATTGACGGCAGCGCCGGAACGACGGGGCTGCGGATCCGGGAACGGCTTTCCGGCCGGAAGGATCTGCAGCTGACCGTCCTCTCGGAAGAGCTGCGTAAAGACCCCTCTGCAAGGGCGGACGCGCTGAACAGCGCGGACGTTTCCTTTCTGTGCCTCCCGGACGCCGCGGCAATTGAAGCGGCGTCTTTCGTCATCAATCCGGAGGCCGTTATCATCGATACCTCCACCGCCCACCGGACCGCGGAAGGCTGGACCTACGGCATGCCGGAGCTGACCGGGCAGCGGGAAAAGATTGCCTCCGCAAAGAGGATCGCGAATCCCGGCTGCCATGCCACCGGCTTCATTTCCCTGATCGCCCCCCTGGTTGAAAACGGTCTGCTTTCGCCCGATGTCCGCCTTTCCTGTTTCTCCCTGACCGGCTATTCCGGCGGCGGGAAAAAGATGATCGCCGAATATGAAGTGCCTGACAGGGATCCGCTGTATCAGGCCCCGCGCCAGTACGGCCTCAGCCAGACCCATAAGCACCTGCCGGAAATGGCCAAAGTCTGCGGCCTGGCTTACGCCCCGGTCTTCTGCCCCATTGTCGCGCCGTATTACGCAGGCATGGAGGTCACCATTCCCCTGACCCCGGCGGAAACCTCCGCCACCGCGGCGGAAATCCACAAAATCTATCAGGAATACTACCGTTCCGGCCTGATCCGCTTCGCGGAAGCGCCGGATGAGAGCGGCTTCCTGTCCGCCGGCGCCATGGCCGGGCGGGACAGCCTCGAGGTTTCCGTCTTCGGCAGCGACGAGAGGATCCTGCTCGTCTCCCGTTTTGACAACCTGGGCAAGGGGGCCTCCGGCGCCGCGATCCAGAACATGAACCTTGCCCTCAGCCTGAATGAGACGGAAGGACTGGTGATCTGATGCTCCCGGAAAATCAGAAACCGCTTCCGGAGGTAATCATCACCCCCATGGTTCCGGAGGATTATGACGAGGTCCGCGCCCTGTGGATGACTATCCGCGGTTTCGGGATCCGGGCGCTGGATGACTCCCGGGAGGATATCGAGCGCTTCATCCGGCGCAACCCCACCACCAGTGTGGTCGCCCGGGTCAACGGGAAGATCGTCGGCTCCATCCTCTGCGGATCGGACGGCCGCCAGGGTGCACTCTATCACGTCTGCGTCGCCCGGGAATACCGGCGCCGCCGCATCGGCACCCAGATGGTCGGTTTCTGCATGCACCAGCTGCGATATATGGGCATCAACAAGGTTTCGCTCATCGCCTTCACCCGGAATGATGCCGGCAACGCCTTCTGGAACAAGATCGGCTGGACCCGGAAAACCGATGTCAACTACTACGAGTTTGTCCTGAACGAAAAAAACATTACGCAGTTTATAGGAGAAGAAGATGAAGATTCGTAAAATCCCGGGCGGCATCACCACGGCGAAAGGTTTCAGCGCCGCCAGCTGTGAAGCCGCCATCAAATATCCGAACCGGAAAGACATGGCCATGGTCTTCGCGGACGTTCCCTGCGCCGCGGCCGGCGTTTTTACCTCTAACAAAGTAAAAGCAGCTCCCGTGCTCTGGAACATGGACATCGTGAAGAACGGCAAGCCCGCTCAGGCTGTGATCGTGAATACCGGAATCGCCAACGCGGGTACCGGTGAAACCGGCATGAAAATCTGCCGGGAAACTGCCGCACATACCGCCGGTCTCCTGGGCATTTCCGCCGACAGCGTCCTGCTGGGCTCAACCGGGGTCATCGGGCCGAATCTGCCCATCGAGCGGATCAACGCCGGCATTTCCGCCATGGCAAAGACGCTTTCGGCTTCCGCAGAAGCCGGCACCGACGCCAGCATCGCCATCATGACCACCGATACCGTCAACAAGGAAACCGCCGTGGAGTTCGACCTCCCCGCCGCCTCCGGCGAGGGAACGGTTACCGTCCGCCTCGGCGGGATGAGCAAGGGATCCGGCATGATTCACCCGAACATGTGCACCATGCTCGCTTACCTTTCCACCGACTGCGTGATCCGCCGGGATCTTCTGCAGAAAGCGCTCAGCGCCGTGGTCATCGACACCTTTAACATGATCTCCGTGGACGGCGACACCAGCACAAACGACACCCTGGTAGTCATGTCCAGCGGGCTTGCGGAAAACAAGCCGATCATCGAAGAGGATGAAAGCTACGCCGTCTTCTGTGAAGCGCTGGCATCCGTCTGCCGTGAGCTGGCCATCCGCATGGCCGGGGACGGCGAAGGCGCCACCCACCTGATTGAAACCCGGGTGATCCACGCGGATACGAAGGAGAACGCCCGGACTCTTGCCCGCTCCGTGGTTGCCTCCAGCCTCGTCAAAGCCATGATCTACGGAAAAGACGCCAACTGCGGGCGGGTCCTGTGCGCCCTGGGCTACGCCGGTCCCGACTTCGATCCAGCTTCCATCACCATCAACATGGTCGGAGAGAAGGGGTCTCTCTGCTTCTATAAAGACGGCTGCGTCCAGGCCTTTGATGAGGATAAAGCCCTGGCCCTGCTGTCGGAGCACGATATTCACTTCCTCTGCGATATGAACATGGGAAATGCGGAAGCCACCGCCTGGGGGTGTGACCTGACCTATGACTATGTGAAAATCAACGGAGACTATCGGACTTAATTCGGAATCAGTTCTGTTTATGAAACACGAGGAGAAGAATTCAATGATCAATGACCTGACCAACATGGAACGAGCGGAAGTCCTGACCGCCGCTCTCCCCTATATCCGCCGGTATACCGGCAAAGTCGTCGTGGTAAAATACGGCGGAAACGCTATGATCAACGACCAGCTGAAGCAGCAGGTGATGGAAGACATCGTGCTGCTCTGGCTTATCGGCGTACGCATCGTACTGGTCCACGGCGGCGGACCGGAAATCAATGAACTGATGGACCGGCTCGGGAAAAAGCCGGAGTTTGTGGACGGCCTGCGCGTCACGGACAAGGAAACCATGGATATCGTCCAGATGGTTCTCGCCGGAAAGATCAACAAAACCCTTGTCAATCTCCTGGAAATGAAGGGCGGCAAGGCAGTCGGCCTCTCCGGCATGGATGGCCGGCTGCTTCAGTGCACCGTGAAGGATGAGCGGCTGGGCTACGTCGGTGAGGTTCAGAAGGTCCATATCCAGCCGGTAACGGACCTGCTGGACCGCGGCTATATCCCCGTCGTTTCGACCGTGGGTTGCGACAAGGCAGGCAACGCCTACAACATTAACGGCGACACCGCTGCTGCGTATATTGCCGGCGCCCTGGGCGCCGAGCGTCTTATTATGATGACGGACATTGCCGGCGTCCTGCGGGACAGGAACGATCCTTCCACCCTGATTCCGGAGATCACCCTACCGGAGCTGCCCGCTCTCTACAGCAGCGGCATCATTTCCGGCGGGATGATCCCAAAGGTCGAGTGCTGCGCGAAGGCGCTTTCCCGCGGGGTCCGCAATGTGGTCATCATGGACGGCCGCGTTCCCCATTCCATCCTCATGGAACTTCTCACGGACGAAGGCGCCGGCACGATGGTTTCCATGGGAGAGGATCCCGCTGAAGACTGCCGGGAAGGTTGGGAATAAGGGCCCGAAAAACGTTCGGTTAAAGGGAAAAAGGCTTTCCGAACAAATACAGCGAAAAACGCAAAACCTTACAGGAGGCAGCTATGAATACCTTCGAATTGGATAAAACTTACATTGCCGGGACGTACAAGCGCTTTCCGATTGAGATCGTCAGCGGAAAAGGCTCCCTCGTCAAAGACGTGAACGGCAAGGAGTATATCGACATGGGATCCGGCATCGCCGTTACGTCCTTCGGCATCGCGGATGAGGAATGGATCGCCGCCGTGGAACAGCAGATCCACAGCGTGCAGCACATGTCCAACCTTTACTACACCGCTCCCTGCGCCAGACTGGCGGAAGCCCTGTGCCTGAAAACGGGGATGGCGAAGGTCTTCTTCTCCAACTCCGGCGCCGAAGCCAACGAGTGCGCCATCAAGGCCGCCCGCAAGTGGGCTGCGGAAAACAAAGGGCCCGCCTGTTCCACCATTGTCACGCTGGAAAACAGCTTCCACGGCCGGACGCTGACCACCCTGTCCGCCACCGGGCAGGCGCATTACCATGAGCTGTATCAGCCCCTGACGCCCGGCTTTGCCTCCTTCCCCGCCGGAGATCTGGAAGCCCTGAAAAAGCTGTGCTCCGGCGGCACCGTCGCCGCAGTCCTCATCGAGTGCGTTCAGGGCGAGGGCGGCGTGGTTGCGCTGGATCCCGGTTTTGTGAAAGAACTGGATGCGTTCCTGAAGGAGCAGAATATCCTCCTCATGGTCGATGAGGTTCAGACCGGCAACGGCCGGACCGGCTCCCTGTATGCCTATATGCAGTACGGCATCCGTCCGGACGTGGTCTCCACGGCCAAAGGGCTGGCCGGCGGCCTGCCCATGGGCGCCACCCTGCTGTCGGAAAAACTCGCCGATATTTTTTCTTACGGCGACCACGGCTCCACCTTCGGCGGCAATCCCGTCGCCGCGGCAGCCGCGCTGTCCGTCGTCAGCCGGCTGACAGATGATTTTCTGAAGGATGTCACCCGGAAGAGCGAACTGCTTCGCGGCCTGCTGAAAGACGCCCCGGGGATCGAGGCGCTGACCGGGCTCGGCCTCATGGTCGGCATCAAAACCACCCGCCCGGCCTCCGAGGTGATCGCGGACTGCATGGCAAACGGCGTTCTCTGCCTCGCCGCCAAGGACAAGGTCCGCCTTCTCCCCGCCCTCAACATCCCGGACGACCTGCTGATCAAAGCGGCCGATGTTATCAAAACCGCGTGTGCGAAATAGATCATTCTGAATTTGGAGGATTACCCCCATGGCATTCCTGGTTCTGTCCAACGGTTCCGTCTTCGAAGGCCGCCGGATCGGCGCCCCGGTTGACCGCATCGGCGAACTGGTCTTCACCACCGGCATGGAAGGCTATCTCGAGACCCTGACCGACCCCAGCTATTTCGGCCAGATCGTCACCCAGACCTTCCCCATGATCGGGAACTACGGCGTCATCGAGGAGGACTTTGAAGGTTCCAGCACGCTCTTCGGCTACATTGTCCGGGATCTGTGCGACACGCCGTCCAACTTCCGCTCCGCCTATCCCCTCAACGACTACCTGGTGGCCCGGGGGATCCCGGGGCTCTGCGGAGTGGATACCCGGGAGATCGTCCGCATCACGCGGGAGGAAGGCGTCATGAATGCCATGATCTGCGATGAGGTACCGTCAGACCTCAGTGAGATCCGCGCCTTCACGGCGAAGGACGCGGTCGATTCCGTCTCCTCCAACGAAAACTACACCTGTCCCGCCGACGGGCCGGAACTTTGCCGCGTCGCCCTCATCGATTACGGCGCCAAGCACAACATCATCCGCAGCCTGCAGAAGCGGGGCTGCACGGTCACCGTATGGCCGGCCCGCACGACAGCGGAAACCATCCTGGCCTCCTCGCCGGACGGCATCATGCTCTCCAACGGCCCGGGGGATCCGAAGGAGAACACCTTCTGCATTGAGCAGCTGAAGAAGATCATCGGACAGAAGCCGATTTTCGGCATCTGTCTCGGCCACCAGCTGGCCGCCCTCGCCCTCGGCGGGGACACCGTCAAGCTGAAATACGGCCACCGCGGCGGCAATCAGCCGGTCCGCAGTCTGGAGATGGGCCGGACCTATATCACCTCGCAGAATCACGGCTACGCGGTCATTGCCGACTCCCTGAAGGGGATCGGCACTGAATCCTTCCGCAATGCCAACGACGGCAGCTGCGAAGGCATGGATTATCCTTCCCTGAACTGCTTCACGGTCCAGTTCCATCCCGAGGCCGCTTCCGGCCCGCGGGACACCGCGATCCTCTTCGATCGCTTTGTCAAAGCCATGAGAGGAGGGGAAGCATAATGCCCAAGGATCCTTCCATCCGCAAAGTTCTCGTCATCGGTTCCGGCCCGATTGTCATCGGCCAGGCGGCCGAGTTTGATTATGCCGGCGCCCAGGCCTGCCGCGTGCTGAAAGCGGAAGGCATCAATGTGGTGCTTGTCAATTCCAACCCCGCCACCATCATGACCGATCAGCATCTGGCGGATGAAATCTATCTGGAACCTCTGAACGCAGCCACCGTCCGCCGGGTGATCGAGAGGGAGCGCCCGGACGGCCTGATCGCCGGCCTCGGCGGCCAGACGGGACTGACCCTCGCCATGCAGCTCAGCCGGGACGGCACCCTTGAGGAGTTCGGCGTCCGCCTCCTTGGCACGCCCATTGATGCCATCGAAAAGGCGGAAGACCGGGAGAAATTCCGGGAGACCATGCTCTCCATCAACCAGCCCTGTGTGCCCTCCGGCATCGCAGAAACCCTTGAAGACGCCCTCATGGTTGCCGACGAGATCGGGTACCCCGTCATCGTGCGCCCGGCATACACCCTGGGCGGCAGCGGCGGCGGAATCGCAAACGATGTGGAAGAAATGAAGCAGATCGCCCGCGGCGGTCTCGATGCCTCCCCCATCACCCAGATTCTCGTCGAAAAGTGCATCTCCGGCTGGAAGGAAATC
Source organism: uncultured Eubacteriales bacterium (assembly GCA_900315315.1). GTDB lineage: Bacteria > Bacillota > Clostridia > Christensenellales > Aristaeellaceae > Aristaeella. Next base: position 30,268 of record OMYT01000005.1, on the reverse strand, counting down.
GAATTTGAGACCATGCGGGACACCCGGGGCAATGTCATCGCCGTCTGCTCCATGGAGAATGTCGACCCCGTGGGCATCCATACCGGCGACAGCGTCGTCGTCGCCCCGGCCCTGACCTTGTCGGACAAGGAATATCAGATGCTCCGCTCCGCCTCCCTGGATATCATCAGCGCCATCGGCATCGTCGGCGGCTGCAACTGCCAGTTTGCCCTCAATCCCGATTCCTTCGAGTACGCGGTGATCGAGGTCAATCCCCGGGTCAGCCGCTCCTCCGCCCTGGCCAGCAAAGCCACCGGCTATCCCATCGCCAAGATCACCACGCGGATCGCCCTGGGATACTCCCTGGACGAGATTCCCAACGATATCACCGGCAAAACCTGCGCCTGCTTCGAGCCGACCGTCGACTACGTCGTCGTCAAGTTCCCGAAATGGCCCTTTGACAAGTTCTATGGTTCCTCCCGCCGTCTCGGCACCCAGATGAAGGCCACCGGTGAAGTCATGGCCATCGGCCAGCGTTTTGAGGAAGCCTTGATGAAGGCCGTCCGCGGCGCCGAGATCTCTCTGGATACCCTGAATGCGCCGCCGCCCGACGGGGAGGAAAACGAGTCCATCCGTGACCGGCTGGCCCGCCAGGACGACCGCCGGCTCTTCACCGTTTTCGAGGCGCTCAAGCAGGGGTTCACCGTGGACGAAATCTTTGACATCACGAAGATCGACCGGTTCTTCCTCTACCGCCTCCGCGCCATGGCGGAGCTGGAAATGCGCACGAAAAAGACCGGCCTGCAGCCCGGTGACTATGAGGCTTTCAAGCGCATGGGCTATCCGGATGCCGCGGTCAGGCGCATCACAGGCGCGAAGGAAGTCCCCGGCTGGCAGCTCAGCTATAAAATGGTGGATACCTGCGGCGCGGAGTTCGCCGCAGAAACGCCTTACTTCTATTCCTGCACGGACAAGGCCTGTGAATCCCGCAGCCTGAAGCGCTCCGGCCGCCCGGTGGTCGTCGTCCTAGGTTCCGGTCCGATCCGCATCGGCCAGGGAATCGAGTTTGACTATTCCTCCGTCCACTGCGTGTGGACCCTCCGGCGGATCGGCTACGACGTGGTCATCATCAACAACAACCCCGAAACCGTATCGACGGACTACGACACCGCGGACCGGCTCTATTTTGAGCCTCTCACCCCCGAAGATGTCATGAACGTCATCGCCGTGGAGAAACCCATCGGCGTCGTGGTCGCCTTCGGCGGGCAGACCGCCATCAAGCTGACGCAGTTCCTGGCTTCCCAGGGCATCCGCATCCTCGGCACCAGTGCGGAATCCATCGACATCGCCGAGGACCGGGAGCGCTTCGACGCGCTGCTTGAGCAGTTCGGCATCCGCCGCCCCCGCGGCATGGGCGTCCGCACGATGGACGAGGCCGTCGCCGCCGCGGAGGAACTGGGTTATCCCGTTCTTCTGCGTCCCTCCTACGTCATCGGCGGCCAGAACATGACCATCTCCCGCAGCAAAGCTCAGACCGTTGCCTATATGGAACGGATTCTCTCCGGCGGCATTGAGAACCCGGTGCTCGTGGACCAGTACCTGCCCGGCATCGAACTGGAGGTCGACGTCATCTCCGACGGGACCGACGTCCTGATTCCCGGCATCATGGAACACATCGAACGCGCCGGCGTCCACAGCGGCGACTCCATCGCCGTCTATCCGCCTTTCAACCTCACGGAGAAGTTCCAGGACCGGATCTGCGATATGTCGACAAAGCTGGCCCTCGCCCTCGGCACCAAAGGCCTGGTCAATATCCAGTATCTGATTTTTGACAATGAACTGTATGTGATTGAGGTGAACCCCCGGGCATCCCGGACCATTCCCTATATCTCGAAGGTTACCGGCGTTCCCATGGTGGATCTGGCTTCCCGTGTCATGCTCGGCGAGCCTCTGAAGGATCTGGGGTTCGGCTCCGGTCTCTATCCCGCCCCGCCCTACTGCGCCATCAAGGTGCCGGTCTTCTCCTTTGAAAAACTGAATGATGCCGATTCCATCCTCGGCCCGGAAATGAAATCCACCGGCGAGGTTCTGGGCATCGGCATCACCAAAGCGGAAGCCCTCTTCAAAGGCCTGAGCGCCGCCGGCTTCAGCCTGCCTACCGCCCGTGAAAAGAGCAGTACCGGCGTCCTCCTTTCCGTCGAGGATGAAGACTTCCCGGATGCCATCGCCGTGGCAAAACACTGCTATGATCTCGGCATCAGTCTCTATGCCACCAAAGATACCGCCCGGGCCATTTCCTCCGTCGGAATCCGCGTCACGCCTGTGGCCGATCCGAAAATTTCAGACGAAATCATCGGCCTGATGGAAAGCCATGCCGTGAACTATATTATCTACACCGGCGCCGTCAAGGACGATACCGTAGGCGATTATACCGTTCTCCACCGTCGGGCCATGGTTCTGGGCATCCCCTGTATGACCTCCCTGGATACTGCCAATGCCCTGATGGACATTCTCGGTTCCCGCTTCTCCCTCCAGAACACCGAGCTGGTCGATATTAACCATATGAGAAGGTAAATCTTATTCCACGATCATCTCATCTGGAACAATGACCGGCTCAGGCGCTCCCAGTGCTTTGCAGGTCACGGTGATAACCGTTCCCGGGACGGTTTCGGATTGAATGGCAATCTCGCCCTTTTCATTGATGACAGCGATATCTTCCCCGACATCAATCGACCATTCCACATCTTTTATAATTCCCTTGTCCGGTTCAAACCTCACCTTATAGGTTACCGTTTTGCCGGGAAGTGCCTTACCCTTTCTCTCAAGAGCGATACTCTCCACCGGCGATACTGTCCGGATCCGCACCAGGCCCTTCGTTCCGTCCGGTGCAGTAACGGTCGCGGAGTTGTTTCCGCCTTCCAGGAAGGTCAGCACCGCTGTCCCGTCGTCATTCGGCGTCACGTTCAGCTTCTTTGCGTCATATGCTTCCCACGTCAGCCTGTCCGGCGGGATATCCTTCGGCTCAACGGTCGCTTTCACCGTCACCGGCGGATTCTTCCTGCCCCTGTACCAGTAGATCGTATCCGGCTCCACTGAGATTTCCTTTGTCCGCGGACAGACGGTGATCGTACAGGACGCTTTGGTTCCGAACATTGCGGAGACAGCCGTTACCTCCAGGTTCATCATCTTTTCGATATCCCGGTTTATTTTCAGCACATTGTACTGGTTTATACTCGCAGCGTCTGTTTCCTCACCGCTTTCCGCATCTTTGATCACCCAGGTCAGGCTGTTGTTTTTCTCTTTGTCGTTGATTTTGTCCGGGTTGGCAAACTCCACCGTCAGCGGCAGGCTTTCCCCCGCAACCATGAACGTCCCGCCGTCCGGCGTTTTCAGCGTCAGCTGCGCGTCTTCCCGGTGGATGCTGTTTTCATCCGGTTCATATCGGATCCCTTCCGCGATCCGGTCCAGATCCTTCATTGTGACCGGGATCAGCTTATCCGCGCCAATGCCCTGCTTTGTTGTAAACACACGCACCGTCAGCGCCTGATTGTCCCGGCAGTAGCAGATCTGCCCGTAGTGCGTCGCCTGTCCGTTTTGGTCCGTTACCGTGAACAGGTACTCCCGGGCCAGGTGCCCGTCAATCCGGATATCCCGGCTCTGCAGATTCTTTACGGTCTCCGGAAAAGTGTTTTCATTGTAATAGCTCATCGCCGCCAGGTCATCCTCCCGGAATCCGGTCGTGATCCGGTCCGTCCTGGCATCCACGGCGACCGTGGTCCTGCCTGTCCCGTTGGTCACGCAGCGGAACATCCACCCGTCCTGCCGGTTCTTCGATACACCGGTCCTCCAGTTGTCCCCCTCGGGTACCGAAACCGCAAACCCGGCTTCCTTTTCGGTCAGAGGCGCCGGTTCTGTCGGCTCTTCGGATTCATCTCCGCTCTCCGTTTCATGCATCACATAGAGCTGCATTGGCAGCACGCCCTCCGGCACCAGCACGCTGGTGTTGATGGCGGGATCCTTGTCCGGGGTCAGAATCACCCTGAAATAGGCGTTTGTTTTTGCCTTTTCCGAAACGGTCAGCGTTCCGTCCTTCGGATCGATGGTGATACCGTCCCCGTCCACGCTCCAGGTATAAATCCTGCCGGCAGCGGCATCCAGATCCGTTACCCGGTAGCGGGCTGTAGTGCCGGGCATCACAAAGCCCGGTCCGGTGATGGAATACGGTTCCGATTCAATCCGGAAAGGCAGCATCCAGACCAGGTTGGCAATGCGCAGGTTCAGGTTCAGGTCATACACGCCGTAATCCTCCAGTGTGAACACGCCGCTGTTCTCATCATACAGAATACCCGGAGTGTCGGTCTCCTCCACTTTTACTTCCGTGTCCGGATACGGGAGCCGGTTTTCCTGGCAAAAAGCCGGATAATCCACCGAGGCAATGCCGCCCAGCAGATCCTGCGCCGTAAACGTACTGCCCGGGGCAACATTGAATACGGGATTATAGACCTTCTGGGTAAAGGACGGTGTTTTCTCCGGATCCAGCACGATCAGTTCCCGGTCCGTCTCATATCGGTAATGTTCACTCTCCAGCACAAAGGTAACTACCGCGTTTCCGGTCCATTGCATCCGTTCCGGATCCAGCCGGATCTCCGCGCCTTCGTCATCAACGGTGACCTGGATCGATTTGGACAGGAAATAGCTTCCGTCTTTCCACGTCACGGTCGCGCTTGTCACCTTCTCACCCTTTGCTTCTTCTTCCTTCCCATCCTCACCGATCACCGGCTTCTCCGGATAAAGGCTGCCGAACCTCAGGCTGTTCTCCGCCAGGGTACTCCCCGCCGGCAAATCGGCTGTGGCATAATACCAGGAAAACAGCACGGCAGGATTGACATCCGGCACACCTTTTTCCTTTATGATTTCCTCGGTTTCCTCCGCAAATACAAAAGAAAGAGGCAGCAGAACAACCGCAAGCATCAGAGCCAAAAAACGCTTTCCGTTTATCTGTTTTATTCGCATCTCAGCAACACCTCGTATAGCATAAGGAACCGCATCGCTGCGGTCCCCAGAGAAACCCGATTCCGTTTTATGCCAGAATCTCCGCCGCCAGGCGGTCAATTCCGGCTTCGTTTTCTTCGTTCACCGCGGAAAGGATCGTTACCGTGGTGTCCGTATAGGTCATGTCCTTGCAGGGGTCCAGCATGGTCTTCATAACCTTGGCGGCCATAGGCGCCCAGCTGCCGTTCTCAATGAAGCCGACCTTGCGCCCCTTGTATCCCCGTTCCGTCAGATGCTCGATGAATTCCCGCATGAAGGGGAAAATGCCCGCGTTATAGGTGGTCGTCGCCAGAATGATCCTGCCGTAACGGAAGGCATCCTCAACCGCCTCCGCCATATCGTCCCGGGCCAGGTCGGTCACAGCGACCTTCGGGCACCCCTTCTCCTGCAGTTTCTTCTCCAGAAGCGCAACGGCCTTCTTCGTGTTGCCGTAAACGGAGGTGTAGAAGACAGCGACGCCTTCCGTCTCCACGCCGTAGGAAGACCAGGTGTTGTACAGGTCCAGATAATACGGCAGGTTCTCATTCAGAACCGGACCGTGCAGCGGGCAGATGATCTGAATATCCAGGGCGGCGGCCTTTTTCAGCACGGCCTGCACCTGAGGGCCGTACTTGCCGACGATGCCGAAATAGTACCGGCGGGCTTCGCAGGCCCAGCCTTCCTCGTCCTCCATGTCCAGGGCACCGAACTTGCCGAAGGCGTCCGCACTGAAGAGGATCTTGTCTTTGCTGTCATAGGACATCATGACCTCCGGCCAGTGGACCATGGGTGCGGTGACAAAAGTCAGCTTACGGGAACCCAGATCCAGCGTGTCCCCTTCCTTCACGACAACCGCCCGGTCCGCATAGTCTTTGCCGGTAAAATTCTTCATCATGGTGAAGGCTTTAGCCGTCGCCACGATCTTCGCTTCCGGATATTCTTCCGCAAAAGCAACGATGCCGGCGGAATGGTCCGGCTCCATATGGTGAACCACCAGAAAATCCGGCCTCCGGCCCTCCAGGGCGCCCGAGAGGTTCTCCAGCCACTCGCTCACAAAGTTCCGGTCCGCGGTATCCATCACCGCAACCTTTTCATCCAGGATCACATAGGAATTGTAGGCCATGCCGTTCGGCACGATATACATTCCCTCAAACAGGTCGATTTCATGATCATTGACGCCGATATAGCGGATGTCGTTGGTAATGTTTGTCATTCTCTTTCTCTCCTTCCGGAAGGTTCGCTGATTGATATATGATATCATATCCGGTAGGTTTTCGACAAGGAAAATCCCTTGACTTTTCTTTCGGAAGTGCTACAATCCGTTGCTGGTTAAGAGATTGTGTGTGATTGAAAGGAAGCGGAATTCCCTTATGCAAACCCTGCTGCTGATCGCAGTTGCCCTGTTCGCGGGCCTTCTGATGACCCGTCTGTTTGTCAAATTTCACCTGCCGGACGTTACCGCCTATCTGGTGGCCGGTGTGCTGATCGGCCCGTGCGTGCTGGGCCGGCTGGGGATCCCCTGCCTCGGATTCAATACCTTTGAGCAGGTGGATTCCCTCTCGATGATCTCCGATGTGGCCCTGGGCTTCATCGCTTTTGCCATCGGCCACGAGTTCCGGCTTTCGGCCCTGAAACAAACCGGGAAGCAGGCCACGGTCATCGGCATCGTGCAGGCCTTTGTCGCGACTCTCTTCGTGGACGCCGCGCTGATCTCCCTGCACTTCATTATGCCGAACCTGCTACCCCTTCCGGTAGCGATCACGCTGGGCGCCATCGCCGCGGCAACAGCCCCGGCCGCGACCCTGATGGTCGTCCGGCAGTATAAGGCCAAGGGTCCGGTCACGGATGTGCTGCTTCCGGTCGTCGCCCTGGATGATGCGGTAGGCCTGGTGATCTTTGCTGTTTCCTTCGGGATCGCCCGGTCCCTCAAGAGCGGGGAAACCAACTTCATCGCCCTGATTCTGGAACCGCTGATGGAAGTCATCCTTTCCCTGGTTTTCGGCGGGCTGGTAGGTCTGGGACTCACCTGGCTGGAACGCTTCTTTCACTCCCACCGGAACCGGAACGCGCTCATCGTCGGCAGCGTGATCCTGACCGTCGCGGTCAGCCAGCTGAAGATCCCAGTCGGCCCCTTTACCTTCGGGTTCTCTTCCCTGCTGGTGTGTATGATGCTGGGCACCGTCTTCTGTAACTTCTGCCCCCTCAGCGAGGACCTGATGCTGCAGGCGGATCGCTGGTCCGGTCCGGCAGTCACGCTGTTCTTCGTGCTCAGCGGCGCCGCGCTGGAGTTCGGCGTCTTCAGCGATCCGTCCGTGATTATTATCGGCGTGGTGTATATCGTTTTCCGTTCTCTGGGCAAGTATCTGGGAGCCGGCTGGTCCTCCGCGATGGTGCACAGTCCGGAGCCGGTCCGGAAGTGGCTGGGCCTCACCCTGCTGCCCCAGGCCGGTGTGGCGCTGGGCATGTGCGCCGCGGCGTATCATGTCCTAGGCGGCACTGAGGGAACGCTGATCCGGAATATTGTGCTGTTCTCTGTGCTGATCTATGAGCTGGTCGGTCCGAGCCTGACCAAGATGGCCCTGACCAAAGCCGGGGATATCAAAGAGATTCCTGCAGAAGTCAAGGGCAGGCGGAAAAAGCGGCTGGAAGAGATTACCAAGCCTGTTCCCCCGGCCTTTGATAAATAAATATAGACTTTCAAAATGCCCGAATCCCGTTTCGAATTCGGGCATTTTTTTGTGTCACGAAATTACAGATCAATTCTGCATCTGAGATTGAATAATCAGAGTGCTTATGATAGGATCGGATATCGGGAAAACCATTTTCAAGGAGCATGGTTGAAATGAACGTTTATGCCGCACTGTTGCTGTTTTCGTTTATTATCCTCATCTATTGGGTCATTACGGAACTGTTCACCTTTTTCTTCCGTTTTACAGGGCTTCCGGTCGAAAAAGCGCGCTTTCAGGTAATTTCCCTGCTGACCGGTACGGGATTTACCACCAGGGAGAGCGAAATCATCCTGGCTTCCCGGCGCCGGCGCCGGCTCGCGCGCGTTACCATGCTCTTCGGCTATGCGTTCAATGTGACCATCGTTTCCGCGTTTATCAACGTGATCATCTCCATGAGCGACTCCCAGGCGGAGCACCGGATTGTTGGACTTCTGATTCCGCTGGGTACGGTTGCTCTGATCTTTGCCTGCATGCGTGTGCCGGCAATCCATGCATGGGGTGAAAACATGCTCCGCCGTCTGGCGGACCGCGCGTTTGACCGGAAGGAAACTTTCAACGCCGTGCTGCTGGTGGATTATATCGGTTCCGAATCCATTGTTCAGGTTACGCTCCGTCATATTCCGGAAGAATACAAGGAAAAGGCCCTTGCCGAGACCAACCTCCGCGCAGACACCGGGATTCTGGTGATGCTGGTCGAACGCAACGGCAGCAAGCCGATGCCGGCCCATGCGGATACTGTGTTTGAAGTTGGCGATAAGCTGACAGTCTTCGGCAACTATAAGACCATCTGCAAAACATTTCACGCGCGGGAGCATTTTGCGGATGACTGAACGCCTGTATATAAAAAGAGCCCGAATCGGGAGTTCCCCGGTTCGGGTCAAAAAAACGGATTATTCCTGCGCGCCGTAGGTGCAGAAGGAGCCGAAATCAAAATCGGCAATGTTCATGATCTGGGCGTTGCCCTGCAAATCTTCATAGATAAAAACCAGCACATACTTCGGAATCGCGTCCGGAATCACAACCCGGCTCAGGCACAGGAAGCAGTGATTTCTTCCGGCCACAACCTGGGAGCCCAGATAAGCAACGGGCGTATAATCAACGCCGACAAGCTGTCCCAATGCCTTTTCGAAAAGGTCGCTCCTTTCCTGTGTGATTGTCGGATCATCCGCGGCCGTCCATCCGCCGGCAAGCTGTCCTTCCGCTGAAGAAACAGAAATCATGGAAAAAGCAAGCAGAGCAGTCAGCAGCAGCACGATCATTCTGGTCATTTGGGTCATTGAAAGCACCTCATTTCATGTCAGATATTCCCACATTGAGTGGTTCCATTATATCAGACGTATCACCGGTTGAAAAGTTTCCCGGAAAGATATCGGAAAAGTGATTGATGCCTTCCTGCCGATGTGATAATATCGCAATACAAAGTCGAAAGGAGCACCGCCATGAATCAGAATATCATCAAACGGTATGAACTGCTTGCGCAGAAAGTGATCAGGGGGCTTGAAAGCCGGAATATGAAGGGATACTATGCCGTTTCGAAGGAAGAGGCGCTGAAGACGGCTCTCTCGCTGATCCCCGAGGGGAGCAGCATTGCCATGGGCGGGGCCATGAGCGCGCACGAGATCGGGCTGGTGGCCGCCGTGAAAAACGGGAACTACAACTTCATCGATCGGGACGCCGTCGAAGACAAGCGCGCAGCAATGCTCGCCGCCTATGACGCGGACTGGTTCCTCACCAGCACCAACGCCATGACAGACGACGGGATCCTCGTCAATATCGATGGAAACGCCAACCGGGTTTCCGCCATCTGCCAGGGGCCGAAGCAGGTACTGTTCATCGCCGGGATGAACAAGATCTGCGAAGACCTGGACAGCGCCATGAAGCGCGCCCGCAATGTGGCCGCGCCGATCAACGCCCAGCGTTTCGGCCTGAATACACCCTGCACAAAAACCGGTAAGTGCATGGACTGCAAGAGTCCGGACACTATCTGCTGCCAGTTCCTGATTACCAGGTTCAGCCGCCATGCCGGCCGCATTCATGTGATCCTGGTCAACGACAGTCTGGGCTTCTGATCCTATGAAAAAGAAACTTTCTCCCGTTACTTTTCATTATACGCTGATCACCGGCGGGTTCTGGATGGCCTTCTGCGTGGTCACGGCCTACGCGGCCGTGTACCTGCAGGGCATCGGCTGTAACAACCAGGAACTGGGGCTGATCCTGGCCCTGGGCAATGTGGGCGGCGCGGTGCTCAGCCCGGTCCTGGGTGCGCTGATCGACCGGAACCGGAAGATTCGCCATGCAGCGATCGTCAATGTGCTGCTGGCCATCCAGGTGGTCCTGCTGATTCTGCTGCGGGTCCATCCCAGCCATGATCTGCTGACCGCGATCTGCTATGTGCTGTATATTTCCGTCCTCATGCCGGTAAACGCCGTCAATCTGGACCTGTGCGTCAGGCTGGAGCGGACGAAGGCGCCGCTGAATTTCGGCTTTGCCCGCTCCATGGGCAGTTTTTCCTTCGTCATCCTCTCCACACTCCTCGGGGTCGTGACCGCCCGCTGGGGATATCTGACGCTGCCCTTTACCGGGCTCGCCGTCGTGGTCCTGCAGTTCATCGGCAACCGGTTCATCGACCGGGATCTGCGGGAGGCTGAGGCCTCCATGCCGCCTGATGAGTCACTCATTCAGGCGAAATCTTCTTCCCTGGTCTCCTTTGTAAAGGAAAACAGGATGTTCTGCCTGATGCTCTTCGGCACGATCATCCTGTTCATCTCTCATAATATGGACGGCAATTTCCTGATCAACGAGATCCGGAACCTGGGCGGAGATACGGCGATCATGGGCCTTGTGGCCGCCTTTACGGCGATCACGGAAATCCCGGTCATGATGTTCTCCGACAGGCTGCCCAAAAGATGGCAGACAGTGCATTACATTCGTCTCGCCCTGGTATTCTTTACGATAAAGATCCTCGCCTACGCCCTGGCGCCGAACATTCCACTGTTCTTCGCGGCCCGCACCCTGCAGGCCCCCAGCTACGCGCTCTATACCGTGCTGATTGTCCGCTATGCGGACAGCGTGGTGGACCGGAAAGATTCCGCCAAAGCCCAGTCCCTGGCTTTCAGTATGACAACCATCGGGTCCGTGCTGGCCAGCCTGATTGGCGGAGCGATGTTCGATACGGCGGGCGTCCGCACCACCATGCTGACCGCCGTCGCCATCTCCGCCGTCGGCACGGTTATTGCTCTGCTTGGAACGTTCAGTCGGCGGAAAGCAGATTCTTGATCTCAAACCCCTTGGCCAGGTTGCCGGTAATCTTCAGCCTGCCCTTCATGAACAGCCTCGGCGCGGTAGTCTCGCCGCGCATCATCCGCATCAGATGATGATAGCTGCACTTGATATGCGCGTCTGCGTCATGATAGCTCCAGGGTTCCACCCGGAACCCCTGCCCCATGGTCTCGATATAGAGCCAGCCGGCTCCTTCGCCCACCAGTTCGATCTCAATCACCCGGCGGAAATCCGGTCCGTAGCGTTCCGGATAGTTCTGCCGGTTTTTCGCGTCGTTTTCGGCATACAGATTCCGGATATTCTCGAAAGCTTCCTGGAAAGTAATGCCTTCTGAATGCCCGGCCATATAAACCTCGTGATACATCCGCTGATACTGCTGTGCGCTGCGTTCCCAGGAGAAATCCTTCAGCATGCAGCGTTCTTTCAGCGTATGGAAGGTATCCGGATCGCTGAAGTACAGCTTCACCGCGTCGAGCACCGCCAGATACAGGTCCTTCGCCGCGTACTCAGAAAACGCGAAGCCCTCCCCGACGCCATCGAAGGAAGAATATACCCGCACAGAGTCACGCAGGCCGCCGGTTTCCCGGACGATCGGAACGGTTCCGTACCGCATTGCCATCATCTGGCTCAGGCCGCAGGGCTCAAACCGGGAGGGCATCAGGTAGAAGTCCGCGCCGGCAAACACCTCGCTGGCCACCTCTTCCGTATAATCGTCGGAGAAGCCCATCTGGCCCTTCCACTTGTCCGCCGCCCAGCGGAAATACCCTGTATACCACGGATCTCCCTGACCGAAAACAACCACCTGCACGCCCAGGTCCATCAGGCCCGGCAGCGCGTCCCGGATCAGGTCGAATCCCTTCTGCTCCACCACCCGGGCTACCACTGCCACCAGCGGCCAGCCGGGTTCGGGCGTCAGGCCGAAGCGCTGCTGAACCGCAGCCTTGCAGACAGCCTTCCCGCTCATATCCTCCACGCTGAAATGCGCCGGAATCCTTGGATCTGTCCGCGGATCGTAGGCTTCCGTATCAATACCGTTCAGGATGCCGTACAGCTTGCCGTCGACGTAGTCGATCACGCCTTCCAGGCCCTGGGCAAACTGATGGTAATGTAGTTCCCGGGCATAGGTCGGCGAAACCGTGGTCACTGCGTCCGCCATCATCATGGCGCCCTTCATCAGGTTGATATCCTCCCGGCCTTCATATCCGAAGATCAGCGCCCTTCCGTACCAGCTTTCGTCCAGGTCAAAGACGGAATGCATCTTCTCCCTCGCAAACTGGCCCTGATAGGCGATGTTGTGGATCGTATAAACCGAGCGGATGGAAGCGAAGCGCTGATCCGCCTGCTGCCTGTCCTTCAGATAAAGAATCGCGGGGGCCGTTTCCCAGTCGTTGCAGTGCAGGATGTCCGGAATCGGGCTGATCTCCCCCAGCAAGGAAACCACTGCCTTGGAGAAAAAAGCGAAACGCCAGCCGTCATCGTCATAGCCGTACAGCTGTTTCCCCTCGCGCATAAACAGCTGATCCTGGCCGATGAACCAGACCGGCACGCCGGCGCGCTCTCCCCGGTAGATATTGGCGTCAATCTGCTGACCTTTCAGCCAGACCGGCCAGGTGCCGACAAAGGTCAGATCATGCCCGAAGTGTTCCCAGGTGTAACTGTACAGGGGCGTCACGATCTCCACATCGTCCCCCGCCGCTTTCAGAACAGGCGGCAGACTGCAGGCGACGTCAGCCAGTCCTCCCGACTTGCTGAAGGGGGCGCATTCGCTCGAAACGAACCAGATTCTCATGTGCGTTATCTCCTTATCCGTTTTCGGTTTTTTGCTGTTTTTGACCGTTGTTATTCTATCATGCTTCACATCTTTTGAAAAGCCTTCTGAAATGGCGTTTTTAGCAGACTGGACAGTTTCGTCCAAAGAAGGTAAAATAAATTGTTTATTGTATATTTTTTATTGATCAAAGGAGGCACTATGGACCAGAAGGTTAAAAAAGCCCTGAGCGTTCTGTTCATCGTGCTGTCCATCACAGCTGTGGTCTGCATCGCCTTCGGCAATCAGGAACTCACCGATGCCTGGGACGCAGTCCGCCGTCTGGATTTCTGGTATATTCTCTGCCTGCTGGGCTGCTGGGCTGTCTATGCCGGCGGCGACGGTCTGGGCATCTGGTTCTGCCTTCGCCATCAGGGCTTCACCCTGACCGCGGGGCAGATTGTCCGCATCACGCTCGGCGGTTTTTTCTACAGCAATATCACTCCCGGCGCCAGCGGCGGTCAGCCCATGCAGGTCTATACTATGAACAAGGCAGGGGTTCCCGTGGGCAGCGGCACCACCGCTGTAGCCGTCCGCCTGATCTGCAATCAGTTCATGGTTTCCCTGCTCTCGCTGGTCTTCCTGATCGCAAACTGTTCCTTTATCTATCAGCAGCTGGAAGGCGCCATCTGGTTCGTCCGGGTCGGCTGGGTCATTAACTTTGCCGTCGTTCCGCTGGTCCTGCTGGCCGCCTTCAGACGGGACTGGATCCTTAAGCTGCTCAACGCTCTGATTTTCCTGCTGACGAAGATCCATATCCTCAAAAAGCCGGACGCAATCCGGAAAAGCGCTGAGGAAGCGCTGGATACCTATCACACCGCCCTGATCGCCCTGCTCCGCGCCCCGGGCCAGATCGTCCTGCAATGCCTGTGCAGCACGGCGAGCCTGCTGGCCCTGACGGGGACCATCATTTTTGTCTATCACGCCTTCGGCATGTCCGGCACGCCCTGGTATCAGCTGATGGCGCTGTCATTCATGCTCTTTATCAGCGCGAGCTATACGCCCCTGCCCGGCGCCAGCGGCGCCCAGGAAGGCGGCTTCCTGTACTATTTCCGCAATATCTTTACCGGCGGCACCGTCGGCCTTGCCCTGCTCATCTGGCGGTTCTTTACCTATTATCTGTTCATCTTTGTCGGGGTTTTTAATCTGCTGCTGGAAAAAATCACCCGTAAAAGAAAGCCGGACAATCCCGAAGGAGATTCCTCCGTTCCTGCCGGAGAGACATGAAAAAACCGGGCGGTTCCGTTCCGTCCGGCTTCTGTTTTGTTCAGGGTCAGTCTGATAAGGCTTTTTTCAGTATTCCCAGGGCTTTCTGGTGCCGCAGCTTTACCGCGCCGTAGCTGAGGCCCATCAGATCGGCAACCTCGGTTAGGGGTTTGTTGTCATAGTACCGCAGAACGATCAGGTCCCGCAGTTCCTCCGGCATCCGTTTCAGCGCGGCTGCCAGTTCTTCCAGAGACTCATTGGCCAGCAGGCCCTCGTCAACCTCGGAATCATCCGACAGGTTCTCGTCCAGCTCCTCCTGGGGCTTCACGCGCCGGAAATGATCAATCAGGGTGTTCCGGGTAATCGTGAAAACCCATGTGCTGACCGAGGACTTGCTCTCGTCATACTGGTCATAGCGCATAAAGATCTTCTCAAACACTTCGGAACACAGATCCTCGGCTTCAGCCCTCCTGTTGATGCGCGCGCAGAGGTAACCCATGACCTTTCCGTGATAAGCAAGATAAATTTGCTCCTGTTGTTCGGCTGTCATTGTTTTCCCTCCTTCGAAGCCAGGCACAGCTGCATCCGGGGATTGGTTGCAGACCACTGTTAGTATAACAGTAATTTTTTTTTCAGGCAATACTGCCACCCTGTTCTTTTGCTGCGTATACACCTGTGAATGAACGATGAAAGGGGGGCGGGATATGGAAAAGAAGCTCTTCCGCCTGTTTGATTATCAGAAGTTTGAGGAAAACGCCGAGTTGCGCCAGATGATCAGTGAGACTCACGAGCGCTGCCGGACCAGGGCTCTGAGCCTGGACGAGATGGAATGGGTCAACGCCGCCGGCGAGCCGCAGCCGCCCGTCAAGCCCGAAGAAAAAGACCGCTGAGCGGCCTTTTTCTCTTTACATCATCCCGCCATTGTTTTGCCACCGAAGGGGTTTAAGGGGGCGAGCGGAAAGCCCCCTTACATCATCCCGCTGTTTGCCCTGAACTGCATCTGGTACAGTTCATAATACTGTCCCTGCAGTTTCATCAACTCCTCGTGCGTTCCCTGCTCAACAATCCTGCCGTCTGAAACCACCGCGATCTCGTCCGCGTTCTTGATCGTGGACAGCCGGTGTGCAACCACCAGGGTTGTCCTCCCGCGGCAAAGATCGTCCAGCGCCTGCTGGATCAGGATTTCCGTGGTGTTGTCCAGCGCGCTGGTCGCCTCGTCCAAAATAAGGATCGGGGGATTTTTCAGGAACACCCGGGCAATCGAAAGGCGCTGTTTCTGCCCGCCGCTCAGGCGCACTCCCCGCTCACCGATCTTCGTTTCATACCCGTCGGGCAGGGACATGATATAGTCGTGAATATTGGCTCGTTTCGCCGCTTCGGCGATTTCCTCATCCGTTGCGTCCAGTTTGCCGTAACGGATGTTTTCTCTCATCGTATCGTTAAACAGATAGATATCCTGCTGCACAATGCCGATATTTCGCCGTACGCTCTCCTGCGTCAGGGTGTGGATCTCCTTCCCGTCCAGAAAGATTTCACCGCTCAGCACGTCATAGAAGTGCGGGATCAGGTGGCAGATCGTGGTCTTGCCGCCGCCGGAAGGGCCGACCAGCGCGAAGGTTTTTCCCTTTTCGATGGTCAGATCCACATGACGCAGCACGTTCTTGTCCTCGTCGTAGGCATAGGACACGTTCCGGAACTCGATCCGGCCTTCCAGCACACCCGCGTCCACCGCGTCCGGGCTGTCCGTTTCGGGCTTCGCGTCCATAATCTCGCAGAAGCGCTCGAACCCGGTGATCCCGTTCTCAAACTGTTCCATAAAGTTGATCAGCGTCATGACCGGGGAAATGAACATGTTTACGGAAACGATGAAGGCGGAATAGTCGCCGAAGGTAATCTGCCCGTTGTACAGGAATATGCCGCCGGCGATCAGCACCACCACGTTGAAGATATCAGTGATGAAAGTATTCCCGCTGTGGAATCTTGCCATGGCGGAATATGCGGCCTTCCGGGCCAGCTGGAACTTTCCGTTTCCGATCTCGAACTTTTCCCTTTCCTTCTCCGCGTTGGTAAAGGCCTTTGTCACCCGGATGCCTGAAATGGAACTCTCCAGGCTCGCGTTGATCTCCGCCAGCGCCGAACGCGTATCCCGGAAAGCCTTGCGCATTTTCGTTCTCAGGTTCCAGGAGATCACCAGCAGGAACGGGACGCAGGCAAAGATGATCAGTGTCAGCGGAATGTTGATCGTACTCAGATAGAAGAAGGCAATCACGATGCTCAGCACCGAGATAATGATGTTTTCCGGCCCATGGTGGGCCAGTTCGCTCACCTCGAACAGATCGTTGGTCATCCGGGACATGATTTTCCCGGTCTCATGGGTATCGTAGAAGCTGTAAGGCAGCGATTCCAGATGATTGAACATGTCGCTGCGCATCCGCGCCTGCATATAGACGCCCATCATGTGCCCTTCATACTGGATAAAATAGTTCAGGCACATCTTGACAAAATAAAGCGCAAGCAGGGTGATCCCGTAGATCACAATCATGGTATACTGCTTTTCCGGGATCAGGGTGTTGAGCATGGTCCGGGTGATGATGGGATAGACCACCCCGATCACCGCGACTAACAGCGCGGCCCCCATATCCATGCTGAAAAGCTTTTTATACGGCCGGTAATAGGCAATAAAACGCCTGAGCAGGCCGGTGGTTTCCTGCCTGCTGCGCTTTATACTATCATTCTCCGACATTGTATCACTCCCGTTTGATCAATTTTCCGGTCAAAAGCCATTTCATCAGATAGCTTCCCGCGCCGTTTCCGACCGCCGCCAGCGGGATCACCCACCACGCGATCCCCCGCGCGATCGCTGCATATCCGGCCAGGGCAATGGAGTGCGCGAAGCCTGAAAGGATAAACAGAGCCACGCCATAGATCACAAAGGGCAGGCGACTGACGTCCCTGTTCACGGGCGGCGTCGTCGCCAGATACATGCAGATGCCGCACATCACGCTCTGCCAGATCACCTTCAGCGGATCCTGATAGGCAATCGCAATTGCGTGAGCCGTTTCCTGAATCTCCGGCAGGAAAACGGAAGCCAGAATGCCGCAGACGCCCGCGCCGATCACGTTCATCACGAGCATGATCACCTTCTGCAGGGGATCATACTGATCACGCGTCACCCGGCCGGTGAACAGTTCCGCGTCAAAGTTCACCACAAACCAGAGTCCGGCGCTGAACAGCACCGCTCCCGGGATTCCGCCCCCGACCTTCAGGTTCACGATACAGCCCATGCAGATCAGTACGCCGGCCGCGGCGGCTTTTAACAGTGATGTCTTCATGCCCGTTCTACCTTTCGTCTGCTTCGGTTGGCCGGATTACCGTCGATCGGTTCCGGCGGCCCGCTTGTTCTCATACAGTTTCTCGTCCGCCCGGTTCAAGCAGGCTTCCATGGTGTCCTTTTCATCGCGCAGGCGGTCGTATCCGATACTGAGATCCAGGTTGTACAGCAGGTGATTGTCTTCCTGCTTACTGCGCGCGGCTTCCCGCAACCGGTCCGTAATCTGTTCCATGATTCCCTCTTTCGCAGACTGAACAATCATGGTGAACTCGTCCCCGCCGTACCGGCCGATGAACGCATTCTCCCCGATCTTCTCGGCTGTCTGCCGCATGGCTTCCGCCACCAGAAACAGTGCCCGGTCCCCTTCCGCGTGGCCGAAGGTATCGTTGATCTTCTTGAAATGGTCGATGTCGATCATCGCGGCATAGATCGGCAGGTTCTCGCGGTATTTCATCTGTTTCATATAACGCTCGATCTGTCCCCGGTTGTTCAGCCGGGTCAGGGCGTCTACGGAGATCAGCGTCTGCATGGCCTGGATGTAGAAAAACAGCATCATAATCGTACATCCGAAACAGAACAGCGGTGCGTTCAGGGCAATCAGCTGCAGCAGACCGAAGAACACCACGCTCAGCGGATATACCCCGATCAGGATATACAGCCGTCTTGTCTCCCGGTTCTCTGCCTTCTTCGCGTTGATCATGGAGCAGATAAAGGAGGCGATAATGTAAATCAGCGGCGCCGTCACCAGCAGCGGATAGTACCAGCTGTTCAGTTCGCCTGCGTCGTTTACCCAAAACCGGGGTGCGATGATATATGAAATCACCAGGATTGCCGTGCAGATTTCCATCGGCAGGCGGATCAGCCGGCGCTGCTTCCAGCTCTTGACAAGGTCCATCCCCTCCGACGCAGCCATATACATGAACCATCCGTATGAAATCAGGCTCAGAAGGATAAAGTTCAGGAAATTGAAGAGGATCACCAGCCCGCGGCTCCGCGGAAGATTCCCGCTGATCACCGCTGCCCAGCCGATATCGGAAATGAAATACAGGATATGGGCGATCACCGTCCGGTCAAACCAGATCTGCTTTTCCTGCCGAGTCCGGTAACGCCGGTCGTGCCACAGGAGGATCACAAAGATGATGATGCAGACAATATTCGCTTCCGCATAGAAGAAAAGATAATCCAGCGTCATGTGCTCCTCCGTTACTGCGGTATGATTGTCTATTATTGTACCCGCAGCGGCGGGTGAAGTCAAACACCTGTGCATACAAAAGGCGCCGTCCGATTTGTTTCGGCGGCGCCGGTATTGTTTTTGTTCCGTGCTGTATCTGGTCTTCCGGATCAGCGGTTCGGAGTCAGCTGGGTGCTACCGCCGGGCTGGGCAAACGCGCTGTCGCTGTAGTAGACCATTCCGTTGTCCCCTTCCCAAACGTATTCGTAATTCGTGGGAACCTTCACATGGCTGCCGTCGGACAGGGTGTAGTCGTTCTGGTCGAAGATGTAGTCGCTGAAGCGTTCTTCGCTGTAGTCGTCACCCTTGGCGGTTTCTTCCTGCATAAACTGCCGGCTGTAGTTCTCCAGGCCGGTCAGGTTGATGCCGGTCATCATGCTCAGGATCTCCGTGGATACCCGCTGATTCGCAACCATGAACTGGTCGGTCACCGAAGTGTTCTCGATGAACGTGGTCAGGATGTCGCCCACGCTGTCCAGCATCGCCGGCGGGCAGAGCATCGTGTAGACGCAGGGGGAATCCCACAGGATATAGGAGCCGTCGATGTCCATGATCGGGCCGTCCAGGTGTGTCTCGTTCCATACGCCCCGTGTGGCCGTGGTAACCACGAAGTAGTACGGCAGGCCGGTGTCGCTTTCCATGTAGTAAAGGCGGGCCGCCATCGTGTTCTCCACCTTTGAGATCGTCAGGCCGCTGCCGGCGGTCATCCTGTTGTTCAGGTCCTTGTATGCCTCAGCCATCTTGTCCAGCTGCTCCTGCAGTTCGGGATAGTTGTTTTCATTCACCAGCTCGATCTTTTTCGCGGATTCATTCATGCGTTTTGCCCAGTAGTCGCAATATTCCGAGGCGTTCATATAGTGCAGGATGGGGGTCATAAACTTCATGTGGAACGTCCCGTCCAGGCTGGGATCAGCGCCGGGCACCGTGTAGTAGTTCTGGGCCGAAGAATAGGTCAGTCCGACCCCTTCCGGAGAAATCGCGGAGACCGCCAGCAGCCAGGGGTTCCCGGCGCTCTGCTGCTCGGTGCAGCAGAAGGCCCGGCTGGTTACCGTGTATTCTTCCGGCGCCACGCAGCGCCCGATGATCATATCATCCGCCTTGATGTTGGTTACTTTGAAATTGCCGGCAGCTGCCGCGGGCGCTTTCGCCTCGGGAGTCGGTGCCGAGGTATAATAATCCGGGTCCGGCTGGAAGCAAGAGATCGCCGTCTCAAGCGCGTTCAGAACCATTTCCCTCGTGCTGTTGGTATAGCGGGCCTGGTATTCAATGTCCGCATTCTCCCGAACCTCAACAAGGTTCAGCTGGTAAATGATCGTGTCGTCGCTTCCGCGGTAGGAGTACTCAATACCGCTCAGTTTCTTTCCGGCGATCTCGTAATACTCGAACTGGTTGATCCCGACCAGCCTGTCACCGTATTCCTTCTTCATGTACTCCGTGAAGGTCTCGTGCAGATAGCTGTCCGGATCGTTCAGCATATTCTTCCGGATATAGAACCACAGGTTCGGCACATAGCCTTCATCACCGAGCCAGACAACCACGCCGTCGTTAGAGGGCGCCCAGGTTTTTCCGGCGGGGATCTTCGTGGAAAGCCCGACCTCCGGGCAGGAAAGAATGTCCAGGGATTCCGCTTCGGCACAGGCGGCGCCGGCGGCGCAGAGCATAATCAGGGCAATCATCATACAGAGTAAGCGTTTCACAGGGGATTCCTCCTTATCAAAAATAATTTCATTTGCCGGTTTCCTAAAACCGGAGTGTTTCGTCCTTACACCCTGTATGACGGCGGATCGCCCGGAAAGTTCCACGTTTTTCTTTTTCTTTTTTAGTCCGGATTCCTGCCGCGGTAATCCGCCTCGATCTCGTCTTTCCAGGTTGCATCGATCGGCGCGCATGCCCGCATCCGGCCGACCGTCCGGCTGACTGTCTCGTAGTTTACCCGGATGCCCTTCGCGTCGTTGTGGAAGCGGACAGCCCGGTCGGCGCCGATGCCGAAGTGTCCCGCTGTCTCCACGGCGTCAATGTTCGCCCCGAGGAAAAGGAACTCCCAGCCGTAGCGCGTCTTCTGCCGCTCGACCATGGCCTTGACCTCGCTGCTGGTATAGCGGTGGCTGGCGTTTTCCATCCCGTCCGTTGTGATCACAAAGATCGTGTGCTCCGGCCGGTCCTCCTCCCGGGCGTATTTGTGAACATTCCCAATATGGTGGATCGCCTGGCCGATCGCGTCGATCAGTGCCGTGCAGCCGCAGACGCTGTACTGCTTCTCCGTCAGCGGCTCAATCCGGCGGATATCCTCCCGGTCGTGGATCACCATACTCTCCCCAGAGAACAGCACCGTGGAAACCAGTGCCTCACCCGCTTCCTTCTTCTGCTTTTCGATCATCGCGTTGAAACCGCCTATCGTGTCACTCTCCAGCCCGGCCATGGAACCGCTCCGGTCCAGAATAAACACCATTTCCGTCAGTTTCTTTTTCATCAAAAATCAGCCTCCGTTCCCGTTTATTCTCCGGGCGGCGGTCTCCTCCGCGGATCTCCCGCCCTCCCGGCATCATGATGGTAACAGAGGCTGATCTTCTTTTGGTCGCCTGTCAGGCGACACTGCTGCTGTTTCCCAGCAGCGGAAGATCCAGGTCAAACAGCACTTCGTTGATCTGGATCACGTCATATATTCTTTCCTTTATACAGTATTCCAGCACAAGATCCATCCTGCTGCTGTGTGTCAGCGCGAAACCGGCCTTCCCCAGAAACTTCTCCGTTTCCGGCAGCGAGAGTTCCAGCGCCACCGCGAATGCAAAAACGGTCGGCTTGCTGGGCCGGTACTCCGGATCGGACCGGATCTTGCTGAACAGCCGCCTGTCCACGTTTGCTTTCTTGTAGCACTGGGCGTCCGTCATGCCCCGCTCGTCAATCATGCGCAGCAGTGCGGCAGAGAATCCCTCGTCCGTCTGCCGCACCAGTTCGTTCCAGTCAACATCCGCAGCGGATCCCTCACACGTCGCGGCATCCGGAACGGGTTTCGCCTTTGCTGCGGGCCTGGGTCTCGCGGCGGGTGCGTATCCCGCTTTGGGGGCGGGCATCGCATCGGGAAGGGACATCCCGTCCGCAAAGAAGCTCTGGTCCATTTCCAGCGCTGCCTTCTCGTCCCGGTGCCAGAGTTTCTCCCGCCTGATTTCAATGTTCTTCCGGACATGCGTTTCCGCATAGTGGTCGTCAATATATTCCTGAACGTCCCGGAACAGCTTCTTCCCCGTAAAAAACTCCTGCCGGCCGAACACGACCAGGTAAACCGACATCTCATGATAAAGCAGAAACCGGCTGATGGTCTCCACGGCGACTTCCATCGCCTCATCCTTCGGATAACCGTAAGCCCCTGCCGAGATCATCGGAAAGGCAATGCTCTCCGCCTGATAATCCGTAGCCAGTTCAAGCGAAGTCCGGTAGCAGGACGCCAGCAGTTCCCGCTCATGGTTCCCGCCTCCGTGCCATACCGGGCCCACCGTGTGAATCACATACCGGGCCGGAAGCCGGTACCCTTTGGTAATCTTCGCCTGCCCGGTCTCGCAGCCGTTCAGCCTCCTGCATTCCTCCAGCAGCTCCGGCCCCGCGGCGCGGTGAATTGCACCGTCCACGCCCCCGCCGCCCAGCAGAGAACGGTTCGCCGCGTTCACGATGACGTCCACATTCATCCGGGTAATATCATTCCGCACGATCTCAAAGGGCATGGGTACTCTCCTTTCACTCGCTGATTCCCGTCATATCCCAGGCCCGGTCTGTGCCGAGCGTTTCGGTGTCTGTTTTGTTCCACATGCCGTACAGTTCCTGCACGACGCTGATCGGCACGGCAATGCTGATATTTTCGCCGATTTCTCCGTTGTACTCGGACACGCCGACACCGGACGATACGCCGATCAGTTTTCCTGCGTCGTCAAGCAGGCATCCTCCGCTGCTTCCGTGGGACATGGGCGCCGTAAACTGAATGCATTTCAGCCCGCCGTACCCCGCCATCTGGGGGAAAGCGCTGATATTGCCGTAGGAAACCGTTCCCCGGAAACCGATGGGATTCCCGATTGCAACCACGGGCTGGCCGCGTTTCAGTTCCTTTTCCGCGTCCATCTCCGGCACGTCATACTTTTCCCCGCCCGGGAACAGCAGGATTGCAATGTCCCGGTTTTTGTCGGACATTACCACCTGATCCAGAAAATACTGACTTCCGTCCTCCCCTTCCACCTTCAGGCGGTAAGCACCCTGGATCACATGCTGGTTGGTGATGAACAAGTGCTCATCGAAGGCCACAAAGCCGCTGGCCCGCCGCAGCATATTGCCTTCCCGGTCCAGCGCTTCCACGTAGAATACCGATCTTGCCGCCCGGTCAATTCCGTCCAGATCCTCCATGAATGAATACTGGCTGCTTTCCTCAGCCTGCGGTTCCGGGGTCGGCCGGTAGCCCTCCGGCAGCAGTTCGGCGCTCTGATACCGCTCATATGAGGTGTTGGAATACATTTCCCCTTTCATCAGCCAGAAACACATTTCATAGATATACGGCGCGTTTTTCGGGTTGATCTCCACGCTCCGGACCGTTCCGTCTATCGTGTATTCCACGGTAATCCCGTCCTGCTGCATCAGCTCCAGGAATTCGTTCAGCGTGACCGTGATCCCCCACATATCGACGCCATCATGGCCGTTACCGACCTTCACGTCATCGATCTCCCGATCCCCGTAGCGGATTACCGCCTTTTCGGGCTCGCCTTCCAGCTTTTCGGCCACAATACAGAACGAGTAGTCCTCTGTCTGAGGTTCATAAATAAACAGGAGCGAAGCATTTCCGGGTATCAGGTCCGTCCCGTACCCGACTTCTTCATTGTTGGAATTATATGTAATACACAGCGCTCTTACAGACTTGTTGTCAAGCGAGCGGTAATAACTTCCCCACAGTTTCGACCCTGATGCGGTATAATAATCGTTCCAGACTTTCACAAACTGGCCGGCCGCGTCCGCGGAGCAAATGACCAGCGGTTCGGAAACAGCCTGCGGAAAAGCAGCAAACAGCAGAACAGCCGCTGCAATGATTGAAACAAGTGACTTTCGCATTCCCGATCTCCTTCAGTCTGTCATGATTTCATTTCGATGATTCTGTCAGTCACGCGTGATGGCCCCCATGCGTTTCAGTTCCTGCTTACGCTCATACATCAGGCCGTCCGCCCTTGAGAAAACAGCATGGAAAGTGTTGTCCGTTTCCGGATCAAAATCCGCCATGCCCAGGGAAGCGACCACGTTCCCGGTGTTCAGGTGCTGCTCAATCTGCCTGTTGATGGCTTCCAGAATCTCATGGCGGTGCTCATAGTCCTGTCCCCTCAGGATGATGGCAAATTCATCGCCGCCGATCCGGAAAACAGGGCTGTGCTTGTAATATTCGCAGATCATTTCACAGGCTGACCGGATATAGGCGTCCCCGGCTTTGTGCCCCAGGGTGTCATTGATATGCTTCAGCCCGTTCACATCGCAGACAACCACCGCGAATTCTCCGGCTTCCCCGCTGTAAATCTGTTCCGATATCGCCTGTTCCTCTTCCACATAGGCGTGCTTGCTCTTGACGCCGGTCAGCGAATCCTTGTAGGCAACTTCCCGGGCTTTGTCCCGTTCCTTTACGGTTTCCGCCTCATATTTCCGCAGAGACAGATGATTGATCAGCATGGCGGCCAGGGCCAGCCCGAACAGGCCGGCTACAATCAGCGTGGTAAGCTGGTTGGACGTCTTAAGCCGCGCAAGCTGCTGAGCAATAAAAGTCTCCTCGCTCAATGCGGCAGCAGCAGGCTCCGCTGCTCCGTGATAGTAATCCGAAACGGCACGGACAGCGTCGGACATGACACCCTCCTCCGTCCGGGAAGACCAGATCAGGGCCATCAGAACAATCACGGCCACCAGCGCGATCCAGACGATGATCGCCTTGCCGAAATGCCGGGCATGGTCCCGCGCAATGATCCGCCGGAAATAGAAGAACCCGATGATCGACCAGACAATCAGAAGAATATAAGTCTCCGTTGCCAGCATATCGTCCGAGAACAGATTCGGGAAAAGCAGATATACCGCAAAGACGAGCATGATCAGAAAGCCGGCCAGGCCCGTAACCGTTTCCCGGCGTACCCCTTCCTTCCGGGCGATTTTGTAAGCGGCGGCGGAAACAAACCCGTAAAGCAGCGTTGCCCCGATCGTGGTAATATCCACAATCCAGCCGATCGCCGTCCTTCCGATAAAGGGAATGGGCAGAGAAAACAGCACCACCAGCCACATGGCATTGGCCGGGATATTCCGCCTGCTCAGCCGGGAGTAGCGGGAGGAAAGAATGCCGTCCCTGGACACAGAATAGAAAAGCCGGCTCAGCGCCCTCAGGTTGCCGATCAGGCTGGTTGCCACCAGCGCCAGCAGGGATGCCATCAACAGATAGACACCGGCATCTCCCAGATAATGGTGAGCAGCATAAAACGCGGGAAGACCTTCAATACCGTCAAACTGATCCAGCCGGCTGATATAATCCAGCCAGCTGCTGCAGCCTGCCGGATAAGCCGTGACGCTCAGCAGCGTGACCATCATGTAAATCACTGTGGAAGTGATGACGGAGATGACCAGGATCCGGAAGAGTTTGCTGTGGCCGAATTTATATTCTTCCGCGGAATGAGTGATGTTTTCAAAGCCGATAAATGCCCAGGGCGAGATAAAGACAATCCGCAGAATCTGGGAGAAGGAGCCCTTGTCCGGCAGGAACGCCGGGGTAAACGTCATGTCTGTTCCGCCATGGCCGGCCAGCGCGATGAAAAAGCAAACCGCAATCCCGATCAGCAGCAGAAGAACCAGGATCACCATCACATGCGCGGCTGCCCTTTTACTCCGGATACACAGCAGGGCCACAAGGAGAATCGCCGCCAGCGTCAGCAGCACTTCCCCCAGATAGATCTCATATCCGAAAACAGTATACAGATAACCGAAACGGAACGTATTCCCGATGAAATAACGGGCAAAAAGCGGCAGGCTGGTTGCGTTGGCCCAGAACATGGACAGATAGACAAGGCTCATAAACCAGAATACCAGAAAAGCCCGGTCGTAGCCGAACACATTCTTGGTAATCGAATAAAGCCCGCCTGCGTCCGGATACCGGGAAGCCGTGAAAAAATAATTCCTGGCAATCAGAAGCATAAGCCCCATTCCGATCAGGAGCCCGATCAGGCTTCCGGCCGGACCCGCCGCCGAAAGGAAACCGCTGCTCGTAACCACCAGCGCACCCCATCCTACGCTGGTGCCGACAGACAGCGCCCAGGCCGCCCTTTCCGACAGATACGGGGTCAGGGATCCGGGAACGGCGGAGCCGGTATGCTTCTTGTTTGTCATGGTTGTCACTCCAATCTTCCTGCGTCAGTATCATACCACGATTCTGCCATCCTGCGCAAACAAAACCGAGTACAGGAAACACCGGTCCGGCACATGGTGCCGGGAGCAAAATAACCCCCGCTATTTTTCGGAATATTGCCTGTACTGTATTCTGAATGATTGATAGTATCTTCATGGTACCGGTCCATATCCTGTGAGGTGATCATTTATGAACGCAAAACTCTTTGCCCGGGCTGTCGGGAAATTTCTGGCGGGGCTGCTTCTGGTCGGTATTCTCCTGTTTCTGCCTGCCGGATCTTTTGCTTACCGGAACGCATGGCTACTGATCGGAATCCTGTTTGTCCCGATGTTCATCGCCGGCCTGATTCTGATGAAGAAAAATCCTTGTCTGCTTCAGAAACGGCTGAATGTAAATGAAGAGCAGAGAGAACAGAAGGAAGTAGTCATGTTAAGCGGCCTTATGTTCTCAGCCGCCTTTGTGATCGCCGGACTGAATTTCAGATTCAGGTGGATCATACTTCCCGATTGGGTTTCCTATGCCGCTGCTGTGGTTTTCCTGCTGGCATACGCCCTGTACGCCGAAGTGCTCAGGGAAAACACTTACCTCTCCAGAACCGTTGAAGTCCAGGAAAACCAGAAAGTGATTGATTCCGGACTATACGGAATCGTCCGCCATCCCATGTATATGAGCACCCTTTTTCTGTTCCTTTCCATGCCTCTTGTGCTGGGATCTGTGATTTCATTCGTGATTATGCTGGCTTATATTCCAATTATTGCAAAACGAATCGATAATGAAGAACAGGTACTGGAGAAAGGCCTTGAAGGATATTCGGATTATCAAAAACGGGTAAGATATAAAGTGATCCCTTTTTTGTGGTAGACTCGCCGGAAAAAGAATCTGAACATGAAACAGAAATCTTATCTGAAGCAAAAGTAAAAAATCCCCCGGCTCCAACGCAGAAGCCGGGGATCTATTGTTTCCTAATGCAGTTTAAATTTTTCTGTAAATTTTTTGTCAACCACCCTTTGGGGTCCCGTTCTCTGCTGAAAACTCTCCACTGGAGAGTTTTCCGGGCGCGACGAACCCACTCGGATGCTTTGCATCCTCGGTCGAGATGACACGGGGCGGTGCTTCACTGCCGGCTGGATTACTGCTGTCTGGGATTCAGCATCAAAGGAAACCACCGTCCCCGGTAAAGCGCAGTGCAGCGAAGACAAAATGTCCCGCTTCAATGCCTGCAGTTCCTCATGGCGGTTTTCCTCATTCATCCTGATTCAACTCCACAACCAGTTCCACTCTCCAAGGTCCGTCCCCGGTATCGAGATTGATCATCCGTTCCGTAATCATCCCCCGGTTCGTCGTTCCACCGTACCGAACCTCAATACCCTTCCCGAGCGTCCAGCCGGCCGGTCCGGTCCTCAAAACCATATCTCCGCCACAGTTGAAAGACGGTACATCCGTCAGGTCCTCTTCGGTCAGCACCATCGAAACCGGCAACCCTTCTTTCGGAACTACACATAGCCCGGAAAGCACCAGACAGCACCTGGCTCCGGCCTTTTCCAGCGCTTCCTCAATACACTCCGCCGCACGCCCGAAAAACGTCTGGCCGCAAGTAGTCACCGGATCCTCTCCCGGGAAAGAAAGCAGCGTAATTCCGGTCCCGGAAGCTTCCAGCAGCCGCCTGACCGTCTCCGATACCGTCACCCCGGCCTCCACATCAAGACTACCCGTCGCTTCCCATAGCTTCAGTCCCGGCGCAATCGCTACATGCGCCTCAATGCCACTTTTCCCCCTGAAACGAAAAGCATCCGACACAGATCCCGAGACCAGTACCACATCATCATGCAAAACCATCACTTCCCTGCTCCGCGACAGCAGTAAATAGTCCTCCTCCGCCACATTCCATAAATGCAGCATAAACAAAGAGGGATACAGCCCCAGCCGCTCCGTCCCGAGCAGCCTCGCCCGGGCATACCCGGTCACCGGCTCACCATCCGCCAGGATCGTGAGCGTACGGTCCATCTGATTTTGCATTGACAGGAAACAACCTCCGATTCATAATAAAATGGTTTACAGGCTGCTCTCATATTTTCAAACTGACGGAGTGATTGATCATGAAACGAATCCGGATTGCATTGCTGTTATTGATTTTCATATCTGTATGCGCAACCTGCTATGCTGAAATCGACGCCAATAAAGTTTCCTCTGAAAATGAAACCTATATTATTCGCCGAATCAGCGGATCACCGGAATGGAACAAAATCCCCGAAATTCCGATTGACAAGGTTTTATGGACGGAGGATACCGGAATACGGGCAAAAGGACAGCTTTGCTATGACGAAGAATACCTTTATGTTCATCTGTCCGCCGCAGAAAAAGATATTCGTGCAGAATATACCGAACCGCTCTCTCCTGTATATGAGGATAGTTGTCTTGAGTTTTTCTTTCAGTTCAGCGGATCAGATAACTATTTCAACTTCGAAATAAACCCGAACGGCTGCCTTTGTATTCAATTCGGTCCTTCAAAAACGGATCGCATCAATATCGTCAGAGATGATGCTGCAGAGTATTTCGACATTCACACAAACAGAGTCACAGACGGATGGGAAACCAGGTATCGCATT
This sequence comes from uncultured Eubacteriales bacterium, assembly GCA_900315315.1. Classification (GTDB taxonomy): domain Bacteria; phylum Bacillota; class Clostridia; order Christensenellales; family Aristaeellaceae; genus Aristaeella. Next base: position 1,676 of record OMYT01000005.1, on the reverse strand, counting down.
CCGCTGAGTTTTCTAAAACTGTTTTACCCTGATGCCCGATTTGGCGGTGAATGGCGGGCGAATTTTTACAAATGCGGGAACAAAACCATAAACAAGCATTATTTATCATGGACAAAAATAGAACTTGAAACACCCAACTTTCATTGTCCTCAGTATTTCGGAACCATTATCTTTAATTGACTGCCGACAGATCTCATCATAATGCAGCTTCAAGGGATCTGAATCTCAAATCCAACTATCCCCGAACAACACCTGAAACTCCGTAAGATTCCCCTTCGCCGGATCAGCCGTCCTTGGCTGGTCCGTATTTCGTAAGCAAAAGAGGGATCCCATCCCCTTCCCGTCCCGCAGATGCCGGAACGGCAGCAGCAGATCGTTCAGCTGCTCATAGGAGCAGATCAGCGGGATCTGGTTCACCAGCATTTTTCCAGCGGCATGATCCCAGATCGACAGAACCCATTGATCCGGTGCCGGCAGGTACCGGATCTCGATCTGTGCATGGAAGGCTTCGCCGTCAATAGTGAGATCCAGCGTAAACACCTGCCAGGGGTCTTCCGTCAAAGGCAAAATTGCATAAGTCATGATTTATACAAGGTTCCTCAATTCGTAATTGTCGCACTGTTCGCTTCCGCTCGCATTGCTCTGTTACTCATTGGACTTTTGCTTCGCTTCATCTGCCACTGGCAGCGCTCAGCAACGTCCCTCCTGTAATGCCTGCCCGACCCAGCACCGTCGCCAGCGCACCGCTGACAGCGGAAGCGGCAGCGCTGCTCACCGTGCTTGCCGCGGCCTTGGTCCCGGTATTTTTCTTGGTGGATGAATTGTTCTGGGTTTTCCGCGTGGAGGAAACACTGCTGCCGGTAGAGGCTCCCCCGCCGCCGGAAGTATCAGTGTAGTATTGCTCGCTTCTCGGGATATACTGCATAAACACAATATCCCCGGCCCAGCCGTACTGGTTTGCTTCGTCCTGGGTCGCGGTGATCTCCGAAAGCAGCATGTTTTCCCAGGAACCCATCGATGTCACGACCCGGCACAAGACCCGGTTCCGCCGGATCGAATCCAAAGCCGCAAGCATGGAGGCCGCCCACCCGGGCTGCGAAGCTACGTCCGTCTCCACCACCGACAGCCGGATCTGGTTCGGCAGCCGCCGCGCCCCGTTGATGATGTCCCCGCCCTGGGAGGTATCCGCGTCGATGTTCAGGGCAAAGTTATACTCGATCTCCGTAACCCCACAGAAACGGTAGGTATAGTCGATGCCGTCCACGCCGGCCCGGCCGGCATCTTCCAGGGCGGAAGTGACGGCGGACAGGTTGCCGTTGTTCGCGGCAGCGCAAGCGGAAAGCATCGCGGCGGACATTTCCGCCCGGGTGGATTCCTGCGCAAGCGCAAGCTTCACCACCGGCCGGGCGGGAATGTGCATCGCAGGGGCTCCGTGCTCATGGACCGCCAGCAGTGTCCGCGAACGTTCGCTGGCGGTACTGGTAAGCCCAACCTCCACGGTGTGTGTTGCCAGGTACTGCAGGCACTGTAGGCGATCCTTCATTTTGTCTGCGGCTTCTTTGGAAGTAAGCTTGATCGTAAGCGCTTCATCCAGACACGCCCTCACACATAAATGCGCAGTAAAATGCTCACATCACTCATCGATGTGAGCATTCTCTGTCAAGATGTCATATGCA
>OMYT01000056.1 GCA_900315315.1 uncultured Eubacteriales bacterium | reverse complement strand
TCAGCTATAATACGCCGAAAGAGGTCTATTTCGGCGGAAAGAAAATGAAGTGACGGCATCCGCAGACGACTTGGCGATCAAGCTTCCTGACCAGGCATTGCAGTATCTGTTAAGCTGCTCATTATATTAAATATGTAAATTCGGAATACAGGAGGTTTACGCTTATGACCGGGAACAATCAGATCAACTCCTCTCTTTCTGCTCCGAACAAATCCATGCAGGCAAACGGGAACATCAATCAGATGCTGGAACAGCTTCATGCCGATTTCGATCCGGTTTACAGCATGCTGATGAATTACCAGTGCGCCGTGATGGAAGTGGAAACGAAATTCAATGTCCTGAACAACCGGCTTTCCCTTCAGGACGAGCATAACCCGATCGAATCGATCAAAACGAGGGTGAAGAGCCTGGACAGCATTGTCCGCAAGCTGGATAAGCTCGGTTTACCGATCACGATCGAATCGGCGGAGGAAAACCTGCAGGATATTGCCGGAGTGCGGGTGGTCTGTTCCTTTGTTGACGATATCTACAGAATCGCCGAATGCTTCCTCGCGCAGGAGGACGTCACCCTGGTAAAACGGAAGGATTATATCCAAAACCCGAAACCAAGCGGTTATCGAAGCCTGCACCTGATCATCAAAACACCGGTCTATACGGAGAATGGGAAAAAGGATATGTTTGTTGAAATCCAGATGCGGACGATCGCCATGGATTTCTGGGCAAGCCTTGAACATAAACTGCGGTATAAAAAGAATATCAATCCACAGACCGCTGAAGAGCTGGCAAAAGAGCTGGAAGCATGTGCGGAAGAAAGCGCAAAGCTGGATGAAAAAATGCTTCGGATCCGGGAGCGTATCGCAAGGGATTGAACCTGCGGACAGAAAGGGAAAGCAGCGCATTCAGCCGTGAACGCACATCCCGCCTTACTTTCCATCAGGAAATGCTTCATAACATTGAAGTGACATTGAAGTAAAGCTGTACCCGGATATAAAAGGAGGGGCAGGCATGATCCGTAATATTCTTCTGACATCCCTGGACACCCCGGAAAGCGGTAATCCCCTGTGGTATTATTCCGCGCAGAATGAATTCAGTTTCAGCTACTGTGAAGCCAGGCAGTGCATGGAAGCAAGCGCCAAATATGTCCTGGCCCGTTTCCCCATTGACGAGATCCTCGTCATTGGCAACGAGGCGGATCCTGACGGCGGGAAACCCTTCCGCCTGAAGGACGCCACCGCTCCCGATCCCGCGGATCCGAAGGCTCTCTCCGCGATCGGCCTGTACCGGTCCCGGCTCGCGCAGTACATCAACGAGCTGAACCCGGAGGAGCAGGCTTATGACGCTCTGCTGCCCGAAGAGCAGCGCCTGAAGCTGATCGAATTTATCCGAGGTTTCCTGGAGCAGTACTCAGAGCAGGAAACGAAACGGCTCAACCGCTTTTTTGATGAGCTGTCGCGCAACCGGCCGCTGTATGAGAAGTTCAAGGACGCGCTGTTTGATACCTTTCCGGAGGCTCGGCAGGATTCCCGGCAGGTCATGAAGTGGGTGAAAAACTATCTCTACATGCAGTTGAAACCCACTGCCAAGCTGGAAGTCCTTCCGGTCAACGAAAACATCACCGTCCGCTATCTTTCGTCATGCATGCTGGAAAACCGGGATTACTGGATGAACAGCGCTCTGGGCATCGACCAGGACGTCCTCGACGGCAAGGATAAAATCAACCTCTTTGTTTCCATCGGCAACAACTCCGCGATGAACGCCCACCTCACCCTGAATACGCTTGACATCCTGGTTGCCACGCCGGGAAGCAACGTTCACCTGAAGAAAATCTATGAGGTTTCCAATCCTTCCGGAAACCTGACAGGAAAGATCAGGGACACAACGGCCGTGACCCTGACCACCAACCTGGCCGCCGCGGCACATGCTTTCCTGAACTACAGCAAGACGGATATGCTTGTGAATTTCTGGGAAAACTGCGGAGGGCAGAACGAGCGCGTCAGCCGCCTGATCTATGCCGCGCGGCATGTAGACACCGGGATTTCCATGTGCAACATCATGGAGGTGCAGGAGGGGATCCAGCAGCTGCGCCAGCTATTCAGGGACGAGCGTTCGTGGCTGGAGGAAGGCGATTACGGGCTCCTGTTCGGCGTAATCGCCGGGTGTATCCAGGCGGATTACCGCACACTGCTGGAGGGCGACAGCGAGAACTACTTTATCCGACTGATTAAATGGGCCTACCAGCATCATCTGTACCAGCAGGTCCTGACCCTGATCGAAACTTTTGCTCCGACCAACCTGGTGGACAGCGGCATCTTCTACTACTGTGATGACGAAGCGCAGGCGGACGAAGTCACAAAGCTGTTCGCGCTGCAGAGGCTGGAACTGAAGCCTTATGAATACTATAAAATTGATGAAAATGTCAGCCATTATTTTGTCAAGAATTATGATCGGGCAAGCGTCCGGCTCGCCGGTTCCAGGGATGAGGACCGGAATCTGGTGTACGCCATCCTGCGAACGCAGTCCGTCGGAAACCAGGATCCAACAAAGATCACTGGTCATACCGCCTGCAGCAGCTTGGACACGCTGCAGAATGTCCTGTATTCCTATTACCACCTCGGCGAGGTGCGGAACAAGATCAGCCACGCCGACGCCAAAGCCATGGCCGAACGGCGCCTGAACGTTTCCGAAAGCGATGTCAGCTATGCGATGGTAATGATGAAAGAAACCATTGAATACTTCATCACGAGCTATGATAAGGCCATAGAGGAAGTGCAGGGCAAAAACCCGAAAATCATCACCGTTACCTCCGATGAGATCCGTAACGCCGCAAACCGCCTGAAGCACGAAGGAGAAAAGGTGGGCCGGACGCGCCGGCAGAGTGATTAAACAGGGCACACTTGAATCACTCGCATATATCATTTATACAGCACAAGTAACTATTCAGTCGTCCCATCCTTCGACCAGCGCAAGAGCAGTTCCATTGGACCGTGGGGGACGGTTCCTTCCGGACCATTTTCGGCCGTGCAGCGACGGTCTTTTTTGCGACTTTTGGGAGATGTTGCATTTTTACCGCATCTGATTTTGGATAATGAGGGTGCCGGGAACAGCTGGTGACCTCCGGAAGATGGAAATTCACCGGTTTTCCGCAGGCAGCAAAATAGCAGGTGCTATGTTGCAAAACGGATCCTGTATTGTCAGATCGCCGGATTGTATGATACAGGTGAGGAAGCAGAACTGAACGACCGACAATTTTTGAAGGGGAAGACTCATGGGTATGTTCGATTTCGATGGCAACGGCCATACGAGTTCCGGGGAGCATTTCATTGGGTATCAGATCCTCAGGGATGTGACCGGATCCGGTTCGTCCGGCTCCTCCGGCGGCACCGGGCTGAGTGTCGCAATCGTGCGAAAGCATTAAGCACAAAAGGACCGTCCCCAATGGCATGGTGAATGGTGAGTCAGATGTTTCCGTAGGTCAGGGTATTACTGCGGTAAGCACTGAAGCATATGCCAAGGGTGTTGAAGAATTTCTGGACGACAATGCACACAGTACGGTAAAAATTGATGGCGGAATTACCGCAAGCGGCGAATATGCTGCCTTTGGTGCTGAAATATATGCGCATGAGGATTCGACTGCAGGTTTACAGGTCAAAGGAGAAACAGTTGTTAACAGTGATAAATCCAGTGCAATTGGCTACAGTTTTATGACTTCCGGAGACAGCATTGTGAATGCCGATATTCAGGGAAATATTACGGTTAAAGGCTGTTCTGAAACGGATGGCTTTATGGTCAGAACTGCCGATGACAGTAAGGTTATCCTGAATTACCAGGGGAATATTGATAGTGTATCCGGTGAGATGGGTGCTCCCACAGATGTTGTTCTTGTAGCCAATGATGCTTCCGGGATTCAGGCGGCATTTACGGGCAATATGAAAGCGACAAATCTGGACGGTGAACCGGTGACCGCCGTTTCGCTTGAGAGCTGGGGCGAGGATGCTTCGATTTCGTTTGATCTGACCGGTAATGTGGAAGCTGATTCAGAGAATCATGATGGGGATGTGGGCATAACTGCTGTAGGAATATCCGGATATGGCGGTACAATAGATGCAACCATTACAGGTGATGTTTCATCCGACGGTGTGGCAATCGCAATCGATGATGAGACTTTTAATGATGATCATGTAGATCTTGAAACAAAGATAGATATAAAGGTTCTTGATGGGGATGTTCAGGGTGATACATATGGTCTGTATCTGGATCATGAAAATGAGAATGCCGAGATAAATGTGCTGGTTGACGGCACACTGTCCGGCGATAAAGCGGCTGTAGTCCTCTCCAATAAATCTACCGTAGACAATCTGACGATTACCGTATGGGAACTGAAGTCTGATGATCCGGACAATTTGATTTCAAGACGGAAATATGATTCTGATACTGGAGATTTTGTTCTGACCAAAGATACAGAAGCTGAAAAAGCTATTCAGTATATTATCAGAATAGATCCGGCACAGACAGATATCATTTCTGCTTCCGGAACGACAGAATATGAAGGATATAATGTGGCCAGGCAGGGCGATACTGTCACCATGAAGCTGAATATTCCCGATGGGTATGAAGTAGAAGCTGCTTACGGGGATACAGACCAGGCCGTAGAACTGTTGCAGGGTGCGGATGGAAATTATTATCTGGTAGTGCCGAGTGGCGGCGGAGTCATGCTGTCTGTTAAGCTGAGGAAAAAGACGGTAAAGACTGTAAGGCAGGCTAAGCTTACGAGGGCTATTGCGACGATTGATCTCAATGGCGGTACGCTGAATGGAAAAACCGGAACTTATGCAATGAAGGGTTGGCTGGAAAAGAAGTTCAAGCTGCCCGGAACGCCAACCAAAGAAGGGAGTACTTTCCTGGGCTGGTATGTTTCCGAGGTTTCCAGAAGTGACCCACAGTGGAAAGCACCGGCAGAAGGTTCCGCAGATCTGATTCCCGGAGACGGTGAGGTTGAACTGACCGGGGATTCATATATTACAGCGATTTGGAAAGAAAACTGATTACGTTGGTATGCCTATGGATTGCTATAAGGTAATATCTTCGGTAACGATTGACAATGAAATGGAGGCGAAGTATGTGAAACGGCTGGTATGTATTATTCTGACAATGGTTCTGGCTATGACATCGGTTGTGGCTTTTGCAGATGAGGGAGTTACAGGAGTTCTTGGCGAGTCTTATGAGTTCGATGATGTTTCTGCGAAGCTTGTGGCTTATCATGTTGAGGAGATCGAAGGCTCGAACTATATATATGTTGAGTTTGAGTTCACAAATAACGGTTCTGCACCGCTTGCGTTTGAGAATGCAGCATGGGCCCTTGTGACGCAGGATGATGACGAGTGTTATATCCATTCCACTGAACTGCCGAATATCAAGCTGATTGATCCTTGCAGACCGGGCATGACTGAAACATATATCAATGCGTATGAATTGAATGACACGAAAACGGAAGTCGTTATTGATGTATATCCGGCTAGTCAGATGTTGGCAGGATGGGGTAAGCGCAAGGGAGAAGTTTTTTATCATGTTGATATAGTGAATGAACCGAAGGCAATTGCGGAAGGATATGAGTGGGAAAACCGGTGAACATGGAAAAATGTTTGTCTGTTTTTGATATTTGAAATCAAAAATTCATTTGTGGAGGTAACATGAAGCCTATATCTTCATTTTCACTGAGGTGCGGGATAGCGTTTGGAAATTCCAAGGATGAGGTTAAGGGGCTTGAAACAAGAGGTCTGTTTGATATGAATTCTGGCAATCGGTTATCGTTTGCTGGAGCAGTTTCGGGTTTGCCTGGAGGTGTTACATATTATTCTTTTAATAAAGATGATCAACTGATTTATATGTCATATGTATATCTATATCGCTTATTACGATAATGATAATACACTTTCGGCTTGTCTGTTAAGTTAATCGGCTAAATGCCATTGGGGACGTATCTTTTGTCTTGTCGTATCCGATTGAATGCGTGATGACCCCGGAGGCATTTCGGTGCTTCCGGTTTTTTTTCGTGGAAGCTTATGTTTTCCGACCGTATGGGGAAGGATTTAATAGAAAAGGTATACCAAAACACAGGGGAATAAGGTATAATACTTTTTGAGCCTTTCTGTACGGAAGGGCGGGTATCAGACCGGAAAGGAGGATATAAGCATGATGTATCCTTATCTGACCCTGAATGATCAGACGGAGATCACGCATTCCGAAATGAAGGAAGACGGCAGCGTGAAAGTATATATTGAAACCCCGGACGAAAACGGAGGGTTCCACAGCGCGGTTTGCTGGCTTCCGGAATACAGATGGGAAAATATACAGGGTTATACAGAGGAAGAAATGAGCTTTTTCCGGGATCTGGTCCGGAACAATGCTCATCTGATGCTTGAGTTCTCTCAGGACGGGGGCGTATTACGGAACGGAGGGACGACCCTTTCCGTTCCACAAGACAGGGGGATGTACCACAGATTGTTCATCCAGTCTGTAGTATACAGGTAAAACCACGAACCTACAAACTGGGGGTCATTACATATTGTCTAAAACTGTGGCATAGATTTAGCCCGGCTCCGGCCGGGCTTTTCGCGTCCTTCGGGGCGCTTTTTTCATTTCTCCCGAAAATTGAAAACTTTTTTCTTTCTGTTGGTTAAATTTTCCTGTTCTGACCGCTTGAAAGTCCTGTAAGGGGCATGAGAAAGGGCCTTCCGCGGGGAAGGCGCTGCCGGCAATTCTACCTTACAGGAGGGAGGAGCGGTATGAAGCTCAGACAGAGGGTCCGGGTTAATGTGTGCCGGCCGGACGGCGTTGAGGAAGCCGTGCTGAAGACGGCGCGGACGTCGATCCGCAGCCGCCTGTTGCGCCGGTTTGTGGGGGATCAGTATGCGGTACTGGTGCTCACGCCGGTCGGCATGCATGTGGACTCGGTGGAAATTCATGAGTCCCGTGTTGAGGACTCAGACTGATGTTGGAGGTTCATATGGTGAACAAGAGAGACTTGCGCGGCGGCATTGAGAAAATGCGGGAAGTCGCGCAGCTGCTGAACGGCTGGGCTGACGATATGGAACGCTCGCTGGAAGCAGAGAAGAATAAGAAGGCGGCGGCTGCGGATGCTGCGCCTGCTGGTGAGGCTGCGCCTGGTGGTGAGACTGTGCCTGTTGCTTCGGCTGTGTCTGCGGATGCTCCTGCTGCTTCCGCTTCCGCCGCTGCTGTGGCTCCTGCGCTGTCCGCGGATGCGATGCGTGCGGAGCTGGCGGCGAAGTGTGCTGCGGGGTTCCGGACGCAGGTGCAGGCCCTGATCAATTCCTACGGGGCGGCGAAGTTCTCCGAGGTGGCGCCGGAACACTATCCGGCTTTGCTGGAGGCAGTGGCCTGTCTGGGAGTGGGTGGTGAAGACCATGCCGGATAAGCATGCGTTTCTCTCGCCGTCCTCGGCGGAGCGCTGGTATCACTGCAACAAGTCGGCCTGGCTCTGCGAACAGTTTCCGGACCTGGGCAGCGTGTTCGCTGCAGAGGGGACGGAAGCGCACTCGCTGTGTGAGTACCTGCTGGGGGTGGCCCTGGGGCGCTCCGGTCTGGTCGATCCGCGGCCCGGCTTTCAGTACTACTCCGATGAGATGGAAGAATGCTGCCAGGGATATGTAGCCTACGTGCTGGAGACCGTTGAGAAGCTGAAGCAGAAAGATGAAGAATCTCCCTGCGTATATGTGGAACAGCGTGTCGATCTGCGCAAGTACATTCCCGAGTCGATGGGCACTTCGGACTGCATCGTCGTGGGTAAGGGGGAGATCGTGGTGGTCGACTTCAAGTACGGGATGCACCGGGTGCCGGCCACGTCGCTGCAGCTGCGGATTTACGCCCTGGGGGCGTGTGAATTATTTGGTTCTTTGTACGACTTCTCTTCCGTGCGCATGGTGGTGTACCAGCCGCGCATCGGGAACGTCGATACGGCGGAGATGTCCGTGGAGGAACTGTTCCGGTGGGCCCGGGAGGAGCTCTCGCCCCGTGCAGGCTTCGCTTTCCGCGGGGAAGGCGAGTTTGCCGTGGGCGAGTGGTGCCGGAACTGCCGGGCGCGGCGTCAGTGCCGGGCGCTGGCGGAGGATCAGCTGGCCATGGCGCGCTTCGAGTTTCAGGATCCGCCGCTTCTGTCGGACGAGGAGATCGCGGAAGTGCTGTCCCGTGTGGACGGTCTGATCTCCTGGGCGGAGCAGGTGCGGGATTATGCCCTGCAGGCGGCCCTGAACGGTAAACGTTTCGCCGGCTGGAAGCTGGTGGAAGGGAAATCCTTCCGGAAGTTTACGAATGACAAGGTGGTCCGGGCCAGGATCGAGGTCGCCGGGTTTGATCCGTATGAGAAAAAGAAGAGGTCCCTGACTGCGATCGAGCAGCTCATGGGCAAGAAAGAATTCGACAATCTGCTCTCGGACCTGGTGGTCCGCCAGGCGGGCAAACCGATCCTGGTTCCCGAGAATGACAAGCGGCCGGAGTATGTGCCGGCAAAAGCTGAGTTTACTGAGATCAATGACGGCTGTGACTCAGCCGAAGAATGAAAGTGAGGTTTTATTTATGATGAAGAATGCTGCTACCAAAGTTATTACCGGGAAGAATACCCGGTTCTCCTACTGCTCCGTCTGGGAGCCGAAGTCTATCAACGGCGGGGATCCGCGTTACTCCGTTTCCCTCCTGATCCCCAAGTCCGACAAGGACACCGTCGCGAAGATCCACGCGGCCATTGAGGCGGCCTACCGCGAGGGCGAGGCCAAGCTGAAGGGCAAGGGCAGCCTGCCGCCGCTGTCGGCGCTGAAGACGCCTCTGCGGGACGGCGACACCGAGCGCCCGGACGATCCGACCTATGCCGGCTGCTGGTTCCTGAATGCGAACAACGACCGGGCTCCGGGCATCGTGGACGCGGCCTGCAGCCCCATCCTGGACCGCAGCGAAGTGTATTCCGGCTGCTACGGCCGTGCTTCGATCTCCTTCTTCGCCTTCAACTCCAACGGCAACCGCGGCATCGCCTGCGGCCTGAACAACCTGCAGAAGCTGCGGGACGGCGAGCCCCTGGGCGGCCGTGCAAGCGCTGAAGCGGACTTCAGCGGCCTGGACGACGACGAGGAACTGCTGGGATGATGAGGAAGCATCCGCGCTTCAGCGCGGCGAATGCTTCCCATGCTACAGCCGTCCATCGTTGCGAGGCATTGCCGAAGCAAGGATGGGTAACGGCGATCGCAAGAAGGGAGAGAAGGATATGCAATCTTTGGCTATCGACATCGAGACCTTCTCCTCTGAGGATCTTTCCCGCTCCGGGGTCTACCGCTATGCGGAGACCCCGGATTTCCGGGTTTTACTCTTCGGGTATTCCTGTGACGGCGGTCCGGTTTCTGTTGTTGACATAGCCTCCGGGGAAACGCTGCCGCCGCTGGTGCTGTCGGCCCTGCTGGACGATTCGGTCGTCAAGTGGGCGTTCAACGCGTCCTTTGAGCGGGTCTGTCTGTCCCGGTATCTGCAGGACCTGGGCCTGCTGCCGGCGGGGCGGTTCCTGTCGCCTGCGTCCTGGCGCTGCTCTATGGTCTGGTGTGAATACCTGGGCCTGCCGCATTCGCTCTCGGGCGCCGGGGAAGCCCTGGGGCTGGAGAAGCAGAAGCTGACGGAAGGGAAGGATCTGATCCGGTTCTTCTGCCGGCCCTGCGCCCCGTCCCTGCTGAACGGGCAGGGAAACAGGAACCTGCCGGCCACGGATCCGGAACGCTGGCAGCGCTTCGTGGAATACAACCGCCGGGATGTGGAAACAGAGGAGGAAATCCGCCAGCGGGTGTGCCGTCATCCGGTGCCGGAGAAGGTCTGGAACGAGTATGCAATGGATCAGGAAATCAACGACAGGGGGATCCGGGTGGACATGGGTTTTGTGCAGTCGGCGCTGGCGGTGGACGAGGTGACCCGCGGGGAGCTTACTGCGGAACTGCAGCGGCTTACGGAACTGTCGAACCCGAACTCGGTCTCCCAGATTCGTGCCTGGCTTGCGGATCACGGGACGGAAGCCCGGGATCTGTCGAAGAAGCAGGTAAAGGAATTGCTCTCAGACGCTTCTGAGGAAATCCGGCCGGTGCTGCTCCTGCGGCAGCAGCTGGCCAAGAGTTCGGTGAAAAAGTATCAGGCGATGGCGGATACCGTCTGCGCGGACGGACGGATCCGCGGAATGTTCAACTTTTACGGCGCGTCCCGGTCCGGCCGCTGGTCGGGCAGGAGCGTGCAGCTGCAGAATCTGCCCCAGAATCATCTGCCGGATTTGTCCGAAGCCCGCTCTCTGGTGGCTTCCGGAGACGGGGAAAGCCTTTCTTTGCTCTATGATTCCGTGCCGGATGTGCTCTCTGAACTGATCCGAACCAGCTTCGTGCCGGCGGAAGGGAAGAAGTTCATCGTGGCGGATTTCAGCGCCATTGAGGCGCGGGTGATCGCCTGGCTGGCCGGGGAGAAATGGCGCAGCGAGGTGTTCGCGGAAGGCAAGGATATCTACTGTGAATCGGCGTCGCGGATGTTCGGGGTGCCGGTGGAAAAGCACGGGGTGAACGGTCACCTCCGGCAAAAAGGGAAGGTGGCGGAACTGGCCCTCGGCTACGGCGGCGGTGTCGGTGCCCTGAAGGCCATGGGCGCCCTCGAGATGGGCGTACCGGAAGAGGAACTGCAGGGCATCGTGACGGCCTGGCGCAATGCCAGCCCGAACATCGTCCGCCTCTGGTGGAACGTAGACGCCGCGGTCAAAACCGCGATCCGGGCCCGCCGCTGTGTGAAGCTTCCGGTAGGTGTCATCCCGAGCATAGTCGAGGGATCTCCCCGCCGCTGCGATGCCACTCTTACTTTCTCCTGCCGCGCAGGCATGCTGTTCATCACGCTGCCTTCCGGCCGTAGTCTCTCCTATGTCCGGCCCCGGCTGACCCAGAACCGCTTCGGCGGCGAGTCCATTGAGTACCTGGGCATCGGCCCCTCGAAGAAGTGGGAACGCATCGAATCCTATGGCCCGAAGTTCGTCGAGAACGTCGTCCAGGGGATCTCAAGGGATTTGCTGGCTGAGGCAATGATAAGGTTGTCTGCTCCAAACTCGTGCGGGCCGAAGGGGCCTGGGGGGTTCGGAGCGCCTGGAAAACTGTCCAGTGGACAGTTTTCAGCGGAGAACGGGCGGCAGCCCAGGGGGAAAGCCCCCAGAATCGTCGCCCATGTTCATGACGAAGTGATTGTCGAGGCCGACCCTGAAGATACCGTTTCTGAAATCTGCACTCTTATGGCGCAGTGCCCGTCCTGGGCCGAAGGTCTGCTCCTTCGCGCGGACGGTTACGAATGCGAATTTTACAGAAAGGACTGATTTTATGTTCAACGAGAAAGCCATTATGGCAAAACGCCTTTGCGGCAAACGGCTCAGCCGCAGAGAGGAGAACATGTTGGAGCTGATGCAGGAATACGGGCTCTGGAAGCGGGTGTATATCTGCGCTCCTTATGACGGGGAGAATACCCGGAGTCGTGAGAAGATCTGGGGTTATTGCCTTTTCGCCAGAGAAAGGACGTATGCTCCGATCGCACCGTTCCTGTATTATCCGCAGTTCATGCCGGAAATCTACGAAAAGGAAATGCAGCTGATGAGGAGCCTTGCCCTTCGGGATCTGCTGACCTGTGAAGAAATCTGGGTTTTCGGCAATAAGGTCACTCCGGAAATGGAAAATGAAATAAGCTGTGCTTCTTCCCATGGCCTCAATATCCGGTGGCTTCCGGATTATGAGGAAATGATCCGGACGGATCCGGAACCGAAACTGGAGGAGGGTACTGCCGATGAATGATACCGTTCTGAAGGTTGCGGTGTGCAACCATCGCGACGACTGGCGTTACAAAAACGTCGAACTGACCTGGCAGCAGCTGAAGGACCGGAACCGTGTTCCGGTCCGCACCACCGAGACTGTCGCCGAGTATCCGCAGTTGCCAAAGGCCCAGCGGGACGATCTGAAGGATCACGGCGGTTTCGTTTCCGGCTGGCTGCGTCAAGGGGTCCGGAAGCGGGGGCATGTGATCTCCCGGAACAGCGGCACCCTGGACGCGGACAACATTCCTCCGGAGGTCGATTTCCCGGCCCTCTGCCGGGAGAAGCTCGCCGGGGTGGAGTATTTCCTGTATACCACGCACAAGCATAAGCCGGAGGCCCCGCGGTACCGCCTGGTGTTTCTTTTTGACCGGGAAGTTTCCGAGGACGAGTACGAGCCTCTCATGCGGATGGTCGCGAAGCAGTTCGGTATGGATCTCTTCGACGATTCCACCTATGAGGCTCACCGCATGATGTACTGGGCCTCCGCCTCCTCCGACGGCGTCTTCGATTTCCAGGAGTCCCGCGGAGATCCGCTTTCCGTGGATCACTATTTCGCCATGTATGACGACTGGCGCGACGTATCCCAGTGGCCGACATCTTCGCGGGAGTCGGCCGTGCGGGAAAAGGCCGCCGATCCCCAGCAGGATCCGCTCAATAAGGACAGCGTCGTCGGTGTATTCTGCCGCGAGTATTTCCCGATTCAGCTGGCAATGGAAACCTTCCTGCCCGGCGTCTACGCGCCGACGGATACCGAAAACCGCTGGGATTACGTTCCTTCGGAGTCGACTGCCGGCGTGGTGATCTACGACGACCGCTTCGTCTATTCCCATCATGCGACGGACCCGGCCGGCGGGAAACTGCTCAATGCGTTCGATCTGGTGCGGATCCATAAGTTCGGGAACGACGATACCAAGAAGTCCTTCAACCAGATGTGTGATTTCGCCCTCGCCCAGGATGCGGTGAAGCTGCGCCTGGACCGGGAACGCGCGGAATCCGCTTCCGCTGATTTCGGCGGGTATAGGACCACGGGGACTGTCCCTCCTGGCCTGACAGGGCCAGAGGGACTGTCCCCTGCGTCCCGTGCGTGCGATGACTCCTGGGTCAAGCACCTGAAGTACAACTCCCACACCAAGACCCTCGAGAACAGCTCCTGGAACCTGATGCTGATCCTGAACAACGACCCGCTTCTGCAGTCCTTCGCCTACAACGGTATTGCCTGCCGGGTGCAGGTGACCGGGGAACTGCCCTGGGAACGGGAGGAATCGAATCCCTTCTGGCGGGACGCGGACACCGCCCAGCTCATTGTTTATCTCGACCGGCGTTATACCGTCTTTAGCCGACGGAACGTGGACGCTTGTTTTGCCAAGGTGGCGGATGACCGGCGGTTCCATCCGGTCCGGGAGTATCTGGAGAACCTTCCGGAGTGGGATGGGGAATGCCGCATTGACACTTTGCTTTGCCGTTGCCTGATGGCGGATGATACGCCGTACGTCCGGGCCGTCACCCGCAAATTTCTGGCTGCCGCGGTAGCGCGCATATTTTATCCCGGTACGAAGTTCGACTGCGTCCTCGTGCTGGACGGCGCGCAGGGCATCGGGAAAAGTACCATCTTCCGGGAACTGGCGGGGGACGAGTATTACTCGGAAACCCTGACGCTCACGGATATGAACGATAAGTCCGCCGCGGAAAAGCTGCTGGGGAACTGGATCGTGGAGATCGGGGAACTGGCGGGCATGCGCAAGGCGGAGATCGAGAAAGTCAAGGCTTTTATTTCCACCAGGGACGACAAGTTCCGGCCTTCTTTCGGCCATGTGGTGGAGTCGCATCCGCGTCAGGCGGTCATGGTGGCCACCGTGAACGGGGAGCGCGGCTATCTGCGGGACGTCACCGGGAACCGCCGGTTCTGGATTGTGAAGTGTCGCCAGACGGAAGCGGTGAAACGGTTCGAGTTCACGCCCGAGGAGCGGGACCAGATCTGGGCGGAAGCCGTCTGGTACTGGAAGCAGGGCGAGAAGCTCTGGCTGGAAGGCAGCCTCCTGGCAGATGCCGAGGAAGTTCAGCGCTCCGCCATGGAAAAAGACGACCGTCTCGGTATGGTAGAGGTTTACCTCGATACCCTGTTGCCGGAATCCTGGCCCACCATGAACCTGTATCAGCGCCGCAGCTGGCTGCTGGATACGGACGATCCGACGCGACCGAAGGGGACGATGCTTCGCACCGAGGTTTCCAATGTGGAAATCTGGTCCGAGTGCTTTGGCCGGAACCCCTCCGACATGAAGACAGGAGATTCCTTCGCGATCGCGGCCCTGATGATTCAGCTGAAAGGCTGGGAAAAGTCCTCCCGCCGTCCGAGACTGCCGCTCTACGGCATGCAGCGGGTGTATGCCCGCACGGCAGTCCCTGTGACACCCATAGAGGAACCCACGGAGTCGGAATCTGCCGAAGCCTTGTATTTCCTCGATTAGCGGTTTTCAGGTGACAGTAGTGACAGGACTTGCTATTAATTTAATCTCTCATTTTAAGGCTCCCAAATTTGACGCACACGTATCCGTACACGCGTATAAGGAAAACTCCGTCATTCTGTCGCACTGTCACAGAGAAAGTAGGGAAGGTAATGAGAGAAAAAACACTCGAGCAGAAACTGATCAAGGAAGTCCGCCAATCCGGCGGGCTTGCCCTGAAGTTTCTCAGCCCAAATTTTAACGGGGTGCCTGACCGTTTGCTTTTGTTTCCGGGAGGCAGAATGGTCTTCTGCGAAGTGAAAGTCCCCGGCCAAAAACCTCGACCACTCCAGGAGCATCGGATTGCGCAGCTGCGGGCTCTGGGGTTCAAAGTGTATGTGTTGGATGATGTGGAACAAATAGGAGGAATCATCAATGAAATACAATCCCCATGATTATCAGTCCTTCGCGACTGATTTCATAATAACCCATCCGGTTGCAGCGATTCTGCTCCAGATGGGCCTGGGCAAGTCAGTGATCACCCTGACTGCCATCAAACAACTCATCGAATCCGGTGAAGTAAAGAACGTCCTCGTTATCGCTCCGCTTCGGGTCGCCAGGGATACCTGGCCGGAGGAACTGCGAAAATGGGACCATCTCCGCAACATGACATTCTCCGTTGCCGTAGGCTCTGCGGACGAACGCCGCAAAGCCCTCCGCCGTGACGCGATGATCCATATCATCAATCGGGAGAACGTTCCCTGGCTGATCGGCCAGTCCGACATTCCGTTCTGCTGGGATATGGTGGTGATCGACGAGCTGTCTTCCTTCAAGAACTGGCAGGCCCAGCGCTTCCGTGCCCTGATGAAAGCCCGCCCGTATGTGAAAAGGATCGTCGGCCTCACCGGCACTCCGGCGCCCAACGGCTATATGGATCTGTTCGCGGAGTACCGTCTGCTGGATATGGGGGAACGGCTGGGAAGGTTCATCGGCCGTTATCGGGAGGCATACTTTCTTCCGGATCGCTGGGGCAATGGCCAGGTCTTTTCCTGGAAACTGCGCCCCGGCGCAAAGGAAGAGATCGAGCGGAGAATCGCGGACATCACGGTCTCCATGAAATCCGTTGATTACCTCCAAATGCCGGAGTGCGTCATGAACGAAGTCCCCGTCTACATGAACGTTCCTGAGCGCACCCAGTATGACACCTTGAAGGAAGAACTGTTCCTCCGCGTCATTACACGGAATGACCGAATGGGAACTACCCACGATGTCATCCCGACCGAAGTGGAGGGATCTCCTTCGCATCAGATTATGACGGTCGATGCCAAAAATGCCTCCGTCCTTTGCGGCAAACTAGCCCAGCTGGCCAACGGCGCCGTCTATACCGATGACGGCACCGTAGCCCATATCCACAACCGCAAGCTCGATGCCCTCGAAGACCTGATCGAATCCGCCAACGGTAACCCGCTCCTGATCGCCTACTGGTTCCAGCATGACATTGCCCGCATCCGTGAGCGTTTCCCTCAGGTACGTCTTTTGAAAACGGCGGAGGATATGCAGGACTGGAATACCGGCAAAATCCCTATCGCCGCAATCCACCCGGCTTCCGCTGGTCACGGTCTGAACCTGCAGGCGGGAGGGAATCAGTTGGTCTGGTTCGGTCTGACCTGGTCTCTGGAACTGTATCAGCAGACCAATGCAAGATTGTGGCGCCAAGGCCAGAAAGCGGAAACCGTGGTGATCCACCATATCATTGCTGCGGACACCATCGATGAACAGATCCTGCAAGCTCTGAAAGGGAAGGACCAGTCCCAGGAAAGCTTGATCAATGCGGTAAAGGCTCAGCTTCCACACCGTGTCATCCCGAGCCCAGTCGAGGGATCTCCTTCGGAACAGGTTGCATCAAGTAACAGGAATGAAA
>OMYT01000162.1 GCA_900315315.1 uncultured Eubacteriales bacterium | reverse complement strand
GAAGATCAGCGCAATCGACTTTTCCCTGGCCGGAGATAAGTATCTCGGCCGCAGTTACGACGAAATGGACTGCCAGGCCTTCGTGGAGAAGTGCATGGCAGATGTCGGTTTCCGGCGGGATCTTGGCGGATCCAACAGTTGGTATCGGGAATGTATGAAAAATGGCTGGACAGGTACTCCGGAGGAGTGCATGAAACAGTTTGGGAGCGTGCCGAAGGGTGCGCTTCTTTTTATTCTGGAACCGGTCGGACCGAAAACGCCGGCGAAGTTCCGGAATGACGGGATCGGGGACGTGACGCATATGGGCATCGTCACCGGCCGGAACGACGGAGCCATACACAGCAGCAGTTCCCGCGGATGTGTGGCCACCAGCAAATTCAAGGGAAAGACCATTCCCAACGGGGGTTGGAACCGTGTCGGCCTGCTCTCTGTGTTCGATTACGGGAATACAGTCAATTGGGTCCTGGACCATATCGGCCTCGGCGGGACGGAACAAAGGGACGGTTTTTCCCGTTACGGCTCCGCCGGACCTGAAGAACCGGATTCAACGCAGGCCGCACTGTGGCCTGCGCCCATTTCGTTCCAGCCGTCCAACCAACCTGCAAAGGAGGAACCTACCATGAACGTAATCATTCATTCTGAAAACGGCAGCCCGGTAAAGCTGCGCCAGGGCAATGATCCGAAGCGCAGCGGCTATTCCATCTGGGAAGAGATCCCTTCCGGCACCGGGGCGGAGGTCCTGCAGTCCGGAGAGAACTGGAGCAGGATCCGCGTCGGAAGCCGGACCGGCTGGATGATGAGCCGGTTTCTGGTTACGGATGACGGGGATGTGCCTGCCGAGCCGGAACTGACAGAAGGACCGGCAGAACCGGAACCTGTCAATGATGAGGCTCAGGCTCTGCTGTCTGAGATCTACCGGATTCTGCGGGACCTCTGCGAGAAGATTGAAAGCATAGTGGGGGTGGGCTGACGATGAGCGTTTATCAGTGGCTGTGCCTGCTGGGGGTCCAGGGGATCATCACCCTGATCCTGTCCCGGGTGATCAGCAAGAAGCTGAACACCGCGGACGCGAAAGCGGAGCAGGCGAAGCGGGAGACGGCAGCCATCGCAGAGGGCGTGAAGGCCCTCCTGCGGGACCGGCTCCTGCAGGGGTACAAGCACTATATCGAAAAAGGCTGGGCGGATATGGATGACAGGGCCAACATGGAGAATGTCTGGCGGCAGTACCATGCCCTCGGGGGCAACGGCAACATGAACGATCTGCGGCGCACCTTCCGCCATCTGCCGATGGCAGAAGGCTCCGCGCCGATCGAAGTAACGGAGTGAGGAGGAGGTGAAAAACGTATGAACTGGAAGAAGTGGGCCGTCGCGGCGCTGATCCGCGCGGTGCGTACCTTCGCGGAGGCGATGATCGCCTACATCGGCACCGGCGCTGTCGTGCTGGGGGATGTGAACTGGCTGGCGGCGCTGAGCGCCGGCGCCTTCGGCTTCGTGCTCGCGATCCTGCTGGCCCTGACGGGCCTGCCGGAAGTGGAGCAGAACAAAGGGAAAAATTGAATATGTGCCGGCAGTGCCGGGCAGGAGAACAGCTGTTCTGTTTTTCTGCCCGGCTTTTTCATTTCCGTTCGGTTGCTCCTTGTCATTTCCGGTTTTTCACCCTATAATAACAATGGAAAGGGGGTATAATCTTTGAATCGGGAGATGTATGATGAACTGGTTCACGGGCTGTTGACTATTCTGCCTGCGCAAACGGTTCAAATCGTTCTGTATGGTTCGACAGCCAGGGGAATGGCGGATTCGGAATCCGACATAGATATTGCCCTCTTTGTCAGCGATAGGCTGTCTCCCCGGCAGGAAGATCAGTTGTCTGACCTGATTGTTGATCTGAACCTGAAGTATGACAAGGTGTTCTCTGTTGTGGATATTGATCATGAGACTTACCTGAAGTGGCGCAGTGTTACCCCGTTCTATCAGAATGTGGACAGGGAAGGAATAATTTTATGGAAGGCAGCGTAATGGACCTTTCCGAATACCGGCTGGATAAGGCGAAAGAAGACCTGGAAACGGCGGAAGAGAACCTGAATGCCGGTAAATTCCGTGCGTCAGTCAACCGTTCATATTATGCTGTTTTCCATGCTCTGAGAGCTGTAACAGCATTGGATCATTTCGATTCAGGCAAGCATAGCGGGATCATCGCTTTCTTTAATCAGCACTATGTTAAGACTGGTATTTTCGATAAAGAGATCTCGAAAATGATTGATTCCTGCTATCGCCTGCGGGAAAAAGCGGATTATGACGATTTTTTTCTGGTGGCTAAGGATGATGCCGTTCAGCAGCTTGAAAAAGCCAGGCATATTGTTCTGGCGGTTGATCAGTACATAACAAGCCAAGGGTCTGATCATTCACCTGTTGTTAACGATAAGTGAATATGTGCCGGCAGTGCCGGCAGAGTGCGGCTGCGGTCTTCGGATCGCAGTTTTTTTTGTTGGAATAGACGAAGCCCTTTATCTTGATGAAAATGGAGGGCAGG
>OMYT01000003.1 GCA_900315315.1 uncultured Eubacteriales bacterium | reverse complement strand
TTAATCCTTCAAACACTTCCGTGTTTAAACTCTTTGGAATCTTCGCTGAATTTCTTGCGCGTTTCTCTCTGTATCGTTTTCAAGGTTCGCCTGCCCGTTTTTCGTACGGTTTCCCGTACGCGAGCTTGCATAGAATACCAAACGGCAAAAGCTTTGTCAAGCTTTTTTTGGAGCTTTTTTGATAAAAAATCAAGGCAGCTCAACGCATCCGCACGATGCCTGATCTGCCCTGAAAGAATGTTCGCCTTTTGGCGGGAAATCCGTGACTGTACGGTGTCGAATGTTCAAGTACCGTGAAACCTTCCGGTCGCAGCCGCCGGCCTCATGCCATCTTCTTGTAGATAATCATCTCGACGACCCGGCCCTTGATGCTGACCTTTACGTCGTCCGCCACATGGGCAACGACGGATTTCTCCAGTTCGTCCCGGGCCTCCTGCACGGTCTCCCTGTTTTCCTGCCGGGTGGAAGCAAGCGCCTCCTCGTACTGCACCATGGACCACTCCCAGTCCATCTTCGGCGCGGCCGCCGTCTCATACATCCCGGGCAGGACCAGCGGATTCGTGTAGGCCACGACGTCCTCGTCCGCACCGACCTCGAAGAAGTTCCGCAGCCGGCCCATCAGGCCCTTCGCGGCCGAATTCTTCCCCGTGGTGGACGCGGCGAGCAGCTTCTCCCGCGTTTCGCTGGTCAGCCATTTCTCGACCTGCAGATGCAGCTGATATTCCTCGTTCTCATCCTCGATCCAGAATTTGCCCGTCACGTCCCCGGTGATGGAGCGCATCAAGCCCATCATCTCCTCCGTCAGCAGATGGAGATGCACGGCGTTCTTCGGGCTCATCTCCTTGTAGGCCGCCACCTTGTCCGCCTGCTTCAGCGCCGCTTCCATCTTTTCCCCTCTGCTGGATACCTCGATTACGTCCGATCTCATGTCCGTTTCCTCCTTATCAAGAATCAATATCCAAATTCAATACGATTGCTTTTCCAGCCAAGGGTGGATTGGGGAACATTCGGGAAGCCCCCCAACTTCTGTAATAATGCCTCCCCCGAGGCAAATATCACCGTCGTAGAGCACCGCGCTCTGCCCGGGCGTCACCGCCCGCTGCGGCGTCAGCGAATGCAGATACAGCTTCCCGTCCTTCAGCGTCGCTTCCACCGGCTGGTCCGGCTGGCGATAACGGTACCGCGCCGCGCAGGTGATCGTCTCCCCTTCCCGCAGCGGCACATCGCCGACCCAGGTCACATCCTCCGCGATACTCTCCGTACTGTACAGCAGGGGATGGTCCTCCCCCTGGGCCACCAGCAGCCGGTTCCTTTCCAGATCCTTCCCGATCACGAACCAGCTGCGTCCGTCTCCCCGTCCGCCGATGCCCAGGCCCCGGCGCTGCCCGAGCGTGTAGTACATCAGCCCGTCATGCCGCCCGACGACCTCGCCCTCCGGGGTCACCATGTCGCCCGGCTGCGCCGGCAGATATTCCGAGAGGAACTTCCTGAAATTCCGCTCCCCGATAAAACATACGCCCGTCGAATCCTTCTTGGCACTGACCGACAGTCCGTTTTTTTCCGCAACCGCCCGCACTTCAGCCTTTGTCATGCCGCCGACGGGGAACACGGCCTTTTTCAGCTGCTCCGAATGCACCATATAAAGGAAATAACTCTGGTCCTTGTTCGGGTCCGCCCCCTTCAGCAGGCGGCCTTCCCCGTCCGTGCGCACAAAGTGCCCCGTCGCGATCTTCGCCGCCCCCAGGGTCATCGCGAAGTCCAGAAAGGCCCGGAACTTGATCTCCCGGTTGCACAGGACGTCCGGGTTCGGCGTCCGCCCCGCCTCGTATTCCTTCAGGAAGTAGCTGAAGACCCGGTCCCAGTATTCCTTCGCGAAGTTCACGCTGTAATACGGAATCCCGATCCGGTCGCACACGTCCCGCACGTCCCGCCAGTCGGTCTCCGCGGTGCAGGTGCCGTTGTCGTCCTGCTCCTCCCAGTTCTTCATGAACACACCGACCACGTCGAAGCCCTGCTCCTTCAGCAGCAGCGCCGCCACGGAGGAGTCGACCCCTCCGCTCATGCCGACAACGATGCGTTCGCTCACTTCTCCATCTCCATCAACCGGTCCAGCACCTTCCGCGCGATCTCCGCAGAGATCTCCTCACGGGGCCGGTCCGCGTTCACCACCACGAACCGCGCCGGGTCCCGGGCGATCAGCTCATGGTATCCGTTCTCCACCCGCGCGTGGAAGCTTTCCGCTTCCATTTCCAGCCGGTCCGGCTCGCTGGCCGCGCAGCGGCGCGCCATGGCCGTCCGGTGGTCAATGTCCAGGTACACCGTCAGGTCCGGCATCGTGCCGTCCACCGCCGGCGCGTTGATCGCCAGCACCTCGTCGATTCCCAGTTCCCGTCCGCCGCCCTGATAAGCCACGGAGGAATCCAGGAAGCGGTCGCACAGCACAACCTTTCCTTCCGCCACCGCCGGGCGGATCTTCTCACGCACATGCTGCGCCCGGCTCGCCGCGTACAGCAGCGCCTCCGTTTCGTCCGCCATGCCGGCGTTTTCCCGGTCCAGCAGGATCTCCCGGATCTTCTCGCCGATGGGGGTGCCGCCGGGCTCCCGGCTGTGCATCACTTCGTATCCGAACCGGTCCAGCGCCTCCGCCAGCCGTTCGATCTGCGTGCCCTTGCCGCTGCCGTCCGGGCCTTCCACCGTCAGAAACGCGCCGCGCTCCGGCGCCGCTTCCGGGCACAGGATCCCGATGATCTCCCGCGGCGTTTTCGCGACGCGTTCCGCCCCGCTCTCCCGCAGTTCCTCTTCGCTCCCGTATCCGTAAACCGCGCCCAGCGTATGCACCCCGGCCTTCACGCCGCCTTCCATGTCGAAGCAGCGGTCGCCGACCATCCAGACCTCGCCGGGGTTCTCCGGAAGCGCCTCGCGGATCAGGTGCTCCTTCTCCGCGTGCCCATCCGTCGCGCACACCACCGTCGTCAGGAACCTGTCCAGACCGAAATATTCCAGGATCTTCCCCGTCGGGTAGGCCGGCTTGCCGGTCACGATGCCCAGCTTCGCGCCTGCCTTCCACAGCGTCCGGAGCATCACCCGCACCCCGGGATACACCCGGTTTTCGTACATGCCCACGGTGGTATACCGTTCCCGGTAGAAGCGGACCGCCTCGGCGGCCTGCTCATCCGTCATGCCCATGTACGTGCGGAAGGAATATTCCAGCGGCGGGCCGATGAATTTCCGGAGGGTCGCCGCGTCCGGCTGCGGGAAGCCCATCTTCTCCGCCGCGTATTTCGCGCAGTTCCAGATGCCTTCCTCGCTCTGCGTCAGCGTCCCGTCCAGGTCAAACAATACCCACATATTATCCTTCCACCCGGATCATGTTCTCCACCTGGCAGATCTCGGGGTTGAACGCTTTGATCGCCCGCTGCACGGCCTTTTCCGGCGCCACGTGGGTGATCAGGATCAGCGTCGCCTTTCCGCCGGGCTCGGCGCCCTTCTGCATCATCGTGCTGATGGAGATTCCTTCCGCGGCCAGCAGGCCCGCCACCTCGGCCAGCACGCCGGGGGCGTCCTTCGCCTTCACGCGGATGAAGTACTTGCTCTGCCAGTCGTCGGCCACGGGCAGCGGATCCTCCCGCAGGTAGGGCATGGGATGCACCGCGTTCTGCGCCGCCTGGATGATGTCGCCCACGATGGCGCTGGCCGTCGGCGCGTCCCCCGCGCCCCGGCCTTCCAGCATCATGTCCTTGAAGCTGTGCCCGTAGAGATAGACCGCGTTCAGCGATCCGTCCACCCGCGCCAGCGGATGGTCCGCCGGCAGGAAGACCGGATGCACCCGCGCCTCAATGCTGTCCCCGTTGTCCTTGCCGATGGCCAGCAGCTTCAGCACATAGCCCATTTCCCGGCCGAAGGCGATATCCTCGGCGCTCACCTTCGTGATGCCCTCGCGGTAGACGTTTTCCACCTTCACCCGGCTGTGGAACGCCAGCGATCCCGCGATGCTCAGCTTGTACGCCGCGTCGTATCCCTCCACGTCCGCCGTCGGGTCCGGCTCCGCCAGACCCAGGCGCTGCGCGTCCTTCAGCACCGTTTCATACTCGGCGCCTTCCGCCGCCATCCGCGTCAGGATGTAGTTCGTCGTTCCGTTCACGATGCCCATCATCTGCTCGATGTGGTTCGCGATCAGCGGACTCTGGATCGCGTTGATGATCGGGATCGCGCCGCCCACGCTGGCCTCGTAGTACAGGCCCGCGCCGGTCTTCCGCGCCATCGCGCGCAGTTCGTCAAAGTGCAGCGAAAGCGCCATCTTGTTCGCCGTCACCACGCTCTTCCCGTTTTCCAGCGCCCGCAGCATCATTGAGGCCGCCGGCTGCTCCCCGCCCAGGAATTCGCACACGATCTGAATTTCCGGGTCTTCCAGGATGTCGTTTTTCTCGGTCGTCAGCACCTCATCGGGCACTTCCTTGCCTCCGTGGATCTTCACGTCCAGCACCAGCGCCTTCTTGATCCGCAGTTTCACGCCCGTGCGCTTTTCGACCTCACCGCCGAATTCGCGGACCAGATCCCACACGCCGCCTCCGATGTTTCCCAGCCCCAGCAGTCCCAGTACTACTTCTTTCATTGTCCTTTATCCTCCGTCCGATTTCTTTCGTAGATCAGCCTCAGGCCTTTCAGCGTCAGCAGGCCGTCCAGCTTGTCGATGACCTTGCTCTCCTCCGCGATCATCAGGGCCATGCCGCCCGTCGCGACCACCAGCGCGTCCTCCCCCAGCTCCTGCCGGATCTTCCGCACGATGTTCCGCACCAGGCCGACGTACCCGTAGTACATCCCGCTCTGCAGGTTGCTCAGCGTCGTCCGGCCGATCACGTTGTCCGGCCGCGCCAGCTCGAACCGCGGCAGCTTTGCCGTGCCGGTCACCAGCGCCTCGCTGCTCAGCTTGATGCCCGGGCAGATCGTCCCGCCCAGGAAGGAGCCTTCCCGGTCCACCACGCCGAAGGTCGTCGCCGTGCCGAAGTCGATGAAGATGCACGGCCCGCCGTATTCGTCGTAGGCAGCCACCGCGTTGGCGATCCGGTCGCTGCCCAGCTCCCGTGGGTTTTCGTAGCGGATGTTGATCCCCGTCTTCACCCCCGGCGCCACGAACAGCGGCGTCTTCCTGAAATAGTTCAGGAACATGTGCTCGATCGTGTAGTTGATCGTCGGCACCACGCTCGAGACGATGATGCCTTCCACCACGTCCGTCTGCACGCCCTCGTGGACGAACATCGACGCCAGGCGGACGCCGTATTCGTCCGAGGTCGAGGTGATGTTCGTCGACATCCGCCAGTACTTGAACATCTCCGTCCCGTCGAAGAGGGCGGTCTTGATGTTCGTGTTCCCTATGTCCATGGTCAGGATCATGGTGGAGGCTCCTTTAGGAAATAATTTAGGAAGTAATTTGAATCTGATTGCGAGGGAGATCCCTCGACTCACTCCGTGCACTGGGCTGCCGCCCGTTCTCCGCTGAAAACTGTCCACTGGACAGTTTTCCGGGCGCTACGAACCTCGGGATGACACGGGAGTTACAGAAGCTTTGCTTTGTTCAGGGCTACGCCGGCGGCGCCGGTTACGAGGGCTGCCACGACCATTTCGACTACGGCGTTGATGCCCACGCTCGTAATGATATAAATGATCACGCCTTTCGCCGCGATCTTGTCCGCCAGCTCCGGCGTGTTCCCGAAGAGGAGCACCAGCAGCGTCATGAAAAACAGCGTATTGAAGAACGCAGCGGCGAATCCCGTCACCGCCCCGCGGACGTACAGCGGCGCCTTGGTCCTGCACATCG
The DNA here is from genome assembly GCA_900315315.1 of uncultured Eubacteriales bacterium. GTDB lineage: Bacteria > Bacillota > Clostridia > Christensenellales > Aristaeellaceae > Aristaeella. The sequence continues at coordinate 107,142 of OMYT01000003.1, read as the reverse complement.
CCTTGTACACCAGCGCCGCCAGCACGCCCACCAGCACCCGGGAAAGCACCCGCTGGACGAACATCAGCACCGGGCTGTAGGTCACCAGCGCCGCGCCCAGCGCGCTCGTCCCGAAGATGCCGAAGCACTGCAGGAAGCTGATCAGGCCGAAGGCCCCGCCGATGATAATCCCGCCCGGAAAGCCCATCGCCATCGCCGCGATCGCCACCGGGATCATGTTGAAGGTGATCGAGAGCCCCATCGGCATCGGGATGTTCACAAAGGCCAGAATGACCAAAACCGCCACCAGCATTGCCAGCAGCGTCATCCGCGCAATCCGTGTGCGCCTTGTCGCTTTGTTTGTCATGTTCCCTCCGTTCAGGTTCCAAAGGATACCCGTCGAAAATGATATTTCTGCGGCCTTTTCGTGTCCGGGGCCGAAGCTCCCGGCACAGGCCCTTTGCAGATGCTCCTATTATACCCGAAAACCGGTGAAAGTAAAGCAAATCACACCAGCAGCAGGAACCCCTGCGCCAGCGCCACCGCGCAGCAGGCGGCCACCGCGACCGTCAGCAGGCTCCGCCCTCTCCAGGCCAGCAGCACCGCCACCGCGACGCCGCACACCGCCGTCCGCACGTCGCCCGTCGAGTAAAACACGTCCGGGAACGTCATCGCGCCCAGCACCGCGTACGGGATATAGGCCAGGAACGACCGGACAAACCGGCTCTTGATCTCCTTCCGGAACACCGTCAGCGGCAGCATCCGGATCAGGTAGGTCACCCCCGCCGTCACCGCCAGGTACGGCAGAAACACACTCCATTTCATGCGGCGTCCTCCCTGATCGGGAAGAGCAGCGCCCCGGCGACCGCCGCCACCACCCCGCAGATAATAATCACAAAGCCGGATGATACCGTGTTCAGCCCCGGAATGTAGCGGAAGCAGAGGCTCAGCGCCACCGCGATCATCACCACAAACCGCACCGGCCCCAGCTTTCTCGCCGGCGGCAGGATGATCGCCAGGAACATCCCGTAGATCGCGATGCCCAGCGCCGTCCGCACAAACTCCGGCAGCAGCGTGCCCGCGGCGCTGCCCAGCAGCGTCCCCAGGCTCCAGCCGATCCACGGCGTGATCATCAGCCCGTAGAGGTACTTCTTTCCGACCTTCCCCGGCTGGGCGCTGGCCACCGCGAAAATCTCGTCTGTGTTCGCGAAGGCGAAGATCATCCGCTGGAGCGTGCCCATGCTCCCGTCCAGCTTCCGGCTCAGGGAAAGGCTCATCAGCGCGTAGCGCAGGTTAATCGTCAGCTGCGTCAGCGCCATCTCCGCCAGCGACGCCCCGCCGACCATCAGCGGCAGCGCGGCAATCTGCCCGGCGCTGGTCAGGTTCGTCATCGAGATCAGCACTGCCTGCAGCACCGTCAGCCCGACCCCGGCCGCCTTCATCCCGAAGGCGAAGCTCACACTCAAATATCCCAGCGCGATGGGGATCCCGTGGCGGATCCCCTGCCGAAATTCTGCGCTCATTCAGTCGCTCCCAATTTCCAGATTCCGTCTTTTGTCACAATCGCATAGAAGTCCGGCGCACGGCCGCAGGCTTCCTCCCCGATGGTGATTGCCGCGCGCACGGCCGCCTCCGCCTTCACTGCGTCTTCTTCGCTCCGGGCATGCAGCGTGCACAGGGGCGTATCTTCCTCAACCCGGTCGCCGATCCGCACGTTCAGCACGAACCCCACGCTGTAGTCCAGCTCGTCATCGACCTTCAGCCGCCCGGCGCCCATGGCCTGCGCCGCCAGGCCCAGGGCCATCGTGTCCATCTTCTGCACATAGCCGGCTTTGCCGCAGGTCACGCTCCGCTGCACCTTCGCCTGGGGCAGCCGCGTCACGTCGTCGCACACGGCGGAATCCCCGCCCTGCGCCGCGATCATCTCCTTCAGTTTCTTCAGGCCCGCGCCGCTGCGGACCGCCTCCGCCATCATGGCCTTGCCCGCCTCGGGGCTCTCTGCCTTTCCCGCCAGCTTCAGCATATATCCGCCCAGCGTCAGCGATACCTCCAGCAGGTCCCCGCCGGCCCGTCCGCTCAGGATGTCGATCGCTTCCTTGACCTCCAGTGCGTTGCCCACGTGGGTGCCCAGCGGCTGGTCCATGCCCGTCACGACCGCCACGACCGGCTTCCCGGCCAGGGTGCCGACCTCCACCATCGTCCTGGCGAGCATGATGCTTTCCTCTTCCGTATGCATGATGGCGCCGCTCCCGTTTTTGACGTCCAGCACGATCGCGTCCGACCCCGCCGCCAGCTTCTTGCTCAGGATTGAACTGACGATCAGCGGCAGCGAGTCGACCGTGCTGGTCACGTCCCGCAGGGCGTACAGGGTCTTGTCCGCCGGAGCCAGGTGCCCCGTCTGGCCGATGACGGCCACGCCGATCTCCTTCACCTGCCGGATGAAGTCTTCCTCACTCAGCGTCACTTTCATCCCCGGGATGGACTCGAGCTTGTCCAGCGTTCCGCCGGTATGGCCCAGGCCGCGGCCGCTCATCTTCGCCACCGGCGCGCCGCACGCCGCCACCAGCGGCGCCAGCACCAGCGTCGTCGTGTCGCCCACGCCGCCGGTGGAGTGCTTGTCCACCTTGATGCCGGGGATCCCGCTCAGATCCGCGATGTCTCCGCTGTCCCGCATCGCCAGGGTCAGGTCCGTCGTCTCCTGATAGCTCATCCCGTTCAGCCGGATCGCCATCAGCAGGGCGCTCAGCTGGTAGTCCGGCACGGTTTTCTCCGCCGCCGCCTTCGCGAAGAAGGTGATCTCCTCCTTCGTCAGTTCTTTCCCCAGCTTTTTCTTCTCAATGATCTCCAGCATCGTCATGGTGTGACACACTCCTTTCCGTAAGGAACAAAGGGACGGTTCCAAGAACCGTCCCTGCCGTTCAAAATTGCCTTATTCCTCTTCTTCCTCTTCCGGCAGATCCGCGTTGTGGAACACATTCTGCACGTCGTCGTTCTCTTCGAGCAGATCCAGCATCTTCTGGATCTTCACGATCGTGTCCGGATCGGTCACGGCTACCGTGTTCTGCGGGATCTTCTGCACTTCCGCGCTCAGGAAGGTGATGCCCTGCTGCTCGAGCTTCTCGCGCACCGCGCTGAACTCGTTCGGCGCGGTCAGGATCTCGTACACGTCCTCTTCCACGTTCACGTCTTCGGCGCCGGCGTCCAGCGCAGTCATCATCATCTCGTCCTCGTCGCTGCCGGGCGCTCTCTCGACCACCAGCACGCCGCGCTCGTCAAACATGAAGCCCACGCTTCCCGTGGTCCCCAGGTTTCCGCCGTACTTGGCGAAGCAGTGGCGCACGTCGCTGGCCGTGCGGTTCCGGTTGTCGCTGATGCAGTCCACGATGACCGCCACGCCGCCGGGCGCGTAGCCTTCGTAGGTGATCTCTTCGTACACCACGTTGCTCAGCTCGCCGCTGGCCTTCTTGATGCTCCGCTGGATATTGTCATTGGGCATGTTATTGGCCTTCGCCTTCGCGATGATATCGCGCAGCTTGCCGTTGGACTCGGGGTTGGCCCCGCCCTCGCGCACCGCGATCGCAATCTCGCGGCCGATCTTGGTGAACACGGCGCCGCGCTGCGCGTCCGCCTTGCCCTTCTTCGCCTGAATATTATGCCACTTGGAATGACCGGACATCGTATCCCTCCCGTTAGGATTCTGAATCAAAAAATACAGTGCATTATATCATTGACAAATCAACATCGTCAAGGTTTTACCTTCTTTAACGCAGCCAGCGCTGCTGCCTGCTCCGCGGCTTTCTTGGTCTTTCCTTCGCCTTCGGCGAGCAGCCTGCCGCCGCGGTACACCGCGGCGCGGAACACCGGCGCGTGGGGCGGCCCGCTCTGCCCGACGATTTCGTAGGTCGGCGTCTCGCCTCCGTGCTTCTGCAGTTCCTCCTGCAGCGCGCCCTTCGCGTCCTGCAGCGGGCGGCTCACCTCGTCCTCATCCGGCCAGCAGCGCTCCACCACGGCCTTTGCCGCTTCCATCCCGCCGTCGAGATACACCGCCGCCAGCACCGCTTCCATCGCGTCGCACAGGACGCTCGGCTTCTCCCGTCCGCCGGTCAGCTCCTCGCCCCGGTCCATCCGCAGCGCTTCGCCGATTCCCGCCTCCCGGGCGATCGGGCTCTGGGCCGCCTCGCACACCAGCAGCGCCCGCCGGTGGGTCAGCGCGCCTTCCCTGTCCTCCGGATGCGCGGCGTACAGCTTTTCGCTCATGATGAACTGCAGCACCGCGTCCCCCAGGAACTCCAGCCGCTGGTTGTCCTCCTTCCCGGCGGAAGGGTGCGTCAAAGCGCGGCGAAGCAGCGCCTCGTCGCGGAATGTATATCCCAGGGCCCGCATGACCCTGTCCGTCGCTTTGTCAGGCATGATTCTGCGGATCTCAGCCCTTCACCTTCGCGATGTAGTTCACCACGTCGCCCACGGTCTTCAGCTTCATGATCTGGTCGTCCTCGACCGTGATGCCGAACTTGTCTTCCATGTCCATGATCAGCACCATGATGTTGGCGCTGTCAGCCTTCAGGTCTTCCATCAGGCGGCTCTCGGGCTTGATCTCAGCGGGATTCACCTTCAGCTGCTCCGCGATCATGTTTTTGACGGTTTCAAAATCCATGGTAACTTCCTCCTCGTGTTTCAATTTATGAATCATGAACCCGGAATTCTGAATTCCGACTTCTGACTTCCGAATTGTTTTTATTCCTGCAGCATCTTCGCGACGCCTTCCTCGATGGCCTGCACGACCTTCCCGTCGATCATCCTGATGCACTGCCCGATAGCGCTGCAGAAGGCGTAATCGTTGCTGCTGCCGTGGGCCTTGATCACCGCGCCCTGCACGCCCAGCAGCGGCGCCCCGCCGATCTCGTCGGAGCTCATCGCCTTCTTCACGCGCTTGAAGGCCGGCTTCGCGATCAGCCCTGCCACCTTGCCCCGCGAATCCGCCATCAGTTCGCTCTTGATCAGCCCCAGCAGCGCGCTGGCCAGGCCTTCCGTATATTTCAGAATCAGGTTCCCGCCGAAGCCGTCCGTCACGCACACGTCCGCCTGGTCCAGCGGAATGTCCCGCGCCTCCACGTTGCCGATGAAGTTGTACGGCGCCTTTTCCATCAGCGGGTAGGTCTCCTTCACCAGCTGGTTGCCCTTCTCGGCTTCCGCCCCGATGTTCACCAGGCCGATCCGCGGGTTTTCCATTCCCATCACGCCGCGCATGTACGCGTCGCCCATGATGCCGAACTGCACCAGGTATTCCGGCTTGCAGTCCACGTTCGCCCCGCAGTCGATCAGCAGGAAGTGGCCCTTTCCGTTGGGCATCAGGGGGGCCAGCGCCGGGCGCTCGATCCCGGGGATGCGCCCCAAACGGAACATGCCGCCGGCCAGCGTTGCGCCCGTGGAGCCCGCGGAGACGAAGCCGTCCGCCTCGCCGCTGCGCACCTTCAGCATGCCCTGCACCGTCGCGCTGTTCACCTTTTTGCGTACGCCCATCACGGGGCTTTCGTGGTTCGTGATGACCTCCGGCGCCTCTTCCAGCGTCAGGCGGTCCTTCACGTCGTCATACTCGCCCAGGAAGGGTTTGACCTCGTCCAGTTTCCCGGCCAGGATGATTTCCAGGTGGGGATACTGACGCAGGGCCCGCAGTGTGCCTTTGACCGGCGCCTCCGGCGCCAGGTCTCCTCCCATCGCGTCAACGTAGATCTTCATTCGCTTCACTCCGATAAATATTTTTAGTATGCCTTTGCAAAGTACATGACCTTGTCGGCGGGTTTGCCGCAGCAGACGCATTTGTCGCCGAAGCGGGCTCCGGCCTGGTCAAAGGGCATATTCCGGCTGGAGGCGTTGAACTTTTCCTTGATCTCGTCCTCGCAGGCTCTGTCCCCGCACCACATGGCCTTCGCGAATCCGTTTTCGACGGCCTTGCTCAGTTCGTCCATGTTCGTGACCTGCACCGTCCGCTCATCCCGGAAGGCCTTCGCCTGCTCATACAGGCCCTTCTGGATTTCATCCAGCAGGCCGCCCAGCTTTTCGCTCAGACCTTCGAGGGGCATCGTGAACTTCTCCAGCGTATCCCGCCGGAACACCGTGACCACGCCGTTCTCGAGGTCTCTCGGCCCGATCTCCAGCCGCACCGGCACGCCCTTCAGTTCCCAGTCGTTGAACTTGAATCCCGGGCTCACCGTGTCGCGGTCGTCCAGCTTCACCCGGTAGCCGGCCTTCTTCAGCTCCGCGAACAGGCTTTCGCACGCCTCCATCACGCCGCCCTTGTGCGCCGCGATGGGCAGGATCACCGCCTGGATCGGGGCGACCTTCGGCGGCAGCCGCAGGCCCCGCTCATCCCCGTGGGTCATGATCAGCGCGCCGATCAGCCGCGTGCTCACGCCCCAGCTGGTCTCATGCACGTATTCGAGCTTGCCTTCCTTGCTCTGGTACTGGATGTCGAAGGCCTCGGCGAAGTTCGTGCCGAAGTTGTGGCTCGTGCCCGCCTGCAGCGCCTTGCCGTCCTGCATCATCGCTTCCATGGAGTAGGTCGCCCGGGCGCCGGCAAACTTTTCCTTGTCGCTCTTGCGGCCGACGTAGACCGGCAGCGCCAGCACGTCCTCAGCCACCTCGCGGTAGACCTCCAGCATTTTGAGGGTCTCTTCCTCGGCTTCCTCCGCCGTGGCGTGGATCGTGTGGCCTTCCTGCCACAGGAACTCGCTTGTCCGAAGGAAGGGGCGCGTCGCCTTCTCCCAGCGCATGACGGAGCACCACTGGTTGTACATCATCGGCAGGTCCCGCCAGGTCTGCACCCACTTCGAATACATCGAGCAGAAGATCGTCTCGCTCGTCGGCCGCACCGCCAGGCGCTCCTGCAGCTTCTCCGTGCCTCCCTGGGTCACCCAGGCCACCTCCGGCGCGAAGCCTTCCACGTGCTCCGCCTCCTTCAGCAGCAGGCTCTCCGGGATCAGCATCGGGAAGTACACGTTCTCCGCTCCCGTCTCCTTGAACCGCTTGTCCATCTCCGCCTGGATCCGCTCCCAGATCGCGTAGCCGTAGGGCCGGATGATCATGCAGCCGCGCACCGGCGCGTAGTCGCACAGCTCCGTCTGCTTGATCACATCCGTGTACCACTGGGAAAAGTCCTCACTCCGCGGAGTGATGTGGGTTACAAATTCCTGTTTCTGGTCCTTTGCCATTGTGCTACTTCCTCTCATCCAAAAAACTTTATTGACCGAAGGTCCAGGGCGATCGGAAAGTCCTGGTCGCGTCCGCAGACGCGAAATCCCCTTACCTTTCAGGCAGAGACATTGAATACATTGTCTCGCCTGACGCCAGCAGCATTCTCCCGTCATCCGTAATCCCGTAGAAGGCCGTGATGCTGGCCCCCTCGGGTGCGGGAATCTTGTAGCCGAAGAACCGCTGGCTGTTCACGTCGGCCCTGTAGACATAGTCCGCCGACACCGCGTAGATGTTTCCGTGCCAGATGTTGGCGCCCACGCAGGTGGTCGGCAGCGTGTACCGCTTGTCGTCCATCCCTTCGAGCACCCGCAGCTCCGTAATCATCTGCGCGCTGGAGGTCTGGCTCGTCGGGGCCAGGAGCATCTTGGCTCGCCCCCGCTCCGGGATATCCGCGTCGATCAGCTTCCATCCGTAGACCAGCATCGTCGCGTTCGTGTCCTGCACGCACTTGTAGTCGTACGTGTACACCTGCCTTGTGGTGAACACGCGCAGCTTCGCGTTCTCGTACAGCACCTTGTAGGTCAGCGCCTCGCCCAGCGAAACCTCGCCCGTATTCATCTTCCCGACCTGGAAGGTGTTCAGGATCGTGTTCGGCGCCGTGCCGTAGATGTCCAGCGAAAGCGTCCACAGATACTCGCCCTGCTCGCCGTAGAAGCCCGTGTCCAGCATCATCAGGCCGCTGAAGGCGTCCGCTTCCGCGTCCACCTGCGCGCCCTTCATGTCCTTCACGATCAGCTTCGGGTCCGTATCGTCGCCGATGACGACCGCCGCGTACCGCTCGCCCACCCGGGCAAACTGCACCTGCGCCTCCAGGCTCTCGTTGTACGTGGCTTTCCCGTCCTGGTCCACCAGATACAGCTGCGTCCCGCCCCACACGGCCAGGTGCGCCGGGCCCACGCAGAACTTCATGCCCTCCCCCGCCGGAAAGCTCCAGCGGATCGTGCCCGTGCTGCTCAGGTGGTGGATTGACGCCCCGTCATAGTAGACCATGCCGTCCCGGAACGGCGTCACGTTCTGGCTTGCGTAGCATGGCAGCTGGTTCATGCCGATTTCCTTGCCCTTGCCGTACCGCCGCAGGAAGTGGAATCCCAGCAGCACGGCCAGCACCACCGCCACCAGGATGATCCAGCTTCGGATCTGCCGCTTCCGGCTCTGTTCCGCGCTCTCCCGCGGGTTTTCGGCCGCGTTCCGGCTTCTGGGCCGGTACAGCTGGTCGTTGATGTTTTGGTTTCCCCTGGCCAACCTCCGGCCCCCTTTCGAAGAATTAGGATTTATGGATGTTACGGGGTTTAATCTGATTGCGAGGGAGATCCCTCGACTTCGCTCGGGATGACACGAAGGGGGGATGCACTACTGATGCGGAGTTTAATCTGATTGCGAGGGAGATCCCTCCACTTCGGTCGGGGTGACACGGGAGGGGGATTTTCGCATGTTACGGGGTTTAATCTGATTGCGAGGGAGATCCCTCGACTTCGCTCGGGATGACACGGGGGCGGTCTTATTTCTGGATTTTCTTCGGGCAGTCTTCGACGGCTCTTACTGTTGCGTCAAGCCAGTCTTCGTTGAAGAGCTCAATGACTCCCGTGTCGCATTCCTTCGCGAGGTCCGGGGCGATCGGCAGCTGCGCCAGCAGCGGGAGCCCCTGGCTCATGGCGACCTTGGCCGTCTGGCTTTCGCCGAAGGGATAAATCTTCTTGCCGCAGTCCGGGCAGGAAACCCAGCTCATGTTCTCCACGATGCCGATCACCGGGATGTTCATCATCCTCGCCATGTTCACGGCCTTCTCGACGATCATCCCCACCAGCTCCTGCGGGCTCGTCACGATGATGATCCCGTCCACCGGCAGGCTCTGGAACACCGTCAGCGGCACGTCGCCCGTTCCCGGAGGCATATCCACGAACATATAGTCCACGTCGCCCCAGACCACGTCCGTCCAGAACTGCTTCACCGTTCCCGCGATCAGCGCCCCGCGCCAGATCACCGGGTCGGTGTCGTTCTCCAGCAGGAGGTTTACGCTCATCAGCTTGATGCCCGTCTTCGTTTCTGCCGGCAGGATCCCGTCCACCGTGCCCATCGCCTTGTCCTTCACGCCGAAGATCTTCGGGATCGAGGGGCCCGTGATGTCCGCGTCCAGCACCGCGGTCTGGAAGCCGTTCCGCCTCGTCAGCACGGCCAGCAGGCTCGTTACCAGGCTCTTGCCGACGCCGCCCTTGCCGCTCATGACGGCGATGACTTTCTTTACGTTGCTCTGGGCGTTCTGGGGCTCCAGCAGGCTTTCCGGCTGGTTGCGGCTTGCGCAGTCCGCTCCGCAGGTAGAGCAATCATGTGTACATTCTGACATTGGATTCACCTCTTGGTTTAGTTTTTGGGGGGTTATCTCATGTTACGGGGTTTAATCTGATTGCGAGGGAGATCCCTCCACTTCGGTCGGGATGACACGAAGGGGGGATGCGCTACTGTTAGGGGGATTATCTGATTGCGAGGGAGATCTCTCGACTTCGCTCGAGATGACAACGGGAGGCATTCCCTTCGTCTGACAATCCAGAATTCTGAATTCCTTCAAAATCCCGTACCTTAAAATTTTCTATTTGCCTTCCAAATTTTCCTGCCCGGGGGGGACAATTTCAATTACGCAGCCGGCTTCGGCGGCGGGGCGCTGCTCCTCTCCCCGCAGGGAAATGATCTGCAGCAGCGCCTTTCCGTCCTCGCCCAGGCTCTCCGGGCTCAGGCGGATCGTCCGTTCCTTTTCCCCCGGGCTCACCAGCCCGCGGATCAGGCCTGTCCGCTCGCGGTCCGGCATTTTGACCGCGTGTTCAAAGTCCCATTTTCCGTTCCGGCTCGGCACCAGCTGGTAGGTCAGCCGCACCTGTTCTTCCGCCCGGAAGCGGAACTTCAGCGTCAGGCTGTCGCCGTCCCTTTCCACCGGGTCAAACTGCACACCCCGCAGTTTCCCGCCGGCTTTCCGGTCCTGCGGCAGGATGAAGAGCGATTCATCGTCCTCCTCCGGCCGGCTGTAGACCGTCGAGGCCCCGTGGATCTCCCGCAGGCGCCCCGTCAGTTCCTTCAGGCTCACCATCCCGTCCCCGTCCGGGTCGATCTGCTGCGGGTCGCTGGCCCGCAGGGCGCTGTCCAGCGCTTCCGTAAAGTATCCCGTGCCGGTGTATTCGTCCTCCTCCGCGCTCCAGAACCAGCTGTCCTCCTCCGCTCCCGCGGAGACCAGGGCCCGGTAGTGGTCGTCATCGAAAAAGTCCCTGCCGGCTGTTTTTCCCCGGCCGATCAGCGCGCCGCTCCGGCACGCGTCCGCCATCAGGATCTTCTTTCCCGGGATTCCGTCGAGCAGTTCGCGCAGTTTCTCCGGCGTCAGCCTTTCTTCCGCTTCCCCGTCGGAGACCAGCAGGGCCATGCCGCCCGGCACCCCCGGCGCGCTTATCCCGTGGGTGCTCAGGTAGATCAGCGCCGTGTCTTCCTCCCGGGCGCCCGCGAAGGTTTCCCGGATCAGTTCCTCAAAGCCGTTGATGCTTCCCGGGCCGTCCACGTGAATCGTGATCTGCTTTTCGCCCGGCAGGAAGTCCTCCAGCAGCGCCGCCATGGTTTCGGTGTTGTTGGCCGAGGCGTGGCCCGTGGAGGGCATCGTCACAAAGCGGTCAAAGCCAAGTATCAGGCAGCGGGTGATTCCGGAGTCGGGGGTTGAGGAGGTCAGGGCGGGGAGGGCGAGGGAGATGCATAGGAGGAGGATGGCGAGGGGGGTTTTTGTTACTCTCATAAATGTAGTTTAGGGGTTTAATCTGTTTGCGAGGGAGATTTGCCCTGGGCTGCCGCCCGTTCTCCGCTGAAAACGAGCACACTGGCTCGTTTTCCGGGCGCTACGAACCCCCACTCGCTCGGGATGACACCGGGGCGGGGTCTCTCGGCTGTTACGGGGATTAATATCCAAACAGAACTTGCAGAGTCAGGTTGCCGCATTTGCCGTCGGGGGTCAGGCCGTTGGCGGACTGGAAGGATTTCACGGCCGCCACGGTTGCGTCGTCATACTCTCCCGTGATCGCGTCCAGAAATCCCAGCTGCACCAGGCAGTCCTGGATCTGCACCACCAGGTCGTTCTTGTCGCCGGCCTTCGCCGTGTCGTAGTCCATGTTCGAGGCCGTCGCTGCGATCGCGTCGGCGGAATAGAGCTTGCTCAGCGTCTTGCTTCCCGCGATGCCGTCCACCTGGTCCAGATGGTTCTCCATCTGGAAGGCCCGCACCGCGTCCGCCGTCGTCTGGCCGTACTTTCCGTCGATGGCCCCGTCGTAGTATCCCAGCTCGTAGAGGGTGTACTGCAGGTTCTTGACCGAGGTGCCTTCCTCTCCCTCATACATCGAGGCGTAAGTGATGTTCGACCTTGAGCCGTACAGCACGCGCTGCGTCGCCGGGCCGGCCTTGCCGTCCACCGTCAGGTTGTTCCGCAGCTGGAAGGCCATGACCGCCGCCTGCGTTCCCTCGCCGTAGCGGCCGTCCACGGTGCCGTTGTAGTATCCCAGGTCCTTCAGGCGCTTCTGCAGCGTCCTCACCTGCTCGCTCTCCGTGCCGTTTTCCAGGGTCACATAGCCGGTGGAGGCGATGTCCTTCGTGTCCCGCCCGCTGTTGTTCACCGTCGCGGGCTCGCTGCTCGAACTGCTGCCGGAGCTGTTTGAACTGCTTGAGCTGCTGGAGCTGGTGAAGTTACTTGAGCTGCTCGAATTGTTTGAGCTGCTTGAACTGCCTGAACTGCTTCCGGAGCTGCTGCCGGATGAACTCTTTCCCGAACTGCTGCCGGAGTTGTTTGAACTGCTCGAGCTGCTGGAGCTGCTCGAACTGCTGCCCGAAGAGCTCTTTCCCGAACTGTTCGAACTGCTGCTTGAGCTGCTTCCGGAGCTGCTGCCTGTGTCGATCTTCGCCGCGTTGCCCGTGGCCTTCCGCGCAGTTCCGCTGTAGAGCTTGCTCTGGGTGGCGGTGCCGGCCTTGCCGTCCGCCGTCAGGTTGTTGTTTTTCTGGAAGGCGATCACCGCCGCCTCCGTCGCCACACCGAAACTGCCGTCCACGCTCCCGCTCAGATAGCCCAGGTCCTTCAGCTTCTGTTGCAGCCTGCGCACTTCGCTCCCGGTGCTGCCCCTTTCGAGGGTGTCCGGTTTGCTGCTGGACGAGCCTGACGAACTGCTAGAGGAGCTGCCACTGCTGCCCGAGCTGCCCGATCCGTTCGATTTGGAGGAGCCGTTCCTGGCGGCGTTCGAGGAATACAGCGCCTGCAGCGTGTCCGGACCGGCGATGCCGTCCTCCCACAGGCCCTTCGTCTTCCGCTGGAAGGCCATGACCGCCGCCGCGGTGTCCTCGTCATATTTGCCCGTCACCCGGCCGCTCAGCCAGCCCAGCTCGATCAGCCGGCGCTGCAGCGTTTCGACCTTCTTGCCCTTCGCCCCGATGTCCAGGTAGTAATCCTTGCTCAGGTTCGGGGTCGCGGTGGGCTTCTGGGTGGGTTTCTGGGTCTTCTTCGGGGCCGTCGTCGTCTTCGGTTTCTCCGTCACGGCGTGGCCTGATTTGTTGCTGATCGCCGTCTTCGCGTTCATCTTCGCCAGCGTCTGCTTCCCGACCTTGCCGTCTGCGGTCAGGCCGTTCGCCTTCTGGAAGGCTTTCACGGCCGCCTCCGTCGCCGGGCCAAAGTCGCCGTCCGCGCTTCCCTTGTAGTAGCCCAGTTCCTTCAGCCGCTTCTGCACCGCGCGCACCGCCTCGCTGCCCGTGAAGCCGCGCTGCAGGCTCGGCGGGGTCGGCGTCGGGGTGACCGGCGCCGCCGTCGGTTCCGGCGTTTCCGGCGCCGTCGTCACGACCTCGATCGTCGCGCCGTCCGGCGGCGTCACCGTCACGTTGTCAAAGACAATCACGCTGCTGGTCGGGTTCGGGGTCGGCGTTGTCCCGTCCTGCACCGTGCCCCAGTCGTTCCATCCGCTCGCTCCGCCGCCGGGCGGGGTGGGCGTCTCCGTCTGGATGCCCAATGTCTCGCCGCCGAAGATATTCTGCGTCTCGATCACGATCGTGTCCGGCGTCACCTCCACCGTGGCCGTCGGGGCCAGCGTCTGGAAAGGCAGCGCGTTCCCCGGGTCGGTGGTCGATCCGGTGTTCACGTCGTCCGGCGCGTTGTAGCAGCCTGTCAGGATGAGGCACAGTGCCAGCATCGCCGCCAGTCCCGCAATCTTCAGGATCCTCTTCATCCCGTCTCCTCCTCACACGCTTTTCAGGCGATCGGAAAGTCCCCTATTTATTACTCGGCTCCATTTCCGTAAACGTATTGTAGTGGTCTTCCGTATACCACACATGCCCGTCGTTTGAATAGATGATCCGGTACGCGTTCCGCTTACCGCCGGTGTACCAGCAGTCGCACTCGTAGTACTTCCGCCCTTGCACCTGCGGCAGATTCCCTTCGTAATTCCCGAATTTGTCCCCGCCGATGCTCATGCCCGGCGCCACGTCGCTGACATAGTTCCAGCTGCTGTCCCAGCCCAGAGCCTGGGCTTCCTTCTTCGTGATGAAGTTCGGCGGCAGTTCCCCGTGCTCGAAAATGTAGTCCGCGATCGCCTGCGGCTCGATGATGGGGCCCGTTTCCTCCGGGGCCTCCGTCGCCTCAGGTGCTTCCGTCGCGGCAGGCGCTTCCGTCACGACCGCCGTCGGCTGAGCGTTTTCCTGCTTTTTCTTTTTTGCCGTCGTGTCCGCCGCCCCGCAGCTGCCGAGCACCAGCACCAGGGCCAGCAGCAATGCGATTAACGCCGCAATCTTTGATCTTTTCATTTATGATACCTTTCCCCCGCGATAATCTTCTCCGCCCGGTAGAGCTGCTCCAGCAGCATGACCCGCGCCAGGCGGTGCGGGAACGTCATCCGGCTCATGCTCATCTCTTCATCCGCCCGGGCGAGCACGTTCTCTCCCAGCCCCAGGCTCCCGCCGATCACAAACACCATCCGGCTGATGCCGTTTGTCCGCATCTCCCGGACATGCTCCGCCAGCTCCTCCGAACTGCGCTGTTTCCCGCGGATCGTCAGGGCGATCACCCGGTCCCCGGGCCGGATCTTCGCAAGCAACGCTTCCCCTTCCCGGGTTTTCACCTGCTCTTCCAGCGCGGGCGAGTTCCCCGCCGGCTCCGGCAGGTCCGGAATCTCGATCTCCTCGATCTTCCCGTAGCGCCCCAGGCGCTTCAGATATTCATCCGCCAGCTCCCTGTACGCCTTTTCCTTCATCTTCCCGACGCACAGGACCGCCGTGCTCACAGCGTGTCCACCCGCGGCAGGCTGTCCCGCTCGATCAGCGTCCAGGCCATGCTCACGCTCTTTTCCCGCTCCCCGGCGATCATCCGCAGCAGCTTCTCCGCGCACAGCGCCCCGAAGGCCTCCTTCGGGTGCCCCAGGGTAGTCAGCTTCGGATTCGCCATCTCCGCGAAGGTCGCGTTGTCAAAACCGATGAACCCCATGCCCTCGGGCAGCTTCATGCCCGCCTGCTGCAGCATCGCCATCAGGCTCACCGCGAAGACGTCATTGTAGCACACCATGCAGTCCGCTTCGCCTGCCAGCAGTTTCTTCACAAAGTCCTGGCCCTTTTCCGTATACAGCAGGGTCATCCGCTCTTCCGTCCCGAATTTCAGCAGGCGGCTCTCCGGCACCTCAACGCCGTGGCTGGCCAGCTCGTCCAGGTAACCCTTCAGCCGCTCCTGGCCCTGCCGGTCGTCCGTCTTGAACATGCCGCCCGGCTTCCGGTATCCCCGGCTGAGCACTTCCTGCGCCGCGATCCGCCCGCCGCCGTAGTCGTCCATCACCACGTGGGGGATCTGCGACAGCTCCGGGTTGTATCCGTTCATAAACAGCAGCGGGATGTTCCGCTCCTCCAGCCGCCGGTACAGGTCGAGGTTTTCCGCCTGCATCGCCGTGCGCGTTCCCTCGACGATCAGGCCGTCCACCTGCCCGTCCAGCATCCGCTCGAGGATGTTCCGCTCCGTCTTCGCGTCATTGTATGTCGCGCTCAGGTTCATAATGGCGCCGTTGGCGTTCAGGACGCTCTCCATCCCCTGCACGATGCTCGGGAAGATGTAGTCCGTGATGTAGGTCGTCACCACGCCCACGTGGATCGGCCCCTGCCGCTTTCTCGGCCCGTGGCGCACGTAGGTGCCGCTGCCCCGGCGCCGGTCCACCAGCCCGTCGTCCTCCAGCAGCGCGATCGCCTGCCGCACCGTCTGACGGCTCACGTTAAAGCGGACGCGCAGTTCCTCTTCCGTCATCAGGGTCTGTCCGTCCCGGAAAACGCCTTCCGCGATTTCCTTGCGCAATACATCCGCCACCTGCAGGTACTTGGGCTGTTCCGCCACAGCAAACACATCCTTCCCCATATGTTGTTTATATTGTATCAGACAAGATGTTCAAATACAATAAGTTGTACGTAAAAAGTACGAACATTTTTGCCCTTATTGACTGGAATTGTTATTAATGACATAATGGTCGCGGATTAATAAGGAAGGAACTGCCTTATGTACGTCTACTGCATGTTTTGCGAGACCCAGCGCTGCAAGGTCATCGCAAAACTCATGGAAATCCGCGGCGCCATGCGCTCCTTCTCTCCGCAGATCGTCCGCCGCCAGCGCAAAAAGGGCCAGAACCTCGAAAAGCAGTTCGACCTTCTGCCCGGCTATGTGTTCGTGTTCAGCGAAGAGCGCATGGTGGACTATACCCAGTTCTTCGGCATGGACGGCGTCATCCGCCGCGTGGGCAAGCAGGAAACCGGGTATGAGCTCGCCGGCTCCGACCTGGATTTCGCCATGAGGCTTTTCGAGAAGGACGGCCTCGTCGGCTCCATGAAGACCTGCGTCATCGGGGATCAGGTGACCCTCGAGGATCCGCTCTTCAACGGCTGCCGGGGGAAAATCACCCGGATCGACTGGCGCAAGGAGCGGGCCCGGGTGGACTTCACCTTCGATAATATGGCCTGCCATACCTGGATTTCCATCGACGGCGTCAAATCCCAGAAGAAGGATCCTGATTCTTTAGTATAATTCCTGATACAGTAAAGCTCCTTATAAACACATTCTAGCCGAAGGTCCAGGGCGATCGGAAAGCCCTGGTCGCTCCCGCAGGAGCGAAATCTCTATTCCTGAAAGGATTCATACAGTCTATGCCCTCACTTGAAGCTTACAGCGCGCGTCTGGACTACTCCTACGCCCCCGGCATCTTCCCCTCGATGGAGTGCCTGAAGCACCGGCCGGCCCTGGTGCGCCGCGTCCTTGTGCATTCCTCCGCCGCCGGCCGGGAAGGGGCGGATAAGCTCCGCGCCCTGGCGGAATCCCTCGGCGTCCGCGTGGAGGAGGCGGACCGGGCGCTTTCCCGCGTCAGCGGCAAGGAGAACTGCTTCGCCGCCGCCGTCTTCGCCAAGTTTCAGGATGACCTGGATCCCGCGAAGCCCCACGTCGTGCTCCATCATCCGGGCGATTCCGGCAATGTCGGCACCATCCTGCGCACGGCCCTGGGCTTCGGCGTGGAGGACCTGGCCCTCATCCGCCCCTGCGTGGATCTTTTCGATCCGAAAACCGTCCGCGCCAGCATGGGCAGCCTCTTCTCCCTCCGCGTCCGGGTGTATGATTCCTTCGAGGCGTACCGCGGGGATTTTCCGGGGCATCAGCTGTTTCCCTTTATGCTGGACGCTTCCCTGCCCCTGCGGGAGGTGCTGAGGAAGCCGGTTCAGATGCCGTATGCGCTGATTTTCGGCAATGAAGGCAGCGGCCTCCCGGCTGAATTCGCATCCTTCGGGCAGCCCGTCCGGATTGAGAGCAATGACAAAGTCGATTCCCTGAACCTGGCGATTGCCGCGGGGATAGCGATCTACAAGTTTTCAGCCGAAGGGGTTTGGGGGCGATCGGAAAGCCCCCAAAAGGAGTAGAACATGAAGAAGAAACCTTTTGTTACGATTTTTCTTTGCAATTTGTTTACCGCTTTGACGGTGCTCTTCTTTGCGCCTTTGGAGGTTCTTTTGGCGAATGCCGGGGAATTCTTCGTTCCCTTCGGGAATGTCTGGTGGCTGCAGCTTCTCCTGGCCCTTCTGGCCGCCCTGCTCTTCTCGGGCATCCTGATGCTTCTTCCCGCGCGGGCGGGCCTGACCGTGGCCGGGCTTTCCCTGGCCTTCGGCCTTGCCTCTTATCTGCAGGTTCTTTTCATGAATGGCCATATGGTCTCCCTCACCGGCGAGCGTTTCGATATCACCCCCGCCGGCATCCGGAATAACCTCATCATCTGGATCGTGATCCTGCTGCTGGTCACCGTCCTCGTCTTCCTCTTGACGAAAACGCACCGCAAGCCCACCGAGCTTGCCATGCGCGCCGTTGCGGCGGCGCTCACCGTCATGCAGCTCGTCGGCTTCGTTTCTTCGGTCTTCACCACGGACCTCAATCCCTCCGTCCGCAAGCAGGAACACGTCCTCACCACCGCCGGGCAGTTCGAGCTTTCAAATAAACAGAACACCGTCGTCTTCATCCTCGACACGGCGGACGCCGTGTATGCCGAGGAGATGCTGCAGCGCTGGCCGGAGCTGAAGGACACCCTCTCCGGCTGGGTCTGGTATCCCAACACCACCAGCCGCTATAACCGCACCTATCCCTCCCTGCCCTATCTCTTCACCGCGCAGGAGTGCCATATGGACAAGCCCGTCCCCGTTTATGTGGACGAGGCCTGGACCGCAGGCATAGGGTTTGTCAAAGGCCTGGCCGACGCCGGGACGGATGTCCGCGTCCTCACGCCGGATCCGGAGCTCATCTCCGACCTGGCCGATCCCTATATTGCTAACGCCGTCCCCTACAATTATTCGGACTTCGGCAATCTGTATCTCCCCCGCCTGGAAAAGGTCCTCCTCCGCGTCGCCCTTTACAAGTGCATGCCCTATCAGTTCAAGTTCCCCTTCCGGTACGACATGGATTACGCCAACACGGCCGCCTTCAAGATCTTCAACGATCCCTCGCTGCATTTCAATGACAAGGACAACGCCTTCGCCGCCGACCTGCGCGGCGCCCTCACCGCCACCGACGCGTATGACAGGGCCTTCCGCTTCTATCATCTTTACGGCCCCCATATCGGCGCCGACTGGGATGAGAACCTGGCCCCCCGCGCCGCCGCAGACGCGGAGGAGGATTATCCCGCTGTCCTCCGCGGATCCTTCCGGAATATCGAGGATTATATCCAGCAGCTGAAGGACCTGGGGCTTTATGACAGCGCGACCATCATCGTCACCGCGGACCACGGCACCAACTTCGGCATTCCCGAAGGCCAGCCCCTGGAGCGCACCACTACCGCCTGCCCGCTGCTGATGGTCAAGTATCCCGGGGCAGATCTTTCGCAGCCCCTGCAGATCGACCGCGCGCCTCTTTCCCAGGATGAGTTCATCGCCACCGTGGAGCAGTCGCTGGGCGTTTCTCCCTCCGGCCTCGGAAGCGGGAAGACGTTTAAGGACTTCACCGAAGGGGAAGCGCGCGAACGGTATTATGATTTTATTGCCTATCATGACAGGATGGCCGGGGAAATCGCCGTCAGGGAATACCTGATCGACGGGGATGCCGGGGATATAAAGAGCTACCATCTCACAGGGAGATGGTGGGATGTCCTCTATTCCGTCCAGCCAATCAGTGATGAGCCTTTCCCGTAATTTGCCGGCCAACTAACAATCAAAACATCTCTGAAGAATTGAAAAAAAGCAAAACATGAAGTATAATTTCTCTTGGAATGGTTTCTTTTTGTATGTAATTGTTAATCACGGGTCTTCCGGAAGGGAGTAGAATGATGAATTCCGGCAGAAAAATGCGCCCCGTCTCGCCGCTGTCCGTCTGCATTGGAATCCTCCTCAGTGTATTCCTTTTGTTACTTGTTCCCATTTTCTCTCTGGGTGAGCAAGTAATGTTCGGTTCCGATACTGCCGCCAACTGCAGCACAAGTGAGGGGCTTTCCAATGATTCAGCCGCGGAGGGATATATCCTTCAGGTTCTCCGTCCCGGGGCAGGTCGTTCTGCACAGAAACGTTCAAACTCAGATGCAACCGCAAAGCTGAATATTTCCGAAATGAAGCTTTTTAACGCCCTGAAGCAGAAAATTGCCAGTGCCGCCAGGGGTGAAGTAGCCACCGCGGTTTTTGATATTCCGATCAAAAGCTTTTGTGATAATGTCTCGCTGACCGCAAAGGATCTTGGCTTGAAATCCCTTACAGATGATTACGGTTTGACCCTGGAGGCTTACCGGGCTTTTCTGGATTATATGAATATTGACATTACCCGGGTCTGGCACGCTCTCCTTTTCGACTGTCCCTATGATCTCTACTGGCACGATAAAACCTGTGGCGTCACCTGGGGCTGGTATGCGGGCGGTTCCTCCGGCGGCAGCATACCCTGCGTTCTCATGAATAATACACTGAGAATTCCGGACTATGATACCGGATATTTTCGAATGCGCTTTTATGTAGCCAAAGAATATTCAAGAGAGAATAAAGTAGGTACCTTCAACATTAATACCTCCCTGGGCGCAGCCATCACCACCGCCGGGCAAACGATTGCTTCCATCATCAGTTCAAACAGTTCTAATACCGATCTGGCAAAGCTGACTGCCTATAAAGATAAGATTTGCGAGCTGGTGGATTATAACTACGCCGCCGTTACAAACACGAGTACGCCTTACGGCAACCCCTGGCAGCTTGTCTGGATCTTTGACAATGATCCGAACACCCTCGTCGTCTGCGAAGGTTATTCAAAAGGGTTTCAGTATCTCTGCGATCTGACCGCATGGTCTGATTCGGTCACATGTTCCACCGTCACCGGATACATGTGGACCAGCAATTCAAACGGCGGCGGGCATATGTGGAATGTTGTCACCTACAACGGCACCAGATATCTTGTGGATGTCACCAACTGCGATGCCGGTGCCATCGGCCACCCTGATAATTTGTTCATGAAAGGTTTCTCCCGGACCGCCTACGGAAACTACGAATATCAGATTGGCGGCACCACAGTTCACTATCAGTATGACGAAATGACCTCCGACACCTATAAGGATGAAGATATCAGGCTCGATGATGACCCGCTCGGGCCGGATGAATCTCTTATTGAACGGGGAACCTGCGGTAACGGCGTCTCCTGGGCAATAAATAAAACAACTGGAATCATGATGATATATGGCTCGGGCAGTATGGACTCATATGCCGGTTCAGAGCCGCCATGGAAGGCATATAAGAGTTCCATCACTAAAGTTGTGCTGGACAAAGGCATCACAGGCATCGGCAGCGAAGCCTTCAAGAACTGTACCAGTCTGACCATTGTTGACTTCCGTTCTTCCGTCACTGCCATCGGTGCAGGCGCCTTCTCCGGCTGTCCTCAGTTAACGATAAACGGAAACGGTCATATCATCCTCCCCACCTGCACCGCATCCTATCTGCGCCGATGGGCTCGGGAGAATTATATCAACTACACCATGGATCATGACGATGAGGTGGAGCTGAGTGCCGCCGCGCCGACATGCACGGAACCCGGCTACGATCATGTCTGGTATTGCAAAGCCTGCGGAGATTATATCCGTTATGATGAGCGTCCTGCCCTCGGGCACACGCCCACCACCGATGCCGCCATAGCTCCGGCCTGTGAAGCCGTCGGCTGGACTGAGGGCTCTCACTGCTCCGTCTGTGGCCAGATTCTTGTCGCGCAGATATCAATCCCGGCTAAAGGGCATCAGCCCATCACCGATGCCGCCATGGCGCCGACCTGTGAAACCGCCGGCCGGACTGAGGGCTCTCACTGCTCCGTCTGCGGCCAGATCCTTGTCGCGCAGACAACGATCCCCGCAAAGGGCCACACACCCGTCACCGATGCCGCCGTGGAGCCAACCTGTGAATCACCTGGAAAAACAGAAGGTTCCCATTGTTCTGTCTGCGGTGCAGTGCTTTCCCCGCAATCAGTCCGTCCCGCTTTGGAACATCAGTGGAATGACGGCGTCGTAACCCGCGAGGCTACCCAGTCCGAAACCGGCATTCGTCTCTTCACCTGCTCCCGTTGCGGCAAAACCCGCGAAGAGGTTATCGATATCCGCATTCCTGTAAGCAATCAGGGTTGGGTTTCGAATGAGGATAACACCTGGTCCTACGGAACCGACGATAAGTATGCCACCGTCGGCGTGAAGACCATTGACGGCACGCTCTACGCTTTTGATGATCAGGGAGATATGATCACCGGCTGGGGCCAGGCAAACGGCAAATGGTATTATGCTTCTGATTCCGGTGCGCTCTATCACAGCGGCTGGATGAAGGATGGAAACACCTGGTATTACTTCCGCCCTTCCGGCGAAATGGCAACCGGCTGGGTCAATGACGGGGGAACCTATTACTACATGAAGTCTGACGGCACCCTCTCCACCGGTTGGGTTCAGATTCGCGGTCTCTGGTATTACTTCGGGTCTTCCGGCGCCATGAAAACCGGCTGGATCAACGATGGCCGCCACTGGTATCTGCTCAGTCCGGACGGCGTCATGTATACCGGCTGGGTCAACAGCGGCGGCATCTGGTATTACTTTAATGGTGATGGAACCATGGCAACCGGCATGACAGCAACGGATGACGGCTGGTACTTCTTCTCGGATACCGGTGTCATGCAAACCGGATGGATCCGTTATGAAAATCTGTGGTATCTCACTAATGAGACCGGCCGCCTGGTCACCGGGTGGCAAAACCGGGGCGGAAACTGGTATTATTTGTCATCCTCTGGTGCAATGCAGACCGGCTGGATTGTGGATAACGGCATCTGGTACTGGCTGGATCGGAATGGCGTCATGGTAACCGGTGAGCACCTGATTGACGGTAAGCGCGAAGTGTTCGATTCCTACGGCTGCTGGCTCTATACCAGATAAATCCTTGTTATTCCTGCTTTGAAATAGTATAATTGATCTGCTGTGAAGCGGAAGGAGTTGTATATCATGAAGGGTATCGTTCTGGCCGGTGGTGCCGGCACACGCCTGTATCCCCTGACCATGGTCACGTCCAAGCAGCTGCTGCCGGTGTATGACAAGCCGATGATCTATTATCCGTTGAGCACTCTGATGCTCGCCGGCATCCGCGATATCCTGATTATCTCCACACCGGATGACACTCCCCGCTTTGAACATCTTCTCGGAGATGGGAGCCAGTTCGGCATTCGCC
Source organism: uncultured Eubacteriales bacterium (assembly GCA_900315315.1). Classification (GTDB taxonomy): domain Bacteria; phylum Bacillota; class Clostridia; order Christensenellales; family Aristaeellaceae; genus Aristaeella. The sequence continues at coordinate 84,717 of OMYT01000003.1, read as the reverse complement.
TGCAATACAAGGTGCAGCCCAGTCCGGACGGACTGGCTCAGGCCTTCCTTCTGGGCGAGGAATTCATCGGGGACGATTCCTGCGCCATGGTGCTTGGGGATAATATCTTCTATGGCAACGGCTTCCGGAAGGTCCTGAAGGAGGCCGCGGCGGATGCGGAAGCCGGCCGGGCGACAATCTTCGGCTACTATGTCCATGACCCGGAGCGTTTCGGCATCGTGGAGTTCGATAAGAACGGCAAAGTTCTCTCCGTGGAAGAGAAACCAAAGAACCCCAAAAGCAATTACTGTATCACCGGCCTGTATTTCTATCCGAAGGGTGTTTCCGCCATGGCGCATGAGGTAAAACCCAGCGCCCGGGGTGAGCTGGAAATCACTACCCTGAACGATATGTATCTGAAGCAGGAACGGTTGGATGTCCAGCGGCTGGGCCGCGGCTTCGCCTGGCTGGATACGGGCACCATGGACAGTCTGGTGGAAGCGGCTGACTTTGTGCAGATGATTCAGAAGCGTCAGAGTATCGTAATCTCTGCTCCGGAAGAAATCGCCTTTGTGAATGGCTGGATCAATAAGGATGAATTAATGCTCAGTGCTGATCGTTACGGGAAAAGCCCTTATGGCGCCCATCTCAAAGCTGTCGCGGAAGGGAAGGTCATGTATTGATGAAAAAGATCGAAACCAAATTGCCCGGAGTATATATCATCGAGCCGCAGGTCTTTGGAGACCAGCGGGGTTATTTCATGGAAACATGGAGCACCCGAAACTTTGAGGAAATGGGCCTGCAGTACAATTTTGTGCAGGATAACCAGAGCTACAGCGCCCAGAAAGGCATCCTCCGCGGCATTCATTTCCAGAATGCCCCCATGGCGCAGGCCAAGCTGGTCCGCGTAACCCGGGGTGCTGTCCTGGATGTGGCTGTGGATCTGCGGAAAGGCAGTCCCACCTATAAGCAGTGGGTCGCCGTGGAACTCAGTGCGGAAAACAAGCGCATGCTCATGATTCCCCGCGGCTTTGGACATGGTTTCAAAACCCTCACTGATGATGTGGAGTTCTGCTACAAGGTGGATAATCTCTACAGTAAGGAATGCGATCGTGGCATCCGTTATAACGATCCCTCCATCGGCGTCAATTGGGGTGAAGTGGAGGACAGCCTCCTGAGTCAGAAAGACACGACCTCCCCGCTCCTGGATGACAGTGACTGCAATTTCGTTTTCGGTCAGATCTGACAGTAACAGTTTAAAATTCCTGACAGATTATATTTCCGATTCTTATAAAAACAGGGGACGGTTTTCATCGTTTCACAATTGTGAAACCGAAAACCGTCCCCTGACTTATGAGTCGGAATTACGTTCAGTTCTTTTTTTCTCAGTTTCTGAAGGTAATCTGCTGGCTCTTCGGGATGTTGACAGTCCTGCCGTCTGTTGTGTGATACTTTGTGATGGTCACGGTCATTGTCCGAACACCTGCAAATCCGTAAAGATACCAGAAGACATTGGCGGGTGATTTGTCTCCCGGCAGAATAATATAGTCATACCAAAGCTTATCCTGTTTATACATCCCGAAGCCCTTCATTTTCCTTCCGTAGGCATCGTAACAGGCAATCGTGAAATCAACCCTGTCTATGGCCACTTTGGTCTGGTTCAGGATCTGGATATAGGCACAGGGGAACCCCATAGCATCGTTGACCAGATCAATAGAGAAGATAGTTGGATAACTACCTTCAACCAACCTTCCGTTTGCGTCAAAGACATAGTTCTTCCCGTCAATCGTTTCTCCGCCTTTGCACATCACGCCATTTCTGAAGTAAAACCACGAACCTCCGATCTTTTGCCAGCCCATGCACATCGCACCGGTAGCATCCATGTAATACAACGCTTTCCCGTCCTGAACCCATCCAGTCTGCATTTTCCCGGATTTGGCGAAAAAGTACCACTTTCCGCTCTCCTGATACCAGCCGGTTGTCACGCTGCCCGCGCTGTCAAAATGATACCAGTTGCTTCCGTCTCTGACCCAACCGGTTGCCATCCTCCCGCTGTCTTCAAAATAATACCAGGCGCCGCCGATCCGCTTCCATCCGATGACCATGTACCCTTCATGATCAAAATAATACCAGGCATCATTGTCTTGGATCCACTTGTCTTTCGCATAGCTACCGTCGGCAAATGAATACCACCATCTGCCACGGTCATTCTGCCAGCCGGCCTCAGCCGTCCCGATCCCACATAGAAGCACAAAAAGCAGCATCATGGAAACCAGTCGTATCAATAGCTTTTTCGCTTTCATCTTGAATCTCCTTTCGATTACAGACGCAGCAAAGACAGGAATTCCCGGCAGCCTTTCCGGTTGCCGGGATTTCCTTATTTCTTTGTTTGTGAATCTCTGGTCTTTTTACTTGATCCACACACCATTGGCATCGAACGTGTAGGTCACGCCCAGGATCACGCGCGTACCGGTCACCATGGCGCCGTTCCCGTCGAAGTAGTACCAGTTATTGCCATACTTCAGCCAGTCAGCAGCGATCATCCGGCCGTCCGCGTTGAAGTAGTACCATACGCCGCCGATCTGCTGCCATCCGGTCCGCATGACACCGTCGGGTCCGAAGAAGTACCAGCTGTTCTGCAGATACTGCCAGCCGAGCTGATAGATGCCCAGGGCGTTCATAAAGTAGGTCTCCTTGCCGATCGGGGTAAAGCCAGTGGCCATTGCGCCGTTCTTCGGGTTGAAGTAGTACCATACGCCGCCGATCAGCTGCCAGTTGGTCATCATGTAGCCTTCCGGCTCGTGCAGGTAGTACCAATGGGTGTCGCCCACAGGCATGACCCATCCGGTCTGCATCACACCGTTGGTTCCGAAGTAATACCACTTCTTGCTAATCTTCTGCCAGTCAACGCGCATCGCGCCGTCAGTTCCGAAGTAATACCAGTTGCCGTCAATTTTCTGCCAGCTGGTCTGCATGATACCCTGAGCATTGAAGTAATACCATTTTTTGTCAATCAGCTGCCATCCGGACGCCATCCGGCCGAACTCGTCGAAGTAGTACCATACTCCGCCGATCTGCGTCCAGCCTACCGCGAAGGAGTCAACACTGGTACCGGTGCAGTAGTACCATCTGCCGCCCCACTCCTGCCAGCTCTTCGTCGGATCCAGCACCACGCCTACCGTGGCGTCCATGGCGCCATCCTTGCCGACGATGTAGGCATCGCCGCGGACGGTGATTGTCACGACCCCGGGAGCCACGCCTTTGATCACGCCCTCCTGGTTTACGGCCATGATCAGCTCGCTCGTGCTGGTCCAGGCCAGTGCTTCCTTGGCGGAAACTTCAGGCTTGATCGTCACGGTAATGGTCTTCTCTCCGCCCTTTACCATGGTGTACTGGGCTTTCGCGATCGTGACCACGTCGACGATAGGCGCCAGGGAAGTGTGGTTGATGTTGTTGGTCGTGCAGTAGGTCTCCAGCGCGCCGCCCTTCACGCACCAGATATGCACGCGGGAGCAGTTATAGAAGGCGTCGGTCCCGACGTTGGTCAGGTATCCGGTCACAGCTTCATAGTTGTTGTCAGTGGGATTCACAGGATGGTTAATGCTGTCCACTTTCTTGGCCGGGCCTTTGACCGTCTGCAGCTTGACGCAGTTGGAGAAGGCTTTCGCTTCGATCGATGTAACCGTGTCCGGAATCACGATATTCAGCAGTTCCACGCAGTTGTTGAAGGTTCTTTCCTGAATCGTCTTCAGTTGGTTCGGCAGCGTGATCGCTGTCAGCTTATCACAGTCCTCGAACGCCGATGCGCCGATTGAAGTCACCCGGTTCGGGAGCACAATCGAAGTCATCGGAAGGCCTTTGAACGCGGATGAACCAATCACCGTAACCGATTCCGGGAAATCGTCAGCGGTAAGTGCGTATTTGTCACCCGTATACTTGACCAGGATACCGTCCTTAATCTCGCCTGCAAACGCTTCAGCGGATGCAGCAGTCATGCCAACGAGGCCGAAGGCAATCGCCAGCACCAGCAGCAGGCCGATCAGTCTTTTCTGAATTCTCATTTGTATTCCTCCCATAAAATTGTCGTTTCTGCGTCCGAAACTAACGGTGTCCTACTATTATAAATGAAGTGCTTCTGGAATGCAATATCGTTTCTCACAGATTTAATATTTTTTTCTCACACATTTAATAATTTTTTGTACGATGGGTCAATCCGGGCGAGTTCCGCCACGCTGTCCAGTTCCACCCGCTGATCCGCCGGCGTTTCCCGGACATACAGTGAAAACTGGTCTTTGTGGATGTCAAAGGGAACATAATCCCAGTGGATATGGCGGTTCTGCTTTTCCTCGTACTCCAGTTCGATATACTGTTTCAGCTTTCGCCCGTCTTCCGGCGTCCATCGGCTGACCCCGTAGCACAGCCAGCCTTTCTCCCCGCCTCTGTCGTGATATCCGGTAATCCTGCCGGTCTCGTCCGCGTCCACAATCCAGTCCCTTGTCGGGCTGTCAACCCGGAAGCAGTTGTATTCCGTATGTTCATATTCCGGGTTCAGCGGCTCCGGGCTGAAGAAGTACTGGTCCCCTTCGATGATCATCGCGTTCTCCAACAGGTCCCGTACCCGGTAAATAGAGCTGATATTCTCCTCCGTCTCATAGCAGGGATTCTCCACCAGCTGCACTGTCGGATAGTCCGCCTTCACTTCCGAAAACCGCTCCTTCAGATACCCAACCACGATGTAAATCTCTTTGACCCCCAGGCTCAGCAGCGCCTCAATTGTCGTGTCGATCATCCGTTTTCCGTTCACCCGTACCATGGGTTTCGGCGTGGTTTCTGTCAGTTCGCTCATGCGGCTGCCCTTTCCGGCCGCCATGATGATTGCTCTTTCAATCCGGTACACGGGAATCCCTCCGTTCACTCTGTTCAGATCGTAACCTCTTTCCGGTCGCGCAGGTTGTACCTCCGCACGGCCGGAATACAGTTCAGCAGCAGGTAGGCGGCCATGGTCGCCACAAAGGAGCACACGCACGGGGTAAACTGGAACAGGAAGGGAATCCGCACTTCCTGGGTCACGGGATCCATCACCAGCAGCAGCGTCACGAATCCGATCGCCAGGCTGCCGATGCCGACCGGGTTAAACCCGTGGAAATACCGGTAAGTCTTGTTTCCTTTGATCTCAAAGGCCGCGCGCAGGGAGATTTTTTGCTTCCGGACAAAGAAGAAGTCCGTGAACAGCAGCGCCGCCAGCGGTGCGAACATACACGCCGCCAGGGAAAGGATCGCGCCGATGTAGTCCAGGATCTGTCCCCAGATTGCCAGCACGCTCACGTACAGGCACAGCGCCAACACCAGCACGGAGAACTTTGCTTTCTTGAAGGAAGCTTTCAGCATCAGCGCATAGAGGTAGGAACCGGTCGCCTGGGTGCCGATGTTGGCAAAGCCGACCAGCAGCAGCGAACATAGTGCCATCGGCGGCACGGACAGCGTCGCCATCATGATCGTGGGATCCGTCACCATTTCCCCCGTCACATATTGCATCGCGATCGCCATCACCGCGCCGATAATCACAAAGAATGTCCCGACAATGCCGGACCCCACCGGGCCGCACCAGAAACCGGAGCGCTCGGTGTAGGTCAGCCGCGGCACGCCCGCCATTCCGCCGAACCAGGCCAGACTGTAGGCGATCATCGCGTCTGTCGCCAGAATATAGCCGATAGCCGCGTCCGCATCGCTGGCTTTGACGCCTTCGGGAACATAGTTCCAGATAGCTTCAATCGGAGCGGAGGAAAACCCGACATAGATGACCACGCAGCCCACCAGGATCAGCAGGGGCGTCAGCACTTTAGTCGTGATATTCAGTACCGCAATCCCCTTCATCGCGATATATCCGCCGCCGAAAATGCAGATCAGGGCCAGAATGATGTGGCAGAACGGAGGCAGATGAATATTCGCAAGCCCAAGCAGGTTCTCAAACGAGGAGGCGAACAGCTCTGCCACCACCCCGTGCCAGGTAAAATTCAGAATCACGATTGCGATCGTAGCGATCTTCACACCGGTATGTCCCAGAATGCTCTTGAACCAGATCCAGATGTCAATCCCGTAGCGGGTCGCCAGGATCACTGGCAGTTCGATGATCAGCAGGGCAAGCATTGTGCCGAAGAAGGTGGTAATCAGCATCTGTTTGAATCCGACCAGTCCGGAAATGTACGCCCCCTGGGAATAGTTCCAGGTCGCAATGGCGTAGCTGCTCATAAACAGGAACGCGTCGGAAAACCGGTATTGCTTTGACTTCGTCGTCACCGGCACAATGCCGAACTCGGCCTCCTGGTCGATGGCCCGTTCTTTCGCGGAATTTTTGCTCATATCGGTAACCCCCCTTATGCGATATAGGCGCCTGCGATCAGCGCCGCGGCGCAGATCACAGCGCACACCGCCACAATAATGTAGTCCGTCCGCGTAAAACGCTTCGGAAACACATAGTCCGGCGCTTCCATTTCGCTGATGGCGTCCTCCACTTTTTCTTCCAGGCTCTTTTCCTGTTCGCTCATCGGTTTCCCTTCTCTCCTTCAGCCGTATACGCGGCGTATTCTTCCTCAAAAATCCGTACAAAGGTTTTCACATACCGGTATTGGGTGATGGCAAAGTCGCCCAGCTCCACGCCCAGCCGCATCTTGTATTCGCACCAGTTGCTCGTGTACAGAGCCCACAGCGCACAGTAGCAGTATACCAGCAGCCGGATCTCCTTCGTGCATCCCTCCGGATAGTACGCGTCGATGACCTGGTCAGCATACGCTTTCGGGTTGTCGTTCGGATAATAAATCGTATAGCCGGAAAGGTCCACCAGCGGATCGTGCATTGCGGCGTATTCCCAGTCAATCAGGCTCACCCGCTCCCCGCCGTCGTCCGCCGGAGAAAACAGGAAGTTCCCGGGGTTGCAGTCCCCGTGGGTCAGCACCGCTTCCAGTGCGTGGGTCTCCACAAAGGGGCGCATGTTCATCGCGGCCTGCTTCACCTGTTCATAGTCCCGGTATATGGACGCCTCTCCGTTCCACAGGCTCTCGTAGTAGTCAATGATCTCCCACAGGTCCAGCTTCGCCGGCGTCTGCAGTTTTGCTTCATGCACCTTTCGAATCAGCTGCATGCAGCGTTTCACGTCTTCCGGATCCTGGTAATTGCTCTCCCGCGAGTTCTCCAGAAACTTCGCGATCTTGTATCCGCTCTCGCTGTCGAAATAGATATTGTCGTCGCAGATGTTCTTCCCCTTCAGCAGCTCATACACCTGTCCCTCTGCGGCCCGGTCCACCAGGTTCTCCGTTCCTTCCCCGGGGATGCGCATCACGTACCGTGTCCCGTGGACCGTGAAAATAAAGGACCGGTTGGTCAGTCCCTTCTTGACCACCGTGATATCCCTGATTTCCTCAAACCGGACCTGGAATACCTTCCGGATCACGTCGATCACGTCGTTCTGGAGCTGTGGATTGTAGTATTCGATCTCCCGCAGCTGCTCATATGTGTTGATCTCCACCGCATCCGTGGGCGGAATCATCCTCGCGGGAATCAGCATATGCTTTTTCTCCGTGATGATCGCTTCCCAGAATGCACCGCTGTTCTTCCGTTCCGCGGTCAGCTCAGCCAGCCTCGCCCTGGCGCTGCGGGCGTCTTCCGCTGTCAGGTAGCTCAGCCCGAGGATCCGGTTCCCCGCCTCTCCGGCTTCCACTTCCACAATCTCCCGGCTTCTCGTTGCCCGGATCTCTCCCTCGTCGATCTGCTCCGTGCTCAGCATGTACCAGGAATACAGCTCCGTACTCCGGAAAGGGGAGTTATAAAAATACACGTCGCAGGGAACGATGTATGCGTCCTCCAGATATTCCGCCGCGCAGGCCAGGGTGTAGAGGTTGTTTTTCGTCGGATAGTCCCGGCAGTATACCGGCGTCACGCCGTACCGGTCCGTCAGGTATTCATACCGTTCCTTCATAAACCCGGTCACCAGGATAATCTCCCGGATGCCGGCCTCTTGGATCTGCCGGATCGTATGTTCAATAATCGGTTCCCCGTTGATCTCGATCAGGCCCTTGGGCATTTCCCGGTTGATCGGGATCATCCGCATGCCATAGCCCGCGGCGAGGATGATCGCCCGCTTCGGCCGGCACTTTCGCTCCAGTGCCCGCGCCTTTTCTGTCGGGAAATAGTTTTCGTCGATCCAGCCGTCTTTCATCAGTGTCCGCAACGCTTTGTTCGCGATGCCCAGGGATATGTCAAGCCCTGCGGCAACATCCCGCTGCTGGTTGATATTGTGTTCCAGCAGATACTGCAGAATATCCTGCTCCTGAATGGTCATGGAGTCTCTCCTGATTAATAATACGCGTGTTCGTGAACATGGATTTTTTATCGTTCATGAACACGCGGGCATCATATCATTTTGTTTGCAGACTTGTCAATGGTTTTTCGCCGTCCCTCAGCCCAGGATCCCTGTAAGAACCCTGTACGCGTAGTACGGCGTGGGAAGGCAGATCACGCCGAGCTCCCGCAGCCGGTCAATGGCGTCCTGGTTCCGGGTGTTGGACATGAAGGAAACAAGGAACAAAGGCTTGGTTTCCTCCCCCAGCTTTTTTTGTACGATTTTCAGCGCTTCAATCAGGTAGTAGATGCACGGGTCGTCAATATGGTACAGCAGCGTGTACCCAAACAGGATCGCGTCGATCTTCTTTTGCTGCATCACATGGATCAGCGCGTCCGCCAGGATCTCCGCGTCGTAGGACAGCACAGCCGTCATGTCCAGCGGGTTCGAGACATGGGCATACGCCGGCAGCCGCTCCTCCAGGTATTTCGTCAGCCCTTCGTCGAACGGCGGAAACGCCATGTCAAATCCTTCCGCCGTTTCGCCCATCAGCGCCGCCTCGCCGCCGGACAGCGTGATCGCCGCCACCCGGTTGCTCTTCGGCAGCCGTTCGCAGTAGGCAAAGATGCACAGCGTGTAGATCAGTTCCTCCAGATCCCGGCACCGGGTAATGCCGTATTGCTTCAGCAGCGCGTTGAACCTTTCGTCGGAGAAGCTTTCCACGCTGCCTGTATGGTTTTTCGTCAGCAGCCGCGTCATCTCGTTGGACCCGGATTTGATCAGCGCGATGCGCATGCCCTTTTCTTTGGCGTAGGCCACCGCCTGCTCAAACGCGTCCAGATCCTTCACCCCGTCAATATACAGGCCGATAACCCGCGTTTCCTCGTCGTCCGCCATAAACGGGATCAGGTCCGGCATTGTCAGCAGGCTGCTGTTGCCGCAGCTGATGTTGTAGGAAAACCGTGTATACTGGTTGTCGTTCAGGGACAGGCTGATCATCCCGCTCTGGGAAATGATTCCGATGCATCCCTTCCGGTCCCGTTTCTCGCTCAGGAAGGCAAACGGATTGATTCCGTCCCGGAAGTTGGAAAAGCCGGCGCAGTTCGGCCCGAGAATCGTGATATCCAGTTCCTCCGCCGTCCGAACCAGTTCCTTTTCCAGTTCGATATCTTCTTCCCGGCCCGTCTCGCTGAATCCGCTGGCGAAGATCACCGCCGCCTTCAGTCCCTTCCCGCTTCCTTCCTTCAGGATCGGGATCACGGTCTTTTTGTTGGTGGCAATCACGGCCATCTCGACGTCCGCCGGCACCTCGGAAATGCTGTGGTAGCACTTTTTTCCGTGCAGCATGTCCCGCTTCGGGTTCACGAAATAAATCCGTTCCGGATCGTCAATATACTCCAGAAGGTTCCTGCACGCCGCTCCCCCGAACCCCTCGGATTCATTCGCCCCGATCACGGCAATCGTCTTCGGAATAAACAAAGCCTGATAATTCATCTTCAACAACCCTGCTCCTTCTGCTCAGCACTCAGATAAGCTTCAATTTTCTTCTGATAAATCTCTTCCCTGCGGAATTTGGTCTTTATCGCTTCCACAATCTCTTCATCGCTGAAAACTCCTGTCTCCTGAACATACTCTTTCAGCAGCATCAGGTTCAGATTCTTATCTTTACTCCCCTCCGCGGCCGTATAAACCCCCGCCCCTTCCCTGCTGAATCGCTTATACTTCTCAAAAAACTTCCCGCTCAGGATCAGGAAATCATCCGGTTCGTTGATCGTCGGGTTGGCGATCTCCCCGCCTTCCGTCTCCATCTTCACCACGCATCCGGCTTCCCCGCCCCGTATCTGTGATCCGTAGAAGGGATACAGGGAAACGGTATAACCCTTCCGGTTCCCGGCGTGGCAAAGCAGTTCCCCCAGCGTCAGCGCGCCCTGCCCGCCGATCCCGATGATAAAGATCTCCTTCAGCATGGGTTCCGCTCTCCTTCTTTCACGAATTCTCCCAGGGGATAATGCCGGGTCATCTGCCCGTTGATCATCTCCCCCATGTCCTTCGGGTTCAGCTTGTAGTTTGTCGGGCACGGGCTCAGCAGCTCCACCATGTGAAACCCGCTCCCGCTCAGATACCCGTCCATCGCGGTCTCCAGATATTTCCTGGCCCGCTCGATGTTCGGCCCGTCGGTCAGCGCCGCCCGCGCCAGATATCGGATCGGGAACCCGCTCAGCACCTTTTCCGCCCGGAATCCCGCGTCCTGGTCGTCCTCCGCCGCGTCCCCCACGTACGTCGGGGCAATCTGCCCCCCGGTCATGGAGTACAGCCCGTTGTTGATCACCACCACGAACGCGTGGTCGTTCCGCCGAGCCGCGTGGATCATTTCCTCAATCCCGATGGAGTACGCCGCCCCGTCTCCCATGTAGGAGATCACGCATTTGTCTTTCCGTACGCTCTGGTATCCCTTCGCCACGTCCAGCACCCGTCCGTGGGCGCACATCACCGCGTCGTACTCCACTTCGTCGATCAGCAGGGAGCAGCAGGCCACGTCCAGCGCCAGGATCGTCTTTTCCTTCAGCCTCTTTTTCCCGATCAGCTCGTCCAGCAGTGTCATCGCCGTCCGGTGTCCGCATCCGGCACAAAGCATCGTGTACATCGGCTCACTCCTCCTCCCTCACGATTTCCAGAATATCGGCAACCGTCGGGCAGGCGGACAGGCTGTTCACGGATCCGTATTCGTAGCGGAACCGCGTCGCATATTCTACGTCCCTGCGCATCTGCTTCAGGATGCTCAGCTCCACCGTAATGATCTTCCGGCAGTTTCTGAGCTCCCCAAACGCTTTCTCCGGAAAGGGGTATAGCGTCACCGGCACAATCAGGCCGACCTTCATCCCCGCCTCCCGGGCCCGCCGCACCGCATCCCTGCACACACATGCGCAGATGGAGTACGCCACCAGTACGATCTCTGCGTCTTCCGTTTCATACGCTTCCCAGCGCTGTTCCTCCCGTTCGATCTCTTCATACTTCCGGCTCAGAGTCCGCGTGAAGTCCGGATCGTGATAATTGACATTCTGGACCAGCTTGGGTGTTCCGCTGCTGTTTCCGCGCAGCGTATAGGGCAGCCGGTCGATATCTGCCTTCCCCTGCAGCGGAATATCGACGTTCTCCCTTGTGTGCGCGATGTCGCTGTCGTAGGTCACGATCACCGGGTTCCGGTATTTCTCCGCCAGTCCGTAGGCTATTCTCGGCATCTCCATGCAGTCCCGGATGGAGCTGCACGCCAGCACAATCGCGTGGTAGTCTCCGTTCCCCCCGCCTTTGGTCATCTGGTCGTAATCCGCCTGGCTTCTCGGGATGTCTCCCAGCCCGGCGCCTTCCCGCATCACATTCAGGATCACACACGGCACGAAGTCTGCCGCCATATAGCTGATCCCTTCCTGCATCAGGGAAAATCCGCACCCGGAGGTCACCGTCAGCGCCCGGGCGCCGGCGATGCTCGCGCCCATCACCATGTTGATCGCGGAGATTTCCGAGCTCGCGTGCACAAACTCCACGCCGTATTGCTCATGCTCCCGCTCCAGCAGCTCGTATACGTCCGTCGACGGCGTGATCGGGTATCCGGCGTAAAAGCTCAGGCCGGCCGCCAGCGCCCCATAGGCAAAGGCTTCGTTTCCGTTGATGAACTTCCTGGACATTTTTTTATTCCTCCGGTATCGCTTTCACCGCGGCCAGGCGCTCTTCCCGCTCCTCGTCCGTCTCAAAGTAGTTTTCGATCTGCTGCCTCGTCATCTTGCTGAAGTCCTGCAGGATCCATCTTGTGGATCCGATAATCGCGCAGATTACCAGGATCATCACCGGCACCGCCGTCAGCACCACCACCGCTGTGCAGCTCTTCGTCCCGGCCCCGCTCCCCAGGATGCACAGCGGCGCCACGCTCAGCAGCAGCGCCCAGAAGAACCGCAGCCGCTTCTTTGGGTCGCTGTTCACGCCGACTTTCCGCTCCGTCGCCGCGGCCATCGTATACGCCGAGGAGTCCATCGTCGTGATCAGCAGGATAAAGCACCCGATGAACCACACCCCGATCACAACCTTCGGCAGGCTCACCGTCGCCGTCAGCGTGTCGCTGATAAACGCGAATTCGTTCCATGTATTGTAGAACGCGTCCAGCGGCGTGTTCCCGCTCCCCAGCCTGCTCCAGTCGAATCCCGCGTACTGGCTCAGCCCGTTTCCGGAGATCACCCCGAAGAACAGCACATCCGCCACGAATCCGGCGCCGATCACCGTCAGGATGATGCTGCGGATCGTCCGCCCCTTCGAGCATTTTGCGATAAAGATCCACATTACCGGCGCCAGCCCCAGCCACCAGGCCCAGTAGAACACCGTCCATTCCATCGCAAAGTTCGTGCCGTACTCGGTCTGCCCCGGCCCGACGTTGAAAAGCATCGCGAAGAAGTTCTGGAATTGCCCGCCCAGCGCCTGGGTCGTGCTGTTGATGATGTACCCTGTGTTGCCCAGCACCAGGATCAGTGCCAGCATCACCCCGCAGAAGATAATGCACAGCCGGCTCAGGTTCAGGATGCCCTTTTCGATGCCGCTCAGCGCGCTCCACGTAAACGCCCCTGTCAGCACCGCAATCAGGATCACGTTCACCGTGAAGTTCTCCGGCGTCCCGATCACCGCGTGCAGGAAGTTCGCCAGCATCGGGATCCCCGTCCCGTAGGTGATCGTCAGCCCGCCCAGGATCCCAACGATGAAGATAATGTTGATGATCGTACCCAGCGGCCCCTGCACCGCCTTCTCTCCGAAAACACCTTCGCATCCGCCCTGGATGGTCAGCCCCGGCTTTTTCCGCACGAAGTACCGGTATCCGATCGGCACGATCCCTGCCGCGTATACCGCCCATGCCGGAATTCCCCAGTGGAAAAAGCTGTAGCTCAGCGCGTTGTCCGCCATCTCCTTCACGCCCCACCCGAAGGGCCATACATCCGTCCAGCAGATGTACTCCGCCCATTCCACCGAAGGCCAGTAGATCATGCAGCTGCCCATCGCCGCGCAGAAAATCATTGCCGCGTACCCGAACCATCCGAACTGCGGCTTCGTCCGCCCCATCCGGATGCTCCCGTATTTCGAGAAAGCCAGCCACAGCACATAGAACAGGATCCCCGCAACCACCAGGATGAATACCCATCCGAAGTTGTAGATCGTCCAGTTTTTCGCCTCGTTCAGTCCCGTGATCACGCTGTCCCCGGCAAAGATCGTCCCCACCACCAGCAGGGCCATCAAAACCAGGCTGGTCACAATGGTTACGATATCATACCGCTTAGCCATTGATATTCCTCCTCGTTCACGTTTCTCAGTTTTCTTATTTTCATGAACAAACAGATAATAACAAACAAATTATGAAAAGTCAATCACTCAAATTTCAGTTTTACCGGACAGTGATTATGCCTCTTTTCCGGAGGCGGAATCACTGTCCAATCCCCATACATATCCCGAATATACCGATCTGCCTCTTTAGGTACCTTTATGGTTATATCTTCAAAAGCCATCTCCTTCGTCGGAAATATAACCTCCGCCTTCGTATACTCTGTCTCCCACTCGGAAAAATAAGCCGTTAATTCATATTCCTCAACATTTTCCGTCTCATATTTCCGTGCTTCCTTCTCAAAAGCCTTATTCAGCTTTTCAACCGTAAATCCGAAAATCCTCAGCCCTGCATGAATCACCGCGCATCCGGCGGAAACTCCGGCCTTCACCACCGGATTCATTCCCTCCGGCAGCTTCCCGTGCGGATATTCCGCCAGCACCATCGCCCGCCCCAGCCGCATAATCCGCTTCCGGTGCTTTCTTTTCAGCTCCTCCGTCGGCGGCGCCGCGTCCATCGGGAACACATCCACATAGATCCCGCATACATATTTCTTGTCCTGGTCCGATTCCTCCACGAATACTGTCCGCTTGTTCACGATCTTCACCATCGGCATCACGAACCCCTTCGTGTACCCGATCCCGTAGATCCCCATCTTCTCCGGTAGTTCCTTCTCCGCGTATCCCAGAAAGGCCTCGTAGTCCCTCCGCGGCATGCAGACGTCCATGTCGTCGTCCCACGGGATGAACCCCTTGTGCCGCAGCGCCCCGATCACCGTGCCGTATGCCGCGTAGTACCGCAGCCCGTGATCCTCGCAGATCTTCGCGATCGCCTGGTAGATCTCGATTTCCGTCTTCCAGATCCGCTTCAGATCCTCCTCTTTATACTCCGGCATCCTCTTTCCCCTTTCCGAAATGCTCCCGGAAATTCTTCCCCAGCGCGATTCCCTGGATCACCAGCGTCACCGCCATCGAGATGTAGATCACATAGTTGACCCCCATCGCCCCGTACGGCCGGATCAGCAGATTTGATATCGCGATTGTAACCGCCACCGCCGCGACGTTGGAAATCAGGATCGCCTTCAGGTTCCGCACCACCGTCAGCAGCGCGCTCACGTAGTATTCCGCCGCGATCAGCACCGTCGTCCCCAGCGTCGGGATCAGCAGATCGCTTCTCGCCGCGACTTCCGCCCCGAACAGCAGGTTCAGCCCCCACTTCCCGAGCACCGCCGCGCCGATCAGGATCACCGCCGCCGCCCCGGTAATCAGCAGGATCATCTTCCGGTTCAGCCTGTGGAATGCCTCGTCCTGCCGCTCGTGGTAGTATTCCGCGAACTGCGTCAGCGAGGGCATGTACAGCCACAGCACCGCGCTCTGCACGATCGCCGCCGGCGCCGCGATGGATCCGTAGATCCCCATCTCGTAGTGGCCCCACAGATTGTCCAGCGCCGTCCGCGGAATCGTGATGCAGAACGCCATCAGGAAGGAGTTCGTCATCAGCGGGATGTTTTCCGTGATTAGCTTCCACGTCCGCTGAATGTTGAATTTCCAGCTGAACGGGTCCAGCTTCCGGCTCTTCGGCAGCTCGTACAGCAGTACCACCGCCCCCGTCGCCGCCGCCATCACCGCGAACGTCGTCAGCAGGTCCTTCGTCAGCACCAGCGTCGCCGCAAAAGACCCCACCAGCAGGATCCCTCGCATCACGAAGGACCAGAATACATAGTCCATCCGCCCGCCGACCTGCTGGATCGCCTGGTTCTCGTCGCTCAGCGCCTCTCCCAGCCGGAACAGCATATACGCGCTGATGCACGCTGCCACGTATGTCGTCTGCCCGGAGAACAGGAAGCTGTACCCGATGCAGATGACCAGCGAGCATGCGCACAGGAACAGCCTCGTCGTCACATATTCGCCCGTTGTGTATTTCTTCTCGTAGTCGCTCACCTGGTAGCTCCGGATTCCGAATGTTCCCAGCGTGAACAGCACGTTCGTCACCGACATCGCCAGCGTCAGAATCCCGCCGTATTCCACCGACCCCAGCCGGATCACCAGCACCGTAATCAGCCACTGGCACGCCAGATAGAAGCAGCTGCCGATGGTGTTGTAAACCGTATTCTGCCCCACGGTGAGCTTCCTGTCCATGCCGGTGACCTCCTCTCGACCCTAATATATCATGATTTTGCCTGACGGAAAAGAGACCTGACAGATCTCTCTGTCAGGTCTCTTTTCTAGGATTCTAATCAGGGATTGGTGCACAGACCGGTCTCATCGAAGTGATAGGTCTTGCCATCCACAGTCACGTCGGTGTCAGCCACCATCGCGCCGTCCGCTCCCACATAGTACCAGGTGCTGCCTTCGCCGACCCAGCCGGAGCTCTTCATGGCGCCGTCCTGCTTCATGTAATACCAGTTGCCTTCGTCCTTCACCCAGCCGGTCTTGATCTCGCCGCTTGTACCCATGTAGTACCAGTTGTTGCCGTACTTTGCCCACTCGTTGCTGGCCATCGCGCCGTCGCTCTTCAGGTAGTACCATTCGCCGCCGTCGTTCAGCCATCCGGTCTTGTAGTTGCCGTTCTTGTCCATGTAGTACCAGCCTTCATAGACATCCTCGGCCCAGCCGTCGGTCGCCATCGCACCGCCGTACTGCGGATCCATAAAGTACCAGTTTGCGCCGCTCTTGACCCAGCCGTTCTTCATCACGCCGTCTTCGTTGAAGTAGTACCACTCGCCATCGATCTTCTGCCAGCCGGTAACTTCGTTGCCCTTCTTGTCGTAGTAGTGATACTCTACGCCGTACAAGGTGCCGTTCTCGTTCTCGCCGACTTCAATATCTTCCGCAACTTTCCAGCCGGGGCTGTTGTCCCATGTACCGTCTTCGTTGAAGAAGTAGGTATGCTTGGTCTTCCAGTCGCTGTTCCAGACCTTGGTCGCGCCGGTGGCCATGATTCCTCTCCAGCCGCTCTGAGTCCATTCAGCTTCGTCCTTGAAGTTCGCGCTGTCCTGGCCGTTGTCCCAGCCGTCCGTGAAGTAGTACCACTGTCCGTCGATCCTCTGCCATCCGGTCAACACTTCGCCGTTTTTGTCGGTGAAGGCCCATGCAGTGCCGTCATCGTTCAGCATGGCCCATCCGCCGGTTACCAGTTCGCCGGTAAGTCCGTCGACCGCATAGGTCTTGGAAGTGGTTTTGCCGTCGGTGGTCGTATAGGTCGCTACCAGACCGATATCCATGAAGCCGTCATCAGTGAAGTAGTACCAGGAACCATCGATCTTCTTCCAGGCATCCCGCACGGGCTTGCCGTTCTCGATGTAGAACCACTCGCCAACTGCTTTCTGCCAGCCGGTTCCGTTGTTCTTCAGCGTCAGGGTTACGTCGTCGCCCACTCTCTCCCACTTGTTGCCGGCGGGATCAGTATAAGTCAGCTTGTTGAAGCTCTCGTTGCTATATTCATTCCCACCGTATACATTCGTAAAGCTGTATACCAGGCTGCCGGCTGCATCGTAATAGTCGAAGCTATAGAAGCCGTCCCCGTCCGTTTCGTTCCACCGGTATCCTGTCAGTTCGCCATACTTGTTGTACAGCCAGGAATTGGTCACGCCGTCAACGGTATCACCCCAGTAGGCATAGGAACCGTCTTTATTGTAGCTGACTTCATTTTCGGTTCCGAGTGTGTTGGTCTTCCTCCATGCCAGATTGCCGTTCAGATAATAGGTGGCGTTATAAGAACTATCGTATAATGTATTGCCGTGATAATTGCTCTGATAGTAGCTGCTGTCCAGGCCATCGTACCAGGATTCGCTCTTCAGCCCGCCGTCCGCATAATACGTATGATCCCAATGCCACTGATCTGTATTATCAACTACCGTGACTTCCTGCAGGTTGCTGTACTTGTCGTACCGCTTGTAGTAGCTCATCGGATCGTCAGTGTTGCCGTCTACCTTGCCATCCTGGAACTTCTTGGTTGTACCGGTCTGTTTGCCGGTAAACCAGTCGTAAACCTTTGTGGTCGTCTTGACGGTGTCGCCATAGCTGTTCTTGACAGCTTCAGTGCTCTTGATCAGCGTACCGTCTCTGTAGGTCTTCGTCTCAGTCTTGTCAAAATCAGTAGTCGTAATGGTTTCGTCCTTACGGGTCATTTCGTTCTTCTTTTCGCCGTTAACAACGTCCCACTTGGTGTAGGTGGTTGTGCTGGTCGTGGTATCATCGACCGTTGTTGCCTTGGTTACGCGATTGACCAGGGACGCGGTAGCATTGTCCAGGTTTTCGGGTTCAACGCCGCCGTAATACCAGTAACTCGATCCTTCATTATGGAATGTATCTTTATCGTAGAATAACTGGCCTGTTGTTTCTTCGGTTGCGCTGTCGTATTTGTCGTAGAAGGTCTTGGCAAACTCTTTACCGTTCGCGTCCGTATAAACTGTTTCGTTGCTCTTGCTTATGTACTTCTCAGTCCAGCGGAGCTTGGAATCAGCGTCATAGTGTTCGGTACCCCAGCCTTCTTCGTCAGAAATGCTCTTATCAAATCCGGTTACCTTTTCGGTGTTCGGATCATAATAGGTTGTAGTTCCGTCTTTTTCTTCCTGAACCTTCTTGCCGCGGTAGTCGTAACAGGTCGTAACACCGTCTTTCGTCTTCGCGGTCAGATAGAGTCCGCCCTTAGCATCATAATATTTCTTTTCTTCGGTTCCTTCTTTTGTGGTATGGCTCTCTTTCAGAACACCATTGTAGTACTCTTCATAGGAACCGTCAGCCTTATGGATTCGTTTTTCATCAATAACCTTTTTGCCGTCTTCAACCATTATTCTGGTATAAGTGCTGGTTCCGTCCGTGGCTTTTTCGTTGGTCTCAACCTCGTAACGGTCAATTTCACCGTTACGTCTCTTGAAATAAACGCTGGTCGTCTGGCTGTTGCCGTCTTTCATGGGCACGTTCTTGCCGATGACTGTGCCATTGCCGTCTGTCCAGGTGCCATCCTTATCCTTGGATGCAACAACTTTACCCGCGTTGTTGTAATGGCTCTCGGTGATAGTCTTGGCACCGGGACCTTCATAGTAATCTTTATAGGTATTGACTGTTTTATAACGAAGGGAACCGTCATCATTATTGGTCGAACTGGTTACAGTATACTCCCAGATCTTGTCGGTATTCTTTTTACCGGTGATAACCTCTTCGTTTTTCAGAGCCTTGGTATAGGTGTTGTAAGTCTTGGTCGTATCCGACATCTCGGTCATTATACCGTCTTTGTCATATGTACTGGAATAAGCATTAAGCTCTGAAAGGATATCATCGCGATTGGTTTTCTTCGTTTCACCCTTAACAGTCTGAAGAGTAAATTCGCCGTCTATCTTCTTCCATTCAGTAGTCTGATTTGATTTTTTAGTGCTCTTCTGAAGACCTTTGTCAGAATAAGACTTGTCCTTGCCAACATACGTATCTGTTCTTTCATCCTTAGCAGCATTATAGGTAGCAGTCGTGGTTCCTTCGCCGCTTCCGGTCAGCACATCGTTAGCGTTGTAGGACTTTGTGGTAGTCTTGCCACCCAGGTAGTAGCCGTCCTTGTCATAATTTGAAACGCTTTCTTCACTTTTCTTCGTTTTCACAGCACCGGTGGTTTTGTAGGTCCTGTAATCTACTTTATCAGTAATCTTTGTCCCGGTACTGGTTTTTTCCTCTTTCAAGGTTCCGATTTCGGCACTGGAAACGGCACCTTTGTTATAGGAGAAAGCCGCATAAGTCCCATACCAGGAATCCGCATAAAGCCGGAAGGAAGCGATTGTGCCGCCGGCAACATCCGCATCGGTTCCGACAAAGGCCGTTCCTTCATCATTGAGCTTCAGGTTCACCCTCCTGGAACCTTTGTTGTCCTTCAGATTAACATCAGCATATCCGTTTTTGTAATCCTTCACGCCGGAGGAGACTTTCACGCTGACTGCACCGTCAGCGCCGACACTCACAGTAGCTGTCGGGAAAGTGTCTTCCGCCGCAACTGCCGCTGTTCCTGCCATACCCAGGAGCAGGGCAACTGTCAGCAATAAAGCTACCAGTTTCTTCATGATATATTTTCCCCTTTCTTTCATAATCGGTATAATCCGATTGCTAACTTATTTTAATCATATCGCCTGTATATGTCAAGACAAATTGATACTTTAAAAAGGAGAATTTTTACGAAATTATGTCATAAATTTTAAAATACGTAAAAAAGAGGCCTGACAGATTGCTCTGTCAGGCCTCGGCAACCGATTATACCGGGAGAACGCTTCTCATACAGCGCTTCACGGTTTCATCGCTCCTCAGGGATTGGTGCACAGACCGGTCTCATCGAAGTGATAGACCTTTCCGTCCACGGTCACGTCGGTGTCGGCCACCATCGCGCCGTCTGCTCCCACGTAGTACCAGGTGCTGCCTTCGCCGACCCAGCCGGAGGTCTTCATGATGCCGTCCTGCTTCATGTAGTACCAGCTGCCGTGATCCTGTACCCAGCCGGTCTCAATCGCGCCGTCTTCGCCCAGGTAGTACCAGCAACCGCCGTACTTGGTCCATTCCTTGCTGGCCATCGCGCCGTCGTCCTTCAGGTAGTACCAGTTTCCGCCGTCGTTCAGCCATCCGGTCTGATACTGGCCGTTCTTGTCCATGTAGTACCAGCCTTCATAGACGTCTTCCGCCCAGCCGCTCGTCGCCATCGCGCCATCCTTCGGATCCATGAAGTACCAGTTGTTGCCGCTCTTGACCCAGCCGTTCTTCATCACGCCGTCTTCGTTGAAGTAGTACCACTCGCCGTCGATCAGGTTCCAGCCGACGACCTCTTTGCCGGTCTTGTCATAGTAGTGATATTCGATATCGTATTCATAACCATTCTTGAACTGCGCTACCTTCCATCCGGGCGTATTGTCCCAGGTGCCGTCTTCATTAAAGAAGTAGGTGTGCTTGTCGGTCCAGTCGCCGTTCCAGACCTTGGCAGCTCCGGTGACCATCTGGCCTCTGTCGCCGTCCTGGGTCCATTCGATTTCTTCCTTATACTCTGCGATATCCTCTCCGTTGTCCCAGCCGTCTTTGAAGTAGTACCACTTGCCGCCGATCTGCTGCCATCCGGTCACGACTTCGCCGTTGGCGTTGGTGAATGCCCAATCTTCGCCGTCATCGTCCAGCATAGCCCATCCGCCGACCACCAGCGCGCCGGTGACGCCGTCAAGCGCGTAGGTCTTGTAAGTCGCTTTTGCGTTCACGTCTGTGGTCTTATTCTCGTCGGCAAAAATACCTGTTTCCATAAATCCGTCTTCATCGAAGTAATACCATTGTCCGTCGATGGCCTTCCAGGCATCCTGCACAGGCTTGCCGTTCTCGATGTAGAACCACTTGCCGACTGCGCTCTGCCATCCGGAGCCGCCCTTCGCGAGCGTCAGCGTCACATCGTCGTCATGCTTCGTCCACTTGTTGCCGGCCGGGTCGGTAAGGGTAATGGTAGTTCCTGTGCCCACTTCGTCATCGGCATTGGGTACGTATCCTTGGACACGTTCAAAACTGTAGATCAGACTTCCCGCAGCATCATAGTAATCATAGCTCTCAATGCCGTTGGCATTCTTCTGGTTCCATTTGTAACCCGTCAGTTCGCCGTAGCCGTTGTACTGCCATTCGTTGGTCACGCCGTCGGCGGTGTCTTTCCAGGACTTGTAGGATCCGTCTCTGTTAAACTCAGCCACGGTCCCCGTACCATTGTTCCAGGAAGACCTATACGCGAGAGTACCATCCAGATAATACCTTGCGTCATAGGAACTGTCATAGTCAAGACCATCAATCCAGTATTCTCTCTCGAAACGGCCGTCTGCGTAGTAGGTATAACTCCAGTTCCATTTATCCGTATTGTCTGTTTCTTTATAGCTCTGCAGGTTGTCGTTCCCGTCGTAACGCTTCGTGTACCAGATCGGGTCGTCAGAGTTGTTGTCTACCACGCCGTTGTAAATGGTCTTCGTGGCGCTGGTTTGTTTCCCGGTGAACTTGTTATAGTATCTGTTTGTGGCCTTTACTGTATCACCGTAGTCATTGTAAAGTTTCTCGTAGCTGTAATCCAGCACACCGTCTGTGTAGGTCTTGTATTCGTATTTGTCTTCATTCTCAGTTTTGACGGTTTGTTCCGTGCGGGTCCATACATCCTTCTCAGTCCCATTGATAACATCCCACTTGGTATAGATCCTTGTTTCTGTAGAGGTCTCTCCGTCGTCCGTGGTCTTGGGTACAAACATCATTTCGAGGCTTGTTGTTCCTTCTGCAAAGTTATCTTCTAAATATTTACCATCTTTATAGGCTTTGCTGCTCGGACCATCGTACAGGTATGCTTCATTACCGATCTCTGCGAACTTGAATCCGTTTGCGTCATAGTACGTGGTGGTACCGTAGAGATACTTCGTTGACCAGCGAAGTTTGGAATCGGCGCCGTAGTGCTCTTCCGTAGTCACTCCGTCCTTATAGGAGCTCTTCACCATCTTGGTCATCTTTTCGGTATCCGGGTCGTAGTAAGTATCAGTCCATCCGGAATCCGTCTCCTCAAACGTCTCGGTCTTCTTGCCGCGATAATCGTAATAGGTCGTGGTATCCTCTTCCTCCTTGCTGGAAGCAGAAAGATTTCCCTTTGCGTCGTAGTACTTATTCTCGGTGACGCCGTCCTTCGTCTCGCTGGCATATTTCAGAACGCCATTATTATAACGTTTTTCGGTGTCTTCCGTGATTACAGTTTTACTGTCGGTCGTCTTCTTGCCGTTGGAATAGCTGACAGAAGTTCTGGTTACGGTGCCGTCCTCTGCCTCTTCGGATTTCGAGATAGAATAACCGCTGATCTCGCCTGTACGGGTTTTAAAAGATACGCCGGTATGCTCGTAGTTATTTTTGTCTTTGTCTTCGTTCTTACCGATGACATTACCGGCGGCGTCTTTCCAGGTGCCATCCTTGTCCATCGTGGCAACGACCTTGTTGCTGCTGTTGTAACGAGTTTCAGTCTTATATGAGGAATAATAATCCTGGTACGGATACATGCTGTATCCCGCTCTTTCAACCTTGCTGCGCAGGGAACCGTCATCATTATTTTTGGTCACGGTCCTTGTATAATCCCATCCGTCGTCTGTTTTCTTTCCGGTGATGACAGTTTCACTGGTCATCGCCTTGGTATAGGTATTGTAGTTCTTGGTGGTGTTGGTTACGCCGGTCTGATTCCCGTCGCTGTCATAAGTATAGGTCTGAGTATTCAGCTTGGAGAGAATACCGTCGCGGTTGGTTGTTTTCTCTTCATATTTATAGGATTGGCTTTCGAATTCTTCACCGATTTTCTTTTCTTCCCTTGTGCTTTCGGTTTTTGCTGTTGTCTTCAGATATCCTTTGTCAGAATTTGTCTTTGTAACTTCAGTATACTTGGTTGTTCTCGCGTCCTTATCCGCGTTCAAAGTTACAGTCTCTTTTGATTCACCGGTGCCGACCAGAACATCCTTCTTGTTATAAGTCTTGCTGCTATTTTCATTAGTCTTCACGTTGCCGTCATCATCATATGTTTTCTTGGTTTCTTCGATTGCCTTTCCAGTATATTTTCCGGTTTCGCTGTCATAATTCTTGGTTTCGGTTGTGCTTGTGTAGCTTGTTGGAATTCCCTTGTCATTATAGTCGTATTTATCCGCCTCAGACATATCCATAGTCAGTCTGCTCGAGCCCCGATCATATACGAGCGAATGGACAGCACTGGTCAATTGAGTCTCGGAGATTTTCTCTTTCCTAATCTCTGTTGCTTCAACTTTTCCCTCATGTTCATAATAGGTGTTGTAATCAACCGAGAAAAGATTATTTTCTTCATCGGTTTGTTTTGTAAGCTCAATAGAGATGACCGTTCCGCCGGCAAGGGTCGGATCTGTGACGGTAAACGCCTTTTTCGTCTCGTCATATTCCAGCATAACTTCTTGCCTAACGTAATCAACCTCGACTACGGCCGAACCATCCGTGAAGTCCGTCGTGCCTTCGGACAGCGTGACGGCCAGTTCGCCGTCCTTACTTATTGTCCAGGTGGCTGTCGGAATCGTCAGCGCTGCTGCGTCCGCTGCGAAAGCCGTTGTCCCGACCATGCCCAGAAGCAGGGCAAGGGTCAGCAATAAAGCTACCAGTTTTTTCATGATGTAATTTTCCCCTTTCTTTTTTATCGGTATAATCCGATTGCTATGCCTATTTTAACCACTTTCGGTTACACATGTCAAGAAAAATATTACATGTTTTCAATTTTTTTATAATTTTTTGTACTCTCTTTGGGTCATTTTTATAAATTTGTCTGGACATGTGATGTAACTGCTGTCATTTTCCTGAATTCGAAGGCGGAATGGCAGCATCTGATACCGTTTACGAAATTTGTCCGTTCATTTCGTTTTTGCGAAAAAACAGGACCTGGCGGATTGCTCCGTCAGGTCCCGGCAACCAATTATACCGGTGTAACGCTATGGGGACAGCGTTTCACGGTTTGATCGCTCCTCAGGGATTGGTGCACAGACCCGTCTCGTCGAAGTGGTAGGTTTTGCCGTCCACGGTTACATCGGTGTCGGCCACCATCGCGCCGTCTTCGCCCATGTAATACCAGGTGCTGCCCTCGCCGACCCATCCGGTCTTCATCGCGCCGTCCTGCTTCAGGTAGTACCAGCTGCCGTGATCCTGCACCCAGCCGGTCTCAATCGAGCCGTCGCCGCCCAGGTAGTACCAGCAACCGCCGTACTTGGTCCACTCGTTCTCGGCCATCGCGCCGTTGCCCTTCAGATAGTACCATTCGCCGCCGTCGTTCAGCCATCCGGTCTGATACTGGCCGTTCTTATCCATGTAGTACCAGCCTTCATAGACGTCTTCCGCCCAGCCGCTCGCCGCCATCGCGCCGCCCTGTTTCGGATCCATGAAGTACCAGTTCGCGCCACTCTTGACCCAGCCGTTCTTCATCACGCCGTCAGCATTGAAGAAGTACCAGTCGCCGTCGATCTTCTGCCAACCTGTTACTTCGTTGCCCTTCCGGTCGTAGTAATGGTATTCCACATTCCCGTCAAAATAAGCCATCTTCCATCCCGGACTGTTGTCCCATGTGCCGTCATCATGGAAGAAATAGGTGTGCTTGTCGGTCCAGTCGCTGTTCCATACCTTTGCCGCGCCGGTGGCCATGAAGCCTCTGAACCCTTCCTGGGCCCAGTCGACTTCTTCCTTGTATTGTGCGTCGGCTCCGTAGGTCCAGCCGTCGCTGAAGTAATACCATTGTCCGCCGATGTTCTGCCATCCGGTCAGCACTTCGCCGTTGTCATCGGTGAATGCCCAGCCGTATTCATCCCCGTCGTCGTCCCGGGGATCGTTGACCATCGTCCATCCGCCCAGTGTCAGCGCGCCGGTGTTCATGTCGATCGCGTAGGTTTTGTAGGTGACTTTCTCGCCCGTCTTGGTGGGCTTGTTCTCTTCGTATACGATACCGGTCCGCAGGAATCCCGTCTTCTCGAAATAGTACCAGGCTCCGTCAATCTTTCTCCATTCATCCTGAACGGGCTTGCCGTTCTCGACATAGAACCACTGGCCGACGGCCACCTGCCAGCCGCTTCCCCTGTTGGCCAGCGTCAGCGTCGCTTCTTCGGTTTCATGGTTGTATGACCATTTGTTGCCTTCCGGGTCGGTGCGGCTTGTCAAGCTGCCGCCTGCCAGGTCGCTCTCGAGCTTGTAGCTGTATCTCAGGTTCCCGGCCGCGTCATACTGGTCATAGCTGTATACGTCGTCCTTGTTCTGCTCGTTCCATCTGTATCCGGTCAGTTCACCGTTCCAGTTGTACTGCCACGTGTTCGTCACGCCGTCTTTCGTGTCGGACCATTTGGAATAGGTTCCGTCCGGGTTGTAGCTGACAAACCGGCTTTCGTTCCTGCTCCACATGTTGTATACGGTCCTCGGGCCTCCCTCCGGCCAGTAGGTCGCGGTATAGCTGCTGTCGCCGTCCATGTAGTCGTCCCAGTACTCTTCTTTCAGCGTACCGTCTGCGTAATACGCATGCTTCCAGGCCCACTCGTCCGTGTTGTCTGTCGCGCTGTATTCCTGCAGATTGCTGTATTTGTCATACCGCTTGTAATAGCGCATCGGGTCGTCTTCGTTTTCGTCGACGATGCCCCGGTAAATGTTCTTTCTTGTGCCGGTGGCTTTGCCCGTGATCCAGTCGTATTCTTTCCTCGTAAATTTGACTTCGTCGTCGTAGTCGTTGTATTCGGTCACGTCGTTTCTGATCAGTACGCCGTTGTTGTATACGTTTGTTTCTTTCCTGCCGTCCTCTGTTGTTGTCACAGATTCAACCTTGCGGGTCATTTCGTTCTTCTTCTCGCCCTTCACGGAGTCCCACTTGGTATAGGTATAGGTGTCTTTGGCAATGTTTCCTTCTTCCGATTGCGTTTCCACGGTCTTTTCGAGGCTGGCAACGCCGGCGTCCAGATCCGTAATGTTGCTCAGGCCGTCATACAGTGCCGTCCATGAGCTCTCATTTTTCTCGGAATCATGCTTCAGACTCTCGGTCTTTGCAAATTCCTTGCCCTCCGCGTCGGAGTATACCGTTGTTTTTCTGCCGTCTGCATAGGTTGCTTTTTCTGACCAGCGGAGTTTGGAATCCGCCCCGTAGTATTCTGTCACGTCTCCGTCTTTGTTGTATTCCTTCGTGAATCCGGTCATTTTTTCGGTGACCGGATCATATTCGGTCACGGTGGTCACGCCGTCTTTCGTTTCTTCCTTTTCGATCATTTTGCCGCGGTAGTCATAGGTCGTCGTGGTGTCTCCTTCCTTTTTGATGGAAGAAGAAAGATTGCCCTTCACATCGTAGAATTTTACTTCTGTCACGCCGTCTTTTGTTTCCTGGCTTTCTCTCAGAACGCCCTTTTCGTACCGTTTATAGGTGCCGTCCTTGGAAACGGTCTTCCTGTCGGTCGTCTTTTCGCCGTTGGAATAGGTCACGCGGGTCATCGTCACGGTTCCGTCCGTTGCCTCTTCGGATTTCTGGACGGTATAACCGCTGATTTCGCCTGTACGTAATTTGAAACTGACCGTAGTAGTCTCGTAGTTGGTGCTGTCCTTCTGTACGTTCTTGCCGATGACGCTGCCGCTGCCGTTTTTCCAGGTGCCGTCCTTGTCCTTCGTCGCAACGACCTGGCCGTCCTTGTTGTAGTGGGTTTCGGTGATCGGCTGGTTCGATTTGGCGTCCGGATGGCCGTCATAGGTGTTGACCGTCTTCCGGCGCAGCGATCCGTCGTCGTTGTTTTCCGTGAACGTCGCCGTATAGGCCCATTCGCCATCTTTTTCGCTGCCGTTGATGACGGTTTCTTCGGTCAGGGCTTTGGTATACGTGCTGTAGGTTTTTCGGATCTCCGATACCTTGACCGGGATTTCATCCGCTTCGTAGGTCGCGTCGTAGATCGTATGTTCCGCCAGGATCCCGTCCCGGTTGGTTGTCTTGGTCTCTTTCTTGTAGGCCCTGATCTCAAATACGTCGTCAGGCTTTTTCTCTTCGGTGACTTCCGCTGTCTTCTTGACAGACTTTGTGTACCCCTTTTCGGAAAGGGTAGTCTCCTTATCGTTTTCCCTGATGGTCCTGGCGTCCTTGGCCTGGTTATAAGTCACATCAGAAACATATTCATCCGTGCTCACCAGGGTGCCTTTGGCGTTATAGGTTTTGGAGTTGTCTTTCCCGCTCAGCAGATTGTCGTCCGCGTCCCTGGTAGAAATCGTTTTTCCGACCGTCTTTTCGGTATACTTGCCGCTGGACTTGTCGTAACGCTTGACTTCATAGTTTTCCGTCGTTGTGCTTCCTTTTTCGTCGCCGGTTGTCACTGCCGCGGAATACTTGTCCCTGTAGAGAATCCCCTCGAAGGAATACCAGTAATCATGATCAATAGATAATTTGTCATCCTGGATGATTTTGTCGTCTTTGCTGACCGTGGTCTGTTTCTGATATTTGATCTCGCTCGTTTTGCCTGCTCTCTTATCGGTCGTATAGTACTCGATATCATAGTGGTTATCGATGGTGGTTGTTTTACCGCTCTTCGTTTCGCTCTTGTTTTTTTGGAGGAAGATCATGGCCATCGTTCCGTCGGCCACGGCAGCATCCGTTCCGACAAAAGCTTTCTTCGTCTTGTCGTAGGTCAGTTCCACTTCCTGGCCGTCTGTGCTGCCCTTGGGACAGACATAGGCCGTTCCGGTGTCAAAAAGGTCCATGCCTTCGGACAGTTTCACGGTCACGTTGCCCTTTGCGTCCACTGTCCAGCTGGCTTCCGGAATCGCCGGAAGGCTTTCTTCCTCCGCCGCCATCGCGGTCGTTCCCGCCATGCCCAGCATCAGTGCGATTGTCAGCAGAATAGCGATCAGTTTCTTCATGATGGAATTTCCCCTTTCTGTTGTATCAGCATATTCCGATTGCTGAAGCAATTGTATCTTACTCTTCAACTTTAATCTGCACGCTGGCTTTCACCGGTTCCGGCGCGCCCAGTGCGGTGCAGGTTACAGTAATCACCGTGCCAACCGGTGCGTCCTTGCTGATCCTGACCATGCCGTTGGAAACGGTTGCGATCTCCTCGCCCACGTCCAGGGACCATTCGACGTTCTTGTTGCCGACGCCTTTCGGGATCAGTTCTTCCCGAACGGTCACCGCGCAGCCCGGGTTGTTTCGCCCGCTGATGCTCAGTTTCACCTCCGTCACCGGTTCCGTCACAATAGCTTTGAATTTGGCTTTTTTCCCTCCGGGTTCTGTTACGACCACCGACGTCTTGCCCACCGCGAGCGGCTTGAGCGTGGCGGTGCCGTCCTGGTTGTCCGTGATTTCCACAATGCCTTCCTGCTTGGCTTTCCAGGTCAGGCCCGTCGTCGGCGCCTTTTCCGGTTCCACCACGGCTTTCACGGTCTGAGCTTTATATGTTCCGACATAGAAGTACACCCTTTCCGGCTCCGTCCGGATTTTCGTAATGGAGGGGATCACTGTAATGGGATAGACCGCGGAGGTACCGAAAATCGGCGAAAACGCCGTGACTTCCACCTTCCGGATGTCCGCCAGCGTCTTTTTCGCGGAAACATTACCTTTTCCGTCCACAGTCACATCTTCCGGCGCTTCGCCCGTCGCGGTATCGGTTACGGCCCACAGGATCGTGTTGTTCCGCGCCCTTGCATTCACCTTGTCGGGATTGGCGAATGAAGCCGTCAGCGACAGCGTTTGCCCGCCGGAAAGCACTGCCTCGTCTTCCGTGCCCCTCGCCGAGATTGTAATGGGAATGTCATCCACAGTGACGGATGCCTTGGCCGGATCGTAGCCGGTCTGTTTCACAATTGTCTTCATGTCCGCCGCCGTGACCATCGGCAGGTCTCCCGTCGTCGTCTCTTCCGCCGGGGAGGAATTGAGCTGTACGATGAGGATCCGGTTGTTCCGGGCATAGTACAGCAGGCCGATCGAAAATGCATCCACATTCCCGACAACCATTCGGGCCGGATGGCCGTCGATCTCGACGATCTCGTCTGTGGTGATCTGCAGGCCTTCCGTATTGGCCTGCTCGTAAATCTGCTTCGCGGCTTCCGGATCCTCCATGAACTGGCCCAGGCCGAGAACGACATAGGAAAGCGTCGTCACGTACGGCGCCGTCTCATCCTTTGTCTCGCAGATCAGGGCCCCGTTGTAGCGGTTATATCCCGTGGTGTATGCTTCTTCGTTGATCAGCAGGGGGATGGAAAATCCCTCGCGAAAATCAGTCGTTTCAAACGTTTCCTGCGCAATCACGCCGGAGCTGACCTTTCCCTCCAGCGTCGCGGGGTCCCCGCCGTCCGAAGGCGTCGCGGTCAGGGTGAATTTCGTTCCTTCCGGCGTGTCTTCCGCCGCAGTAAGCGTCCATGCGTCAGCGTCCAGCGTGATGCCTTCGCCCTCGGCGCTCAGTGCAAAGGTCCTTCCCTCTCCTTCCGGCTCTTCGATAATGGCGTATTGCGCGGTCTCTCCCGGGGTAACCGTCTTCGGCCCGGCGATGCGGTAGCCGGGAATCTCGATTCGCACCTGATCCTCATACCGGACGTTCCCCTTATCGTACCGGAAGAGCGTGTCGGTAGCCCCGTAATCCAGGACCTGGTATCCTTCCCGATAATCCTCCGGATTTTCCGACATGTTGCTCCAGGCCGTGAGGATGGTCGTGCCTCTCGGCACCATGGTCAGCGGGTTTCTCCGGAGATCCGGGCCGATCGTGATACCTTCCTTTTCAAATTCCGCGATGATATCCTGATCCCGCAGATCGATCGCGCTTTCGGCGATCTGTCGGTTTTCGATGGTATCCCCGATCTTGGCGGTCAGGATGTACGGCCCTCCCCGGGTCAGGAAGAGGGGCTGGTCGTCCCAGGAAATTACATGGAGAGCCACATCCCTTTCATCGACGCAGTGCTCGCTTTCCGCTTTGACGTGGAAAACCGCATCGCCCGGGGCTTTCAGCTGATCGTTGTCCACATACAGTTCCAGTACGGGAGTATCCTCCTGAGCGGTTGCGCCTTCTTCCTGTTCAGGGGTGATAACTCTGTAGTTCAGCGCGTTCTTCAGTGCTTCGTCGCCGCTGACAAACTCAATGCTGCAGGTTTTTACGGGTTCGCTCCCGTTTTGGGCACTGATAGCAGGCTGAACCGCCCATTCGATCACTTCAGCCGAATACGCTGCCGTGGAAGGGACATAGAACCAGGCCGCGTCCAGGATCTTGAACGCGTCGCATTCCCCCTTGGCCGCTGCCAGCGCCGCCGTCGGGATCATCGCCCCGCTGACCAGCAGCGTGACAATCATCGTGATACACATCATCCTGCAAAACGACCTGATCCGTTTCATCTTTAAATACCTCTTTCAATAATTGTTATCATATACACACATCGGCCGAAGGGGGTCCTCACTCACTCTTGTCCTTATGATCTATCGCATATGTCTGCGCCATCTTCGTCAGCTGTGCCTCTGTCTTCGCCAGCCGCTGATCCTGCAGAAACACCTTCACCACCAACAGGAATATGATCACCAGATAAACCAGGTTCACCGTGCTGATAAATCCCAGCGCCCGCG
The DNA here is from genome assembly GCA_900315315.1 of uncultured Eubacteriales bacterium. Classification (GTDB taxonomy): domain Bacteria; phylum Bacillota; class Clostridia; order Christensenellales; family Aristaeellaceae; genus Aristaeella. Next base: position 53,989 of record OMYT01000003.1, on the reverse strand, counting down.
CGCACCAGTGCGCGATCTGCGGAAAAATCCCCAGAATCACCAGAATCAGCGAGAAAAAAATCCAGAACAGGGAGTTCTCGGTCTGCATCCTGTTTCTCCGGATCCGGACCAGCACATACAGCGCCGTCAGCACGGATCCGGCGATCAGCATCACCCTCATCGCGGTTGTCACGGCAGCCTCACTCCTTCTTTCTCACCCATTGGATAAACAGGATGTCCATGCACATCTGCAGCATATACCGGGCGCTTCTCCCGATGGTCAGATAGCTGTCTCCCGCCGTCCGCTCCCGCATGGTCACCTGGATCTCCTCCACCTTGTTCCCGCTGCGGATCAGGTGGGCCATCGTGTCCGGCTCCGGCCGGAAGTTAACCCCGTATGCCATCTGCTTCAGCACCCGTTTTCCGTACAGCCGCATCCCGCTGGTCGGGTCCGTCAGCCGTTTTCCGGTCGTCACTTTGATGCAAATTTCGATCAGCGTGCTTCCGGCCATCCGCGCAGTATGCGGCTTTTTCTCCGTCTTGAACCGGCTCCCGATCACCAGGTCGGCCTCTTCTTCCTCCATCACCCGGACCATTTCGGGAATGTATCGCGGATCATGCTGCCCGTCCGCGTCGATCTGGATCGCCGCGTCGTATCCCTTTTCGCAGGCGTACCGCATCCCGGTCTGGAACGCGCCCGTCAGCCCCAGGTTCACCGGCAGGTCCAGCATGGGAAATCCCTTCTCCCGGCAGATCTCCGCCGTCCTGTCCGCCGACCCGTCGTTGATCACGACATAGTCGTATTCCGGAACCGTCTCCTCCAGCTCGCGGATCACCATCTCAATGTTTTCCGCTTCATTATAAGCCGGAATAACGATCAGCAGCTTCAGCATTTGCACCTATCTATCCCCATACATCTTCTCGTAATAATTCTGATATTCCCCGGAAATAATCTCTTCCCACCAATCCTTATTCTCCAGATACCACTTAATCGTCTTCTTAATCCCGTCCTCAAACTTCGTCTCCGGCAGCCATCCCAGTTCATTATGAATCTTCGTCGGGTCAATGGCATACCGCATGTCGTGCCCCTTCCGGTCCGTCACATAGGTGATCAGGCTTTCCGGTTTTCCCAGTTCCTTGCAGATCAGCTTCACGATATCGATGTTCGCCATCTCGTTGTGCCCGCCGATATTATAAACTTCCCCGACCCTTCCCTTATGAATAATCAGGTCAATCGCCTTGCAGTGGTCTTCCACATACAGCCAGTCCCGCACGTTCTTTCCCTCGCCGTACACCGGCAGGGGCTTGTCGTTCAGCGCGTTGGCGATCATCAGGGGAATCAGTTTCTCCGGAAAGTGATACGGCCCATAGTTGTTGCTGCACCGGCTGATCGTGCACGGCAGCCCGTACGTCCGGTGATACGCCATCACCAGCAGGTCCGCTCCCGCCTTGGAAGACGAATAGGGAGAACTGGTATGGATCGGCGTCTCCTCCGTAAACAGCAGGTCTGGCCGGTCCAGCGGCAGGTCGCCGTAAACCTCGTCCGTCGATACCTGGTGATACCGCGTAATCCCGTACTTTCGGCACGCGTCCATCAGCGTCGCCGTGCCCATGATGTTCGTCTGCAGGAAGATCCCCGGATCCTCGATGCTCCGGTCCACATGGCTCTCCGCCGCAAAGTTCACCACGATGTCCGGCTTCTCTTCCTCAAACAGCCGGTAAACTGCTTCCCGGTCGCAGATGTCCGCCTTCACAAACCGGAACTGCGGATTATCCATCACGCTCTTCAGCGTGCTCAGGTTTCCCGCGTAGGTCAGTTTGTCCAGGCATACGATCCGGTACTCCGGATACTTCCCCAGCATATGGAACACGAAATTGCTCCCGATAAACCCGGCTCCGCCGGTCACGATAATGGTCATTTTTTTCCTCCTGCTTTTAGTGCTTTCATTATAATGGATTATACGGTCTTTGTCACTATCCGGTTGCTTTATGGCCTCTTCGGGTCTCAATCGCCCGAAAGCAGGTGTCAAAAGCCTTCTGTATGGGCAGGACAATCAGGTTGTCTGCGGCAAACGCGGCAATTGCTGAAGCGATCAGCGTAACCAGTGATGTCGTGATGATCCCCACTCCGTGCCAGTCCGTTGCTGACAGATGGAAACGCCCGATGGAGATCCAGTGCAGCATTCCCCAGTGAATCAGCATGATGGAATAGCTGTACCGGCTGATGAACCGCCCGGCTCTGGATATTTCCCTTGTCGTTCGCCTCAGTTTGAATATGGTTGCAATGATGCCCATGGAAACAAAGCTCATGATCGGTGAACGGTCGTATATGATGGAGACATAATCATCGTATGCGGCACAGATGTAAAAAACGATGCCCACATGAATCACACCCAGGATGATCAGCGCCGTATCGTATTTCCTCGTTTCTTCCCTTGTGACCCAGTAGCCGAGGATCGCCGTTCCGATCCACCCCGTCAGGAAGGTGGATATGCCCGGCTGCGGCACAAAAAGCGTCAACCCGAGAAAACCTAAGATGACAATAACCATCATCGTCAGCCGGCGAAATGGTATTTCCTTGAACAGGTATCTCATGAACGGGAAGGAAATGTACAGGGACAGGATGGCGTACATCAGGTGAAAATGCGGCGCTTCCGGGCTCATGTTTCCTGTCAGCAGTCTGTTGCATATCTCCGGGAAGCTTGAGAAGGTCTGGTTCTTCCAGAGGTAGAACAGAAAGTATACGACCATCGGAATGATGACCCTGGTAAGCCTCCGGGAGTAAAAATGACTCAGCTTCTCTTCCTTGTATTCCAGCAACAGTGCCCCAGACAGCATAATAAACAGATAGTTGCAGCATTTTGTGACCATTGACAGCGAAATCAGCACGTATTTGAACAGTTCATTGCTTGTTCCTGAGGTTCCCGCATCAATGGCGTGGGTCGTAATCACCAGTATTGTCGCTGTAATTCTGATCAGGTCGTATTCTTTTTTTCTGCTCTGCTCGGGCCTTCCGCCAAAGCAGTTGACTATATAGGTTTCTTTTCTCTTTGCCTCATGTACGTGGATCACAATAGCGATGATTCCCGTCAGGACGATAGGCAGGATAAAGAAAACCGGCATTTTCAGACGGATAAAATACGCCGTTCCGACTGCAAGAAGCATAACGAGCAGTGCAATGAATGCGATCGTTTGCTGACGTCTTCCCATTGGCAGATGATCCTTCCTTACTCTTCTCTCAGAGAAAAATCTTCCTTCGACAGCGTCAGATTGGGGTTATAGTAGGGATCCCCCTGCTCCAGAATCTCGTGCCATTCGTCCAGGAACCGGTCAATCTCCCCCTGGAACCGGGTTTGTTTCTCGATGCTGTCCTCGTCCCCCCGGCTCTTGCTCTCGTAGTGATACATCTCCGCGTACGGCGTCCAGACGATCAGATACCCTGCCTTCCGGATCCGCATGCACAGATCCACGTCGTTGAACGCCACCGCGTAGTTCACATCCAGCCCGCCGACCTGGTCCCATACGTCTTTCCGCATCAGCATGCACGCCGCCGTCACCGCCGATAAGTTCTGCGCGATCGACAGCCGGCTCACATACCCGCTGCTTCCCCGGGGCGCGTACTTATGCGCGTGCCCGGCCACGCCGCCCACGCCGATGATAACTCCCGCATGCTGCACCGTGTCGTCCGGATAGTACAGCATCGCGCCGACTGCGCCCACATCCTTCCGCTGGGCAAACATCAGCATCTGCTCCATCCAGTCCGGCGTAATCACCTCGATGTCGTTGTTCAGCAGCAGCAGGTATTCACCCTTCGCCGCCGCCGCCCCAAAGTTATTGATTGCGGGATAGTTGAATTCCTTCCCCGCCTCATATGTCACCACCCGGATCCGCCTGTCCCGCTCCAGCTCCCGGTAGTATTCGAACGTCTTCAGCTCCCGGCTGTTGTTTTCGACGATGATAATCTCCCAGTTGCCGTATGTGCTCCTGTCCCGGATGGACTCGATGCACTTGCGCAGGTCGCCCGCATGGTCCATGTTCGGGATCACGATGCTGATCAGCGGCTTCCCCTCGATATCGTACTGGATTTTATAGGTGGAAGGCAATGCTGAGTTGTTCACTTTTCCCTTCAGCCCGATCCGCTCCAGGTGCTCTCTCAGTGCCGCCCTCGCCGCCTTCATCGTATACGGTTTCGCTGTGATGTCCGCCGCCGTGCTCTCCGCGTGGCTCCGCCAGTAGTACAGGATCATCGGCACGTGCACGATGTGCTGCGCCTTCTCCGTCAGCCGCAGTATCAGGTCATAGTCCTGACTCCCCTCAAACCGGTCCCGGAAGCCGCCCCCGGCCTTCTCCATCAGTTCCCGGCTGAACATTGTGAAATGGCATATATAGTTGTAGCTCCGCAGCGTGTCCGGGCTGAAGTCCGGCTTGTAGTGCGGAAAATAGGCATCCTTCGGGCTCTCGTGGAAGGTATTCTCGTCTGAATAGATGAAATCCGCTCCCTGCCCGCAGATCACCTTCATGTATTCGCTCAGCGCGAAAGGATGCAGCAGGTCGTCATGGTCAAACAGCGCGATATATTCGCCCTTTGCCATTTCCAGGCATGCGTTGCTGTTCCCGCAGATGCCCTCGTTTTTCTCCAGCCGTTTATACCTGATCCGTTCGTCCGTCGCCGCGTACTTCCGGCAGATGTCCTCCACATATCCGTGGTCCTTGTCGCTGCCGTCCGCCAGGCACAGTTCCCACTTCGGGTACGTCTGCGCCTCCACGCTTTCGATCATTTCCCGCAGGTACTTCTCCGGTGTGTTGTACAGCGGCACCAAGATGCTGAACAGGATCTCCTTTTCAAATTTCTGCCGCCGCTCCCGTCTCGCCTGTCCCGCCGTCACGTAGTAGCCCATCTGCCGCATAACCCGCGCGTCGGAGGTCTTCTGCAGCTCCCGGTGCCGCTGCGCCGCGCCTTTCGGTCCCTTCTGGATCAGGGCCTTTGTCGTCCGCGTGGCGATATACATTTTGTCATAGTTCTTCGTCTTTTCGCGTACGCTCAGCACCATCCGCCGCGCCGGCCCCGTCACCCGCCAGAAAAACGAGTTTGAAATCGCGGTGAAGTCGCTCGCCGCCTGATGGTAGCTCGCCGTCACGCTCAGCAGCCGTGCCTTCAGCTCGGCGATCTCCGCCTCCGTGGTCCAGTCACGGTAGACCCGCTTCCCCGTCATCCGGTATACGTCGTGCTGCGTCATCCCGTACTTTTCTTCCATCACCGCCGTAAGCTCCGGATCTCGGAAGATCTGCTCGAACAGCTCGAACGCGTACCCTTTTTCCGTGCACAGCAGTGTGTCGCCGCCCAGCAGGATCGCCTTTTCGCACAGGATCTCCTCCTCCGTCCGCGCCTCCGGGTTCTTCATCACCCCGGCGAACACCTTCCGGAACAGCTCCCCGTCCATCTCCCGCACCGTCCGGCCGATGATGTAGCTGTATTCGAAATACAGCCGCCGCAGGTTCGCCCTGCTCCCGGTGCTCAGGGATCCGCTTCCCTCAAACTTGCGGTATTTCAGCATCGGCTCCTGGATCACGTGGATCTCGTATTTCAGTAATACCCGTACCCAGATGTCGTAGTCGTGCAGCTGGATCAGGCACAGGTCGTTCTCTCCGATATCGTCCATCACCGTCTTGCGGATCAGGGCGCTGTCGTTGGCCAGGTGGTTGCCCGTCGTCATCAGTTCCTTCAGCCAGTCCTCCCGGCTCCGGTTCTCCGCCTTGAAAAGCTCCGCTGTCTCCGGGTCCTCCGTCGTTTCGCCCTTGTCGTTGATCGTCTCCACCAGCGTCAGGCACGCCCCGCACGCCGGGTGTGTTTCCATGTACGCCACCTGCTTTTCCAGCTTCTCAGGGACCCACAGGTCATCGCTGTCCAGCGGCGCGATATATGCTCCCCGGCAGATCCGGTCGCCCACGTTGTGGGCGTTGGAAACCTGCCCGTTCTTTTCGTTGCGGATCAGGCGGATGCGCTCGTCATCCGTGTATGTCTCCGCGATTTCCGCGGACTTGTCCGTGCTCGCGTCGTCCACGATGATCAGCTCCCAGTTCTGGTAGCTCTGCCTCTTTACGCTCTCGATCGCCTCCGCGATAAAGCGCTCGTCGTTGTACAGCGTCAGCACGATGCTGACCAGCGGCTGCGACATATCCTCTTCCTCCGTCTCCGGTCTCTTCATCCCTGCGCCATCGCCGCCTCGTAGCGGTCGCACACGTCCTTCATCGGGCCGATCTCCCGGACCTGCCCGTGGTCCAGCCACATCACCTTCGTGCACAGTTCCCGGATCTGCTCCATGTTGTGGCTCACAAACAGCACCGTCGTCCCGCCCCGGATGATCTGCATCATCCGCTCGAAGCTCTTCCGCTGGAACGCCGGGTCGCCGACGGCCAGAATCTCGTCCACGATCAGGATCTCCGGCTCCACCATCGTCGCCACCGAGAACGCCAGCCGCATCACCATCCCGCTCGAATAGGTTTTCAGCGGCTGATAGATGAACTCGCCCAGTTCCGAAAAGTCCAGAATCTCATCGTATTTCTCCTGCAGGTGCTTCTCGTCAAACCCCAGGATCGCCCCGTTCAGGTAGATGTTCTCGACCCCCGTCAGTTCCGGGTCGAATCCGCTCCCCAGTTCCAGCATCGGCGCCACCCGTCCCGCGGATACCGCCCTTCCCGCTGTGGGCTTGTAGATCCCGCTTATGACCTTCAGCAGCGTGCTCTTCCCGCTGCCGTTCCGCCCAACGATGCCCAGCACGTCCCCGCGCTCGACCTCCAGGTTCACATCCTTCAGCGCGTAGAATTTCTCGTATTTCTGTTCCCGCTTCAGCCATTTCACAAACCATTCCTTCAGGTTTGTCGTCCGAGTCGTGTCCATGCGAAAGCACATGGATACATTCTCCGCCCGGATGATCGTGTCCATCTCTTTCGCCTCCTTACAGGTAGATCACAAACCGGTCCTGCTGCTTCCGGAAGATATACAGCCCCAGCGCCAGCGGAATAAACGCCGCCAGGCAGCAGTACAGGTATGTCAGCGGCGTCGGGCTCACCCCGCCCACCGTGATGCACCGCATGAAGTAGACGATCTGATACAGCGGGTTCATGTGGTATACCGTCCGGAACGCCGCCGGGATAATCGTTTCCGGGTAGAAGATCGGCGTCAGGAAGTTCCAGATCGTGACCAGGATCCCCCACAGGAACTGCGTGTCCCGGAAGAACACGTTCAGCGTGCTCAGGATCAGCGTCATTCCCAGGCAGAAGCACACCAGGAACACCACCACCAGCGGCAGCAGCAGCAGGCTCTTGTGGAACGGTACCCCTGTCACCAGCATCACAATGAACATCGGGATGAAGCTGATCAGCAGATTCACCGCTGAGCTCAGCACCTTCGCCAGCGGATAGATCATCTTCGGCATATACACCTTCGTGATCAGCGCCCGGTTCACCACGATGGAGTTCAGCCCCTGGGTCGTGCTCTCGCTGAAGTAGTTGAACAGCACGATACCGGTCAGCAGGTACGCCGGGAAGTATTCGATATTGCTCCGGAAAATCAGGCTGAACACGATCAGGTACACTGTCATCGACAGCAGCGGGTTCAGGAAGCTCCACAGTACCCCCAGCACCGACGCCTGGTATTTAGTTTTGAAGTCCCTGTGGATCAGCTGCTTCAGCAGGAAGCTGTACCGCTTCCGCACCTCCGCCATCATGAAGAATATGTCGTTCTTCTGCGCCTTCACGCTCTGTTCCGTCCGAATCAGCACAAACAGGCATCCCAGGTAGCAAACGCCCGCCAGCACCCATGCCAGCCAGCTCAGTCCCAGCCTGTTCTGCCCCCGGGTCGCCATCACCGCCTTGCCTTCCAGCGGTGTGCCCTGCACGGTCAGGCCTGCCGTGTCCTTCGCTTCCATCTCGAACTTGCCCGCCGTGATCGTTTTCCCGTACTGGAAGCTCACGCCCGTGTCCCCGCTGTCGATCCGCAGGATCAGCTTCTGCCCCCGGCATCCGTCCACCGCCGGCTCCAGCGGAATCACGTTCATCTCATCATATTTCAGCCCCGCCGCGTCCAGTTCCACCGTCCGCAGCACGGTTCCGTCTGCCTTCAGTAGCGTAATCCGGATCTTTCCTGCTGTTTCGGGCCGGATCCGCCCCGGCACCAGCGAAATCTGCTCCAGCTCGTCCGCCTCGCAGGGAAACTCCTGCAGGATCACGGCCTCCCTGTCCTCCGCCAAAGGAATCAGCCCCGAAGAAGTCAAAGGATCCGTCTGTACCGAAGTATACTCCCAGTTCTCCCGCACCACCCAGAAAAACACCGCTGCCAAAACGGCAAACGCCACCGTCAGCAGCAAAATCTTCTTCCCCAAGGTCTTTTCCTGAGTCACTTGCCTAACACTCCATTTCACCTGTATCATCAAATCCAACGCAAAAGCGGCACAAAACAAAAACTCCCAAAACCGATCAACATGCTCCTTTGGAACACAGGGGACGGCTCCTTTTGTTACGTGTTCGGCCGGAACAAAAGGGACCGTCCCCTCGTGTTCCTAGCCACTCAACAAACAATTATTTATTATACCCGATTATCCCTTTTCCCTCAACCTTTTCCGATATTTCATAAACCCCGGAATCATTTTATCAATAATCCGATACTGCACCATCGGAAACGGCTTCAAAACCTTCCAAAACACCCGATACCCCTTCAGCAGTCCCTCAAATCCCTCTTCTTCCTCCATATCCTTCCACGGCGTCATCCTCAGATACTTCCAGAACTCATCCCTGTACTGATGCCTCGACCCTCTCCTCCAGGGCCGATCCTCCCCCAAAAAATGCAAAACCACCGGATGTTCAACCGACTCCCGAAACTCCTCTTCCCCCATATACTCCGCCGGCCGATAGATCTTCACCAGTGTCCTGTAAGGATAATACCAGTAGATATTATAGAAATTATACTTCGGCGGCAGCGTCAGGATCTCCCCCGCCAGCCCGCCGTTCAGCGCGTCCTGGTCCGGGGCAAACAGCTTCCCCCCACGCTCCCGGTAAAACGCCAGCACCTTCTCCGCGGCCTTCTCTTCCCGCCATTTTGTCAGATCAACCAGCAGTACCCCGCTGTTGTAGTAAGGCTTCCCTTCCAACCCCAATTCCTTCTTCCGTTCCCGGTTCGCCGTCGGCTCCGCGCACGCGCCCATCACGCATCCGCCCAGATCCGTCTCCCATAGCGGCTCCAGGTCCCCGATCACGATCGTGTCCCCGTCCAGATACAGCACCCGCTCCACATCCTCCGGCAGCAGCCGGTCCATCAGCAGCCGGGCGACCACGACCTCGCTCCAGCCCAGCGTGTCAAAGTCGAACCCCAGCCGCTCCTGCAGGTGGTCGATCGGGATGAACCGCATCTCTCGCCCGTATCCCGCCGCCAGCTCTTTCAGCTGCGCCCGGTGCTCTTCCGACACCTCCATCGCCCCGATGTAAAACACGATCTCCTCCGCCGCCCGGTTGTTCTCACAAACCGAGCATACCGCAGCCCCCAGCTGCGGCACAAACCCGTCGTTGATCGTATAAAACAGATTCATCCTCAATATCTCCCGTAAAAACCTTCAACTACCAACCAAGCAGCTCTTCTGGAACACTGGGGACGGTTCCCGCAGTTCCACGCATGTGGAACGAGGAGAACCGTCCCCATGCGTTCCAAAGCGCAACCCGTTCACTACCCGCCATCCGTCCCCGACGTTCCACGGAGATTCCCCCATGCGTTCCAAGCGCAACCCCTACAAAAACCCATCTTTTATAACTGATTACTCTTCTCCCCGGCCGAATACGCCTTGCACATCACCCTCGCAACCCCTTCCGGCCAGAACTTCTTCATCATTTCCAGATCCTCTTCACCCCTCAGATCCTTCTCCAGCAGCTCGCTCGTCGTGCTTCCCCCGTGGATCCGGTGATACATCTCCACCTTCGGGCAGTATACAAAGCTTCCCTTCTTCCGGCTCAGCTTCTCCGTCATCTCCCAGTCCAGGTTGCTCTTGAACCGGTTCCCGAACCGCTCCCCCTCCATCGCACTCTTCCGGTACGTGATCGACGGACAGCAGATCGCGTTCCCCAGCCCCAGCGACATCCTTCTCGCCCATTTCTTCCCGGGAAACATCCTCACCGGCGCCAGCATCACCCGCTTCACCCGCAGCAGCCGGTTCTTCGTCACTTTCTCGCCCCTGCGCAGCTCGCCGTAGTTGGTAAAGTACAGGATCGGCTCCCTCGCCTTATTCATCCGCTCCAGCATCTCCGCCGTATAGTCCTCCGCGTACAGGTCGTCCTGGTGCGCCAGGGTCACCAGCTCCGTCTCCCCGCTTTCCAGCGCGAAGTTCCAGTCCCCGCCGATCCCCGCTTCTCCCTGGTTCACCAGCACCTCCAGCCCGTACTTCTCCGCGATGCCGCGGATATGCCCGTTCGGGGTGGACGTCGCGATCCGGATCCGGCTCTTCACCGTCTGCCCCGCCAGGGACCGCACGCACTCCTCCAGATACGCGCTCTCCCCGTACGCGCAAACCACCCAGCTGTGATCCTTCCCGCTCCAGTTCATACTTTCTTTTTGCTACCTCGCATTTTTTCTTTATTCCTTGACCGTCTTCAAAACATCAATTCCAAAATAGGATCAAGCCGTTTTCTGGAACACTGGGGACGGTTCTTGTGGAACAAGGGGACGGTTCTTGTAGTTACACGCATGTGGAACGAAAGAACCGTCCCCGACGTTCCATGGGAACTTCCCCATGCGTTCCAAGCGCAACCCGTTTGGCACCAGCCGTCTGTCCCCGACGTTCCAGAATACCCTCAATAATACTTACAAACAAACCCGCTATACACCATCGCGAAATCCACAAACGCCGCGATCACCAAAACCGCACCATTATACCACCCGCGGTTCACCCGGTTCTGCACCTTCCCCGTCGTCACACCCATCAGCACCGGCAGCAGTAGCGGGATCATATACCGGAACTGCACCCCGTCGATATAGTGCGCCCCGACCAGCGTAAACGAGATATACATGCTGCTGATCACGGCCACTGTCACCCCCGCCGCGAGCACCACCGGCACCACGTGCGCCCAGGGCTTTTTCACCAGCGACCGGTCGTATTGATTCTTGTCCGTGAACGCAGTCAGCAGGATCAGCGCCAGGAAGATATACTCATGCATCCCGTATCCGTGATACGCCATGTTCGTCAGCATTTCCCTTGCTTTCGCCGGGTTCAGCAGCTCGTTCCACAGGTAACTCGCCATCGTCCCGATGTATTCAAACGGATGCAGCACCATATACTTCATCTGGGCCAGCCCGCTCACTCCGCCGCCACCGCGGCTGTCCGTCAGCGAGCTTTCCACCCGCGTCAGCATCATGATCGCCCCAGCCAGCACCGTTGCCCCGACGATTGCCCAGATGAACTGCTTCCGCTGCGTCTGCGTGCCGAACTTGTCCTTCGGCAGCAGCAGCAGGATCCACATCAGCGGGATGTAGACCGGTTTCGTCAGGCATCCGAAGAAAAAGCTCCCGATCATGATCACCGCGTGCTGCAGCGTGATCTTCTTCTCCCGCTCCTGCCATTCCGCCGCGTAGTAGCACAGGCCCAGCGCCGTGAATGCCGTCAGGTAGCAGTCGTAGTTGTAGCTGCTCGCGATGTACAGCGCCGTCGGGATCAGCAGGATCACCGCCGCCGTCATCTTCCCGCTCTTCAGCCGCCGGATCGCGAAGAATCCTGTCACCGCGTATGCGATCAGCCCGAAGAACCGCCCCAGGAAGTGGATCAGGTAGTACGGCAGCCCCAGCGCCCGCCCGGTGAACAGTCCTGCCCCGTTGAACATTTCCGGGATCTTCCATGGGCTCAGCAGCATGTTGTAGTGCGCCGTCGCCTCGTGATACAGTTCGTTCTGGATTTCCCGCTCTCGGACCAGCCCGCCGCCGCTCAGGTCATAGCTCGCCTCCACCGACCGGGCCATCGTCAGCTCGTCCTGCTTCGTCAGCCGCACCTCGTCCACGTAGGCGGCGTTCAGCGCCGCCCGGTAGTGCACGTCCTCATCCCAGCCGTTCAGCCCCGTGTGCGGCACATAATAGCTGAACAGGAACCCGACGCACAGCACCAGGATCATGAACAGGTATTCCGGCTGGGTCTTCAGGGTCTTCCGCATCAGCAACAAACTGGCCAGGAAAATCCCGGCCACCGCCGCAAACACCGCCTTCGGCGCCGTGAACGGCTCCCCGTTCAGCGCCATGCATCCCCGCATTAGCAGTACCGATCCGCCAATGATCGCCGGAAAAGCCACCGCTTTCCTGATCGTCTTCCGCCGGTCTTCCGCCCGGATGGCATCCGCCGCCTGCTTGATCGTCCGCCTGATCCGCTCCCCGGCCCGCACCCGGCTCAGCCACAGCATCGCCGCGAACAAGATCATCGTCGTCAGGAAGATCCGCCGCGGCCGCACGCCCGGCTGCTCGGTCGTGACCGTCGGCAGCTCATTGCCCACGCTGATCGTCTTCAGCGGGATCGCCGTTCCGTCCAGGTCGACCCGGATCTCCTCATATTCTCCTTCCGGGATCTCCACCGCCCAGTATACCGCCCCTTCTGAGCACTGGGCAGTTACACTGTGCACCTCGTCGTACGGCCCTTCCTCCGGGGGATAATAAACCTGGATATAGGTCAGTTCCGTCGTCGGCCGGGAGAAATAGAAGCTGATGCACCGGAAGCTCCTCGCGCTCCCCGCCGTCAGCTTCATCCACGGGTCTCCGCGCTGCGGCACCAGGCCTTTTTCCGTCTCTTCATATGCGAAGTCGAACTCATGCCCCGGATACAGGTCCACCTCGGAAGCCTGCATCGCTTCCGTCGGCTGATAGACCTTCCCTGCTGGCGACGTCGCCACCTGCACCGCCTCCAGCCCCAAAGCCAGAACCAGCGCCACCCCCAGCAGGATCAATCCCTTTTTAACTCTCGTCATGAATCCTTCTTCCCCAAATCAAAAAACTAGCTCTTCCTGTACTCCGCGGGGACGGCTTGGAACAAGGGGACGGTTCCCGCAGTTACACTTCAGTGGAACGAGGCGAACCGTCCCCGACGTTCCCAACGTTCCCAACGTTCCCGCGATTACGCCCTTTATATTGTAACATATTACAGATTTACTGCCAACATAGACAACTTTCCCTCATTGTGATAAACTATCTTCACTTTCACGGGGGGAGGGATCGCATGGACGCTGCTGCTTTTGACGAACTCTTGCAGTCAGATCGCTGCACGGACCTCATGGATTGTTACCCCACCTATACCTCCCAGGGCGCCCTGGCCCGCCAAATTTTCGGCGCCGGGTCCCTCCAGGTTTCCCCTCACCCCGTCAAAACCATCGGCACCTTCTATTATCGCCTGAATAACGGCGGTGTGGAGCATGTCCTCTCCCGCCTGATTTCTCTCTGGACCGCTGCCGGCTACCGCGTGGTCCTTTTCACGGATAAATCCCCCCACCCGGAGGATTATCCCCTCCCGGCGGAGACCGTTCACTATCTCCTGCCGGATACCTTCAGGCTGACCCCCGAGACCCGGAAGCTCCGCTTCCGGGCCCTGCAGTCAGTCCTCCGCGATGAGCATGTCGACGTCTTCGTCCATCATGCCTTCCTTTCGCAGAATCTCCTCTGGGATATCCTGGCCGTCAAAACCCTGGGCATCCCCTTTATCGAATACATCCATGGCTCCTTCTCCTGCCAGCTCCCCGGCGGAAACCCGGAGGAGATGGACCAGCTCTGGACCGTCACCGGTATCCTGAAGAACGCCGATAAGATCATCAGCCTTTCTGAATCCTACAACCGCTTCTGGCTGTCCGTAAACCCTGCCTCGGAGATGCTCCTCAATCCCTGTGCCCCGCCGAAGGAGGTCACCGTTCCGAAGAGTGAATCCCCCCTCCTCCTCTGGGTCGGCCGGATCGCCCCGGAAAAGCAGCCGGAGGAAGCCGTGAAGATCCTTGCTGAGGTCCGGAAGTCCATGCCCTCCGTCCGCATGAAGATGGTCGGCGGCACCGATCCGGAGTATATGCCCTATCTGGATTCCCTCAAGGCCTGCATTGCTTCCCTCGGCCTGGAGGATGCCGTCTCCCTCGAGGGGTATCATTCGGATCCCTCAGGGTATTACCAGGAGGCGACTCTCCTCCTGCTCACCTCCATCGGGGAGGGGTTCAGCCTCGTCGTGGCGGAGGCCAAATCTTATGGTCTGCCCTGCGTGGCCTATAACCTGCCCTGCACCTTCTTCGACGAGGAGGCCGAGGGCCTCTTCTCCGTGCCCATAAACGATGCCGCGGCCGCGGCACGTGAAATTTTGGGCCTTTTAGGCGATCCGGCGGCGCGCGCACGGGCTGAAAAAAGCGCAAAAAAAAGTGCGGCAGCGTTCTCCGCAGCCGCACTGTCTGATCAGTGGGTCCGTATTTTCTCCGGGTTCGAAGCTTCCGTCTCGGTCACTGAGCCGGTCGATCCGGATATTCGGCATTTTGCGAATGTGGTTTCCACCCTTCTTTCCGATGCGCATATCGGTTTTGAAAAGCTGAAGGCCCGTCAGGCGGTTTGGGACCGGGATGTATCCGGCGGCTTCCTCGCTTCCGTTTTTGACCCGGCTTACTATGCCGCCGCTTATCCGGACCTGGCGTCCTGCGGCAACAGCCCCGTGGCCCTCCTGCGCCATTTCGTGGCCAGGGGCATGCAGGAAGGCCGCCGCGCCTGCGAAGGCTTTGATCCGAAGGTTTATCGGGATCGGTATCCGGACCTGAAGCAGGCCTTCGGCAAAGACCTCACTTCGTATTATCTTCATTTTCTGCTGCAGGGGCGCGCAGAAGGCAGGAGGGGCATATGATGATTGGGAAAATGCCGGTGAAAAAGCTGGCGCTTCTCGTCCTGGCCGTCCTGCTGTCCGCTGCCGTCCTGGATTTGCTCTGGTGGTTCATCTCTCCCGGCGAAGCGGTGGTGAACCAGCCCGGAAACGTCTTTAACCTGGACCTGACCGAAGCGACACCTGGGAACTGTATTTTTGATGAGTTCGGGCACCACATCCCCGCGAACGGCGACCCTCAGCTTGCCTTCTCCCTTTCCGGGAAGATGGAGGTAAAAAGCGTGGCCGTCCGCCTGCAGCAGCCACTCGGGAAGAAAAGCTATGTCCAGGTCTATTACGGTACCGATGAGATCACAGAGGAAAACTCCGTCGGTTTCTACGCCAAAGCAGGCACCCGGGAGTTTTACTTCAATCTCCCCGGAGATTACTATACCTTCCTCCGCCTGGATATCAATGCGGATTGCTGGCTTGATTCGGTCTCCTGTGGCGATCAGCCTGCGTCCTTCTTCCGGACGCCGCCTTTCCGCCCCCTGCGGATCCTGCTGGTCGCCGCCGTGCTGGGCCTGGCGCTGTTCTTCTTCACCAGGCCAAAGGTGAAAAGCGTTATCCGCACCCTGGATCACAACTGGATCAACCCGGAAACAAGGAAACTTGTTGTCACAATCCTCTACGCCATCTTCGCCATGGCCATGCTCCTGCATCATATTGCAGTGACGCTTTGGTATCCGGCCATCGCGAAAGGAACGGATATTAAATTCTTGAGTGTCCTTTTCCCTCTCTTTGCCTTCGTCAGCATTCTTCTCGGGCACATGTGGAGGGATAAAGGCTTCTGGTTCCTTGCCGCGTTGGTACTGCTCGAGTATCTGCGCCTGGCTGTCCCCCGCCCGGTCGTCGCTGCAGATTTTTCTTCGATCCTGTACGCACTCGTTGGCTGCTATTCCGTTGGAAAGGCGCTGGGTTCAAAAGCCCTGAAACCATTCCTGAAAGTCTTCTGTTCTATCTGCACCGCAGCCGTCCTGTTCTTGTGTGTCCTTGGTCTTTATGCTGCATGGACAGGTACGGAAATCTATAATTGGGGCGGAGAGGCTATTTCGACAACGAACTGGCTACATCGTCTGCAATTGGTTTATTTCTGTGGCATTGCTGGTCCACTGGTAAGTTCAGTGCTGTTTGTTACAATCATTGGTTTATGCTTATACAACGTAAAAGCCCTATGGTTTATGGGTATACCTGTTTGCATCATTCTGCTTGTTACTTCTTGTCTCACCGGCTCCCGTACAGCCTATATCTCAACAGCTGTTTCTTTCGGGATTATTTTTTCCCTCCTGATCTACGACAGACTGAAGCAGGCGGATACCAATAGTCACGGCTCTTTTCCTGTTTGGAAAACACTGATCCTGTTCTCTCTGTTTCTTGTAATTACAATGAGTTTGTTCTTTGTTCAGTCTTATATTCCGGATTGCTTTAATTATATTCGTACAAAAGGGATTCTGACGTCCCATGCATTGGCCGAAGAGACAGACACATTCCAAAGCCTTGCGCAACGTGGAGTTCTGCAAATCGCAAGTATCGATGATGTTTCAAGTGGAAGATTATCCATCTGGAGCAAAATTCTCCGGCTCGGTTTCCCTTCTTTTTCAGATGTGTTGTGGGGACAATCCGTTTATCAGCCCATGAACATCATAAACGTTGGTGTCAGTAATCGATATGGAGTAATTAGTCACTGCCATAACCTCTGGCTTCAGACGCTGCTGGAAAGTGGCCTTTCCGGTCTGCTCCTGTTGCTTTCCTTGCAGGGATACTTCCTGGTCTGCGCCTTCCGGCTCATGAAAAACAGGGCACTGCCTTTTTGGCAGCGAATTCTTCCTGTTCCAACGATTTTGATTCTGATCGGCGAGCTTTTTGAGCATACGACCGGTTTGGCTTTCTGTTTTCCTCAGCTTACCTTCCTGTATCTCTTCATGGGCTTAACCATTGCCCTCGGGGCAAAAGCAAAATCGCCGGAAAACTCCGAGTCAGTCCTCCGCTCCTGAATCCTAATCCCGCTTGAACAGATCCCGGGTGTATACCTTCTCCGTCACGTCTTCTAAATCTTTGGAAACCCGGTTGGCCAGGATTACCTGGCTTTTTTTCTTGAATTCCGCCAGGTCGTTCACCACTTCGGATCCGTAGAACGTGCTTCCGTCCTCCAGCGTCGGCTCGTATACGATCACCTTCGCGCCTTTCGCCTTGATGCGCTTCATCACGCCCTGGATCGAGCTCTGGCGGAAGTTGTCGCTGTTGCTCTTCATCGTCAACCGGTAGACACCGATCACGGTTTCCTTTTCCCGCTTCTTGTCGTATTTCTCGCTGTAGCTGTGGTATCCCGCCTTCTGCAGCACCCGGTCGGCGATAAAGTCCTTCCTCGTCCGGTTGCTCTCCACGATTGCGGTCATCATGTTCTGCGGCACGTCCTCGTAGTTGGCCAGCAGCTGCTTCGTGTCCTTCGGCAGGCAGTATCCGCCGTAGCCGAAGCTTGGGTTGTTGTAGAAGTCGCCGATCCGCGGGTCCAGGGAGACCCCCCGGATGATCTCGGCGGTGTTCAGCCCCTTCATCTCGGCGTACGTGTCCAGCTCGTTGAAATAGGATACCCGCAGCGCCAGGTAGGTGTTGGCGAACAGCTTCACCGCCTCCGCCTCCGTGATGCCCGTGTAGAGCACCGGCGTGTCATCCTTCAGGCTGGCCTCTTTCAGCATCCCGCCGAACTGTTCCGCCGCTTCCCGCGTCCCTTCGTCGCATCCGATGATGATCCGGGAGGGATACAGGTTGTCGTACAGTGCCTTGCTTTCCCTCAGGAATTCCGGGCTGAACAGGATCCGGTCCGTCCCGTACTTTTTCCGGACCCCTTCCGTGTATCCCACCGGCACCGTGCTTTTGATCACCATCATCGCCGTCTCCGATGCCTGCATTATCGTTTCGATCACGTTCTCCACCGCACTCGTGTCGAAAAAGTTCTTCGCCGGGTCGTAGTTCGTCGGCGCCGCGATGATCACATAGTCCGCGGTAGCATAGGCCGCCGCCCCGTCCGTCGTGGCGGTCAGCTTCAGCTCCTTCTCTTTCAGGTATTGCTCGATGTATTCATCCCGCAGCGGCGATTCCCGCCGGTTGATCTTCTCCACCTTCTCCGCCAGGATGTCCACCGCGGTCACTTCGTACCGCTGGCTCAGCAGAACCGCCAAAGATAAACCGACATAGCCGGTTCCGGCTACAGCAATCCGCATCATTTCTGTCCGCTCCTTGCTGTTCTTACTTTGATTTGCTCACCAGTTTTTCGTATTGCTCATCTTTCCGGCCGATCATCTCCGGATGGAATGTGCTCACCATCCTGCTGATCAGTTCCCGGATACTGGGCTTGTTGTTGTAAGCCGCAAGCATCAGGTCTTCCAGGTCTTTCAGGAATTCATTTTCGTCAAATTCCAGGGGTTTCCCGATGAAAATCAACTCATTTCCCGTCTTCGTTATTCCTTCCTCATTCATGAGCTTTTCTTCATATAGTTTCTCTCCGGGTCTCAGGCCGGTATAGACGATCTTAATATCGACATCCGGTTTAAATCCGGACAGTTTGATGAGGTTCCGCGCCAGTGTGTCGATTTTGACCGGGCTCCCCATGTCCAGCACGAAGATCTCCCCGCCCTCGGCTTTTGTTCCGGCCAGCATCACCAGCGATACGGCCTCTGAGATCGTCATGAAGTATCGGATGATATCCGGATGTGTGACCGTCACCGGTCCGCCCTGCTCGATCTGTTTCTTGAAGATCGGGATCACGGATCCGTTGGAACCGAGCACGTTGCCGAATCGAACTGCCACAAACTCCGTTCGGATATTCTCAAAGATCGTCCCGTCCCCGCTCTTGTCTGCGTTCTCAATTCCGTCATGCGTAAACAGTTGCGGGATCTCGTTGGCTTTCCCCGCTTTGATCTTCTTGTCAAAGCTCTGGATCACCATTTCACAGATCCGTTTCGATGCGCCCATCACATTGGTTGGATTAACGGCCTTGTCTGTGCTGATGAGCACAAAGCGCTTACATCCGTGGATCATGGCTGCGTATGCGGTTTTGTATGTCCCGATCGCATTGTTTTTGATCGCTTCGCAGGGGCTGTCTTCCATCAGCGGAACGTGTTTATGCGCTGCAGCATGATACACGATCTCCGGCTTATAGGTTTCAAAGACCTGGAAAATGCGCCGGCTGTCGCGCACCGAGCCGATCAACGTCTCCACCGGGAGATCCGGATACTTTTCTTTTAGCTCCAGTTGAATACTGTAAGCATTGTTTTCATAAATATCGAATATAATCAGCAGCTTCGGTTCATGTGCCGCGATCTGCCGGCATAGTTCTGATCCGATGCTCCCGCCGCCGCCGGTAACCAGCACCGTTTTCCCATGGATAAAGGAAAACACTTCCTCCAGGTTCGCTTTGATTGGTTCCCGGCCCAGCAGGTCTTCGATCGACACCTCCTTCATCACGCTGATCGCGACCTCGCCGTTCACCAGCTGATAGAGTCCCGGCAGCTGCTTCAGCTTGCATCCGGTCTCACTGCAGATCGCCAGGATATCCCGCCGCTGCTGGATAGTCGCGCTGGGAATCGCAAGATAGATCTCATCCACTTTGTATTTTTCGACGGCAGCCATGATATCGTCACGCCCGCCGACGATCGGAACGCCTTCCATATATCGATGCCATTTGTTTGGATTGTCATCGATAATGCAGACGATCTTATCCTGGACTTCCCTTGCTCGCGTCATATCTTTCAGGATTGACTGCGCGGCGTTTCCGGCGCCGATCAGCATAACCCGTTTCGCCCCCGGTCCCGGCGGCTCATGCCGGTTTTTCATGAGCTGCACAAACCGGAAAGAAAAACGAATGCCGATCAAAAAGAGAAACTGTAATCCGGCGCCGATCAGGTAATAGGAGATGGGCATTCTCCTGCGGAGTACTGTGATAAGTATTGTGTGCAGTATGGAGGAAGTGAGGGAGCCGAGGAAAGTACGGATAAACTCCGAATAGCTGGCGAACCGCCACATGCTGTTGTACATGCGGAACAGGACAAAGATGATAATGCTGCCCGCCGCAAAGAGATAGATATACTGATGGTACGGTTCGAAATAATAGGACGGGATGCTCTTCACCAGCCCGTCAAATCGAAGCCAGAGGGCAATAAAATAGGAAAGACAGACAGCAATGAAATCATAGACCATGAGTAAGGCAGAGATAATCTGCCAGTGCTCCAGTTTTCGTTTCTTGTTTCGGTTGTTTGTTCTTGTCGTTCTTTCCATTTGCTTGTTCCTCTGTCCGTTGGATCTTATAGCACGATCGCGCCGATCACTTTTGCTTTGCAGATGATCAGGGTTTCCGCCATTTTTTCAATGTCCTGTTTCCTGGATAGCTTCCGTTCTTCGGTGATGATTACCGCGTCCGCATCTGCTGCCTCTGTAACGGCATGGTCGTTGTGGAGGAAATCCGCCTGGACCGTCATGGTTTTTTCAGGGAGGCAGGCCGCCAGCGCTTTCATGAAGGGCTCCAGCTTGTCCGCTGAAAGGGTGGATATCAGCAGGATGCTTTGGATCTCCGAATGCTTGGAAAGCAGGGCGGCGATCCTTGAATATTCCTTCTGTGCATCTGTTTCCTTGTTTTTCAGTTCCCATTTTGCGATCAGCTGATCCAGACCTTTATTGTTATGAATCGATGAAGATCTTTGGAAGCTGCCGAAAACAGGGATGTCGTAGCGCTCGGTCAGGTCGTTGCCGCTCATCAGCCATCCGGATGTCAGGTATCTGGCAGCATAAAGGAGCATGAGGATAAATGCGCCGAGGACAAACCCGATCACCGACATTTTTATGATGTGATTTCCGGGTTGCTTCGGTTCCCCTTTGACCTCCATGTCGTCCACCTTCTGTCGCGCAGTCTGCAGCGTTTTCTGGTTTTCTTCCATGGATTTGGCAAGCTCGTCCTGTTTGGATGCCAGGATTTCATTGGGAATCATGGACACGCTCTCGCTGGCAAGCATCAGTTCGTGCTGGTAGATCCCCTGTGCTTTTCCGGCCGCCACCGCTTTCATGCCTGCATCAATGCAGCTCATCCCGTTTTGGACCGCTTCCTTTGAAGGTCCGACAACGGATACCGTCACGGTATTCTCTGCCAGGTTTGTGTTGACTGTGATGAGTTCATCGATATACTCTGCTTTTTCTGTCCCGAATGCTTCTTTCAGGGTCTCTTGATCTGTCACTTCTGAAAGTGGTGCACTGTAGGCGGAAAGGACGTCGTCCGCAGGATCGGTCGACAGGTTCTCCGGTAATGAATCCAGAACAGATCTGTCGATTCTCACCAGGTATTTGTTGGACGCTGTCCACACGCTTTGTGCATCCAGTTGGATAAAGATTGACCCGTCCCGGTAGTCATTCTGTTCCTGCAGGCGCTTCGTTTTGTCCTGGACAATATTCCGGTTGCTTTGCAGGTTCTCCTTGTAGTTCTGCAGGTCGATCTGGTACTGGCGTTCTTCTTTCGTCAGCTTTCCGGCATCATGGGTGGTTTTCAGGGAGAAATACTGGCGGGCGCCGAATGCCGCTGCAAGGATCAGGGCAAATACGAGGATACTCCTCCAGCGATACAGCACGTGAAAAAACAGGTCCTTCAGGTTGATCCCGGTTTCAAAGTCTTTTTTTATCTGCATGGTTTTCCCTCCCTAAACCTCTTCATGGAATGTGTCAGGTCTGCTCGGATCGAACTGTTCGTTTGCCCACATCACCGTCACCAGATTCTCCGTCTCTGACAGGTTGATGATGTTGTGCGTATACCCCGGCAGCATATGCACCGCCTGGATTTTCTCGCCGCTTACCTCAAACTCGATGATCTCCTCCGTCCCGATCTTGCGCTCCTGGATCAGTCCGTGCCCGGCGACCACGATGAAGAACTCCCACTTGCTGTTGTGCCAGTGCTGTCCTTTCGTGATCCCCGGTTTGGAGATGTTCACCGAGATTTGTCCGTGATCTGCGGTCTTCAGCAGTTCCGTAAAGGAACCCCTCTCGTCGCAGTTCATCTTCAGGTCAAAGGCAGCCTTTTCCCTCGGCAGGTAGGAAAGGTACATGGAGTAGAGTTTCTTCTCAAAAGAACCGGAAGGGATTGCTGGCATCACCAGCGTCTTCGGCTGGTCGTGGAACGTGTGCAGCAATTCCACGATCTGCCCCAGTGTCGCTTTATGCGTCACCGGAGCATAGCAGTATCGCCCGTCTTCAGCCGGTCTTGGTGTCAGCCCGTCATAGGTGATGCCGTCAGCTGTTTCTCCGGTCTTGGGATACTCGCATCGGTGCGGATGCCCCTCCATGCAGTCCAGCAGTTCATCGATCAGGTCGTCGATAAACAGCATCTCCAGTTCTACCCTCGGATCATTCACCTGGATCGGCAGGTCGTTCGCAATGTTGTTGCAGAAGGTCCCGACTGCCGAATTGTAGTTTGGCTTCACCCATTTCCCCACCAGGTTCGGGAACCGGTAGACGTATACCGGCGCGCCGGTTTCCCTCCCGTAGGAGAACATCCGTTCTTCCCCGGCGAGTTTGCTCTTCCCGTATTCGCTTTCTCCGAACCTCCCTGCCAGCGTTGCCTGCAGGGAAGATGAGATCATGATCGGAGCTTTGTTGTTGTGTTTCTTCAGGGTATCCAGGAGTGTGGAAGTAAACCCGAAATTCCCCCCCTGGAATTCCTTGGGATCTTTCGGCCGGTTCACCCCCGCCAGATGGCAGATCCAGTCTGCCTTGGCGCAGAACTGATCCAGCTCTTCCGGAGTGTTCTCCAGGTCGTATTCATAGATCTCATCGATCTTCAGCTCCGGCCGTGTCTTGTTTTTCCCGTCCCGGATACACTTCAGGTTCTCGACGATATTCCGCCCGGCAAACCCTTTCGCTCCGGTCACCAGTACTTTCATGTGTCTTTTCTCCAAACCATTTTATTGACTACCCCGACATAGCTCTGGATGATCTTCACGACCTTGTCGGATACGTTGATGTCCGTATAGTCCGGTACCGGAACGGCCCCGCCGTTCTTCTCGTTCCTCACCATCTCAACCGCTGTGTCCACCGCCTGCAGCAGGCCGGTCGTATCGATCCCGGACAGGATAAAACATGCCTTGTCCAGTGCTTCCGGCCGCTCTGTACTGGTCCGGATGCACACCGCCGGGATCGGATGGCCGATGGAGGTAAAGAAGGAGCTCTCTTCCGGCAGCGTGCCGGAATCGGAGACCACGCAGAACGCGTTCATCTGCAGGCAGTTGTAGTCGTGGAATCCCAGCGGCTCATGCTGGATGACCCGCCTGTCCAGCGCAAATCCGGAGGCTTCCAGCCGCTTCCTGCTCCGGGGGTGGCAGGAGTACAGGATCGGCAGGTCGTATTTCTCTGCCATTTTGTTGATCGCGGTGAACAGGGAGGTAAAGTTCTTCTCCGTGTCGATGTTCTCTTCCCTGTGGGCGGAGAGCAGGATATACTTTCCCTTTTCCAGTCCCAGCCGTTCATGCACGTCCGACGCCCGGATCGCTTCCAGGTTCTCCGTCAGCACCTCCGCCATGGGGGACCCCGTCACATAGGTCCGCTCCTTCGGCAGTCCACAGTCAGCCAGGTATCTTCGGGCATGTTCGGAATAAGCCAGGTTCACGTCTGAGATGATGTCCACGATCCGCCGGTTCGTCTCCTCCGGCAGGCACTCGTCCTTGCACCGGTTCCCGGCTTCCATGTGGAAAATCGGGATATGGAGCCGTTTCGCACCGATAACGGACAAACAGGAATTGGTATCCCCGAGTACCAGCACGGCGTCCGGCCGCAGGGAAACCATCAGCTTGTAGGATTTGTCGACGATGTTCCCCATCGTCGCCCCGAGATCGTCCCCGACCGCGTCCATGTATACTTCCGGGTCATCCAGCCCGAGATCTTTGAAGAACACCCCGTTCAGGGTATAGTCGTAGTTCTGCCCCGTATGTGCCAGGATCGTGTCGAAATACTTCCGGCACTTCTTGATCACCGCTGCCAGCCGGATGATCTCCGGCCGCGTCCCGACGATGATCAGCAGCTTCAGTTTTCCGTTGTTCTTCCATTTGGTCATGAACAGTTCCCTCGAATTCTCTTCTGTGTCTGCAATGGGCTTCCCATCATTATGAATTGTGAATTGTGAATTGAATCAAGCCTCCACCAGGTGTGGCCGTCCTTCCAGTTCTTCCTTCACATAGTCTGTTGTCATGATCTTCGCCACCACGCCGTCCACGTCCAGCCGGTTCGTGTTGTGGCTCGTATAGGCGTCCTCCCCCTCCGTCCGCACGGTTCCCTGGATATAGAACTTGTCGTAGTTCAGTCCGCGGGCGTCCGGGGAGATCCGGAAGTACTGGCCCATGTCAGTGGACCGCAGCCGTTCTTCCCGGGTCATCAGGGTTTCGTAGAGCTTTTCTCCGTGCCGGGAGCCGATCACCTTGCACTCGGTTTCTCCGAACAGCTTCATCACGCCCTTCGCCAGGTCGCCGATCGTCGAAGCGTCCGCCTTCTGGATGAACAGGTCCCCGGGTTCTGCATGTTCAAACGCAAAGGCCACCAGGTCCACCGCCTCGTCCAGGTTCATCAGGAATCGGGTCATGTTCGGGTCCGTGATCGTGATCGGTGCCTTTCGCTTGATCTGGTCAATGAACAGCGGGATCACCGAACCGCGGGAACACATGACGTTTCCGTACCGCGTGCAGGCCAGCACCGTCCCGGACCGGTCGTAGGCGCTCTGCGCCCGGGCCTGGACCACTTTCTCGCCAACCGCCTTCGTCATCCCCATCGCGTTGATCGGATACGCTGCCTTGTCGGTGGAGAGGAACACGACCCGTTCCACCTTGTTCTCCACCGCGGCCGTGATCACGTTGTCTGTCCCGATCACGTTCGTCTTCACAGCCTCCATCGGGAAGAATTCGCAGGAGGGAACCTCCTTCAGGGCCGCCGCGTGAAAAATATAGTTGGCTCCATACAGGGCATCCCGGACAGAATCCAGGTTGCGTACATCTCCGATAAAGAATTTCACTTTGGAGGCATAATCCGGATAATGCGCCTGCAGGGAATGGCGCATCCAGTCCTGCTTCTTTTCATCCCGGCTGAAGATCCGGATCTCGCCGATATCGGTAGTCAGGAAATGCTTGAGTACCGTGGAGCCGAACGAACCGGTTCCGCCGGTGATCACAAGGGTTTTTCCTTTAAATCTCTCCTTGATGCTGCTCATTTGTCGTTTGATCCCTTTCTGTTTCTGTACTTTCCTGGCTTATTGATAGCCTTTTTCAATAAATTCCCCTCTGTTCTTCCATCAGCTTGCTTCATCTGGAGGTTCCCCTGAACCAGCACCGGAACGCAATTGAAGAACAGCATCAGCGGAATGGTTTCCATCATTCCGTATACGCAAAATGCGACAAATATCATGAGTTCGTCGTACTGCTTGTTTTTTTCAAAACATATGCCCTGCCAGGTAACGATCGCCGTCATTAGCAGCGCCGGGATAATACCAAAGTAGATGAGCATGTTCCATGTGATATTATCCAGTATGTGGCTTCCGATCGGTACCGCATTGTCCATCCATTGCAGGCTTCCTTCATTCAGCGCGGCTAAAGGAAAGCTGAATCTCATCAGAAAAGTGTCATCCACATGTCCTGATAAAAGCGGCACCATGAATTTTGTGATAACGACACTGATCACCATGCAGAATACCGGAGCAAAAGCGAATAGTTTAAACGCTTTTTCCTTCTTTTTCCGTACGATCCATGAATAAATGGGATTCATCACTGCAAAGAACAGTGCCGTCAGGGCCGCAGTCCGGCTGTCCGTGATTTTCCAGATCAGGAAGGCGCCTGCAGCGAATACAACCGCTGAGATCAAATAATGCCGCTTCAGGAACAGGTACCAGAGCACAAATAGCGTAAGCACCATCAGCGCCCCTACATGATTCGTATGCCCCATGCCGTATGTATACACGATGGTATTGTGCCGTTGGAATTCCTGATTCTCAACGACTCCCGCATGATTCATAAAAATCATAAATATGACAAAGCTTAGGATTGTCCCCAGGTAAAAATATGCGGTTGTCCTGGGTTTCTCAAAGTAATCTGACAGCATGATGATGGCTGTCAGCTCCAGTAGCTGGTACATCCCCGTGTTTGCGTAGGAAAAGTACATGATCAGGCAGTAGATCAGCGTCATGGCTGCCCTTCTCAGGTTGCGCTTGATTTGGAGGATAAAGAGGCCAACGCCCAGTACTTTGATTGCATGATACATCGTTGCGCGAACCAGCCCCAGGTAGGAGGGAGCGTTGTCGTTCCACATGATCCATCCCGTTGCGCTGATCCTGTAGAACATGTATACCAGGATCGTAAAATATGCCATCACCTTTGCGATCACATTTACTGTTTCAGGCAAACGGCATTCCGCAAAAAACAAACTCGCGAAAACAGAGACCACGCAGTAGATGATGAATTCATCCGGATCCATTTTTTCGCTTCTGACCAGATAAAGCCATAACAGAAAAGCTCCGGCCAGAAGAATCCGGGTGAAACTTTCTTCCGCAATATGGCGCCACCGTGATCCCAACGAAGGTAATTTCATATCAACCTGTTCCTCCCGTGGCAGCTGGCTGCCCTCCTGTGCCTTTCGATATCTCAGACCGGATCTGTGTTCAGCTCGTCGTGGCTTAGCTTACTCTCTGCTCCCGGATCGGAAACAAACAGATCCTTCTTGATTTGTGTGCTGCTGATCTCCGGCGTTCTTTCCAGGTAGACCACCTCGGCACCCTCGTCTTTCAGGAAGTCAAATTTACCTGTCCAGTCATCTCCGATGACAAACGTATCGATATGGTACTCATGAATGTCCGTTCGTTTCTGTTGCCAGTTCTCCTCGGGAATCACCAGGTCCACATATCTTATGGATTCCAGCAGTTGCTTCCTCTGTTCATAGGAGAAATAGGTCTTCTTGTGTTTCTCGTTCCAGTTGAATTCGTCAGTGGATAAGGCAACGATCAGGTAATCTCCCAGTGCCTTTGCCCGGCGCAGGAGATTGATATGTCCGTAGTGAAGCAGGTCGAAGGTCCCGTAAGTGATAACTCTTTTCATGCTTTCATTTCTCCCGTGTATCGTTATTTCATCGCGTCTGCCAATAGGATATCATGAATCAGGGCAGAGGCTTTCTGCCCGCTCCTCCTGAGGAATCCTTCCGCGATCTCCCGCCGTTTTTCCTTCAGCGGATCCTCTCCGCTCATCAGCCTCTGAATTCGGTCTTCAAGCTCATTCCAGGAATATACTTCATAGATTCCCTCGGCCAGTTCCTCATAGGCGGAGCTTTTTATGTTGTCATTGCGGCAAAGGATGATAGGTTTTCCAGTAAAGAAGAAATCAACCAGCATCGAGGATTTGTCTGTGACCAGGCAGTCCGTGGAAAACATCAGTGGGAAATAGGTTTTCGCCTCATCCAGGTGCATGTTTCCGACATAGCTTGCCTTAAAACGGGTGATCTCTTCCGCCGTCATCTCTCCTGTCGCCTGCCACTCCCGGAATGCCTGGGGATGCGGCCGGAAAGTGAATTCGATCTCGGGATGTGCTTTGCAGTAGGCGTTGAAGTGGTCTTTGTAAGCGAAGAAGAAGCAGTTGTCTTCATTGGTTGTCCATCGGGGTGTCCAAAGGATTTTGAAGGATTCTTCACTGTTCCAGATCCCGCAGTTCTGTCCCTTGTAGTCCTCGATATGATCATACCGCGGATAGCCGGTATTGATGATTTGGCAAGTGTTGTCGAACAGCCCGAACCGCTCCCTGACATGCTGTTCGTCCCGTCGGTGTTGTGCGAAAAAGAAAGACAGGTCCGACAGGTAATCGATAGGTGCGCACTCGTCATAGATTTCGCCGAAATCAGTTGGCGCAAAGTAGGCGACATACGCGATCTTGCAGTATTTCGATACGATCGGACTCCTGTATTGCATTGGTCGCGCAATATTGTACGGTTGCTGGAAAAATAGATAATCCGGCCTGAGTGACCGCAGGTCGAGCCACTCCCCGGTCTCGTCATCATACCCCTTCAGGCACTCTTCACCTTTCCAGAACTCTTCTGCACCTTCCCATTCATATTCTTCGTGCCGCAACCCTTTCCCCGGCAGCTGCTTTTTATTCGGTATGGTGACAATTGTTACCCGAAACCGTTCATCAGCCATCAATGCTTCGTACACGCTCTGCAGCGATCCCCAGATGGCAGGCCGATGGCATACAAAGACCACATTGATCTTTTCACCCGCGTTTTTCTTCATCTTCAGGCGCAGGTCAATGCCTTCCTGGGCAATGATCAGGTTTTCATAGTTCAGGATCCTGATCGCTTCCTGGTTCTCTTCCATCGCAGCCAGCAGGCGGTTCATCCCCGGCGCTTTCCGGATGATTTCCTTGATCTTACCCTTCATTCTGCTCAGCTCCGTCTGTTTTTTCTGATCTCCTGAGAAGCTGTCGGGCCGCCTGCTTGATCGCGGCTTTCTCTGATTTCTTCATCCACGCAAACCACAGGACTGAAAGATACAAACCGGTATAGATCAGGATGAACAGGATCAGCGTCGGCCAGGTGTTGATCACGATCTGCCGCTTGATTGCCCAGACCACAGCCATCAGTGCCCCGGCGGTTACCGTCCATCCCAGGATCTGTTTCCAGAAATAAATGACGTCCAGTTTGATCACCTTGTGATAGTAGATATTCATAAAGATGCCCGAGCCGATCAGGACCGCGATCAATGTGCCCAGGGATGTGCCGATTTCTCCCCACAGCCGGATCAGGAAAATGCTGCAGACCACATTGACGCAGGCAATCCCGAAATAAACGATCGACCGCATCCTGTGCATGTTCTTCGCGTTCTGGATATTGACGCCCAGCGTCTGGACTGCCGGGATATAACCCGCCACCATCAGGATCAGGGCAACGTAGAAGGATTTTTCATATCCTTCGCCGACCCACAGGCTGATAAATTCCTGTCCGATCAGGATAAACCCGGTAATGACCAGCAGGCAGATATAGTTGTTGATCTTTCCCATCTTTGTGAAGATGAGGGTCAGTTTCCAGTCGTCTTTTTCTTCGATCGCAAGCCGGTTCGCCTCCGGTATATACATTTCGGGTATCAGCCAGGAGATGCCGGTGTAGTGTTGCTTCAGCAGGAAACCGACGCCGTAGATAGCGACGGAAACCGTGCCGACCATCCGGCCCAGCAGAAATTTGTCCACGTTCAGGTTCAGCTGGTCAACAATATCGCTCAGGAAGATGAAGAACGTATAGCCGACCAGGCCTTTGAACAGTTTCATGTCCGTAAAGCCCAGGTTGATCTTCATCTGCAGCTTCTTTTTGCAGTATACCGCATTGATGATGAATCGCAGCACCGACATGCCCAGGGAGGCCGCCACCACCCCGACGGAGCCGTAGCCCAGGAACAGGAGCGGCAGGGTGATCAGCGGCAGGATGATGTTCGTGACGATGTTCACGATCCGGTTGAAGATAAAATCCTCGTTGGCCGCCATGAAGATGGTGAACAGGCTGTTCGGGAAGGACAGGGAAAGGCTGATGACCATGATGATCAGCAGCTTCCGTGCGATGACATATTCTGCTTCTGTGATCTGCGTACCCAGTATATGGATATTGGCCAGCAGGATCATTCCGCCGATGAGGACAAGGAATCCGATGCACAGGAATACCTTCATGAACATGCCGTTGATATTGGCGATGCCGTCCCGGTCGCCCTTCCCCCGTGCCATGGAAAAATACCGGATATATGCCCCGCTGAAACCGAAGTTCATCAGGTTCAGGTAATTGACCACAGACTGGACCAGTTGATACAGGCCGTACTCGCTCTGCCCCAGGATCCGGATCATGATCGGCGTATAAGTCAGGCCGACCGTGATCGAGATCGCCTGGGAAATTAGAGAGAGGACCATTCCTCCCGAAATCTGTTTCTTCATGCCTTGTTTCCTTTGAGTAGATGTTTGATCCCCTGTCTGCACGCTTGTTCCGGATGGATACGCGCTGCGCGGTGAATGATTTTCCGGACCTCCGCCCGCTCTTTTTTCGGCAGCTCCGGCCATATCAGCAGTCGATAGGCGACAGAACCCTCCAGGTGCTTGCTCCCGTCCCGGTATTGTTCCAGTTTCCCGCCCTTCAGGTACTTCGGCAGTGCGTTTCGCCACAGATACATGCTCAGCAGCGGATTGGCCATTCTGCGGATCAGGGCGTTTTCCAGGTCTTTCCCGATCAGTTGCCGGTCCACGTCAAACCCCTGTACATTGAGCGTTGCCTTCTCCAGGAAGTTCATGCTCGTGTAAACGCTGCCGGTCACCTGCCGGTATGCATAAACGATCCGGTTGATGTAGTACATTTCACCGCAGGCCAGGCTGCTCATCATGATGTTGTTGTCGTCAAAGAAGCGCAGTTTCCGGAGGGATTCCAGCCGCGGCCCGTCCCATGTGTTTCGGAAAACGGCAGCGCCTGCATGGGTATACATGCCCCTGATATAGGCGCTTTGATCGATAAAACCGGATTCCGCCGGAAGCAGGAACTCCTCCGTCAGTTTTCCGTTCTCGCTGAATGCGAATCCGAAAGCCACGGCCGTGACGTTCGTCTGGTTTTCCAGCACGCGGATCGCTTCCCGGACAAAACTCCGGTCAAGGTAATAATCGTCTCCGTCCAGGAAACAGCAGCAGTCTCCCGTGGCATGCCCGAGCAGGTTCAGCCGGTTTTCGCTTGCCCGCATAACGGATTGGTATTTCTTTCCCGGTTCCCGCGGCATTTCATACAGTTGGATCCGTCCCGGATATCGGTCCATGTATTCACGGACCCTGTCCTGCGTTCCGTCTGTCGATCCGTCGTCTCCCACGAGGATCTCCCATTCTTCCGGCAGGTCAATGGCCAGGATGCTGTCCAGGCTCTTGGGAACAAACTCCGCCTGGTTGTAGTATGTCACAAGGAAGGAAATCTTCATAATCCAAGCTCCCAGATCTCATAAACACCGGTCCTGCCGCCAAAGCCTTCCTTTTGGGCAATAAGGCCTTCGTTCAGGTAGATCCTGCCGTGCTCTGTTGAGATACCGAAATCCAGCCATCTTTTACTGTCCCGGTACCGTTCGATCACGGTTGCCACCGCGAGGTCCAGGGCGCCGATCTGCCGGGCTTCCTCGTTTGCTGCCATGTACTGGGTGTGCACTGCCGTATCGTATTCATAGATCACTGTCCCGGCGATCATTTTTCCGTCTTTCATTGCGGCAAAGAGATGAATGTTCTCCGGAAAGCGGTCATGCAGCAGTTTCAGTTCTTTTCCCGTATGAACCGCCTGGGTTTCATGCCGCGTTGTCAGGACCTCGTTTTCAAGGTCGATGAATCGGTCGTAGTCCTGTTGTTCGGTCAGCACTTCGATAACGGCCCCTTCCCGCCTGGCCCGGGAGATCTGTGCCTTTCGCCCTTTGGGCATTTTCAGCGGGGTGTTCAGGTTCAGGTAGGTGGACGCGTCAATGGTGGTCAGTTTCCCTCCGTTTGCAAACAGGGTATAGCGATCCTCTTCTGCCGGCTGGGTATGATAGATATGCGGGATCGGTTTATAGGTGATCTTTTTCAGCCCGTTCTCCCGGCAATACCGGATCAGCCCTTCGAAACAGTCGTTCATCGTGTGCTGTTTCATTCCCGTGCCGGTCAGAAACCCCCCGTATGTCAGTCCCGCGTGGGAAAAAAGCTCTCCCCCTCGTTCGCACGCAGGCAGCAGGGCGATCAGTTCGTCGTCGTGGTAAAACAGAAGGGAATGGTCCTGGAACCGGTCCCGGTGGTAATCCATGTAATTCCGGTCAAACATGAACAGCCTGTTTTTTGCGCCCTGGTTGAATGTGTCCCAGATCGGCTGGTCCTTGTCCTGGTATCTCCGAACGTCCACTCTTTCTCTCCGCCTTATCTGAATTCGTTTACCGCGTCAATAACTGTCTGGATCTGCTCTTCCGTCATCCCGTAGTACAGCGGTAAACTCAGTTCGGTCCTGCTGATCTCTTCCGCAACGGGAAGGTCTCCCTCCCGGTATCCGAGGTCCCGGTAGCATTCCTGCAGGTGCATCGGCGTCGGATAATGCTTGTTTGTGCCGATTCCCTTGTCGTTCAGGTGTTTTTCCAGCGCGTCGCGCCGGGAGCACCGGATGCCGAATACATGCCATACGGGTGTACAGTCGTCCGGAATATAGGGAAGGATGACATCCGGGTTTTTGATCCCTGTCAGGAAACATTCTGCGATACGCCGCCGTTCTTCGTTCATCCGGTCCAGCGAGGGCAGCTTGGCAAGCAGCAAAGCGGCCTGGAGTTCATCCAGCCGGCTGTTGTTTCCTTTGAGCACATGATGATACTTGTAATCCGATCCGTAATTGCCGAGCATCCGGATCTTGGTGGCCAGCTCGTCGTCATCCGTGACCACCGCTCCGGCGTCGCCGAGGGCGCCGAGGTTCTTTCCCGGATAGAAACTGAAAGCGGCAGCATCCCCGAAGGTTCCGATTTTCCGCCCTTTATACGTCGCGCCGTGTGCCTGGGCGCAGTCCTCGATCACTTTCAGGCCGTGTTTCCCGGCGATCGCCATGATCGGGTCCATGTCGCAGGGCTGGCCGTAAAGATGAACCGGTATGATGGCTTTCGTCTTCTCCGTGATCACCTGCTCAATAAGCTCCGGCTCAAGGTTGAATGTCCGGATATCCGGTTCCGCAAAAACAGGTTTCGCCCCGGCATAGGTCACCGCCAGCGCCGTTGCGATAAACGTGTTGGACGGAATGATCACTTCATCGCCTTCGCCGATGTCCATCGCTTTCAGGCTCAGCATCAGGGCGTCCAGTCCGTTGCCGACACCCACGCAGTGCTTTGTCCCGCAGTATTCTGCGAAGGCTTCTTCAAACGCCTCGTCTTCCTTGCCCAGGATATACCAGGAATTCGTCAGTACCCGGTCAAAAGCGTCCCGCAGTTCCTGATCGAGTTCCTTTTCCATGGGCAGGAAGGTAACAAACGGTATTTTCATTCCCTCATGCTCCTTCGTTCGCGGAGGAATCCCCGTGGGTCTTGATGTATTCCAGGAACTCATCATAGTTCCGGATATAGTCTGATTCATCATAGAATTCCGATGCCAGCACCATCAGCACCGCGTCCGGGGAGAAGTCAAACATCTCCCGCCACATCGCATTGGAAACATAAAGCCCTTCATAGGGTTTTTCAAGCGGTACGACCTTTTTCTCCCGGCCGTCGTCCAGCAGCACCTTGCACGTTCCGTGGATGCAGATCAGGATCTGCTCCAGGCTCTTGTGCGCGTGATAGCCGCGCCGCACGCCTTCTCCTGTCTGATACATGTAGTATACCCGTTTGATCTCAAACGGGATATCCTTGTGTTCCTCCAGGGCCACCAGTTGTCCCCGCTCATCACCGTGCGGCTGGAAAACGTATTTTGTTACAAGCATAGGATTCACCTTTCTGTGATTCTTCAGTTGGCCGGATCCGGTCAGTGGGAAAAGATTTTTCTGTACAGGACGACATCCGGATATGCAAGGATCAGTTTGATCTTCTGCGATCTGTCCATCCGTTTCGGTTTCCGGATTCGTTCTGTTTCGTATCGGATACACCGTCGCTCAAAAGGCGAAAACCGGTCGATATAAGGCATGATCTCTTTGTCAAATAGTTTCAGCACATCCTGTACCAGCATCGGATTGTTTTCCTTGCCGGAGGTCACCCCCGTGCCCATTCTGTACTGGTATGTCGTCTTCTCAATAAAACCGATACGGTGGCCTTCGCGTGTCGCCTTCAGGAAAAAAGGCCCGTCCTCCTGGAGCCGGTATTCTTCGTCAAAGCCTCCCAGCTGTTCAATGATCTTCCTGGTGTAGTACATTCCGGCCCCGGTAAACGGTGCGCCGCAGGCGATCCAGCGGTACTGCTGCCCGGCGTCCATTCGCTGCAGCCTTTTTGCGCAGTGTCTGCTTGGCGTGGTGCCCGTCTCCCGTCCGTCCTGATCGAGTACGCTCTTGTATGAGAATAGGATCTCTGCTCCGGTCTCCCTGAACGCTTCAGCAATGGTCGAGCAGGCACTGCGGGAAGCCAGTGAGTCTTCCGCCGGTATGTCAAGCAGGTATTCTCCCTGCGTCAGGGACAGCATGATGTTCATGTTCTTCACCGTGCCAAGGTTTTGCCTGTTTCTGTGGATCACAATGCTTTCAATGTTATCCCCTTTACGGCGGTCGATATATTCCCGGATCTCTTCTTCGGGAAATCCATCCGATCCGTCGTCGAAGATTCCGATCTCGATCCTTGGATAATCCTGCACAAGCACTGAGTCGATCGTGGTAAAAAGGTTTTCAAACCGTCTGTATGTCAGGATATAACATGTAATAAGCGGCGGATTTTGCATGGATTCTTTTCCTCCGGTTATACCTTAACCTTGACGCGCAAATATCTTGCTGACACGTACCAGATCAGTACATAGACCACCAGCAGCTCGTTGGATGAACTGGCAACGATAAAATTGCCGACGGGGATGGACAGCATCTCAATAAAGATGACAACCTGGATTACTTCTTTCAGCAGTTCCGGGGTATCGCTGTTTGTCACACTGCAAAGGAAATAGCCCAGTAAAATGACCAGGCCGATGAACAGGGGAATCCCCAGCAGGTCTGTCAGTCCGTTGAAGTCCGGTGACCATTTCACGCCGATATCGATTGTCTGTGACAGCACGGAATTCAGCGATGTCCCGTCTGTGATCGAGAATCCTTTCGGCAGAATAAGGGCTCCGAATCGCTCCAGTGTCGAACAGCCCACCTCTGTCAGCACAACCCCGATCGTGTAGATCCCGTACCCCAGGTATCCGAAAAAGGAAAGCCCCATGGTGACCAGCGTCGGAAAAGCAAGTGATATGACCCGGCTCGGGTCGTATTGGATCTCAGGACAGATTCCGTTGCTGAAAACCACGCCCCTCGCCATAACGACAAACCGGTAGACAAGCACCATTGCCACGCAGGCCGCAAGGAAGATGATGAGCAGCTTCCCTCTCTTTTTCATGGAAACGGAGTTGGCCTTCTTCAGCAGGCAGAAGGAGATGATCACAAAGACAATATAGGTTTCAAAATTTGTCCCCCGTGCCATGCCGAAATACAGGTAGGATAATGTAATCATTCCCAGGTAACAGATCTGGATAATGGAAGGTTTGTGTTTATTGCACAGCAGGATTCCTACATAGCTGACGATGAGGATGATCACCAGGAAGGCCATCATTAGGATATAGGGGATCTTGCTGATGGAGAAGGCGCCCAGGTTTCCCTCTGCAAAGTATTTCTGGTAGGCATTGTAGATGGAATTTCCGCCCCCTGTGATACTTCGGATCACGGTCATAAAGCCGTTCCCGGTATAAAACCTGGCTGCGATGATGGAACAGGCCCAGGATGCTGCAGCGGCAATCACATATTGCCGGGGGCGCCATTGAACGACTTTCGAAAGGGGATACTGGATATCAGCAGCTTCGTGTGCCTGGTTTTCTGTCCGGATGCG
Organism: uncultured Eubacteriales bacterium; assembly: GCA_900315315.1. Classification (GTDB taxonomy): domain Bacteria; phylum Bacillota; class Clostridia; order Christensenellales; family Aristaeellaceae; genus Aristaeella. The sequence continues at coordinate 18,592 of OMYT01000003.1, read as the reverse complement.
CCGGTTGGCTTTATACCCGAGATGGAAGAAGAAGAAAACGATCCAGATCGCGCCCAATCCGGCCGCTGCATGCTTGACCTGGTAGTTCGATACGCTCATGACAAACAGGGTATATAGCGTGTATATGATATAGAAAAGCCTGACAGACCTGATGGTTTTCACTCCGGTTCATCCTCTCCTGTCACATGATGCAGGAACGCCCGTTGCTGCTCTTTCTTGTTGTGGTTTTTCAGGTATTTCTCCCGCGCTGCCTTTCCCTTCTCTTCAAAGTCCTGTCCGGATGCCAGCACGTGCAGGATTCGTTCTTCCAGTTCCCGGATGTCGTTGATGCAGAAGGATACATCCTTCAGGTATTCAATGGATCCGATTCCTTCCGGACCGATCGCCAGGATCGGCCGGCCGACAGACAGGTATTCCGGCACTTTTGTTGACAGGGAGTACTTGGTTTTTTCGATCTGCTCCTGCTCGAACGATTCAGCAAAAACCAGCAGGGTGGATTCGTTCAGTGTCTGTTTCAGTTCTTCCCGGTGAAGGGATCCGCCGTATTCACTCCCGCCGTCAATGATCATTTCCCGCATCTGTTCATCATCCGGTGTCCGGTTGCAATAGATTCGCAGAATGGCCCGGGTGCCGGGATCCTGTTCGTTCCGCCGCTTGAGGATCTTCGCGATCTCCCCGAGGATCTTTGCCCGCCCGTAATAGACGCTGCCGGTATAGGTGAGGACGGTCTGCTCCGGCTCCCTCCGGTCCGGGATAAACAGGTCGTCGGGAAAATTGACCGCGATGAAGCTCTCTGCCTTCATCTCCCGGAGGTATTCGTCGTGCATCAATCCGGAAATGGTGTAGAAGCAGTCAGCGCGGGTTACGGTGCTTTCCAGGTACTTGCGGATCCGTTCTCTCCGCATCCGGTGCAGGAAAGGTTCCCCGGTTCGGGGCATGATATAGTCATCTGTCACGTAAACCGTCAGCCTCGCCTGGAATTTGTCCCGGATTGCGTTGCAGATCGGATAGGCAAACAGCGCGTCACCGGCCACGAAAAGGATCGCGTCCGGGGAAAACGCTTCCAGCCACTGTTTCAATACGGGAGATTCCCATTTGTTGTTCCATAGCATATCCCGGATCATCAGCGTCAGGTCATTTCGCCCTACCCGCCCTCGGATGGAAAAATCATCGGCGTCCGCTGCTGCCGCGGTCGCCTGTTTTTCCCTTCCTCTTTTGGATGGTGAAACAAGCCCTCGGATAATATCTTTATCGGAGATCTGGAAATAACGGTAGCCCCTGACTCTCGGCAGTTCACCGCTGAAGTACAGTTGTGCGACCTCAAGACCTTCCGCTCCCTCAATAAACGAGAGAATGGTCTTCCCGTTGTTGTTCGTCGTGCTTAAAACATTGTTGCTGATGATCAGTAGCCGTTTCATATGTTCCCTTTTTCGTTTATTGCACGGATAATGGTTGTATATGCCAGTTGTGATGTATAGTGCTTGTTCAGGTAGTCAAAGGCTTTTTCACCCATATCGCTGTGTTCCGTTGCACAGATTTTCCGGATGAGATCCCTGAATGCGCCGGCATCATTGCTCTCACATTTCCAGCCGAATCCGCCCTCCTCCACGATATCACCGATATCCGTGTTCGGATCTGTACAGGCCAGCGTCGGAAGTTTTGCCTGCATATAGGAGAGAAGCCGGCTGGGGAAATTGGGGATTGTGAACCGGTGATCCAGGAAGATCAGCCCCGCATCACAGCTTCCGATCATTTGGTCGTAGTCCGTCTTCGGCAGCTCCGGCATCAGCTTCACATGGCCCGGTTTACGGTCCTGGATGAACCGTTCCAGTTTCCCGTATTCTGTACCGTTTCCGACGATCAGGAAAAAGGCTTGGTCTATATCCCGGCAAGCCTGCAGGCATTCGATGATAAACGGGATATCCTGGGGTTTCCCGAGATTCCCCCCGTAAACGAAAACCTGCTTGTCCGGGGGAATCCCGTACCTCTTCCGGATCGTCTCCCGTTCCTCCGCCGTGCAGCTTCGGTCGATCGGATCCGTCGTGTTTGGACAGACTTCCGTTTTGTTTGGATCAACTTCCGGATTATGCCGGATCAGGTATGCTGCATTCGCCGGGCTCATGCAGCCGATCCGGTCGGAAACAGCGTAGAGCTTCTTTTCCTGTCGCCGGAAATGACGGTACAGAGCTCCCCGGATGCCTTCTTTGGGCATAAGTCCGATATCCACGGCATTTTGGGGGAAGATATCCTTCAGAAGCAGGTAGGTCTTCGCCCCGTCTCTGTTTTTGACATATTGCACCGCTTTCAGCAGCGTGATAGGCGGAGTCGTATAGATCACAAGATTAAATCGTACGTCCCGCAGGTGCTTCTGGATTGCCCGGATATACTGCCCCTGTACCCGGACGGTCGAAATCCCTTTTTCGATCGTACTGCACTGGGTGATGTTCCCGATTTTTACGCGCAGGAAATGGAAACCGTTCTCATTCTTGTACTCCGTCGGAAGGTTGTGCTTTTTTTCCCTTGAACAGGCTACATAGACTTCATGCCCTTCCTGGTGGAAAAACCGGAGCAGGTCCGTATAGATGCCCGGTGCGTTAATATCTTTCAGCCTGCCGATGGTGAGAAAAAGAACATTCATTGTTGTCTCCGTTTTCTGGGCCGCTGTGGATCATTGGGCTTTGTTGTACCATCGGATACAATCCGTCGGTGCGTTCATCATGTCAATACAGTGCTCAGGTTTTCTTCTGTCTTCAGGCGGAAGCGATAGATAATCACCGTACATCTCTCTGAGCACTGTGTCGGTATCTTTGATGATCATCAGTTTCCTGCCGTTGAACATCGTATCGGTATATCCCGCTTCTTCAAAGAGGCGCTTGGGAAACCGGAGTCTCATGTCGTCTATAAAGGCGGTAAACTTGGTCATGCTGTCATGTCTGACAGGTCTGCTGAACAGTGAATCGTAAAGGTCGAATACATCCCGCTTCCCGACCTGGATCCTGGCCAGCCGGTACAGGATCGGTTCGATGATCTTCCTGGCTCCGCCCTGATGCGCGCTGTTTCCCAATTGATAAATGTTCAGGAAATAGCATCGGTAAAATCCGCACTTTGCCTTCAGGAGATGGAATTTCAACCGGAAACTCGGAACCTCGTCAAGGATGAACAGGTCGACATAAACATGCTCGTCCAGCATTTCAGGAATGGTGATCCGGTCCAGAACGCCGATCCGGAAGAGCAGTATCTCCTTTTCGTCCCTGATTCGTTCCCGGAGCTTGTTATACTCATCCCTTGTGATCAGCAGGTCCGCATCGTCGTCCCAGGGAATAAATCCTTGATGTCTCACCGCACCGATCAGCGTGCCGTCTGACAGTGAATAATGGATTCCGTTCTTCCTGCAGAACGAGTCAAACCGGACCATGATCTCCAGGAACTTCTGATGCCTTTCCTTCAGCCCGTATTGATTCTCATATCCGGCAGCTTCTTCTTCACTCATCACAGAAGACCATTCTGTCATCGCTCTTTCTCCATCAGATGTATTCACCGGCTGTCAGCCGGAACGTGCTCCCGGTCATCATCGCGCTCGCGTCCGAGAACATGTAGACCAGCGCCTCCATGTAGTCGTTCCGTTCGCACATCCGGCCCATCGGCAGGATCCCTGCCGCGCGTTTCCGCAGTTCTGCCTCGCTTTCGCCCTGGCTGATGCGCAGGCTGACCTCTCCCTCTGTGGGGGTCCAGCCCAGGGTCAGGTAGTTGCACCGGATCTGTTCCGTCGCATACTGGTGGGCAATGTGCTCGTTCAGGATCCGGAGCACGCCCTTGGTCATCGCGTAGGCTGCCCGGTTCTTCTGTCCGCCCCACGCGTGGGCGGAACCCGTCAGCACGATGCTCCCCCCGCCGTTCATCCGCATGTATTTGATCGCCTGCTGGCAGCAGAAGAAGGCCGCCTTGTAGTTGACCGTGGTCACCCAGTCAAAGGTCTCCTCGTCACAGGTGTCCAGCGGGCTCACCGGGGTCACCCCGGCATAGTTGAAGAACCCGTCGATCTTGCCGAACTTTTCATATCCTGCGTCAAACAGGTGCTTGCAGTCTTCCACCTTCAGCAGGTCGGTGTAGACGAAGATCCCGTCGGAGCCGTAGGTTCGGATATTCCGGACGGCTTCCTTCCCGGTTTTCTCATCCCGGCCGCCGATGACCACTTTCGCACCTTCCCGGCCGGCCACCTCGGCAAAAGCTCGCCCGACGCCCTTCGTCCCGCCGGAGACGACGATTACTTTATCTTTCAGGCGTTGTCTCTCCATGTTCTTCCTCCCAGGCTGTTATTTCAACTCTAAGGCCTTGTTTACGTCGAAGCCCTTCAATAACATATCTTTGCCCTGATCATCAAATACCTTAACCGTATTCATATAATACTTCAAAGTATCTGCAAGCTCCATTTTACTGTTACATACAAGGTAAAGCCTGGTCAAAACCTGCTTCTCGTTCCCGATCCATTCAGGCAGCACAGTGTCTCCCTCGTTAAGCCGCTGGATGTTCGCGATCACTCGCTCATCCTGCTCCCATTGCTCCAGCCCTTCGATCTTCCCGATCTTTCCTTCCTTCAGCAGGAACCACAGCGTCGCGGCCCATTTCCCCCGCAGCCGGGTGTCATCGTCCTTCTCCAGGTCTACATCCCCTTCCGACCCGGTCAGCGCGAACCGGATCAGCATCTCCCGCTGATCGAACCCGTGGATGGCCTTCATCAGCAGATGGGGCGCCTCACCCTGCAGGCGGAAGCCGGTATCGTAAACGTAGAACTCGCCGTTCTCATAGAAACCGGAGAGCATCAGCACCCCGTTCTCGATCCCGATCTCCTTGAACAGCCGCAGAGCGTTCGGATGCATCCGCTCAAAATACTCGTCCAGGTGCTTGGAGGGGTAGGTGCCGCCCAGGCAAACCCGGCTCAGGCCCGGCTGCTCATCCGTCGTGTAGCGGTCGTAGATGCACGAGGCGGAGCAGTATCCGTCCTTGAACGTATAGTACATGCCCATGTCGTCGCACTGCATGTACTTTTCGACGATAAAGCGCTTTTTGTGGCTGTTCTCCAGCGCCACCTCGACGCCCTTCTTCAGCTCTTCTTCGTTGTAGGCGACCGTCATGCCGACCCCGCCACCGTTGTCGACCGGCTTCACCATCACCGGGTATTCGATCTTGTCCAAGTCTTCCCGCTTCATCTCCGCGTCCAGGTAGAACTCCGGGATCCCGTGGACGCCGTACCGCTCGCACGTAGCCTTGAACACGTCCTTGAAGCTGAATACGTCCACGATCTTCTGCGTCGCGTAGCAGGGAAGGTCCAGCGCTTCACACGCCTTGCAGTACATCGGCACCAGGATATCCGCCACGCCCACCAGGATGCCGTCCACCTTTTCTTCCCGGGCGATCTGGATCACCGCGCCGGTATCAAGGCCTTCAAAATCATAGCTTTTCCATGCATAGGCTTTCGCCGGATCCGTGTGCCGCGCGGACGCGACGATTGTCTTCACGCCCATCCCGTTGGCGATCTCTACCAGCGGGATTGTTTCCGGGTTCCCCCCCAGGATCAGCAGCTTCTTGCCTTCAAATTCTTTCATCCCTGTGCCCTCCCGTTTTTTACAGTCTGTATTCTTCGCCCTGCCGCATCAGGGCAAAGGGCAGTTTTTTCTCAGTCATGATGTCGTAGAAGCGTTTCAGGTCTCCGCCGTGGGAAGCGAACATTCCGTAATGGCAGGGGACCGTCACCCCGGGGTTCAGTGCTTCGGCCAGCTGCGCCGTCTCGTCGCTGTCCATATTGCCGTACATCCCGTTAATGGGAGAAATGAGCACGTCCACCGGCTGCGGGATCTCTTCAATCCGATCCGGCCGCAGGCAGCTGTCCCCGACTTCGTAGATTGTCTTCCCGTCAAAGCGGACCACGGCGCCCACCGCGTCCGGCGCGCCGCTCCCATGGTCACAGTTGACAAAGGTGATCTCAAAGTCGCCCGCGGTCACCTGGTCCCCCGGTTTCACATACGTGATCCGGTCGTTGTAATACTCCATCTGCAGCTGTTGGACCTGCTTCTTGCAATCCACAGAGCAATAGAGCTTAGCCCCTTTTGCGACCATCTCCGGCACCGCGTCGATATCAAAATGATCCAGGTGCGGATGGGTGCAGATAACGACATTAAACGAGATATCAGAAGGCGTCAGGATTTGCGGCAGCAGCCGCTTGAATCCTTTGTTTCCTTCCAGCCGTTCGACGCATTCCGAAAGGCAGAGGTCGATCGCCAGCGTCTGCCCGGAGGCTGATTTCAGGATGAATCCCGCCTGTCCCGTCGCGAACAGGCTCGGACCCTTGGCTGTCAGGATTCTTGTGGCAAAATCAGGCATGGCCGGTTATTCCTGTCCTTTCCTCGGCGTTCTGCCGATACTCCTGCAGTAATCCCGGAAGTCTTCCATCGTCGCGGAAGTCTCCGAACTGATCCCTTCGCGTTTCAGCACCGCTTGAATGGTATCGAGGATAATCCCGGCGTCTGTCCGGAAGCTCACGTGCTCCACATACCAGATGTCCATCTCGAATTTCTCGTCCCAGTTCACGGCGTTCCGTCCGTGGGCCTGCGCGTATCCGGTTAACCCGGGGCGGACATGGTGCCGTTTCCGCTGCTCTTCGGTATACCACGGCAGGTATTTCACCAGCAGCGGCCGGGGCCCGACGATCGCCATGTCTCCCTTCAGGATATTGAACAGCTCCGGCAGCTCGTCCAGGCTGGTGCTCCGCAGGAATTTCCCGTACGGGATTAGTCGCTTCTCATCCGGCAGCAGCTCCCCGTTTTCGTCCCGCTCGTTGGTCATGGTCCGGAACTTGATCAGCTTAAAAACCTTCTCATGCAATCCCGGCCGCTCCTGGCAGAAGAACGGATTCCCCTTCATCTTCACCGCGCCGATAATCATGAGAACCAACAATACGGGCAACAAAACCACAATCCCGCACAAACTCAGCGAAAAGTCGATCACCCGTTTAAAACACCTGGCATACATCTCTAAACCTCAATCGGGCGGAACACCGGGGACGGTTCGTTTTGTTACGCTTTAGCGGAACCAAAGGAACCGTCCCCGGCGTCTCCATCCGGCGTCTCCGTCCCGCACTCAACTCCAATACCAAACTTTACTCAAAACATCTCCGTATAATCTCAATTACCCTATCCTGCTGCTCTCTCGTCATCTTATTATCGCTCGGCAAACACAACCCTCTCCGGAACAGATCCGCCCCGACATCAATCCCCGTCCCGGCGATATACGCGTTGCTCTTTCCCCGTCCGTTCCCTTCCACCGTCACAAACTTATGTGTCCGGTAGATCGGCTGCATGTGCATCGGCTTCCAGATCGGCCGCCCTTCCGCCTTGAACGCTGCGATCGCTGCCAGGATCTCTCCCGGGCTGCTCTTCCCGGGCGCCGTCTGCCAAAGCTCTTCCTGTTCTCCCCGCACATGGGGCGCCATAGCATCTTCATTGATCAGCATGCAGGACAGCCAGAAATTCGGGATGCTGTTTTTCTCATCATAAGGATTCATCGTCACCGGCAGGTCAGCCAGTCCCTTTTTGTACCGCTCATAGATGGCTTTCTTCTGCTCGATATGTTCATCCAGGTACGGGATCTGTCCCCGGATTACCCCGGCGATGATATTGCTCATCCGGTAGTTGTACCCGATCTCTTCATGCTGGTACCAGGGCGCTGCTTCCCGGCTCTGCGTCGACCACTTCCGGACCTTTTCCGCATCTTCCTGGCTTTCAGTCAGGAACATTCCGCCGGACGAGCCGGTGATGATCTTGTTCCCGTTGAAGGAGATGCAGTTGTAGTCCCCCAGCGTCCCGGTCTCAACCCACTGCCCGTTCAGCTTGTATTTCGATCCCAGGCTCTCCGCAGCATCCTCGATGATCAGCGCCCCGTGCTCATCCGCGATCTTCTTGATCTCTTCCATCTTCCCGGGCGTGCCGTAAAGATGCGCCAGCACGATCAGCTTCGTATCCGGATAGAGTTCAAACGCCTTCTTCAGAGCCTCCGGGTCCATGTTCCAGGTGTCCCGCTCCGTATCGATGAAGATGGCTTCGCCGTCTTCATACGCCACCGGGTTGATGCTCGCGTCAAAGGTCACGTCGCTGCAGAACACCTGCTTCCCCTGTAAGGTCCCCTCGTTGGGCTTCGGCATACCATAAAGTTTCTCCCCGGCCAGCTTCGTGGCCAGGTGCAGCGCGGCTGTACCCGAACTGAGGCCCACAGCATACCGGCATCCGACGTATTCAGCGATCGCCTTCTCCACTTCGTCGATGTTCCGCCCGACTGTGGAGACCCAGTTGGTCAGGATTGCGTCATCCACCCACCGCTGCTCGTCCCCGTGCATTGTCGGTGAAGACAACCACAGCCGTGTCGGAAAAGGCTCTATACCCTTAAAACGAAGATCGTTCTTGAAATCGACCATATATCAAGCATCTCCAATAAACAAATATCATTGCCGAAGGGGTCCAAGGGGGCGCTGACGCGTGCGGTGCGCGAGTTGCACATAACGGCCGCCGCCAGTGGCGGATGAAGGCCGATTCTGTGTTGAGTCAACGGCCGCGGTGTGCGTGCGTTTCCTTGCGGAAAGCCCCCCTCCGAAGAGGTTTTAGGAGACGATCGGAAAGCCTCCTTAAAAGAAGCTCACTTCTTCCCCCGTCTCTTCCTGATGCTGCTTCGCCCATGCCTCATACCCAACATAAGCAGTGGCCGCAGGCTTCGTCAGAGTGATCTTCATGCCTTCAATACTCTGGATGTCATATCGATCCTTGAGGTTCTGCAGCACTTCTTCTCCGGATACGAAATTCTTCTCTTTTCCATCGATTACCAGCGTTACCGGTCCCTTCGCCAGTTCCAGCAAACCGGACACCGGAATTCTTCCTCCCAGGTTATTCAGATATCCGGTATAATCCTGAACCTCAACCCCTGCCGCTTCAGCCTTCTGCCGGATCTCCCGTTTGCTTTCCGGACTCAGTTCCGGATCTGCGATAAACACTGCTTTAACGGAGGTGAGGACATCTTCATAATTCGCCGCGATCGGGATGCCGTCCAGGGTTTTCCCGGCGCTCTTTTCATCAATGGCAATGGTGGCGCGGAAAGGAGTGTCCTCCAGGTAATGGATCGCCTTCCGGGCGGTCTCCCCGGCGCCGATCACCATGCAGGGAACCGTGGTCATCTTCCGGTCCGCAACCTTTTTCTTTTCCACCAGCAGGATCCGGTAGCCGAAGCGGATCAGGGTGATGAACAGGAACTGCAGGATCGCGCCGATCACGTAGTAGGTGATCGGCATCCGGCGGATAAAGATCAGCGTCCCGGCAACCTGGATGATGGCCGTAACGATGGACGCCCCGATGATCCGGTTCATGTCGTTGATCCCGGCATACCGCCACATCCCGCCATACAGCTTGAAGACTGCAAAAACGATAATGGCGAGGACCGTATAGAACGGGGTAAACCGCGTCCAGTCCGTCAGGTAATAACTGACGGTCGGCCGGAATTCAAAGTTCACATAGAAACGGAGGATCAGCGCCAGGAAGTATGCGGCATTCACCGCGATGATATCCAGGATCACGATCCACAGATCCTTGGGAATAGTTTTACAGATTCTTTTCATTGGATTCTCTCTTCCTCATCATTCCGACGGGTGTTCTTCCCGGAACAAGAGGACGCACCCTTTTCGTTCCACGAATGTGGAACGTAAACAGGGTCGTCATCGCCGTTCCGTTGAGTGTGCATAAGTGTCTGGTGTGTGAGTGTGCATAGCTCCGCCAGGCGAAGCGCTCCGCGCTTCGTATTTCTGGTGGTCCTCCTGCTCCGGCAAGCCACCGGAAGCAGACCATACATCCCCCAAAAGGGCATAGGAATGCCCGGGCATATACAGAGTTATTTTACTATTTCTTCTATAATATGTCAATTTTGCCAACCAACCTCAAAAAGGCTCCCAAGTCCTTATTTTACAAAGGTTTGAGAACGCGTCTGTTCCCGCTGTTCCGTATACAGGCCGTCGGATGCTTTATCAGTTTAAATCAATTAAACGCAGTGCTTCCTCAGCGGTCCAGTTCGGCCAGGGCCTGCGTGAATTGCTCCATGTATCTGCGTTCCCCGATGGAGACCCGCAGGCAGTCCCCGAACTCACCCACATTCGGATAGGTCTTGATCAGGATCTTCTTTTCCGCCTTCATTCGGTCCACGATGCGCTGCGCCGGGGTCTTCGGTTTGATGAAGATAAAGTTCCCGGCCTCTCCCTTGTGGGGATAACCGTTCGCATCCAGCCAGGAGATCAGCCAGCTCCGGCCTTCCCGGAAGCGTTCGATCAGCCCGTCCAGCATGCCGGGGGTGGTCAGCACAGCCTCGGCGAACTTCATGGCGAAGGCGTTCGTGTTGTGCGGGGTGCACATCTTCTGGACCATCCGGACGCCCTCCGGCCATCCGGCAACATAGCCCAGACGGCAGCCGGCCATGGAGAAGAGCTTGGAGAAGGTCCGGGTGATGAAGACGTGCTCGCTTTCCAGCGCGTAGCGGATGAAGGTCTTCGGATAGAAGTAGTGGTAGGCTTCATCTACCAGGATCGTGATCTGCTTTTCCTTCGCGGCGGCGAGGATCGTTTCGAACTCCTCATCCGTATAGACATTGCCCATCGGATTGTTGGGGTTCAGGAGGATGAGCAGCTGCGTATCCTCCGTCAGGGCGTCCAGGATCTTCCCGACGTCCATGGTCAGGTCTTCGTTGTAGGGGACCTTCACAAAATCCCGGCCGTACATCTCCGAATACACCTGGAACATAAAGTAGGAGGGAACGACGCCGACGATGCGGCCGCCCTCGCCGGTGAAGGCCTGGATGATATACCGGATGCCCTCGGCGGAACCGTTGACCAGGCACAGATGGCTTATATCCGTCCCCAGGTAATCCGCGAGGACCTCGGTAAAGTGCAGGGTCTCCGGATACTGGGCGACCAGCTGCGGGGTCACGTCCGCGAGGACGGAGCGGACAAAGTCTTCCGGCAGTCCGCCCGGGTTCTCATTCAGGTCCAAGCGGAGGTAGTCTTTCCGCTCGTTCTGGTCAAAGATCCGGTAAAGGTTTTCCACCTTCGGGTTCAGGTAATACATATTGCTCCCTTTCTGCCTAACTTCTGTTAGTCTTTCTGTTCTTCAGGCTCGAAACGATTGCTGTTCATTTCTCATCCGCCCCTGCCACAACTCAGCTGAATTATAACAGGCCCCGTATATTCTGTAAACAAACCCTCCCGGCAAGTCGGTAAAGTCGGCAAGTCGGCAAGTCGTTTTACTTTTTCTTTCTGTCCTGCGCCCGTATGCATGACATCACATTGGTATAGCGACACAACAGGATCTCGGCATCGCTGTAGCTCATGCCGGTAATATACTTTTGTCCGTCCTGTTCATATTCCCGGGGCTCCTCGACCAGTTCCAGCAGGTCCTCATACCCGCTCCCCTCATACCGGACCCGGACCTCGACCAGTAATTCATTGATCTTTCTGGCTTTATAGGGGCTCACCAGATCGTCGGGACGCTTCCTGGCCTGGTCCCGGATACTGTCCGCCACTTCATTCAGGATATACTTCAGGATTCTTTCCCGTTCCTGTTCCTTTTGGATCTGTTCATACAGCTCCTCGATCTCGTTGTCGCTGGCCCCTTCTCCGATTTGGTTCTTCACTTCGTCCATGGTTGGATCCTTTCCGAATAGTCTGCTTTTCTCTTCCCAGTTCGGGTCGTACTTCTGGATATCCTGGAAGACTTTCCGGAGTTTCTTGTCGAACTCCCTTTCCTCCTCCGTCTTTTTCTTCGACCCTTTCTTCCCGGTCGGCCGGTTAACTGCTGCCGGAAGCTCTTCCTGTTTAGACGATTCTTCCGCCTTGGGTTGTTCTTCGTTCCCGGATGCTTCTTCTGCCTGCGCTTCGCTTTCGCTTTTCTCTTCCTCGTTTTCTTCCTCGGTTTCTTTGGGAAGTCCCGTGTCGATAAGGATCCCTATCCTTCCCAGCGCCATCGATTACACCGAGTGGGCCAAAAGGCTGTCTGAAATAAACCACTTGTAATTTGAGAGCTTCTCCTTTATACTTTGGTTAGGAAGACCAATCTGGTTAACTTAGTCATCTGAAAGGAGCGTTTCCATGCAGGTAAATGTATTTGAGGCCAAAACAGATTTCTCAAAGCTGATCCGCCTTGTAGAATCCAGGCGGGAAGAATCGATTACTGTCGCCAGGAACGGCAAACCTGTTGCCCGGATTGTTCCTTATGAAAGTGCCCCTGTTTCCAGACGCATTGGTATAGCAAAAGGCAAATTTGAGGTTCCTGATGATTTCGATGCCGGAAATGAAGAAATCGCCGCAATGCTTATGGAGGGTGACTTATGAACATCCTTCTGGATACGCATATCGCTCTTTGGGCAATCACAGACCATCCCAGGCTTCCAAAGGCAGCAGTGGAATTCATTACTGATCCGGACAATACCATCTACTACAGTCCCGTTTCCGCATGGGAAATCCTGCTGAAGCATGACAGCCCCAAAAACAACCTGACCCTCTCACCGGAAGACTTTATCAGCTACTGCGAAGATTCCGGCTATATTCCCCTGAACATGAAACCGAAGCACATCATCACTGTTTCAAAGCTCGATACATCCGGAATCGACAAGCAGCACAGTGACCCGTTTGATCGCCTGCTTCTGTCCCAGGCAAAATCTGAGCATTTCACTTTCCTGACACACGATGAAAAAATGCCGCTGTATCAGGAGGATTGCGTTACTATGGTTTAGCAAAGCATATCTGCCCGGACGTCTTGATATCTGCCTCATCAAAGTCAAAGTCAGTCTAATTTGAAGGCTCAAAAGAAAGGGAAACCGGAAATTTCCGGCCCCCCTCGGAAGGCTCTCACCCGCTCGTGTTCTTCTGTGGCCTTTGTCGGCATGATGCCGAATCGTAATTCGACGAATTTATATTCGTCGAATTTAGTTTCTCTGATATCAACCCTTCGTGAAAGATCAAAAAAATGATCCTGAATGATCAGTATCACGAATTCCTTGGCTTTGTCTACGAAGACATAATTCGTTCAAGTATTTTTCAGTATGCCCTGGATTATAAGCTTCCCTTTATGCCGCGTTCCACAGGGAAATGGTGGGGCCAGATCTGCAGAAACGGCGAATGGCAGGAAAGCGAAATCGATGTGATCGCCTACGATGATCATCATCTGATCGTCGGGGAATGCAAATACCGGAACAAAGCAGCCGGGATTCAGGAACTGGACAACCTGAAGCTCAAGGCTCAGTTCATTCCTTCCAAAGGCCGTGAGCTCTTCTGTCTCCTTGCCAGCAAAAACGGATTCACGGAAGATTTGAAGCAAATCCAGGATTCACATCTGATACTGATCGATCAAATCTGATCCCCTGTGGATAACTCAAAACCGTTTCGGAAAAAAACGGAAAACAACGGAAAAATGAATCAACCGCCCTCTCCAACACATTGAGAATCAACGTTTTTTAGAGATGGTGATAAATTATATAGTAACCGTCAATTAGTCATTCCACTTCCCTTGCTTTTCCCCTGTTTTGCTTGGTTGGTTGAGATGTTGAGATGATGAGATGTTGAGCTGTTGAATACTTGGTTAGTGGCTGGGGCGCGCGCTTCATCACAAGGGTTTTACTTTTTTGCTTGTTTGGTTTTTTGCCTCTCCAGGTACATTTTCTTCAATCGATTGGTAAGGTTCATGTTGGGGTCGGCCTTTTTCCACAGTTCATCGAGCTCTGCTCGGCTTCCCTCTTTAAACAGCTTGTCGTGGAGGAGTATCTCCTCCGGTTCGATCCTGTTCTCGATCACAGCTTTGGTGAGGACATATCGTACTCGGATATTTCGAGCAGCGGTGGAATCCTGATTCGGATCTGTGATAAGGAGCTCCATCAAGGGGTCATAATACGGCACTGGATTAGTGCTGCTCAGCATCTCACTATATGATTCTTCTTTTCCGAGATTTTCTTGAATTGAAGAGACCACACTGGTCGGATCGAAAGATTTGCGTGCTCGGATTGTCGCATCTTCCGGGCTTAAGCCGGTTGATATGATGCTCAGAGTGTAGACGTAGAAAGCAAAGGCTTTTTCGTTTTCACATATTTCTTGAGCAGCAGCATTTCCTTCTGACAGAATAGCATCAATACTTTTTATAATCTCTTGCTCTGCGATTTCTGCTGTAAATGCTTCATCTGTTCTGCAATCAATAACAAATTTGGGTTCTCGAGCTATTGTTATCACATCGGCTTGCTTTATGTATGCTTCCGCCCTTACAGCCCATCTTAGTATTTCTTTTTGTTCACCAAAGTAGTCCAAATCAATGTCTAAGATTAGCGGCTTTTGTACTTCAGGCCTGCTTCCATAAATAAAATTTTCATGCGTGATATATTCCGAGTCGTATCCATATACTGTATCATTACAATTCGTAAATTGTTTATGTACTATTCTATAAGATGCAAGATAGTCGAATACAGCAGCAGTCAGAATATGTTCATCACACGCAATCATATCCGAGATGCGAAATACATCTTCAAAGCAAAAATCATCTCTTCTGAAATGCATTCCATCAAGAAGTTCTTTTATCTCAGGCAAATCAAGAACTGATTTATCATATGGTACTTTTCTAAGTCCCTTTTCAGAGAATAAATATCGAACAAATGGCGCATGCGTATCCGTATGTGTATCGAACGTAATGAGGTTCATGGGTCGACCAATCTGACTTGCGTATGTCCCCCACACAGGTAACGCTTCGTTGTGCTTTTCAAATATTATAACCGGCTTCCCCTGTATCTCTTTCTTCGTGTACCGGCTACACAACTCGAGCGTATATTCCATCACACTTCCGCTTTCCACAGTCCGTGGAGGTTGCAATACTCGAAAGCAGCGACAGGCTTATCCGTTACCTTAAACACAGCTTCCGGTTTCATACCAGGCTTCAGCCATTTCATCTGCATGCCGGTCTCCGTCACGAGAACAATCCACTCAATATAATGCGCATCAAGACTGGGATGCTCCACGCTTCCGACCTTAACCGTCACTATGTCGCCTGATGTGGCAATCACTGGCACATGCTTTTCCTGGGCTGCATCTACAGTGTTAGCCACAAGCTCTGTGCCTACTGTGAGAGACTTGTCGCTGAGAATAACTTGGTCATCGATCTTATAAAACTTCATTGTTCTTCCCCTTTCTTTTCCTCATTATTCATTTCGCTTCGATACTTGTACAGCATTTCTGACAAAGCTTGCGCTTGAATGTATTGTTCAACTAATCTATCACCCATACCAGTGTTCTTATATTTATCTGGCAAATACCCGCTAAATGGTCTATGTCCAACTATGTCTTGTTTCCTTACCCAGCGAAAGAAATCTTTTGCTTCACTTTTTGATTGCATAATTGGAACGATGGAATTCCACACTTTATACCCATAGCATCCTTGCATTTTTTCATCAAATCGCTTTTTGAAGAACAGATACAAGCCATAATTGATGTCTTCTTTTGTATAGTAGCTGAAGGGAACCGAACCGAAAAACTCAGTTTGTGATGGAATTGCTGTCATGAAGTTTCCACCATCAAGACTAACCAGCAGCGTGGAATACATAAGCGTATCATGGTATTTTAGCCTTAACCAATACCATCCTGGACCATGAATTGAAACTTGACATAAACAGTAATACTCATATCCATCGCGACTATCGTCATATTCTGTTTCAATTCTGAACTCCGGCGCAAACTCGTAATACCAGCTTTGTGCACCATCAACACTTATCCAATGCTTATTGTCTTCGATATAAATCCGGAAGCGTTCTAGTACCGGTTTCTCAATACCAAACCGTTTCTTCCATAGGGCTTCAATCTTATCACGATCTGCCGACCTATCAATTGGTGTGTTCGAATCGCCAACCCGGGTGTAGATGTGATATGCCTTTACCGCATGAAAACAATCCTTTGTTAGATAGAAGGGTGTGTAAGAAGAATTCTCCACAACAATCACGTCTATTGTCTTGTTCTCGATATCGATGCTTTCCACATAGGCTGTCGGCCTAATGCCGCCATCAAACGGTTTGTCTCGCAGGAACTTTACCATCTCATGAGTGTTTTTCCGATTCGGATCATTCTTCACATCGCAGATAGCACAGTCTTTTTCCTCATCTACACCAATGATAATCAGACCATCTTCATCTTTGATAAGATTTGCCATGCAGATAACATCATGAAGTAAACTAATTCGGCCTTTATCCTTCTCGTTATCTATCTCATACCATTGCCGTTTGAAGTCCCAATAATCCCCTTCCTGCTTCTTTGCAATACACTTGAGAACTTTTGTTTTCAATTCTTCTGCAGTCATTGTTCATTTCCTTGCAATCTATTCTTACCATTGGAAAAGTACTCAAGTGTAAGTTCTGGAAAAATATCTGTTAGCGATTTCATTTCAAAACCTTATTCTGCTTGAACAAACTGTTAATCGCCCTATGAATGTTATCATCAGATAATCCATAGACTCTTAACTGCATGGCATAGATTATCCATTCCAAATAGATCAGATCCAGTAGCGCTTCTTCAATAAAACCCTCATCAAGATCACCGTGGGCGAAATGATTTCTTTGTTTTGAAAGTCTACTTCCAATAGCAGGGATGTCAAATGTCTCTTCATTCAATCGATATAATTCTTTTCCAAAGATGTCATTCATTTGTGGAAAGTCATTAAGCGTCTGAACAATCTTGTTCTCTAATGACCCAACACAAACAACTTCTTTTGAAAGGAATTTATAAATCTCACGAGCTTTCCCTGTGCTGCCTTCAACTAATTCTTGAAGCTTCTCAGAACACCCTTTTTCCGCTTCAATCCTTTTCTGACTCTTTATAATCCCCTTGGGATACAGTCTATCAAACTCCCATTCAAAAGCAGCAACTATCATCACGAAACGCGACTCGTTTATACTTCTTCCCTGTCGATAAGACTCTGGAAGATGGCGAAGAATTATTTTCCTTTCGGCAATATCTGAGAGGATAAGCCCTTCAATGCCATCAATATCTTCTTGATGGATAAACATATCCTTTTCAATCGGATACGATTCTTGTTCGTTATCATCATCCACAATGAAGAAATCTGCACACTTCTCATGCTGTCCTTCTCCGTATGGAGCTGATAAACTAACCTGTTCTATCTTGACATTCTTCCGGTATGATAAGAATTGGATAAAACTCTTCGTGATATTATAGATGTTGTATAGAAACTCATAATCATCAGTAGGTTCAAATTTCACAATTATGAGAGAATCAATCTGAAGTGGATTCCTATCGATATTACTTGTAACGTGAACGCTTCCCCCAAAGTACACCTTTACCTTTTTTCCGAACGCTTCAAACTTTCTTTCCGTTGTCCTGGTCTTATCAAGAGAAACTGTCTTTACAGAAAATGATCTTATTTCCGCATCATGATCATGTATTAATGCTTTTGTCGTCGGATGGATGTGATTTATCTCCGCCCCCATAAAGCTCATACAGTCAATACTTTCCCTATTGTATTTAAAAAGAATGAATGCAAAGGGAAAAAGGACCAAGGCCGCATTGTTTTGATTAATGTATCGTCCCAAGGTAAGGAAGAAAACAATCCTGCTGCTGGTTTCGAAGCATTCTCCGACTATATATTTTTCATTGATGACTTTTTCACTTGATGATGAGTAGGCCCATTTGTTAAATCCATCAGTTAGCCATTTCCACTTGAAGGATTCTTCCTTCTCTTCTGTTGGAATGAGATGAAGCTCCGCCCCATCAAATGAGAATGAAAACGTTTCATTGCGAAAGGTAAGATACCCCGAGTATAGAACTCTTTCAGACATCTGACGTTTCCCTTCACATCAAGTCCAGTCCTCTGCAATTTGCATAGCATACTTAATATCGCTAACAACAATAATCCCTGTGTTTTCTTTCACATAATTATCAGTTTCGTTTCCATGCTTATCAAATACAGGCCTTTCATTGAAACGATAACCAGATATCACTCCGAGAATCCTCATTGTCTTTTCATTTGAACCAATAGTTTTATAGCATACAGGGCCACCAGAAAAGCCTGGATTGTTAATTCCATCAAGAATAATTGTCCCTGCATTGTCTTTTAGAATTGCAGACAAACAAGCTTTTTTCACAAAAGGAATCGGTTTATCTCCACCAGGAAATGTATTCAGAATACTATCATATTGAAACGGGAAACCAACAAAATAAACCTCTTGTCCAAATACCAGCCCTTCAGTAGTGTTAATATTTTCATAGATAGGTGTAAGAAAACCCGGAGTCTTCACTTTTATGACAGCTATATCAACGTTTGATTCTGTTGGATACCGAATATCAACAGCAAATGTCTGGTAATCAGCTCCAATCAACAGCTTGATATTTGCCGAATCAGGAAACAGTTCCTTAAATAGATGTTTTGCTGTTACTAGACACAACAATTCGGATTTTTAGGTAGTCACCGAATCAGATCACTTTCAACTCCGTATTCAACTGCGAGAACAAGGTTACTTGCTTTTTCAGACAGTTGCA
>OMYT01000009.1 GCA_900315315.1 uncultured Eubacteriales bacterium | reverse complement strand
GCAGATGATGACGGATTGATCGGTCTGCGCGGTGCAATGTATTATTTCCAGAACATCCACACCTGGCATCTGCATTCAATCGACAAAGGGAACGATGTCCTGCCGCAGAAATATGAAGCAGGCTGGATCTATACCCGATATCATGTCGTTTTGAAACAAAAGATGGACTACCGTGGAGAACTGACACTCCGTGCCTGGATGGAGCCATACCGGCAGCCGGTGTTGGTGAATGAAAACATCGAAATCTTGCAACATGGAAAAATCGCCGCCTGCGGAAAGTTGGAGTGCTGTGTGTTCAGCCTCGCCAGGCAGCGTCCGCTGCGCCTGACCGCAGTCGATTTTCCGGAAAATTTTGCCGAAGATGTCCCGAATGATATTCCGGATTTCCTCGGAATTGAGAAGACAGCGGACGGAACGGAAGAGCGTTATATCCGTACAGTCCGGGCATCCGACCTTGATGTAAACCGGCATATGAACAACCTGCACTATATTGCCATGTTCCAGGATGCCTGTGACAGCAGTTTCTGGCGGGATTTTTCCCCGAAGGAAATGGAGATCTAGCAATCTCGGTCCGCAGCAAAATGACAGGAGATGCTGTGCATTTCGCCGCGCTGCACCAGAATGGACAGATTGCTTCCGTGGCCGATTTCAGGAGATAATCTCACTGCGACTGATAAAGCAAAACAGGGTTGGCGTTTCTCATCAGTATGCATACCTGAATCTTTATTTTGCGCAGAACGCTTTGATAGCCTCATTGGCAAATGCAGCAGTTCCTTCACCGCCGGCCTTATCAATGTTGGCGGTCATATCACTGCCGGCAGCATACATCTGTCCGAGGCTGGAAAGGATTTGCTTGGAACAAGTGTAATAGTGCTTTGAGATGAAATCCTGCAGTTTTGCAACCAGCGACTGAACTGTCTCAGAATCAGGATCGTCTTCCTTGTGCTCACCTATTTCAGCAAAGATAGCCATCATCTGCTGACCAAGTGCGTTTTCCTCTTCTTTGCTCCTGGCTTGGGATTTCTGTTCGAATTCATGATATTCAGATGTTTCGCCCCAGGAAGCTTTCGCCTGTGCAGTGTATTCATCAATCTTCTTTGTGTCGAAAGCTGAAAAGTCCATATTCCGCTTCACTCCTGTTGTTTTGATTCCACGAGCGAGAACAATCAGGTTTTCCAGATGCTCCTTCTTTAGCTGAAGCAGCTCAATTTGCTGATCGAGTGCTTTTTGCCTGTCAAAGGCTGGACTCTGGATGATACCCTTGATTTCTTTCAGCGGAAATTCCAGTTCACGGAACAAGAGGATTTGCTGCATGGTTTCCAGCGCTGTATCGTCATACAGCCGGTAACCTGCTTCGGTATATTCCGCAGGGTGCAGAAGACCGATATTATCGTAATACTGCAGGGTGCGTATACTCACGCCTGTCAGCTTGCTCACCTCATGAATCGTCATCATGAAACCCGCCTCCTTGCTGGTGGTGATGCCATGATAAACTATAACGTTACGTCAGAGTCAAGCGTTTTTTGAAAAATTATATTGATTGCCCACTCTTCACCCAAAATCTGGCCTAGAAGGGGGGGTTGATGCTTCCGGACGAATTACGGGTCGGTTTTTATCAGAGGCTGGTTTCCAGGCCACACAGGCCAAAAAGAAAAGCCCTGGGGTTTCCCCGGAGCTGAAGCAGAAAAACGTGCAGGATCTGCATACTATGATTTGCCGAAAATCAGGCATGAAAAAACCTTGCAGACGTTGATCTGCAAGGTTTCTGGCGTAGCATAGGGGAGTCGAACCCCTGGCCTCGACAATACGAATATCGCGCGCTGACGAAGTATTCGTACTTACACCCCAGCTACTCCAATAATCCTAAGTTCATTACCTGTTCTAAACAATTTGCAGATCAAGTCAAGATGCCGTGATACAAGCTTCTCCATTGAAATCCTCAGCGGTTACGTAATAGAAGATCTCAATATTATAATCCCGATCAACCGTGATCTTTTCGATCAGTCGAGCCAAGATCATCTTCTTCGTATCCAGAGATGCAGCATCAAACTGCGATGCCCAATGCTCGACATAGCAAATCGCCAAGTAAAGACTCTGTGCGACACTATGGAACTACACATCACCGTGCCAGAGGAGAAATTGCGCCTGTGGGCAGAAGAAGCTTTCAATAGCGGCTTAGGCGGCAGAGGTATCATGAAGAAGCTTCAGACGGCGCTTGATGAGCAGATTTTTGAAGACCCTTGCCGCGATATGTATAGTGGTGTTGATCAGTGAATTTCCAAATCAAATCGCTTGTATTCAGAAGGGCTTCAGATTCATATAGGAACAGATTGAATCTGCTACCCTTTGATGATAAAATAGAAATCGAAGCAGAAAAAGTTATTCCTGATATTCTGTCAGAATCTATCATCCGGGGGACATCATCGTGTTTCTTGATTACATTATTCAGAACTGGGCTTTGATCCTGATCGGGATTGCCTTTGCGATTTCTTTGAAAATAACAGGTTTCCAGGACGAGGGTTCTGTAAAACGAATGTATATTCTGATTGCCGGGGTTTTTCTTCTTTCCATTGTCGTGTTTGAAGAATTTTACCTGGCTGATATCGGCGGATACCAGATGGCCCGGACCGTTCTGATGGCTGTCCGGTACAGTGCGACGCCTGTGATTGTCGCGATGGTTCTCTATACCCTGCAAAAGAAGACCCGGTGGTTTATCTTCATTCCCGCCCTTGTACTTGCGGTAATCAATGTCATCTCTATCTTTACCGGCATTGTTTTCAGCCTTGCGGAGGACGGAACACTGCAGCGTGGCCTGCTTGGCTATCTTCCGTATATTGTCGCCGGACTCTACGGTGTTTTCCTGATTTATGTTCTCTATAAAAGGAGTAACAAGCTGTATACAGAGATCATTCCGATTGCGTTCCTTGCGCTTGCTTTTGCTTCCGGCGTATTCCTGCCGTTCATCTTTGGAACGAAATTTGCGCAGATCTTCTGTACCACCATCATGATTGCCCTGTTCGTCTATTATGTATTCTCTATCCATCAGCTGAGCAAAATTGATCCGCTGACCGGCGTGCTGAATCTCCAGGCCTTCTATGCGGACAGCGCGGTAAATCAGGAGGATATCACGGCGCTGATTTCCATGGATATGAACGGTCTGAAGAAAATCAACGATACCCTGGGCCATGCCGCCGGCGATCAGGCGCTGGTTACGGTGGCGGAATGCTTCATGGGTGAGCTGAACAGCCATCAGGCGATTTACCGTATCGGTGGAGATGAATTTGTGATCATCTGCCGGAAAACACCGCAAAACGAAGTAGAGGATCTGATTCGACAGATTCAGGAAAAGCTTTCCAAAACAAAATACAGCGTTTCCATCGGATACAGTTATTCGGTGGATGGAAAAAAGCCCGTCAATGAAATGCTCCGGGAATCCGATGAGAATATGTATGCCGCAAAAGCAAAGTATTATTCAGACACCCGGACAGATCGGAGAAGAAGATAAAATCGCAGGGAACGTTTTCAAAACCTATAAGTGACTTTTCAGGAGTATCACTTGATGAATACGTGCAGGATCTGCATGCTATGATTTGCCGAAAATCAGGCATGAAAAAACCTTGCAGGATTTGATCTGCAAGGTTTCTGGTGGAGCATAGGGGAGTCGAACCCCTGACCTCGACAATGCGAATGTCGCGCGCTACCAACTGTGCTAATGCCCCGTGTATGGGTCCCGGGGATTCCCGGGGGATCTTCCTCGACTTTACCGTCCGGAGGTATAGGACTTCGGCTTATCAGCCGCAAGCGGGAGTATAGCACAGGGAGATCAAAAAGGCAAGTGATTTTTTGAAATCATTACATATTACATAACTCTGTATCGTTTAATCATGAAAAACTGATCAAATGATCAAACGACCCCCGAGCAGAGTCTCATGAGATCCTGAGATATGAGAAACGACCCCTTATGTTATTTTTACTTGATAAAGTTGATAAAGTTGATAAAGTTGATAAAGTGACCGAAAATAAAGGCCTGCAGGGTACAATATCGAAAATCCTCCTCGAAAACTCTCTTAGACAGCGTTAATCCGGCAGTACCCGAATGCTTTAATCTGACCCGTATCTCAAAAGGCGTCGAGCAGTATCTCATGAGATCCTGAGATACTGAGATCTGGCTCTCCCAGATTTCTTCAAATAGTCCGTACAAATCTATAGCGGAAGGGTAAACACTCAAACACTAAAAACACTAGAACACTCGACATTTGAAGTGTCCGAAACGCTTTAAAATCAACGATTTTTGTCGAGTGTTCATTTCGGCGGGGGTAAAACACTAACACACTAACGCACTAAGACATTAACATTTGTCCGTACATCTATGTTATAATGAATTGTTTCTCAGAAGGCCAAATACTTCCGGCAAGGCACGGACCGTATCCCCGGCGGTCATGGAAATATCCGTGCTTTCCCGCTGGGCCAGTTCCCCTGCCCGTCCGTTGATCCAGGCCGCCGCAGCGGTCGCCCGGAGCAGATCGTCCGGCAGCCAGGCGCACAGGGCAGCCAGAATACCACTGAGCACATCACCGCTGCCGGCGGTCGCCATTCCCGGGCAACCGCGGTCTGAAAGATAAGTGGTCTCCCCGTCCGTAATCAGGGTGGCGCTTCCCTTCAGGAGAACAGTTGCATGATGATTCCGGGCAAAGGCTTCCGCCATCGCAACCGGCGCTTCCTGCACTTCCTGAACGGTGCAGGCATTCAGCCTGGCAAACTCCCCGGGATGCGGCGTCAGGATCACCCGGCATTGTGCCGTCCGAAGCCGGTCCGGCCCGATTGCTGCCAGCGCGTTCAGCCCGTCCGCGTCCAGGATCAGGATTCCGTTGTACTGCTGCAAAAGCCATTGCAGAATTTTCCGGGTATCCTCCGTGTTTCCGGCACCCATGCCGAAAGCCGTCACACGGGTGCCCGCCACCGCCCTTTGCAGACTCTCTTCCGAGAACAGCAGATTCCCGTCCCGGTCCTCCATGGGGCAAAGGGTACTTTCCAGGACCGCGGAAGCCACGACCGGGCACAGGCTTCGGGGCACCGCGACCCGCGCGATCCCGACGCCGGAATGCATCGCCGCGTTCGCCATCCCGGCAAGCCGGATCGCGCCGGAATACGGCAGAGATCCGCCGATCAGCGAGATGGTCCCGTATGTTCCTTTATTGGAATGATGGAGTCTCGGCGGAAGCAGGTTCCGGACGTCTTCCTCCTCCGTCAGCAGCAGCCGGCGGCCTACGGGCGGAATACCGATATCAGCATTGACAACCTGTTTCATAACGTCTTTAGCCCGCGCCAGGAAATGACCGGGTTTCAGGCTTCCGATAGACACCGTCAGATCACTCCGGACCGCGACCGGGCCCAGGCCATTGTTCCCGTTGATCCCGCTGTTGATATCGGCGCTGACAACCTTCGTCCCGCTGCAATTGATCGCTTCAATCATCCGGGCGACTTCCCCGCCTGCCTCACCGTGAAACCCGGTACCGAAAATGCAGTCCGCAACCGTGCGATATCCGCTCAGGTTTTCCACCTGTCCCCAGGGCTGTTCCGGAATCTGCCGCTGCCGGCAGGCTTCCAGGTAAAACGCGGCGTCCGGCGTGATCGGCTCGCCCTGGAGCAGCAAAGTACATTCGATCCCCGCCTCCTGCAGCAGACAGGCCAGGGCATATCCGTCCCCGCCGTTGTTGCCTTTTCCGCAGACAACGGCAACGGGAGGATTCCATTCCGCTGCCTCGAAGATCGCCTTTGCCGCACGGGCCATCAGTTCCCGGCCGGGGGTTCCGCCCGCGACGGTGCGGGCATCGCTTTCCCGCATGGATTGTACGGTCAGAATGGTCTGCATGGTTTCTTCCTCCCGGTTCACGGATCTGTTTTCGAAGTTTCTTTCACTATACATGATTCGGCTTTTTCCGGCAATATCGAATATTTGGGAATAATAGTTACCTGACGCCCAAATTTTACCCGGATTTATGTGTCCGAATTTTCTTTTTTTCTTTGACAAATCACCATTTTCCATGTATGATAGGGGTGGCAAATTGGTTATACTGATGCAGGCAGAGAGAGGTGGATCCGGTGAAAACGCCCGGAAATCCCATCTACCTGAATAATTACACACCCGCGGCAGATATAGCAACCATATCTGTCTGTCTGGTCATTTACGTGCTGCTGTTCTTTTCCTATACCCGGAAATCGACCAGTTACCGCGTCTTCCTGTCCATAATCCCCACGCTGATCGTCGCCTGCATGGCCGACATCGGCTTCCATATGTCGCTGTTCGCCCGGGGACTGGACCCGCTGACCTATGTCCTGCGCTGTGTCTATCACGCGGGGCTTTTCACGGTGTTCTTCCTCTTCACGCTGTATATCACGGTTGTCACCCGGCTGGAAAAGAAAGCACAGAACTATATTCTCGGTTTTTCCACTATGCTTTTGCTGGCCATTGTCATCGTGGATATTGTAACCAGCTTCGGCGGCAGCGCCCTGAAGATGACGGACGAAGGCATCGTTTCCTCCGGCTCCGCGATCTTCTTTATCGGTTACATTCTCTTTGCCGTGACGGACGTGGTGCTTCTGGGCCTGGTGAGGAACCGCCTGTTCAAGCGCGTGATGTACGGCTTCTACGGCTCGGTCGCCATCTCCTTCCTGATCCTCTTAGTACAGCGGCTGGCCGGCCAGTCTTCCTTCACTGCGTTCTCCTTCGTGTTCCCGGTGATCGCGATGTTCTATATCATGCATTCCAGCCCGTTCGACGCGGAGCTTGGCGCGGTGGACGCCACCGCCCTGCACGATACCGTCCGGTATAACTATGGCAAGAAGATTCCATTCATCTTCATCAGCCTTTATCTGCCCACCTTTGACGTGGAGGGCAGGCAGATGCCCGAATCCCTGCAGGCGCAGGCGAGGCACTTTGCTTCCAGCTTTTTCCGCAGTTCACTGCTCTTCAACGTCGGCAGGGGACACCTGATCCTTCTGTTCCCGAAGAGCCGAAACGCGGATTATGAGCACCGGATCGGCAAGATCCTGAAGGCCTTTGCGGATCAGCACCGGATCTATCAGTATGACCACAAGATCGTCATCGGGGAATCCAATGACGAGATCAGCCGGAAGAACGAATACGTCAGCTTTATCCGGAACATTAACCGGTCCATCAAAGAAAACACGATCCACCGGGTCAGCCCGGACGACCTGACGGCCTTTGACCGTTCCGAGTACATTCTCCGCCAGCTGGAGAACATCTATCTGACCCATGACCTGAACGACAGCCGCGTACTGGTCTACTGCCAGCCGGTGTACAATATCAGGACCGGGAAATACGACACAGCCGAGGCCCTGATGCGCCTGATGCTTCCCGAAACCGGCCTTGTGTTCCCGGATCAGTTCATCTACCTGGCGGAAGAGCACGGCTTTATCCACGTGCTGACGGAGATCGTCCTGCACAAGACATGCGAGGAAATGCGCAGGCTGATCGAAGACGGGTATGACTTCTGCCGGATCTCCGTCAACGTATCCATGCTGGAACTGAAGGACGATCACTTCTGCGAGGACGTCAGCGGAATCGTCACGGGCAGCGGCATTTCCGGCGACAATATCGCGATCGAGCTCACGGAATCCCAGAGCGAGAGCGATTTCAACGTCATGAAGACCAAGATCGAAGAGCTGAAGGAAAAAGGCATCAAGTTCTACCTGGACGACTTCGGAACCGGCTATTCAAATATGGAGCGGATCATGGAACTGCCCTTCGACATCATCAAGTTTGACCGTTCCCTGGTCGTTGCCAGCGGCACGAGCGAACGCTCGGAGCGGATCGTCGGCAACCTGGCCAACCTCTTCAACGAACTGGATTATTCCGTCCTCTATGAAGGGGTAGAGACCGATTCAGATGAGAGTATGTGCAGGGAAATGTCCGCCTCCTATCTGCAGGGGTATAAATACTCGCGGCCGATCCCGATCGAGGAACTGCGAAGATTTGCCGAAAAGAGAAATAAAGCGGGATAAAGGAACCGGCGCAGTTGAAAAAAGCGCCGGTTCGTGTTATGATTCCTTTGTCAAACCGAAGCCCGCGGGCGACGGGGAGACAGAACAAAAATCCTGATTGAGCGCTGAGGGTTCCCGACGCGCAAGATGAGAAGGGAGGCATCCGTATGGCTGTATTGCGTCGCATGACATAGGTGTATGTCATTTTTTTATTTTGTCAAAATAAAAAAATGAAAGGAAAGTCCCAATGGATACGGATATCAGAATGGGATTTGTCGGGATCGTGGTGGAGAAAAAGGATGAGATCGCGGAAGTGAACCGTGTGCTCAGCCTGTTCTCCGATATGATCCGCGGCCGGATCGGCGTGCCGAACCAGGCCGACAATTCCGCGGTCATCGGGCTGATCGTGGAAGGAACCAATGCCCGCGTCGGCGCGCTCACCGGCAAGCTCGGCAACATCGCCGGCATCACGGTGAAAAGTGCCCTGACAGCCAAAAAAGCACCCATTACGGAATGATCATGAAAGAGAGGAAACCAAAAATGAAAAACAATCTGAAGAAACTGTTTGCCCTGCTGCTGTCCCTGGCGATGGTGCTGAGCCTGTCCGCCGCCTTTGCGGAAGGAACCTGGACCCTGACCTGCCCCAACGGCGCCCCTGCGCTTTCCGTCTCGACCATTGCCGCCACACGGCCCGATGATTTCACCTTCATCACGGCTGATACGATCCCGGCCGCCTTTGCCTCCGCAGAAGCGGATTTCATCATCGCACCCATCAACGTTGGCGCCAAGCTGTTCAAGGGCAGCAAATCCGGCTACCGCCTGGCGGCCGTAATCACCTGGGGCAACCTGGTGTTTGCATCCCAGCGGGAAAACTTCTCCCTGGAGGATCTGAAAGAGCATAAGCTGACGCTCTTCGGCGAGGGCACCATCAATGCTTCCGTGGCGCTTTTTGCACTGAAACAGTTCGGCATCGAGCCTGAGCTGGCGGATTCGCTGGCCAGCGCAGCTGAGACCAAGGCGCTCCTGGAAACCGATCCGGAGGCCATCGTGCTGACCGCGGAGCCCATGTTCACCGCCGCTAAAGTCGGCAATGACAAGATCTCCGGCATTCACATCAACGAACTGCTGGACAACGGTTATACCCAGGCCGGCCTCTTCGTCCGGCCGGAAACACTGGAACAGAATCAGGAGCTTGTCACCGCGGCACTCTCTGAGATTGAGGAATCCTGCGGTCTGTGCACAAGCGATCCGGACAAGGTTACCGAAGCCATGGCAGCGCTGGAAATGAAGTTCCCCAAGGCCGCCATCCCCGGCTGCTCCATCAGCTATGTCCCCGCCTCCCAGGCCAAGCGGCTTGTGGAAGCCACGGTCGAGATCGACCCCGCCCAGTTCGGTGGCGGAGATCCCGCGGATGAATTCTACTATGGACTGGAAGAATAAGCGTTCGCAGACGCTTGCCTTCTGCCTCGGGATTATCCTGGTCGGCGTGCTGGTCCAGCTGGCCGGCTCCCTGCGGGGAGACCGGCTGGTTTTCCCGGGCATCGGCCAGATCCTTTCCGTTTTTGTTCGTCTGCTGGGAGAAGGCAGCACCTGGCAGCGGATCGGCGTCACGCTCCTCCATCTGGCGGAAGCGCTGGCGCTGTCCTCCCTGCTGGGGCTTCTGGTCGGATTGGGGGAAGGTTTCTTCCCCTTCGTCCGGAACCTGCTGAAGCCGCTGATGATCACCCTGCGCTCCCTGCCGATGATCATCCTGGTGATCCTGATCATGGTTCTGGCGAATTACAGCACAGTCCCGCTGATCGCAACCACGCTGGTCCTGGTCCCGCTCCTCAGCGAAGCCGTCTGCGAGGGATTGCTTTCCATTGAGCCGGAGCTGCTGGACGTATACCGGATGAACAGTTCCCTGACGCCCCGGGTGGTATGGAACGTCCATCTCCCGCTGATGGCCGGGTATCTGAAGCAATCCTGGATCAATGCCGTGGGCATGGGGCTGAAGGTTACCGTGACGACGGAATACCTGGTCCAGTCCCGAAATTCGCTGGGTAAAGCAGTCTTTTCCTCGCTGTTCAACAGCGAGTATGCCGAAATCTACGCCTGGGCACTGATTATGATTCTGCTGATTCTTGCACTGACAGGGATCCCTGCGGTCATCGTAAGGGTGCTTTCCGATCGAAACCAACAAAGGCGCCACTGGCGCCTTTGCCCCTAAACCCCTTCGGCTCCATTGAAGATAAAAAAATTACCCCGATCGGACGCACATAAAACAGCCGCCTCACATTCATTCGCGTGAGGCGGCTGTTATTTATTCGGGATTTGTTTTACTCGTCCTTGGTGACATAAATCACCTGGGGCGTGACTTCCGGTTCCGGCGTCACATACACGATGATCGGCGTGGGCGTGGGCTTCGCCGCCCCGGCTTCCGGGGCCGGGGTCACATAGATCACCTGCGGGGTCGGTTCGGCCTTTTCCGTGCCGTTGTTCTTCACGATGTTCACCACGTCGGAAGCGGATTCGGAAGCAGCCACAGCCTTGGTATCCTGACCTTCCTCATAGGAGTAGGGATCACCGAGCAGGATCACATGGTCCGTGTTCAGCAGGTCAGACCGGATATATCCCAGCGTTCCGTTCGCCAGCTGCACCGCGTACCAGATCTCGCCGGAGCTGTTTTTCACCCGGGCGGTAACGTTGAACTCCGTCCTGGCGGAACGGATGGTCTGGACTTTGGTGGCGTAAATGCTGGGCTGCGAACGCACGTTTACCCGCTTGATCGCAGTATAGCAGTAGCCCTCCGCGTCAATGGACTCTATCAGCGTTTCAGGGTTCCGGACCACCGTGCGCGTCCTGGTTTTCACCTGCGGCGGACAGATTTCCCACCACGGAATGGAGGCAGGCCCCCCCGGGCCGCCTGGAATACTTTCGGCAGACACGGGAAGCGCAGCCGCCGCGATCATCAAAACCGTCAGAGCCAGAACGATTTTCAGCAGTGAACGTTTCATGCAAATCGTCTCCAATACGTCAAATCTGGGAACAATTGTTACAATACATTTTAAAATTCGTGACGCTTTCTGTCAACCGCCACATGTTGTGGCATAAGGCTCTGCGGGGTTACATATCCTGTTTATTTCACAATCCTGCTGTAAAGGGTCATCGCGATGCAGTCCGGCAGCGCAAGCACCATGTTTGCCGCGTTGAAAAGAATGGTCCATCCCATGGACAGGATCAGTTCCATCAGTTCATCGCTGTTCAGTTCGCCGACGGCATGCACGTTATCAGCCTTCATGGGCGGAATATCCGCCCCGGTGTCCCGCTCCAGCTTCATGGTCAGCAATTCGCCCTCAAGCCCGGGAATGGTGATGGTGGTGACGCTGGTCAGCTTTTTCCCTTCCCCTTTTGTCCTGTTGATGGAGATTTCAATGCCCTGCACCTTCGAAAACTGGGGATCCGTGACGACAGCGGAAATATCAGGCACATGGAGCAGCAGACGAACCAGCTGCCCGTTTTCATCCTGCCATACATCCATGGTGACTTCACCGGGCGTGTCCGCGAAAACCGTGCGGATGAAGTCGTCCGTGATGACCTGTTCGCCGATCTTCAGGGAGCCTTTTCTCAGCTCGTCCCCGATCACCGGGAGCCTGTCCAGCTTGTCCATCGCGCGGTTAACGATATTCCTGCGCTGCTCTTCGCTGACCAGATAGGACGTCACGGTCACCGCGCCGGATCCGTCCCGTTCTTCCGGGGGAATCTCCCGGACCTCGGTGGCGGTGGCTTCCCGGGTCATGATTTCCAGATAGGGCGTCAGGTCGATTCCCATTTCGGGGGCTTCCGTCGGTTCCTTATTCAGGTAATCCAGGATAATCTGTCCGACTCTGTTCGCCAGGGAGTTCATCTTATCCAGGTTTTCTCCCCTTACAATTTCCTTATCTCCCAAGGCCTTCACCAGCGTCTGGAGGAAAGAAGGAATCTGATCTTTATGCAGCGTCAGCTTATTGCTGCCCAGCAGCGAGCAGGTCAGCGCGAACTCTTCCCCGCCGGTTTCGCCGGCCGTCAGGACAAACGCTTCCTCATCATTCGAGACCAGCACAAGGCGGATCATATCCTTGTTTTCCGTCTTCTGGCGGTAGAAACGCAGCCGGATTTCTTCCAGCAGTTCGTGGATCATCTCCGTTCCTTCACCTTTCAGAATGTTTCCGGGCGTAAAGGAATAAAGATATTCAACCGTCTTTCCGTCGGCGGAAGAACTGTCCGCCAGCGCACTGACCGACATAAAAACCATCAGAAAGGATAAAACCAGACACAGCATTTTCCGGATCACGGACATTCATCTCCTTGTCATTTCCATTCTTGTGTTACAGATACCTGATCAGTTCATCCCGCACGCCGTCCAGCCGCGGATCGCTCAGGCCGAAATCCATCTGCCGGTAGGACCAGACGCAGCGCGAAATCTGATACTCTTCAAACACTTCGTGAATCGCCCTGAACCAGAGGACCGTATCCTCCGGCGTCGCGTTGTCGATCACGCCGTATTCACCGCAGTACAGGCCGGTGCCCCGCTCCTGCGACGTGGCAATCGCCTCCGCAAAGAGATCCCGGAAAAAGTCCGGGGTCGCGCCTGCTTCGGCAAAGCGGACGCGTGCGTTGATATCCAGCTGGGGAACCCAGTGCGCTCCCTGATGGGTAAAGGGCAGCGGCTCGTAGCAATGCATATTGTAAATCACCCGGTCATCCGCCGGCGCATCCAGATCTTTGACGGCCTCGGGACTGTTGTTGTGATATCCGCCCAACAGGATCAGGGACTTCGGCGCGTTCTTCCGGATCCTCACAATACATTCCGCAGCAATCCGGTTCCACGCGTCGCTCCATTCCCGGTCCGTCACTTCGTTCAGCATCTCAAAGGCGATCCGGTCCGGGTCACAGAAGGCGCGGGAAAGCTCTTCCCAGAGCCTCCAGAAGCGTTCCTGATATTCCGGGCTGGTAAAGAACCCTTCCTCCTGCTCTTCACTGTCAAAGGAGAAGCCAACCGTCTTATGCAGATCCAGCACGACGCGCAGGCCCCGTTCCCCGCACTGCTCCGTCACCCTGCGGATCCGCTCAAAGCCTTCTTCGCTGAACTTCCCGTCCTCCGTTTCGAGCACATTGTAGTCCATCGGAACGCGGACATGATCCAGCCCCCAGCCGGCAATGACATCCAGATCCTTTTCAGTGATAAAATGATCCAAGCGCTCACGTGAATAATCACACTGGGAAAACCAGCCGCCGAGATTCACGCCGCGCCAGAATCCGAATTCTTTCATTTTCATCGATGAAGCGCTCCTTTCCTGATCTCTTCTCAGTATACACGAAAACGCTACTCTTTATCAATGGCTTCTTTCTTCTCCCGCCCTTCCTTCAACAGCCTGCATAGCGTTTCCGCGTCGCCGGCCGCGATGGCATCCCTGTATTCCTGCAGGGACCGGATGAGGCAGTCCAGCTCAAAGCCCAGATGATCCGCATTGTCCAGGAACAGTTCCGTCCACATATGCTCGTTCAGCTTTGCCACGCGCGTCAGATCCCTATAACTCCCGGCGGAAAAGGAGAGATGCTCCGCCGCCGTGGGGGATTTGATATACGCGTTCGAAACCACATGGGCCAGCTGAGAGGTAAAGGCGATCATCTCATCATGCCTGTCCGCCGTGGTAATCGTCATCTGGCGGAATCCGACGCCGCGCAGCAGGCCGCTGAGCCGGCTGACGGTAAAGAGATCCTCATGCTCCTTCGGTACAAGGATCATCGTCGCATCCCGGAACAGGTCCGCAACGGCGTACTTGATGCCGGAAAACTGCCGGCCGGCCATGGGATGGCCGCCGATAAACGTAAATCCGTATTCCTCCGCGATCCCGAAACAGGGTTCACAGACGGCCCGTTTTACCCCGCAGATATCGCAGACCACCGTATCCTTCCGGATCAGCGGCGCCAGGCGGCGCAGCGTTTCCACAGCTGCTGCCGGGCAGATCGCGAGAAACAGGTAATCGCACTCCGGAACCCGTTCTTCCGTCAGTTCCTCCGCAATCACGCCGGTCAGCAGCGCGTATTTGCTTACGTGTTCATCCGTATCCCGGCCGAGAATCCTGTGTCCGTTCGCACCCAAAGCCTTGCAAAGGGATCCGCCCATCAGCCCCAGGCCGACCACACCGATTGTTACTTTTTCCATGTCATCTTTCTCCATTATGCTATCGCCGCCCGAACCTTCCGGACTGCCCCGACCACATCATCAAACTGTTCCGGCGTCAGGCTCTGGGGCCCGTCGCACAGGGCGTGCGGCGGATCGTTATGCACCTCAATCATCAGCCCGTCGGCGCCGCAGGCTGCCGCTGCCATCGCCATCGGCTTCACATAGCGGGCCGCGCCGGTTGCGTGGCTCGGATCCACCACCACCGGTAGGTGGCTGAGCTCATGCAGCACCGCCACCGCGGACAGGTCCAGCGTATTCCGCGTATAGGTCTCGAAGGTCCTCACGCCGCGCTCGCACAGGATCACCTGTTCGTTGCCGCCGGCCATGATATATTCCGCGCTCATCAGCAGTTCCTTCATGTTGTTCGCCAGGCCGCGCTTAAGCAGAATCGGCTTGTCAATCCTGCCCAGTTCCTTGAGCAGTTCAAAGTTTTGCATGTTCCGCGCGCCGACCTGGATCACATCCACCTGTTCGAACAGCGGGAGGTGGGCAATGTCCATAATCTCCGTGATGACCGGCATGCCCGTGCGGCGCTTGACTTCCAGCAGAATCCGGATTCCCTCCCCGTGCAGGCCCTGGAAATCGTACGGCGAGGTCCGGGGTTTGAAAGCGCCGCCCCGCAGCATCCCGGCTCCACTCTTTTTCACCGCCCGTGCGATCGTCTCCACCTGGTCCTCCGATTCCACGGAGCAGGGGCCGGCGATGATCTGGAAGCACCCGCCGCCGAAAGCAACCTCATCCGTTACCCTGATTACCGTGTCGTCCGGATGGAACTTGCGGTTTGCCTTCTTGAAGGGTTCCGAAATACGGGTCACGCTCTGGACAATTTCCAGCCCGCTGATCAGATCCGTATCGATCCGGGTCGTGTCACCCACCAGGCCGATGACGGTCTGGAACTCACCTTCGGATATATGTGTCTTGACCCCGTAGCTTTCCAGCCAGGAGATCAGTTTTTCCCGCTCTTCTTTGCGAATCTCTTTTTTCAGGGCAATAATCATGGCATACGCACTCCTCTCGCGACTGTATGTACCCGTTTACCTTATCACCCACGGCCCCGCCTGACAAGAAAAACCTTTTTCCCGGTGCAGAAGAAATACATTTCGCTTTCTTTGCGGGAAAAAATCTGGTATAATTATCTTTGATCCTTTTTTTTACCGCAGCGGATCACAGGAGGATGAATGAAAAAGCTCATTTCGCTTTTATTGGTTCTGATGCTTCTGCTGCCTTCGGCGCTGGCGGAAGACGAAATCGTCGAGGACGTGATGCTGGACGACGAGGAAGAAGTGACGGACGATTCCGGCGCTTCTGCAGCGGAAGACCAGTCCGTCTTCACCCCTTCCTACGGCAGTCAGTGGGAAAGCGCTCCCGGCGCCAGCAGCTACTGGACCATGCCCATGGATATCACCAACGAGGAAGCCGTCTGGAATATGCTGATGGAGCCGATCACCGTGGTGGATATCGGCAAGAAAAAGGGCCTGAGCCATTCCCAGCTGACCAAGCAGAATATCTACATGTATCAGGAACCAGACAAGAATTCAAAGATCGTCGGGGAGGTGACCAACCTTTCCCAGGGCCTTCGCATCATCGAAGAGCTGGGGAACGGCTGGACCCACGTGGAATGCTACTCCAGTTCCTTCTTCTCCAAACCCGCCACAAAGATCAAAGCCTGGAACATCCTGGTCAGCGGATATGTGGAATCCAAATACCTGAAACAGGTGCAGCCTACGGACAAACTGGCCCTGGTGGTAGACAAGCTTGCCCAGCATATGTACGTCTTTGCGGAAGGGCATATGGTCGGGGATCTGCTCTGCTCCACCGGTCTGGTCCAATGGAACGGCAAGAAATACCAGCCCTATAACGAGACGCGCTCCGGCGAGTTTCTCCTGATCAATATGACCGGCAACCTCACCAGCGACAGGCTGATCTGCTCCTATGCCATCCGGTTTAACGCCGGGGACGAAATTCACGAGGTTCCCCACATGGTCCGCGCCGACGGGACCTATGAATATAAAACAACGGAGCCAGCCCTCGGGCAGAAAAAAAGCCACGGGTGCATCCGGGTGCAGCGGCTGACTACGCCCGAAGGCATCAACATGGCCTGGATCTATAAACGGGTCCGGGATCTGGACCTGTGCGGCAAAGTCAAGATCGTGGTCTGGGAGGACTGGCAGGGCCGCCAGCTTCCGGTGCCCGATCCCGATACCGTCCTGTATTACAACGGCAACGGAAAGGGACAGTACTATCACCGCTGCGAGAAATGCAATTCCGCCTCCTCGGTTACCTTCTCCCCCTTCCTGTATTCCCAGCTGGACGAGGCGCCCTACAGCAAGCTGCAGGCCTGTCCCTGGTGCGTTCCCGTCCGCCGAGAAGCCGAGATCGAAGAGATCAACCAGCGCTACGCCCCCGGCGGCGACCACGACGAACTGCTCACCGAGCTCCGCCAGGACTACTACGACTATCTGGCTGAAGATTAGAACTTTGCCTCTCTGGGCAGCACACAGGTGAATACCAGAAGATTCCCTTCCATGGCGGCAGAAATCCTGCCGCCGTGTTTTTCCGCGATGGCAGCGGCGATCGCCAGACCGATGCCGAAGCCGCTTTTCTTATCCTTATTTCTGGACTCATCCACCCGGTAGAAGCGATTGAACAGCTGATCACACTGCTGTTTGGTCAGCGGTTCGGCCACCGGGTTCGAAACACGCAGCACCACCTGATTCTTGCCCTCTGCGCGGATCTCCGCCCGGATCGGACTGTCGGAAGCATACTTGACCGCGTTGTCACAGAGGGTGGACATCAGCCGCTGGAGCGAAGCCCGGTCCCCGGTGATCCGCAGTCCCTCCTCTGCCTCAACCACCATCTCCCGGCCGCTGAACTCGGCCATGGAAACAAAGGGCTCCGCCGTTTCTTCCAGCAGTTTCCCGACGTCCAGCTCTTCAACGGTCAGCGGCGGATTCTCCTCCTCCATCCGGGACAAGTAAACCAGTTCATCTACCAGCCTGCGCATGGCCGCTGTCTGCTTCTGCGTGGATTTGATCCACGGATTGTCTCCCGTTTCCATCTCCAGCAGTTCCATGTTCGTGGAAATCACGGTCAGCGGCGTTTTCAGCTCGTGGGAGGCGTTGGTGATAAACTGCTTCTGCTGTTCCATGTTGCGGATGGTCGGCTCCACCGCTTTCCGGGAAGCCAGCATCACCAGCACAAGAGCCAGCAGGATGCCGCCCGCGCAGGCGACGGCGGAGATCAGCACCAGCGTCCGGACGGTGGCCAGGCGCGTCTCACAGTTCAGCATCACGACCTGGGTGCTCCCGTCCTTCCGCGTACGGGTCCGGAACAGGTAATCCTGCAGGAATCCGTCGGTCCGTCCGTCCGCGATCGCTTGGAAAAGCAGGGATTTCGCGGTCTCCTCATCCAGATTTTTGATCTGATCAAGCAGGAGGAACTTCACTTCCCCCTCTTCTGTAATCACACCGGTAAACCAGTTGGCTTCCGAAACCATGTTCCGGAAATGCCGGTTTCTGTCCGGAAAAGGCCCGTTCCCCCGCCATCTTTCCTGTCTGTCGTTCTTTGTCTCCCGCTCCGGGGAAGCCGTCGTCACCGGCGTCGGCAGCGGCGTCACCGGATCCTCCGGCTCCTCGTCCACGGATTCCGGCAACACAAGCAGGGAGAGCGTATTATACAGTTCTCCCCGCACGCTGATCCAGTTCGCAACGTTCACGATCCCGACAACAAGCACCATGGCAACGGTCAGCGCTACCACAGCGATGCGGATGAATCTTCTCTGCAGTTGTTTGATCATGACTGCCTCTCCAAAGAATAACCGGTCCCCCGGTGGACCCGGATCTCGGTTTCCGTTCCCAGTTCGCTCAGCTTCTTGCGCAGCTGGGAGATGTTGACCCAGACCACGTTGATCTCCGCCTCGGACTCCCAGCCCCAGACGCGGTCCATCAGCTGCTGCACGGAGAAGAGATGCTTCGGATTTTCCATAAACAGTTCCATCAGCTGGTACATCTTGCCCGTCAGCCGGATGCTGTTCTGCCCGCAGCGGAGCTCGCAGCTGCCCTTATCCAGCTGCAGATCCTCCCAGGCGATCACGTCCGGCACATAGGTTTCCCGGCGCCGAAGCATGGCCCGGATCCTGGCCAGGAGTTCCCGCCCGTTGAAGGGCTTCGGCAGGTAATCGTCCGCCCCCGCGTCCAGCCCGGTGATGCGGTCTTCCACCGCGTCCCGGGCCGTCAGCAGAATGCAGGGCGTCCGGACACCTTCAGCGCGCATCTCCCGCAGCGCCTCGACACCGTCCTTCTCCGGCATCATCCAGTCCAGGATCATCCCGTCGTATTCCCCTTCCAGGGCATAATCGACGGCTTCCGCCCCGTCATATACGGCATCCACCATATATCCGTTGCGTTCCAGCAGCGTCCTGACCGCCGTGGAAAGATCCCGGTCATCCTCCGCAAAAAGCAGCTTCATGTTATTCTCCCGTACCTGAGGTCTTACTCCCCAACCACTGTAACAGATTTCGAGCCGGTTGTCACTACCACCGACATGCCGTAGACCGCGTTTTCATCCGGCGTGAAATCGATCGTCACCTTATATTGGACCGTTTCCGTATCCTCTTCCGGCAGTTCGGAAATATACCGGACTGTTCCCTCATAGGTTTTGGTTTCGTCCGACTCCAGGGCGATGGTAACCTTATCCCCGGCTTTCAGTTCTTTCCGGTCGTCCGCGGTGACGGAGGCCGTCACCCGCATAGAGCTGAGCGGGGCAATCTTCGCGACGATATCCCCCTTGGTGACCGCGGCGCCGGCTTCGGCGCTGATGCTAATGATGACACCCGCCTCCTCAGCCGTGACCGAAGTGCCGCTCATATCATATCTGTCAAAGGTACCGGTAAGGGTCTCCAGCAGCAAATCTCCGCGCCTGACCTCATCGCCGTCCTTCACAGCGACATTGACGATGGCGCCGGTGGCGTTCACCGCCGTCGGGTTCGCCCGTTCCGCGTTGCCGCGGCCGATCCGCAGCGTGTCGGAATACGCGGCGTCCCGGTAAACGGAAATCACGTCGCCTGTGATGAAGTTTCCTTCCGTGACCTGCACCGTATAGCTGGTTCCGTCCACGGCCGTGACGATGCCGGTACCGTTCCGCTCGGTCTTCTTCTTGCAGAGCAGAAACACTTTTTCACCCGTATGGATCATCATGGTATCCACGGAGCTGTAGGCCTTCGAAGTGGAAGCGTTGATCACATACTTCGAATTTCCCTCGATGTACAGATCGGCGCCGAACCGTTCCGTCACGGTTTCGGCATCATCGCCCGGCTGGACGAACACGCCGGACACCGTTCCGTCTTCCGAGGCGTAGGTCTTGTCTGTCTTGTAAGAAAACAGGGCGTCCCCGGCATTCACACGCATACCCTGCTCCACCGCGACATTCTCCACCGTTCCGCCGATCGGAGCATAAACCGGGACAGTCTCACCATACTCGATGGTACCGTTCAGGCTCAGTGTATCCGCGCAGGCAATCCCCGCCGCCAGCATCAGGACCAAAGCAATCGCCGCAATTCTCTTCGTGGTTTTCATGTCTCTTTCCGCCTTTCTATATTATGCCGCTCTCAGCGCGTCAATCGGATTCAGTCTGCTGGCCTTCCGTGCCGGCGCCCATCCGAAGATAATGCCGACCACTGCGGAGAATCCCACGCCCAGCAGGATCGCCCCGCCGTTGAACACGAAACTGGTACCCAGCACCTGACACAGGATAAAGGACAGGGCCAGGCCGAAGAGAACCCCCAGCAAGCCGCCGATCATGGAAAGCAGGAAGCTTTCCAGCAGGAACTGGCTCTGGATCTGCCCGGGCACCGCGCCCAGCGCCTTTTTCAGGCCGATCTCCGCCGTCCGCTCCGTCACGGTGGTCAGCATCATGTTCATGATCCCGATGCCGCCGACCAGCAGCGCGATGGACGCAATACCTGCCAGCAGGCTGCTCAGCATGGTTGTCATGTTCTTCATCGTATCCTCAATGGACTCCATCGACGCCACCGTAAAGCAGTCATCCTCGTAGTCGAAGATCTTGTCCATGGCGTCCTCGATCTCGCTTGCCGCGGCTTCGCTGTCCGCGCCCTCCTTCAGGTATACCGTGAAGGAGGTCACCTCGTCGGAGTTGTTGATCTTCATGGCCGTCGTATAGGGAACGATCACGTCCGCCGATCCCATGAAGATGGAGGATACGCCGCCGCCGCTGTCTTCCTCATACCGTCCGACAATCGTGAAAGGCAGGCCGGAAACATAGATCGTTTCCCCGATGGGATTCACACCCAGGAAGAATTCATCCACCAGGTCCTGACTGATCACACAGACATAGGTGCTGTTGTCATCGTCGATGAAGGTCAGCCCTCTGCCCTGCACGATCATGTCCTCATTCGCCTGGAAATAATAAGCGTTCTTGCCGGACGCGGTCTTGCCGGTCTGCACGTTCTTGCCGTAGGAAACCCGGCCGCCCAGGTTAACCGTCGGCGATACGCCGTCCACGCTCTCCAGGGCCGAAATGACCTCCAGATCCTCCGGCGTCATGCCGGTCTTCAGGTCGCTGCCGGTGACCGAAACGGTCAGGGTGCCGACACCCATGCTGGAGAAGGAAGAAGAAATCGTGCCGGACACGCCGGACACCGTCGTGATCAGGGTGATAACCGCCATGACGCCGATCATGATGCCCAGCAGGGTCAGAAAGGAGCGTACCTTATTATTCCGGATATTGTCCAGCGCCATGGCGACGCTCTCCCGGAGCATGATGAATTTTTTACGCATCATGCAGGCCTCCTTCCGATATTCCTCCGTCGATGATATGCACCACCCGGCGGGCATGGGAAGCGATCTTCAGATCGTGGGTGATCATAATGACCGTACGTTTCTCATCATTCAGTTCATGAAACAGCTCCATGATCTGGGCGCCGGTCTTCTGGTTCAGCGCGCCGGTAGGCTCGTCCGCCAGCAGAATGGAAGGGTTTCCCACCATGGCCCGGGCAATCGCCACGCGCTGCTGCTGTCCGCCGGAGAGCTGGTTCGGCATATGATCCATCCGGTCTGCAAGCCCGACACGCTCCAGCATCGCCTCGGCGCGTTCCCGGCGCTCCTTCGGCGAAACACCCGCGTAGACCAGGGGCAGTTCGACGTTCTTCCGCGCCGTCAGCCGGGGCAGCAGCTGAGAGTTCTGGAAAATAAACCCGATTTCCCTGTTCCGCAGCTCCGCCAGTTCCAGCTCGTCCATATCTTCCACTTCCCGCCCCTGCAGGATATACTCCCCGGAGGTCGGCGTATCCAGGCAGCCGATGATGTTCATCAGCGTGCTCTTTCCGCTGCCGGAAGGGCCCAGCACCGAAAGGTATTCCCCTTCGTCAATGCTCAGGCTGACCTTCTTCAGCGCGTGGACGTCTTCCCCTTCAAGCGGATAGATCTTGTCGATCTCCGTCATCCGGAAAAAAATGTCTTCTGCCATCGTCATTTCCCCCGCGATCCGCCACCGTTGCTGTTCCGGCTGCCGCCGCTGCCGCCGGACCCGCCGCCCGGGAATCCGCCGCTGAAGTCAGGCATATTGCCGCTGCCGAAGTCCGGCATACTGCCGCCGCTGCCGCCGCCCGGGAATCCGCTGCTGCCGCCGGGCCGGTTCACCTGGGTGTTGCCGAACAGACCGGAGAACAGTCCGGCGAGACCGTTCGCCTGTTCTTCCTTCTCGGCGACCTTATAGACAGTTTCGCCGCTGGTCACGCCGGACTTGATCTCGACGTAGTTGCCGTTGCTGACACCCACGGTTACCTCAACCTGTTCCATCTCGCCGTTCGCGTTTTCCTTGTAGACAAAGGCTGTGTTGTCCCGCGCGGTGCTCAGGGCGTCATTCTTCAGCATGGTCACGTCCGTCGCCTCGTCCAGCGTAACCGTAACCGTCGCCTGCATACCGGGCCAGATGTTGTCCGTTGCGGAAGTATCCACGTAGACCGTCGCCGTATAGTACGCCACATTGTTGCCGGTGTATTCTGCGTAGTTGATTTCGTCAATCTTCGCGTCAAAGCTCGCGCCCGCGGAGGAAACCGTAACCTTGCAGTCCTGGCCGACGCTGACGCTGGAGATGTTGCTCTCGCCCACGCGGACGGAAACTTTCATTTTGTCGAAATCCGCCACGGTGATCAGCGAATCCTCGGCCTTGACCTCGTCGCCCTTGGCCACGTTGATCGCGCTGACGGTTCCGTCAAACTCCGCTTCGATCGATGTCCCGTCGGACAGACGCAGCAGCTTGGCCCCTTGCTTCACCTTGTCGCCGACGGAGACATAAATCTCCCGGACCTTCGTTTCCGCAGAGGCGGTATAGGTCGCGCTGTTGATCAGCTGCATGCTGCCGGTAAAGGACAGCGAATTGGAAATGCTGCCGGTCGTGGCGGTATAGGGATCGTAAGTGACCTTGTAATCCGCCCGCAGTTTATTGTAAACCACATAACCGATTCCGCCCAGAATCGCCAGAATCACGATCAGCCAGATAATCCGCTTGATGATTCTGCGTTTGCGGCCCTTTTTCTTTTTCTTTTCCGGTTTCTTCTCCGGGGCCTTTTCCGGAGTCTTTTCCGGCGCCTTCTGGACTTCGGTGTTTTCTGTTGCTGTGATTTCTTTGGTTTCGCTCATTTTCCCTGTCATTCCTTTCCCATCTTTCCGGATTTGACATATATAAAGATAAAAAAGAAACTTAAAGCGAAATTAAAAAGAGTCCACATCTCTGTGAACTCTGTATGAACAATTCCCTGCTTACGGGTTCTCTTCTTTCCCCTCATCAACGCCTTCGGAGGGAGCAGGATTCCCCTCGTTCCCGGTCGTCTCAACGGCTTCCGCCGGTTCAGACGCTTCATTCATTCCGGCTGTTTCGCCCGTTTCCACCGTTTCATCAGCCGGTTCTTCCTCTTCCTTCTCAGCGCGGCACACGCCCACCACCGTGCTGCCTTCCGCCAGCCTCATGATGCGGACACCCTGAGTGGAGCGGCCGCACAGGCGGACGTCCGCCGCCCTGGCGCGGATGATGGTGCCGTCGTCCGTAATCAGCAGGATATCCTCATCCTCATGCACGAACATCAGGGCCGCCAGGTCGCCGGTCTTCTCCGTCAGCTGCATAGCCTTGATACCCATGCCGCCGCGGCCCTGCTCCCTGTATTCATCCGGATCGGTCCGCTTGCCGTAACCCAGCGTGGTGATCGCGAGCACGGTGGTTTCCGGCTCCACGGCCGCGATATCGATGACCTCATCGCCCTCGGCGATCCGCATAGAGCG
This sequence comes from uncultured Eubacteriales bacterium, assembly GCA_900315315.1. Taxonomy (GTDB): domain Bacteria; phylum Bacillota; class Clostridia; order Christensenellales; family Aristaeellaceae; genus Aristaeella. The sequence goes on along the minus strand of OMYT01000009.1, from coordinate 54,401 downwards.
GACACCGATGGAATTGCGGCCCACATTGCGCACGTGCCGTTCGTTGAAGCGGATGCACTTGCCCTTGCGGGTGGAAACCAGCATCTCGTCGTTCCCGTTGCTCAGCCGCACGCCGATCAGCTCGTCACCCTCTCTCAGGGCGATGGCGATCAGGCCGTTCTTCCGCAGGTTGCGGAATTCCTCCAGCGCGGTCTTCTTGATCATGCCGTTGCGGGTCGCCATGACCAGGTTATGCTCCTGCTCCGTTTCCTTCGGCATCGGCAGCATGGTGGAAACCTTCTCCCCGCCGGCAATCTGCAACAGGTTGATAATCGCCGTTCCGCGGGCCTGGCGCCCGGCCTCGGGAATCTGGTAGCACTTCAGGCTGTATACGCGCCCGGTATTCGTAAAGAACATGATCTCCTGATGCGTACTGACGACGAACATCTGGGTCGTGTAGTCCGTATCCTTTACGTTCATGCCGCTCACGCCGCGGCCGCCGCGATGCTGTGCGCGGTAAACGGAGGAAGGCACGCGCTTCACATACCCATCGTGAGTCAGCGTGACCACCATATTCTCTTCCTGGATCAGGTCCTCAATATCGATATCGTCTTCGGCGATGGTCAGTTCGCTGCGCCGCTCGTCGCCGAACTTATCCCGGATCTCACTGATCTCGGTTTTGATGACATCCATCAGCAGATGCTCGTCGGCGAGGATCGCCGTCAGCCGGGCAATCGTCTTTTCCAGCTCCAGATATTCCTCCTGCAGCTTTTCCCGTTCCAGGCCGGTCAGGCGGGCCAGGCGCATGTCCAGGATCGCCTGCGCCTGCTTTTCGGAAAACTCAAAGCGCAGCATCAGGGCTTCCTTGGCGGTCGCCGTATCCTTGCTGGCCCGGATGATCGCCACGATCTCGTCGATGTGGTCCAGTGCCTTCAGCAGGCCCTCCACAATATGAGCACGGGCGGTTGCCCTGTCCAGTTCATATTTTGTCCGGCGGGTTACCACGTCCTTCTGGTGTTCCAGATAGTAGTAGATCATTTCCCGCAGGTTCAGCACCCGGGGCTTCCCGTCCACCAGCGCCAGCATGTTCGCGCCGAAGTTCTCCTGCAGGGGCGTATGCTTGTAAAGCATGTTCAGCACAACCTGCGGCTGAACGTCCTTCTTCAGTTCAATCACGATCCGCATGCCCTGCCGGTCGTTGGACTCATCCCGGATATCGCTGATGCCCTCAATCTTCTTTTCATGCACCAGATCGGCGATCTTTTTGACCAGCACGGATTTGTTCACCTGATAGGGAATCTCCGTCACGATGATCCGGTGCCGGTTGGTGCCCATTTCCTCCACGTTGGTCCGGGCCCGCACCGTGATCCGCCCGTGGCCGGTGTTGTATGCAGCGCGGATGCCGCTGCGGCCCATGATCAGGCCGCCGGTGGGAAAATCCGGTCCCTTGATGTGCTGCATCAGGTCGTCCACCGTGCATTCCGGATTGTCGATCATGCAGATGACGCCGTTGATCACCTCGGTCAGATTATGCGGCGGAATGTTGGTCGCCATGCCGACAGCAATACCGCTGGAACCGTTCACCAGCAGGTTCGGGAAGCGGGCGGGCAGTACGGAGGGCTGCTGGAGGGTCTCATCGAAGTTGGGATAGAAATCCACCGTGTCCTTGTCAATCCCGTCCAGCAGGTGCATCGTCAGCTTCTGCAGCCGGGCTTCCGTGTAACGCATGGCGGCGGCGCCGTCTCCGTCCACAGAGCCGAAGTTGCCCTGGCCTTCAATCAGCGGATAGCGGATGTTGAAGGGCTGGGCCAGGCGGACCATCGCGTCGTACACGGAAGAGTCGCCGTGGGGGTGAAATTTACCCAGCACGTCGCCGACCACGCGGGCGCTCTTGCGGGTCGGTTTATCCGGCGTCATGCCCAACTCTTCGGACATGTCATACAGAATCCGCCGATGCACCGGCTTCAGTCCGTCCCGCACGTCCGGCAGCGCACGGTCCACAATCACCGCCATCGCGTAGGCGATGAAGCTTTTTTTCATTTCCTGTTCCAGATTCACCGGGATCAGTTTGTCATTAATCATCTTTATACATCCAAATCCTTTACTAAGTCACTGTTCTCCTGAATGAACTGCTTTCTCGGCTCCACATCATCGCCCATCAGCAGGGTAAACAGCTGGTCCGCCTCCATGGCGTCCTCCGGTGTGATCTGCATCATCATGCGGGTCTCCGGGTTCATCGTGGTATCCCACAGCTGCTGGGCACTCATCTCGCCCAGTCCTTTATACCGCTGGATATCCGGCTTCGGATCCCGACCGATCTCATCCAGCAGGCGGTTCAGCTCATCGTCGTCATACACGTAGCGGGACATTTTCCCCTTGGTTACCTTGTACAGCGGGGGCATGGCTGCGTATACATAGCCTTTTTCAACCAGCGGCCGCATGAAGCGGTAGAAGAACGTCAGCAGCAGAATCCGGATATGCGCGCCATCCACGTCCGCATCCGTCATGCAGACGATCCGGTGATACCGCAGCTTGCTCTCGTCAAACTGGTCTCCGAAGCCGCAGCCGAACGCCGTGATCATCGCGCGGATTTCCGCGTTTTCCAGCGCCCGGTCCAGCCGGACCTTCTCCACGTTCAGGATCTTGCCGCGCAGGGGCAGGATCGCCTGCGTCTTGCTGTCGCGGCCGCCCTTGGCGCTGCCGCCGGCGGAGTCGCCCTCCACCATGAAGATCTCGCACTTGGAAGGATCCCGTTCGGAGCAGTCAGCCAGTTTCCCGGGCAGGGAGGCGCTCTCCAGCACCGTCTTCCGCCGGGTGGCATCCCGGGCCTTCCGGGCAGCCTCCCGGGCGCGCTGGGCATCCACACAGCGGCTGACAATAGCCTTGGCCACCGTGGGATTCTCCTCCAGGTAAGTGCTCAGCTCTTCGGTCACCAGGCTGTCCACTACGCCGCGGACCTGGCCGGACCCCAGCTTGGACTTGGTCTGGCTCTCGAACTGCGGATCCTCCATCTTGATGGAGACGATCGCCGTCAGGCTTTCGCGGACATCCTCACCTTTCAGGTTCGGCTCGTTGTCCTTCAGGATCTTGTACCGCCGGCCGTAGTCGTTAATCGCCCGGGTCACGGCTGTGTTAAAGCCCTGCAGGTGCGTGCCGCCGTCCGGCGTGGCAATGTTATTGGCAAAGGTGTATACGTTCTCCGCATAGGAATCGTTGTACTGCATGGCCATTTCGACCAGGATCCCGTCCTTGATTCCCTCGGTGTAAATCGGTTCGGGGAAGAGCACCTGCTTGTGCCGGTTCAGATACTTGACGAATTCCTTCAGGCCGCCTTCGTAGCAGAAGTCGTTCTCCTTCGGTTCTTCTCCCCGCTCATCCCGGAAGACGATCCGTACGCCCTTGTTCAGGAAAGCCATCTCCCGCAGGCGGTTGCGCAGCGTGTCGTACTCAAAATCGCCTGTCTCGAAGATGCCTTCCGGATTGTCTTCGGTGCGAACATCCGGCCAGAACTGAATGGTGGTACCGGTGCGCTCCGTCTCGCCGATCACTTTCAGGTCATAGATGTATTTACCGCGCTCGTACTCCTGCTGATAGATCTGACCGTTCTGGTATACCGTTACGGTGAAATGCCGGCTCAGCGCGTTCACCACGCTGGCACCGACGCCGTGCAGGCCGCCGGAAACCTTGTAACCCCCGCCGCCGAACTTGCCACCGGCATGCAGGATCGTCAGGCAGACTTCCACCGCCGGGCGGTGCATCTTCGGATGCAGGCCGACCGGGAAGCCGCGCCCGTCGTCCATAACGGTCACGGAACCGTCCGCGTTCAGCGTGATATTGATCTGGCGGCAGTAGCCGGCCAGCGCCTCGTCAACGGAGTTATCCACAATTTCATACACCAGGTGATGCAGGCCCCTCGCGTCCGTCGACCCGATATACATACCCGGACGCTTCCGCACGGCCTCCAGTCCTTCCAGAACCTGGATCTGCTCCTCGCCGTAGTCGGCGGTCACAGCGGTCACCTGTTCCATTTCGAAGTCCATTCCTTCAGTCATGATACACCTCAATTCACAATCGTCGCGCAACTTCGCTGACGCTTGTTGCTCTCTGTTGTTCATTGGAACTCCGATTCGCTTCATCTGCCACCGGCAGCGCTCATCTCCGTTCCCTCAAAACATCTCTTTCGCGCTCTTCGGAAAAACCTGTCATTTCAGGTTGGTTTCAGGCCGTTTCTGAAATCCCGAAACCCCTTGAAAAATAAAGCGTCCCGAACTGTTTTATTATACCACTTTTTGTCCCCGAAAGGAAGGATTTCGACACCTTTTTTTGAATTTTTCTTTCCTATATATATAGAAGCTGTTCCCATTTTGGCCACAGAAAACCGGACAGCCTTTTCAGACTGTCCGGCGGAAGATCAGGGAGGCAATCAGAAAGCCCCCACATATCCTTATTCCGCGGGCACGACCACGATTCTGCCCTGCCCGTAAGGATTTTCGTACGCTTCTCCGACGACGCCGCCCAACGTCTGGGTGATGTAGTCAATCAACACCTGGTTGTCCAGCTTCACGGACTGCTGCAGCACCTTGCAGCCATCAAACATGGTATAGCCGTCGCCGTTATTCATCAGCACATAATCAGTGCTCGCCAGCGTATAGGTCTTCGCCGGATCCAGCGGTTCCCCGCCGACCAGCACGTTGCGGACGCGGCGCTCCATGGTATCGTCAACATGGTCGAACATGGTATGTTCATCCGCGATTGCCGGAGAGGGAATCGTCGGGTCCACCTCAAAGGTAATACCGGACACCTGGGCAAATCCCCCGAACTCACCCGGCATGGAGTGCACAGACCATTCCAGGGCATCCAGCACCTGCTGTCCGGTCGCTTCGATGACCGAGAGGGCGTTTCCGAAGGGATGAACAATCAGGATATCGTTCAGCGTCAGATCGCCCGCGGGCAGCGGAACCCGGATGCCGCCGGCGTTGATGAAAGCAATGTCCGTTCCGCCGGCCTGGTCGCGGTAACCATCAGCGACCAGGTCGCCCAGGTTGGTTTCCGTGTTCCGGATAATCCGGACCGGTTTGCCGTTTTCGTCCTTGGCTGTGGGATCATAGAACGCCAGATCCACCGACGTTTTCGCAACAACTTCTTTCAGTTTTCTGTTCAATTCTTCCGTGGCTTCATCCACCGCATCGCTTCCGGCGTTGTCAAAACCGAACAGCTCCGGAACACCGGGCTTGGCGGTACAGATTATCGGAACCGCGGTAATCTTTCCGTCCGGGGTGAACGTCAACACACCGATCTCGTTCAGTTTTGTTCCGACCGCGGACCGGATCACATCCTTACCGTCTTTGTTCTTGACGGTCACCTGCTCCGTGTCATGGCTGTGTCCGTCCAGCACGACGTCAATCCCGGTGGTGTTTTCGATCACCTGATTGTACATCCAGGGCGAAACCTCCGCCCCGTTGCCAAGGTGCGCGATCAGAATCACATAATCCGCGCCTTCCGCCCGGACGTCGTCGACCGCCTTCTGCACCGCGGCATACAGTTTCCCGCCGGTTTCATCCTCCAGGAATCCGTAGATGAATTCTCCCTTGTCGTTCCTGAAATAGGTCGGTGTCGAAGTCCGGAGCGTCATGGGGGTGATCACACCGACAAAAGCAAACTTCACACCGTCGTATTCCTTGATGATGTAAGCAGGGAGGACAAGCTCGCCTTCCTTGTTGAAGTTGCAGCTGATGTAGGGGAAGTTTGCCTTCTCCGCCAGATTCAGGAAGTGGTCCACCCCATAGTCAAACTCGTGGTTTCCGGGGACCGCAATATCGTATCCGACCGCATTCATGATGTCGATGATGGCTTCGCCCCTGGTCATGGTTCCGATCGGTTCGCCCTGAATGGCGTCGCCGTCATCCACCAGCAGCACATGACTGTTCTTCGCGTAGTATTGCTTCAGAGCATACACACTGGCATAACCCCAGTTCTGGTCAATGCCGCAGTGTACGTCGCTCGTGTAGAGTACAACCAGATTTTTCGTCAGTGCAGGGGCTGCAGCCTCCTCCGCCAAGGCGCAGCCCAGCAGCAGCGCCAGTGCCAGCAGCAAGCCAAGCAGTTTCTTCATGTGATGTTCCTCCTTGGTCAATTGAGTTCTGTCCGGTTCCAAAACAAATAGTATACCAGTAATTCCCGGAGTCATCAATTCGTTTATCCGGCCTTTTATCCCGTCTTTCTGAAGTATTCCTTGCGCCGCACGCTTGCTTTTTTGCCTCTCCTGCTATAGAATAAGCCTGTTATATATTACCCCTTTGATTCATCCTGAAGGAGGATTATCATGGAGCAGAATTATGTCTTTATGACAGACAGCGACAGCGATCTGCCCTTTCACCTGAAAGAGCAGTACGATATCCCCGTCGTCTATATGCCCTATGCGCTCGACGGCAAGGAATATTTTGACGATCTGGGCCAGATGCTGGATCACAAAAGCTATTACGACATGATGCGCAACGGGGCCACCCCCGTGACCTCCGCGCTGAACGAAGCTACTTATCTGGAGTATTTTGAGCCCATCCTGAAGGAAAAGGACCTGCTTTTCGTCGCCTTCTCCAGCAAGCTGAGCTGCACCCTCCAGGCCGTCTACAGCGCCCGGGAAAAGCTCCTGGAAAAGTATCCGGAGCGGAAGTTCACCGTTGTGGATACCCTGCGGATCTCCGGTCCCATGACGCTGCTGGTCCTCAAGGCGCATGAGATGTACCGCGCCGGCAAGCCCATGGATGAGGTTGCCGCCTGGCTGGAGGCCAACAAGCTCCGCGCTCAGGCCTACTTCATTGTGGACGATCTGAAATATCTCAAGCGCGGCGGCCGCATTTCCGCCACCGCTGCCACCGTCGGCACCATGCTGGACCTCAAGCCCATCATCATGGAAGCGCCCGACGGAACGCTGACCTCCAACGACAAGATCCGCGGCCGTAAAAAGGCAATCGCTTTCATCGTTGACAAGATGCTGGAGTTCGCTCCCGATCCCGCCGAGAGTCCCATCATCGTTCTGAATGCCGACAGTCATGACGATGCCGAGCGCGTAAAGGCCATGGTTGAGCAGAAGCTCCCCGGCGCCAATATCCTGATCGAGAACGTCGGCCCGGTCATCGGCGCCCACGCAGGCCCCGGAACGTTGGCCCTCTGTTTCATCGGTACCAAGCCTCTGGCCTGATTCCCCTGAGATGATTCAAGCGACGCAGTTTTCTGCGCCGCTTGTTTTTTATTGCAGGAATCCGTTGATAATCTGTTCCTCCGCCTCCGCCGCGGTCAGCCCGAGGGTCATCAACTTGATCAGCTGTTCCCCGGCAATCTTGCCAATCGCCGCCTCGTGGACCAGCGCGGCGTCAACGTTGTTCGCCTCCAGTGCCGGAACCGCCAGGATCCGTCCCTCATCCATGATAATGGAGTCGCACTCCGTATGCCCGTGGCAGGCGGCGTTGCCCACAATTTTCGCGTCAAACTTCTGGAAAGACCGGTCCCTGGCTACCGAACGGGAAACCACGTCCGCGCTGGAATCTGCGCCGTTCAGTTTCACCACATAGGTGCTGATCGCCCGCTGGTCCCCGTGGGTCATCAGTCTTTCCCGCACCACCAGCTTCGCTCCGGCTGCCAGCTCCGCGGTCGTGGTGCGTTCCGTGTCATCCACGCCTTTGATCTGCACCATTTCCATCTCGGCATAGCTGCCTTCTTCCATATATACTTCCGTGCCCGGATTCAGGATCCGCTTACCGCTACCGTCGCCGGAACCGTAATGCTTCTCGACATATTTGATCCTTGCGTTTTTCCCCACATAGAAACGGTGAATACCGTCGTGCTGGGAATCCTGATTTCCACAGTTGTCAATCCCGCACCCGGCCACGATCACCACATCGGCATCCTCACCGATGAAGAAATCATTGTATACCACTTCCTTCAGCCCGCTCTGGGTCATGACCACCGGAATATGCACGCTTTCGTTCTTCGTTCCGGGTTTGATCCGGATCTCCAGTCCGCTCACGTCCTCCTTGGAGACGATCTCGATGTTCGCGGTGGACTGTCTCCCGGCTGAGGCGCTGTTGGAACGGATGTTGTAGGCGCCTTCCGGAACCTCATGGAGGTCCGCCACTTCCCGAAGCAGCCGCTTCTGGATCTCGTCCAGTTTCAGCATGAGGTTTCTCCTCCCTTCGTCACTGTCTGAGTCCAGCCTTCACACATGGTATCCGCTTCCGTCCGGATCAACTGCGGATAAACTTCTTCCCTGGTTCCCTGTTTCTCCACCTGTCCGTCCCGCAGCACGATGATCTCGTCCGCGATACCCAGAATCCGTTCCTGGTGGGAAATGATCAGAATGGAACTGTCCTGAATATCCTCCCGCATCCTGCGGAACACATCGATCAAGTTCCGGAAGCTCCACAGGTCGATCCCCGCCTCCGGTTCATCAAAGACCGAAAGCGCCCCCTTCCGGGCCAATACCGTCGCAATTTCAATCCGTTTCAGTTCTCCGCCGCTCAGGCTGGCGTTCACTTCCCGGTCCACATAATCCCGGGCGCACAGGCCCACGGAAGAAAGATACTGGCACGCATCGGAAACGCTCAGCGTCTTCCCCGCCGCAATCCTGATCAGGTCCAGCACCCGGATGCCCTTGAAGCGCACCGGCTGCTGGAAGGCATAGGCAATGCCCAGCCCGGCGCGTTCCGTGATGCTGAGCTCCGTTATATCCTGTCCGTCCAAAAAAATCCGGCCGCCGGTGGGCTTTTCGATGCCTGCAATCAGCTTCGCAAGCGTTGATTTGCCGCCGCCGTTCGGTCCGGTTACCACAATCAGTTTTCGGTCCGGGATCGTCAGGCTGACGTCACGGATAATCTCTTTATCCTTTCCTTCCGCATCCACCTGGAAAGAAATGTTTTTCAGTTCAAGCATAATACTTCCTCACATACCCGTCCAGATTTCCCCACTCGCTGACCACGATTTTCGGAATCTTCATCTGGTCCATCACGCCCAGCAGGATGCAAACCCCGTGAACCACGATATCTGCGCGCCCGGGCTGCAGCCCCGGCAGCTGTTTCCGTTCCTCCAGGCTCATATCCGCCAGTTTTTCCCCGATCTCCTGAATTTCCCATCGGGAGATCTCCGTTCCGTGCATGTTCGTCCGGTCCGTCCAGGGAACCTGCCGCACTATCGCCGCCAGCGTGGTGAACGTCCCGCCGGTTCCGACCCACGTCTCCGGGATCTCAATCCCCTTGCATTCGTCCAGATGTTCAGCCAGGATCTCTCCCGCCGCCCGCTGCACGGGAAGCATGTCTTCCTTCCGGTCCAGCCGCAGTTTCTGATACAGCCGTACCGCGCCCATCTGGCAGGAGAAGGAGACCTCAATGCCTTTGCGCGTTCCGATCGCGATTTCCGTGCTGCCGCCGCCGATATCGATCACGCCGCAGCGGTCGGCTTTTGTCGCGGCCGATGCACCCAGAAAGCTCAGTTCCGCTTCCTCCCGGCCAGAAAGGATTTGGAGTTCCGTCTCCGCCGCCTTCGAAACAGCCCGGATGAATTCAGCGCCGTTCGCCGCGTCCCTTGCGGCACTGGTGGCAAAAATGCCCAGCTTTTCAGCGCCCTGATACCGTACTTCGGATGCCATCCGGGCCACAGCAGTCACGGTCTTATCCATGCTTTCCCGGCTCAGGTTTCCCCGCTCGTCAAGCCCGGCAAAAAGCCGTGTTCCTTCCCGATCCCGCCACAGGCAGTCAAAACCTTCCGCGCCTGTTTCCGCCAGCAGGCATCTGACTGAATTGGATCCGATTCCGATTACGGCAGCTTTCATGGTGAACCTCCTCAGTCGTTCATCTCGTCCATGAGGATCTGCAGTTCCTTTTCCGAATAGGCGTAAATTGCCTCCGGATTCGTATATTCAAAGCGGATGGCATCCCGCTTGACATAAGAGTACTTCTTGACCGCATTGGACATAATATATTCGTCCGTCCCGGCCAGGTTCAGCCTGGAAAGCAATTCCTTGTTTTCTTCCTCGAGCCTTGTCAGCTGCACGCGCAGTTCCTGCTGCTTCCGGCTCTGTTCATCAACGTTCCCCTTCAGGATACTGTGGAGAATCAGAAAAACAACCAGCACCGCCGCAATAATCAGGATAAATCCCTTGAACGTCATCGTCCGGTTCATTCTTCTTCCTCCCCTCTTAACCTATATTATTTCGCCTTCAACAGCCTGTATTCCTTCCCCGCAAGGGTCCGGGAGCACGATCGGAAAGCCCCCTTACCACTGGAACATACTGATCTGATTCATCTCATCGAGCCCCTGCAAAGCCCCCTGGCTTTTCAGGATTTCAATCACCGAATCCCCCACTTTTCCCCGGTTCTTCAGGTCTTCAATGCTTAAGAACTCCCCGTTCTTCCTGGCCTCCGCGATGGGAATCGCCGCGCTTTCTCCCAGCCCGGGCAGGCTGATAAACGGGCAGCGGATGTTCCCGTCCTCAATCAGGAATTTGTGCACATCGCTTCTGTACAGATCCACCGGAAGGAAGTTGATCCCCCGCATGTTCATCTCCAGCACCAGTTCCAGACAGGTCGCGGTGTCCTTGTCCCGCGCTGAAGGCGAATCCATGTTCCGGATCTCTGTAATCTTTCTTCTGGCCTCTTCCGGCGGCACGATCATGGTCGTGGCATCAAAGCCGTCGCCGCGGACCGTGAAATACGCACAGTAGTAAGCCAGAGGCTCATGCAGTTTGAACCAGGCCACCCGCAGGCTCATCGTCACATAGGCCACCGCATGCCCTTTCGGGAACATGTATTTGATCTTTTTGCAGCTGTCCATGAACCAATCCGGCACCTGCATTTCGATCATAGCCTGTTCCATTTCCGGCTTCAGGCCTTTGCCCTTCCGAACGCTTTCCATTGTCGTGAAGGCCAGCTTCGGCTTCACGCCCTTGTCAATCAGATAATTCATTATATCGTCGCGGCAGCACACGCATTCGCTCAGCGTGGCCGTTCCGGAGGCGATGATCTCCTGCGCGTTGCCCAGCCACACGTCCGTCCCGTGGCTCAGGCCGGAGATCCGCAGCAGTTCCTCCATCGTATGGGGTTTCGTTTCTTCCAGCATGCCCCGCACAAATCCCGTACCGAATTCCGGCACACCGTAGGTCCCCGTGTTGCACAGGATATCCTCGGTGGTTACGCCCAGCGCCTCCGGGGAGGTAAACAGGCTCCGCACCCCCGGATCGTCCAGCGGTACATCCCGGAAGTTGATTCCCGTCAGCCCTTCCAGCTCGTGCATCATCGTCGGGTCGTCATGGCCCAGGCAGTCCAGTTTCACCAGGATGTCGTGCATGCTGTTGAAGTCGAAATGGGTCGTGGTAAAGTCGCTCTCCAGGTCGTCCGCCGGATGCTGCACCGCGGTAAAGTCGTAGATCTCGTATTCCAGCGGCACGACCACCATGCCGCCCGGATGCTGGCCGGTGGTTTTCTTCACACCGGTGCAGGTCAGGCTCAGCCGTTCCTTCTCCGTGTTGCCCGCCTGAATACCCCGTTCTTCCAGATACTTGACCGCGTAGCCGTAGGCTGTCTTGTCCGCCAGACCGGAAATCGTGCCGGCCCGGAACACATGGTCGTGTCCGAACAGTTCTTCCACGTAGTGGTGCGCCCGATTCTGATATTCGCCGGAGAAGTTCAGGTCGATATCCGGCACCTTGTCGCCCTCAAATCCCAGGAAGACTTCAAACGGAATGTCAAAGCCGTCCTTCGTCAGCTTTTCCCCGCATTCGGGGCAATCCCTGTCCGGTAGATCCACCCCGACATGATACCGGCTCTTGTCCACGTCAAAGAATCCTTTATGGCAGTGCGTACAGCGGTAGTGCGGCGGCAGGGCGTTCACTTCGGTAATCCCGCACATACGCGCCACAAGGCTTGAGCCGACGCTGCCGCGGCTGCCGACCAGATATCCGTCCTCCAGCGACCGGGAAACCAGCTTCTGCGCGATCGCGTACAGCGTGCAGTAACCGTATCCCACAATAGACTTCAGTTCTTTCTTCAACCTGGCTTCGACGATCTCCGGCAGCGGGGAACCGTACATCTCCTCCGCCGTGTCCCAGGTCATCTGCTGGATCATATCCTCCGCGTCGTCCCAGTAGGGCTGGAACGTATCCTCGCCCTTGGGATGCACCGGGAACAGTTTCATTTCCTCCACCTGTTCCGCGATCTTGCGCGGGTTGTCGATCACGACCTCCTTCGCTTTTTCAGGCCCCAGGTAGGCAAACTCCTCCAGCATCTCGTCCGTCGTTTTGAAGTACAGCGGCGGCTGTTTATCCGCATCGCTGTATTTCATTCCCGCCTGGATGATCGCCCGGCCGATGGCATCCTTCGGATCCAGAAAATGCACGTCACCGGTCGCAACCACCGGGATGTCCAGTTCATCGCCCAGGGCGACAATCACCCTGTTCAGTTCCCGCAGTTCCTCCTCCGAGGCAGCCTGTCCTTCCCGGATCAGGAACGCGTTGTTCCCGATCGGCTGAATCTCCAGATAGTCGTAGAAGGAGGCAATCTCCTTCAGCCGCTCGTGATCCTCCCGCGCCAGCACCGCACGGAACAGTTCCCCCGCCTCGCACGCGCTGCCGATAATCAATCCTTCCCTGTATTTCCGGATCAGGAAGCGGGGCATATGCGGCACCCGCTTGAAATATTCCAGATGTCCGGCGGAAACCAGCCGGTTCAGGTTCACCAGGCCGGTCCGGTTTTTCGCCAGCAGAATGATATGCCGGCTTTCCCCGATGGCACCGCCCTTCAGGTTTTGATCCAGATCCGTCAGGCTCTCCGCCTTTGGGAATCTCTCCCGCGTGTCCTCAAACATGCGCTTCAGGCACTGGGCCGTTGCCGTGGCGTCGTGCACCGCCCGGTGGGCGTTTTTGAGACTCACGCCCAAATGTTTGCACAGTGCTCCGAGCCGGAAGGATTTCAGGTCCGGATACAGTTTCCGGGCATAGGCCAGCGTATCGATCACCGGCCCTGACCAGTTCAGATCAATCCGTCTCAGTTCCGCCCGCAGCAGGCTCACATCAAAGTTTGCGTTGTGCGCCGCAATCGGGTCCTTTCCGATAAACGCCAACAGCTGCGGCAGGGCCTCCGCCGCCTTGGGCTGGCCCTTCAGCATCGCATCTGAAATACCTGTCAGTTCCGTGACTTTACGTTCCAGCGTTTCCTCGGGGTCCACCAGCATCTCGAAGCTATCCGTCACAATCCCGTTCTCCAGCCGCACCGCGCCGATCTCGGTAATCCGCGCCTTGCCGGTATTCAGGCCCGTGCTCTCGAAGTCCAGCACTACCACCGGCCCGTCATACGGCCGCCCGTCCCCGTCTTCGGCAATCTGTTTCTCGTCGATCAGATAGCCCTCGCATCCGGGGATCAGCTTGATTTTTCCCTTTTTCGCCGCGCGGAACGCCGCCGGAAAGGACTGCAGCACCCCGTGGTCCGTCACCGCGACGGCAGGATGGCCCCACTTCACCGCCCGGGCGATCAGATCGTCCGCGCTCGTCAGTGCGTCCATCGTGGACATGTTGGTATGCATATGGAGTTCGACCCGCTTCTCCTCCGCGGTATCCTCGCGCTCCTCTTTTTTGGTTTCGACCATATCCCGCACGGAGATACTCAGTTCCCGGGCATAGTTATCGTACAGGCATTCGCCCCGGATCTTCACGCCCATGCCCTGTTTAATCCGCTCGAGCTTGTCCGCCACAGCCTTGCGTTCCTCATCCGTGATCGGGGCCGGATCCTCATCCTTCCGGGCATAGCTGCGGCTACGGTACCGGAAAAAGATCTTGCACAGGATCGAGCTCGTGTAGTCTGTTACCCCGAAGGTAACCAGGACCATCTCACCGCCCCTGAGCTCCTTCTGCTCCAGTTTAAAGATTTCGCCCTGGATCACAACCACGCCGCTCTCCGCGTTCAGTTCCTTGATCTCCACCGGCCGGTCCGCAACGCTCCGCCCAACGATCGGTTTTCCGACAGTCGCCGCCGCCATCGTCCCGGCCGGCCCTTTCTTTGCCGTCTCTGCCGCGTTCGGAGAATCTCCTCCCGCTTTTTTCTCTTTCTTCTCCGCCGTCTTCCGCGGTTTCTTCTCCGCCTTTTCGGCGCCTTCCACCGGCACGCCGGTTCCGTACCGTTCCGCCATTTCTTCTGCGGTCACGGTCAGCGCAGTATCCCGCCGCTGCTCCATCATCTTCCGGAGACGTTCCTCCCGGGTGCCTTCCACCGTCATTTCCACCCGGACCTTCGCCGCGAAAATCTCCCTGATTGCCATCGCCAGCCGCGGGCCGACGTTGCTCTGATTCATCACCCTCAGGCTGATCTCATCCGGGAACACCAGCGTCAGCAGACCGTCTTCCTCATGTTCTCCGACGGGCGCCGCGCCGCTGCCCAGCTGGTTCTTTTCGATCTGCCATCCGATCTGGCCGATCCAGGCCTTCGCCATCGGGTAATTCCGGCGCAGAAAATCATCCAGCACCTGCCGGTAAGGCGCCGGATCCTCCAGGAAAGCCGTCTTCAGCGCGGGCGAGGTTACCCGCACGGCAAGCGGCCGCCCGGGAAACATCTCCCGCAGCACTCTTTCCAGCTTCAGGAACTGTCTTTCTCCCGCCAGTTCCTGACATTCAAAACTGATATACGTTTTTTGAGAAGATTTGACATAGGTCACCCGCGGCGCGGACAGTTTCCCCGCCAGTTCCGGGATTTCCCGCGCAATCCGCGCCATCAGATCTTCCTGTTTGTTCATACCGAAGGTTTCCAAAGGGATTTCACGCGCCCCGGAAAGCGGGCCGGCACGCCCGTTTTCGTAAGCACAGGTTCCGGTGGAGCCCATGTTGGAGGCGCAAGCCCCGGGCAGGAAAACCCTTTGGCCGCGGCCGCAGCCGCGAAATCTCCTTTACTGAATCATTTTTCTCACTTCAGAGATCAGGATCTCCGCCAGATCCCCCTGTACTTTTCTCGGCTCTTTTCCCTTTACGAAAAGAGCTCCTCCGTCTTTGCCCCCGGCGATGCCGACATCAGCTTCTTTCCCTTCGCCCAGGCCGTTCACGATGCACCCCATCACCGCAACCTTCAGCGGCACCGTCACGTCCGACAGTTCCGCCTCCACCCTTCTGGCAATCTGCTCCACCGGAATGCAGGTCCGGCCGCAGGTCGGACAGGCAATCAGCTGCACGCCTCTCGTCCGCAGATCCAGCGCCCGCAGGATATCCCATGCTGCTTTCGCTTCCGGCAACGGATCTCCGCTCAGGCTGACCCTGATTGTGTCGCCGATTCCGTCCGCCAGCAGCGCGCCGATCCCGATGGCGCTCTTCACGGTTCCCTGTCCGGGCAGGCCCGCCTCCGTCACTCCCAGATGCAGAGGATAACCGCACTTTTCATGCGCCAGGCGGTAAGCGTCGATCGTCAGCTTCACGTCGCTGCTTTTCATGCTCAGCACAATATCGTCAAATCCGGCCTTCTCCAGCATCCGGGCATGTCCGAGCGCGCTTTCCGTCAGACATTCAGCCGTCGGCCCGCCGTACTTCGCCAGCAGTTCCTTTTCGACCGACCCGCTGTTCACCCCGATCCGGATCGGAATATGGTGCGCCTTCGCGCAGTCCGCCAGTTCCCGCACCCGCGCTTCCCCGCCGATGTTCCCGGGATTGATCCGCAGTTTGGCAATCCCGTTTTCCGCCGAGCGGATGGCCAGTTTATAGTCGAAATGAATATCCGCCACCAGCGGCACCGGGCTCTTCGCCGTCAGGATTTTGACCGCCTCTGCGCATTCCTCGTCGTATACGCTCACCCGCACGATATCGCATCCCGCGTCATGCAGCGCGCAGATCTGCGCCAGCGTCGCCTCCGCATCCCGCGTATCCGTGTTCGTCATGCTCTGCACCAGCACCGGATTTCCGCCGCCCAAAGCCAGCCCGCCGACATTCACCGTTTTTGTCATAGCCATTCTCCTATCCAAACAACCTCATGATATCCTTAAACGTAAAGAATATCATCAGCCCGAACAGCAGCACCATCCCCACCAGATGGACCACCGCCTCTTTCTCCGGCGGAACCGGCTTCCCCCGGATCACCTCCACGATCCCGAACACCAGCCGGCTTCCGTCCAGTCCCGGAATCGGCAGCAGATTCATCAGTCCCAGGTTAATCGAGATCATGACCAGCAGCTGCGTGAAGGCGCTGAATCCGCCCTCCTTTACCTCGCTGGACACAATGCTCACAATCCCCACCGGCCCGGATGTCTGGTCCAGTCCCTTCCCGGTCGTAACCAGGTCCTTCAGCGCGCCGAGAATCGCGCCGGAGGCATTCACGCACAGCTCCCAGGAATGCCTGAATCCGTCCGGGAAAGAGACCGGCTGCGTTTCGGTCCGGTATGTCCCGCCGATCGTCACGCCGATGCGCATCTTCTGTTCCGTTTCATCCCATACCGGCGTCATTTCCATGTGCAGGGTCTTGTCCCCCCGCTCCACGGTCATCTGCAGGGGGCCGTCCCCTTCCTTCCACGCCTGGATGGTGTCCAGCAGCGTATCCACGGTGCCGTCCAGCATGTTTTTCCCGTTGATCTCCGTCACCCGGTCCCCGGCCTCCATGCCGGCGAAATTGGCCGGTCCGGCTGCCATGATCTCGGCAATGTAAGGGTCAACCCCCGTCACCACGCTGATCCCGTTCACCCAGTAGAACACCGTCGCCACCACGAAGGCCAGCACGAAATTCATCATCGGGCCCATCAGGATCACAAACAGCCGCTTCCACACGTTTTGTTTCGGAAAAGCCCGGGGATCGTCCCTGCTCTTTCCGGTCGGATCGTCCTCCCCGTAAAAGGCGCAGTATCCACCGACCGGGATCGCCCGCACCGCGAAGGCGGTCTCATACTTCCGGCTTTTCCAGCCGAACAGTTTCGGTCCCATCCCGATGGCAAACTCCCGAACCTCGATCTTCATTGCCCGCGCCGCCAGAAAATGCCCGAACTCGTGAACCGTAATCAGGATTGCCAGCAGCAGTATCGCCAGTAAAATATACACAGTTTAAGCGTTCCTCTCCTCTTCACTCTTCACTCTTCACTCTTCACTCTGAATTACCCTTGCCCTCCTGTCGGCCTCCCATATATCTTCAATGCAGTTTGCCGGCATGCCGGCCAGTTTCTCAACCGCCTTCTCCACTCTCCTCGCGATCTCCCCGAAGGGAATCTCATTCCGCAGGAAGGCTGCCACCGCTGCCTCGTTGGCCCCGTTGAACACCGTGCAGGCCGCTCCGCCCGCCCTCAGGCAGGCCCGTGCCAGCCGCAGCGCCGGAAATTTGTCCTCATCCGGTTTTTCAAACGTCAGGCTGCCCAGCGCGAACAGGTCCGGCGCCTGCACTCCGGTTTCAATCCGTTCCGGATAAGCCATTGCGTACCCGATCGGTACCCGCATGTCCGGCTCCCCCAGCTGCGCCAGCACCGCGCCGTCCCGGAAAACCACCGCGCTGTGCACGATGCTCTGGGGATGCACGACCACTTCGATCCTCTCCTCCGGCATATCAAACAGCCACCGTGCTTCCATGATCTCCAGCCCTTTGTTGAACATGCTCGCGCTGTCGACCGTGATCTTCGCACCCATGTTCCAGTTGGGATGCTTCAGCGCTTCCGCCGGCGTCGCCTTCTCAATTCGTTCTTTTGTCCAGGTCCGGAAAGGTCCGCCGGACGCGGTCAGCAGCAGCTTCTCCGGCTTGTTCCCGCCGCCCGCCTGCAGGCACTGGAAAATGGCGCTGTGCTCGCTGTCCACCGGCAGCAGCGGTTTCCCGGCTTTCCGCGCCAGGTCCGTCACCAGGTGTCCCCCGGTCACCAGCGCTTCCTTGTTGGCCAGCAGCACCTGCCGCCCCGCCTGCAGCGCGTCCATCACGCCCTGCAGCCCGGCGATCCCGACAATGCTCACCAGCACCATGTCCGCCTCAACTTCGGCGGCCGCCGCGTGCAGCGCTTCCTTTCCGCTCAGAAAGCGGCAGAACTGCAGATCCGACGGAATCTCCGCCGGATCAAATCCTTCGGTCAGCCCGGCCATCTCCGGCCGGAATTCCCGCACCTGTTCAAACAGCTTTTCCTTGCTTCCCCGGGCTGTCAAAGCCGTCACCCGGTAGCGGTCGGGATGCCGCCGGCAGATATCCAGCGCCTGTGTCCCGATGGACCCTGTTGATCCCAGTATCGCAATCGTCTTCATTCTTATTTGTTTCATTCCTAATCCGCTGTCTTTTTTTCGACGCCGAAGGGGTTAAGGGGGCAAAGGCTCCAGTGGAACCTTTGTTGGATGGGCAGGAAAGCCCCCTTATTTAAACATCAGGTAACAATACATCAATATCGCCATAAACAGCACACTGTCCAGCCTGTCCAGCATTCCCCCGTGCCCCGGGAACAAATTCGAGAAATCCTTCATCCCGCTGTGCCGCTTCACCAGGCTCGCAAACAGATCGCCGATCTGCCCGACTGCCCCGCCGAAGAACCCCAGCAGCAGATAGTGCCACCACACCGGCAGCTTCGCCAGCGTCGGCGCGTTGCAGAACACGTGGCTCAGCCCGAACACCGCCATCGCGGCAATCACGCTGCCGGCCAGCCCGCCCAGGCTCCCGGCAATCGTTTTCTTCGGGCTCACCGCCGGGCAGAATTTCGGCCCGCCGACCGCACTGCCTACGAACAGCGCAAAGATATCCCCCATCAGCGGCACCGCGAAGGTCAGGCACAGCAGCACCACCTCGACCGCCTTCTGCTTCGGAATCAGGGCCAGTGCCACCAGGCTCAGTCCCGGCAGCGCCACCGTCAGCAGCGGCAGCGTGCTCATGCTCAGATCCGTCAGTTCCGGCTCCTTCCGGAACAGGACCTGCGTCACCATGGCGAACAGCGCCGCCGCCAGCATCGGGACGACCACCTTCACGCCGAAAAAGTAAACCAACGGAATCGAAGCGGCCATCAGCACCCACGTCGGCCAGGAAATCACCCGATGCCCCGCGATCGTCAGCGCGTGGTATTCCTCCCAGACCGCGAAACCGATGCACACCAGCGTGGCCAGCGCCATCACCCAGTTGGGCAGCCAGAGGCAGATTGCCAGAAACGCAATCAGCCCGATCCCCGTTATAATCCGTTGCTTCATACGTGTCCCTCCGTCCCGGGCATTACTCCGGTTTGGTATCTTCCTTCACTTCTTTGATGAAATCCATGGTTTCGCTGATGGCTTCGCTGACGACCGGTTTTGCGGTTTCGATCACTTTTTCAATGGTTTCCGCCGCATTTTTTCCGGCTTCTTCGACCACCGGCTTCAGCTCCTCCATTTTCTGCTTCACCACGGGCGTTTCGTCTTTCACCGCCTGCCGCACCGCCCTGACGGCGTCCTTGATCGCGGGCTTCGAATCCCCGGCGATTTCCTTTACTTTCTCCAGCGCCTTATCCCCGGCTTCCTTCACCGCCGATTTGACGCATTCCTTTGCTTCTTCCTTTGAACCGGGGATTTCCATGATCCCGTCTGTTTTTTTGAATCCTTCTTTCCCGGTGTTCAGCATGTCCTTCACCCGTTCCTTTCAATATTCTGTGTGAAGCACCCGGCAGCCTCAGGCGGTATGCGTTTCCGGCGGCTCTCCGGGCACTCTTCGTCCCTTTGCCGTCATTCTTGATCCGCCGGTTCCTCCGCTGCCTGCCGTTCCTTCATCCTTTCCCTGACATATACATAGCCCCCGACCACAGCCGCCACTGCCGTGAAGATCGCGTGATGCGCCGGGTTCGTAATGTCCATGCGCAGATACTGTCCGACTTCGCTCACCGTCCGCGCCAGCAGCGCCGCCGCCTCCAGGGCCAACAGGATAAACACCGCCATCCTCAGCGCCTTTTTCCGGGCCTGCCCTTCCGCTTTCTTTTCCATTCGCTGCCTTTCCCTATTCAAAGAGTGGAGTTTGGAGAGTGGAGAGTGGAGTTAAATAATCTTCACTCTCCACTCTTCACTCTGTTCTGCGCCTTGTGGATGTTATCAATATTCTCCGTCGTCCCGCCGCCGGTGTCGTCCGGCGCCCGGAACTCACCTTTTTCCACCAGCCGCAGGAACGCGTCCACCACGTCCGCCGTCAGCTGTGTTCCGCTCACTTCCCGGATGATGCTGACCGCCTTGTCGAAGTTCATCCGGTCCCGGTACGGCCGGTTGGAGTACATCGCGTCGAAGCAGTCCGCCACCGCGATGATCTGCGCCACCCGCGGGATCTCGTCGCCCTTCAGGTGGTTCGGATATCCCTTGCCGTCCGGCCGCTCGTGGTGCGCCTGGGCCCCCACCGCCAGCTCCGGCATGATGCTGATCTCCTTCAGCGCCTCATATCCCTGGCTCGTGTGGCTCTTGATAATCTCAAACTCCTCATCCGTCAGTTTCCCCGGCTTGTTCAGCACTTCCGGCGGCACGCCGATCTTACCCACATCGTGCAGCAGCGCGATCCGGTAGTATTTCTCGACCGTGTCCTCGTCGTACCCCAGTTCTCTCGCCAGCTTCGCCGTATACTGCGCCACCCGCAGGGAGTGGCCGTTGGTGTATTTGTCCTTCATATCGACCACTTTCGCGAAGCTGTGCGTGATCTCTTTCACGAAGGTCATCGTCTCGTGATTCTTTTTCTCCAGCGCGCGCATCTTCCTGCGAGTGTACATCCGGGCCAGCAGGCCGATCAGGCATAGGCCCACGGCCGCCGCCGCGATATAGAACCATACCTCTTCGTAGAACGCCTTTTCCTTCCGGATCCGCACGGAAACCTCTTTGTTTCCCCGGCCCATGGAGTCCTTCAGCTGCATCTCGAACCGGTAGTCGCCGCCCCGCAGGTTCGTGTAGTCCACCGGCGTCAGTTCGCTCCGGTTCACCGTCGTGACCGACCGGTCGAACCCTTCCAGCCGGTAGCTCACCTGCGGATTCATCGGGCTGTAGTTGAACACGAAACTGCTCACCGTCAGCTTCTGCGTCCCGGCGGGGATCACGAAGTCCCCGTTCCCGTCCGGATAGATCCGGACCCCGTCGGCGTCCACAAAGGGCACCGTCACCTTCAGGTCGTTCACATCCTCGAAGGGCGTCTCGATGTTGACCTTCACCACGCCCGCCGAGGCCGCGATGTACAGATCCCCGTCCTCCGTCAGTTCGCTGAAGGAGTTGGCCGTCGTGATGTAGGGCAGCCCGCTGGGGATTCCGTAAAACACCGGTTCGATTTCCCCGTTGGCGATCAGCTCCGCCGCCGGAATCACGTAAATACCGTTGCTCGCCAGCACCCATACGTCACCCTTGCTGTTTTCGTACAGGTCGTAGTTGTTCGGATACGGGAACTTCTGCACCGTCGTCACTTTGTAGTCCGGCGTCATGTACGCCAGGCTGTTGCTCGTCACGATCCACAGCACGTCCTGCGTCCGGCTGCGTTTCACCCGCAGGATCACCTCGCTGTTCAGCCCGTCCGCCTTGCCGATGGGCCGCGTCCCGTTTTCGGTCACGGCGAAGATTCCCCCGCCGTCCGATCCGAGGATGATGTCATGGTTCAGCCCTTCGGTCACCGTCAGGATCTCCGTCAGCGTGATCCCGTGCGCTTCGCCGTAACTGCTGACGCCCCGGTCTCCCTTGATGATGCTGACCCCGCCGGTGTTGGCGACCAGGATGCGCCCGTCCTCGGTCTCGCTCACCGTCCGGATCCGGTCGGAAAACAGCCCGTCCTCCGGCGTAAAGGCCAGGATGTCGCCGTTTTCATACCGCAGCAGCCCGTGCTTCCGCCAGGTGGCGATCCACACGCGTCCCCTGCTGTCCCGGATCACCGAGCGGATCCGCACGCCCTTCAGCCATTCAATCAGGTCCGTTTCTTCGATTTCTTTCCCGCTCGCCGTCGTCACCTTTGTCAGCGGCAGGCTCTCGAGTTTCTCTCCGTTTTCGGTCACGATCAGGCCCGTGTCCGTTGCGATGAATACCCGGTTCCCGATCTTGCACGTGCTGTTGACGACCTCGCTTTCCAGCCCACACAGCGCGAAGTAGTCCGAAAACTGGTTCGGCACGATCTTCATCACGCCCTGACGGGTCGAGGTGAACCACAGGTTTCCTTCGTAGTCGGTCATCACCCGGCCCACGGAGCCGTTCATCGGGACATTCTCCAGCCGGTGGAACCCGTTTTCGTCCAGGCTGCCGATTCCGTCCCCGCCGCAGATCCAGATCCGCCCGCCGATGTATTCCATGTTCTCCGTGTCCGACAGCGGCGCGATGCTCCGCGTTTCCGCCGCGGCGAAGCCGTCCTCCGGCTTTCCGTGGTAAATCCGCTCGCTGTTCGTCCCGATGTACAGGCTGTCAGCCTCCTCCGGGTCCGGCAGGATCGAGAGCACCTCTTCATCGATCTGGATCGCCTCCCGTCCAAGGAAACTGGTCACCCTTCCGCCGCGCAGGGTAAAAATATCCCCGTTCGTCGTCAGGCCCCAGGTCCGGCCGTCCACGCCCCGCCGCAGGTCCTTGACCGTCACGGAGGCGGTCCTTTTGTCAGGAAGGGTCTTCAGGTTCATTTCCCCGTCGATCACCGCAATGCCCATCGTGCTGCCGACGTACACCGTCCCGTCCGGATCCTCCGTAATGGCGCGGATGCTGGAAGATTTCATTCCCTCCGCCTTGTCCCACTGCCGCAGTTCCCCCCGGACCATGACGAATACGCCTGAGTCGTTCGTCCCGACCCACAGCCTGTCGTGACTGTCCACATAGAGGCACCGCACGTTCGCAATGCCCGTCGTGGAGTCAAACCGCTCGAACGTGTTCCCGTCGTAGCGGATCAGCCCGGCATAGCTCCCGATCCAGATGAAACCTTCGCCGGTCTCCGTGATGGCGTTCGCCTCGGAGGTCGGCAGCCCGTTGGGGTTGTTGTACAGGATCGCGGAAAACCCTTCCGTCCGCTCCGTCGGGTCCACGCTCAGCGCCAGGTTCGGCACCCCGGATGCGTTGATGCTGACCGTCTCCCCATACGCGGAATATGCAAAAAACAGCACAAGAAGAACCAGAATCAGCCCGATGTACTGTTTCTTCATGCTTCGTTTCACCACCGTGTCCCAGATTTCGCCTGACTTCGTCCGGCCGCCCCGAAAAAAAGGAATCAGACATTTTATTTTATCATTGATCACCACGAATAACAACCGGAAAAAGCCTCAGCCGTGCCCGGCGGTTTTCCCTTATCTGCCGCCGAATCTCCGGTTCCTGTGCGCAAACGCGTCCAGCGCCTCATCATAGTCATGCACCGTGAAATCCGGCCACAGCACTGCCGGAAACACGAATTCCGCATACGCGTTCTGATACAGCAGGAAATTGCTCAGCCGCTGCTCTCCGCTGGTCCGGATCAACAGGTCCACGTCCGGCTGGCCCCGGGTATACAGATGGTCGGCGATCGTCTGCTCCGTGATCTCCGTTTCCCGCATCGTCCCGTTGCGCACCAGCGTGGCGATCTCCTGCGCCGCCTTCACCAGTTCCGCCCGTCCGCCGTAATTGATGGCGATGTTCAGCCTCAGTCCGGTGTTCTTCTTCGTCCGGTTCTCCGCCTCGATCAGCGTCTCCCGCTGTTTCTCCGGCAGCCGGCCCTTGTCGCCGAGGATCAGGATCCGGACGTTCTTCGCGTCCAGCTCGTCGATCTCGGAGTCGAAGAAATCCAGCATCAGCTGCATCAGCGCCGCCACTTCCTCCTCCGACCGATTCCAGTTCTCCGTTGAGAAAGCATACAGGCTCAGCGCCCCGATCCCCAGGTCGTCCGTGTGCCGGATGATCTCCCGAAGGGTCTCCGTCCCCTGCCGGTGCCCCCTGGATACGTTCAGTTTGTGCTTTTTGGCCCATCGGCCGTTCCCGTCCATGATGATAGCCACGTGCTTCGGCAGCTTTTCAAATTCATCCGAGGTCCTTGGCGCCTTTTTCAGAGCCATGTTCATTGCAGTCTTCAGTTTCATCTGTTTCCCCTTCTACTGCTAAAACCCGCCTCACGGCGGGTTTTGCTTCTGACCGGACTCGCACCGTCAGACTTCCATGATTTCCTTTTCTTTCTTGGCGTAGATCTCGTCGACTTCCTTGATCGCCTTGTCGGTAATCTTCTGCATATCCTCTTCGGCGTCCCGCTGGTCGTCTTCGGTGATCTCGCTGTTCTTCTTCATCTTTTTGATCTGCTCGATAGCGTCCCGCCGGATGGAGCGGATCGCGACCTTGGTTTCTTCCGCGCCCTTGGATGCCACCTTGGTCAGCTCCTTGCGGCGCTCTTCGTTCAGCTCCGGAAACACCAGGCGGATGATCTTTCCGTCGTTGGAGGGATTCAGGCCCAGGTCGCTCTTCTGGATGGCCTTTTCCACCTGCGGAATCATCTTCGCCTCCCACGGGGCGATCACCAGCAGCCGGGGCTCCGGTGAGGAAATGTTGCCGATCTGGTTGATCGGGGTCGGCGTTCCGTAATAGTCCACCAGGATCCGGTCCAGCAGCTGCGGATTCGCACGGCCGGCCCGCAGGCCCATCAGGTTCTGCTCATACACCGCGCAGGATTTTTTCATTTTCTCTTTCGCCGTATCCAGAACATCCTGTAACATATATCGTTCCCTCCTCAGTTTCGTCTCCGTAAAATACTGCCGCTATTATACCGTTTTTCCGGGTTTCTGGCAACAGAAAATCTTCATTCCTTCTCTTCCCCGGCCTGTCCTTCTTCGGTCAGGGTCTTCAGTTTTTCGGCCGCTTTCTCATCCCCCAGTTCCACCGCCTTCCGGTAGTATTCCGCCGCCTTCTCCTGATCCTGCGCCACGCCTGAGCCTGTGCTGTAGAAATCACCCAGGAAGGTATATGCCTCCGCGACTCCCAGATCCGCGGCCTGCTGCACGTATTCAAGTGCCTTTCCCCAGTCCTGCGCTACGCCCTTGCCTTCCGCGTACATAGCGCCCAGTTCGCTCATCGCATAGGGATTGCCCAGGTCCACGGCCTTCTGATAGTATGCCACGGCCTTTTCCATGTCCTGTTCTACGCCTTCGCCTTCCTCGTACAAATAGCCAAGGGCGCTCAATGCGTAGGAATTGCCCTGGTCCGCGGCCTTCTGATAGTATTCGACCGCTTTCCCGACGTCTTTCTCTGTCCCGTATCCGTAATAGTACATCATGCCCACGTCGTACATGCCGTTCGGATCACCCGCGTCCGCGGCCTTCAGATAGTATTCCAGCGCTTTCCCGTAGTCCTGTTCCCCGGCTTCGCCGTACAGGCTCATATTGCCCAGCACGCTCCAGGCCATGACGTCTCCGTGGTCTGCCGCCAGCAGATAATATTCCTTCGCCTTTTCGAGGGATTTCTCCACGCCCAGACCGGCGCCGTACATGAATCCAAGGGAGTAATACCCCTGTCCCGAACCCATCTCCGCCGCTTTCTCCCAGTATTCCAGCGCTTTGGCGTAATCCTGTTCGATACCATCGCCGTAAAAATACAGCGAACCGATGGCGCTCAGGGCTTCAGCGTCTCCCAGCTCCACACCCTTCTGATAGTATTCCAGCGCCTTTTCGCCGGACTGCTCCACGCCCAACCCTTTCTGATACATCTGGCCGATATTCCTCAGGGCTTTTGCCGCGCCCAGATCCACGGCTTTCTGCAGGTATTCCATCGCCTTCTCATAGTTCTGCTCCACGCCTTCTCCGCTGACGTACGAGACGCCAATCTGGCGGAGCGCCTCCGAGCTGCCCTGCTCCGCGGCCTGCTCATAGTATTCCAGCATCTTCGCATAGTCCTTTGCCTTGCAGGCGTCTTCAGCCGCCTGGAGCAATTCTTCCTCGGTTTTCTCCGCCGCAGCCGTCCCGCCCAGTGCCGCCGTCCCGAAAACAGCCAGGCACAGACAGATGCTCACCACAACCAAAAGAACCTTTTTCATCATCTTTCCTCCTCGTATTTTCTGACCGTTAACCGATTTCCATTCCGAATTCCGAATGACCCTCTCCACTCTTCACTCTGATTCCCATTTCTTCCGGATGGTCGTCACATTCCTCCCATCCTCCCGCCGGTAGATCATCTCGTCCATGCACTGCCTGGCCATGTATACCCCCAGCCCGCCGATCGGCCTCTCCTCCAGCGACAGTGTAAGATCCGGGTCTTCCTTCGCCAGCGGGTCATAGGGAACGCCGCTGTCGATGAAGGTCAGGGCAATCGCCCGTGGTTCCCCCTCCGCCCGGACCGTAACGGATCCGGTTCCCGGGGCGTAGGCATAGTTGGCGATGTTGGTAAACAGTTCCTCCATCGCCACCTCAATCTGGAACTGGGCATCCGCGGGGCAGTCCAGTGCTTCCAGCCGGCTGTCCACAAACACCGTCACCCGCTCCAGGTTGTCGATAACGGCTTCCACCGTAATCTCATCCATCGTTCTGCTCATTGTTCTTCCCCGCGTAATACAGGCACAGCATCGTGATATCGTCAAACTGCGGCGCATCGCCCACGAACCGGTCAATATCTTCCTTCACCGCCCGGCACATCGCCTCGCAGGCTTCCGCGCCGGTTCCGTAATCCCGGCTCAGCACGGCCAGCAGCCGGTCGTTATCGTACAGCTCCTCGGTGTTGTCGGTCGCCTCGGTCACCCCGTCGGTATACAGGTACAGGAAATCGCCCGGTTCCATCTGCAACGTCTGCTCCCGGTACCGCACGCCTTCCGCCGCAGCCAGCATGACGTTGGCCCGCTGCTGGATAAATTCCGCTTTTCCGCCGCGAATCAGCACCGGCGGATTATGCCCCGCGTTAACGAAACGCACCAGCCCGGTCTCCGTTTCCAGGAAACCCATCCACGCGGTGATGAACATCTCCGCGTCGTTGCCCTGGCACAGCATGACGTTGGCGTTGCGGAAAACGTCGGACGGCGCATCCCCGCGCTCGGCGTAGTCGTGGATCAGCGTTTTCCCGGTCATCATGAACATCGCGGAGGGAATCCCTTTGCCGCTGACGTCCGCGATCAGGAAACCCAGCCGGTTCTCATCCAGCAGGTAGAAATCGTAGAAATCCCCGCCAACCTCCTTCGCCGTATCCATGGAGGCGTAGAGACTGAAGTCCTTCCGGTCCGGATAAGGCGGGAACACGCTCGGCAGTGCGCTCTGCTGGATGTTCTTCGCAAAAGCCAGTTCCTCGTCGATCCGGGAAGCCGCCGCCGCGATATACTGCTTCAGCGTGCTCACTGTCGCGTTGATATCATCCGACAAGGAGGAAAACTCCGTGTTGCTGCGCACGTCCACCACTTCGTCCAGGTTACCCTCCGTAATGCGGGACAGGGAGTCGTTGACCCGGTTGATATTGCGGACCACCAGTTTCCGGACCAGCAGGTAGATCATCACGAACAGCGCGATAAAAATCATGATCATCAGCGCCGAGCTCAGCGTCACCGACGTGTCCCGCTGCATCACGATCTCGTTCTCCGGGATCACCGATACGATCAGATATCCCTCGGAAAAGCCGTACAGGCAGCTGCAGGGAATGTCGTACACCGTCTGTTGGAAAATCTGATCCTCCGGCATCGTGTCCGTATCAATCCGCAGCCCGGTAATCTCCAGGTTCTTCCCTTCGTTCCGGAAGGGATCGCTGACAATGGTCCGGTCCCGGTCGCTGATCAGCACAAAGCCGCCCCGCCCCACATGCCAGTTGTGGGTCAGGCCCACCATTGCCCGGTCCACGTCCTTCTGGAACCGCGCCGCGTCGTACCCCACCTGGAGAAAACCGCCGTCGATGGCAACCCCGCCGTATTTCCGGGAGATGGAGGCGTCGTAGGAAATCGGCTGATAGTTCTGCACGACCTCCTTTGTCCTTCCGTCCGCCAGTGCCATGAATTCGGCCGATTGTTCCCCGCTTTTCATATCGAATCCGACAAATTCCGGATTCGTGCAGCCGACAATGATCC
Organism: uncultured Eubacteriales bacterium; assembly: GCA_900315315.1. Lineage (GTDB taxonomy): Bacteria > Bacillota > Clostridia > Christensenellales > Aristaeellaceae > Aristaeella. The sequence continues at coordinate 26,541 of OMYT01000009.1, read as the reverse complement.
CGTCAGCGTTCACCAAATCGATTTCCGACACGTCATACTGCTTCATCAGTTCCGCCAGCCGTTCGGGCGATGTGCTCAGCCCGTTGTCCAGCGAATCCGCGACCTCGTGCGCCAGCTCCAGCAGGTTCTTGTCGCTCGCGTCCAGGATATCCAGCTTCACGTCCTTGATGTTGATCCGCAGCAGTTCCGCCGCGTTCTCGTTAGACAGCCGCGTCTGCAGCATCCACGAGAACCCGATGGAAGCGATAAAGCCGATCAGCACAATGATCAGCAGGCCCGTCAGAAAGCTGCGGGAAATGGTCTTTTTCCCTGTGTTCTGCATCCTGTCCCTCACTCTATGGTCGTCAGGTCCGTAAAGCCGGTCATTTCGAAAATGCTCATGATATTCGGCCTGACGTTCCGGATAATCATCGTTCCCTGGCGGCTCATCACCTTCTGGGCCGACAGCAGCACCCGCAGCCCCGTGGAGGAGATGTAGACCAGTTCGCTCAGGTCAAAGATCAGCGTCTCAACGCCCTTGACAGACGTACGCAGTTCGCCCTCCAGCTTCGGCGCGTTGATCGTGTCCAGCCGTCCTTCCACCGCCACCGTCAGGGTGGTTCCTTCCTGGGTTTTCGTGATTGTCATCCCGGTTCATACTCCCTTCATCACATCGAAATATCGCATATGCCGGTAAACTCGGTCGTTTCCATGATCTCATAGACCGGTTCGCTCACATGGATGATCTTCATTTTCCCCTGCCGGTTCATGGTTTTGACTGCCAGCATGATCACCCGCAGCCCGGAACTGGAAATATATTCCAGTCCGGAGCAGTCGATGATCAGCTCCGTCGCGTCCTTCAGCGCTTCTTCCATCGCCGCGGCAAACGCCGGGGCTCCGTTGGTATCAATCCGCCCCTCCGCGTAAACCGTCACCGCCCCGTCCTCTTTTTCGATCCGGTACATCTGTTTCTCCTCAATCAAAACGCTGTTGTTCTTCCCACAAACCCCGTATCGTCCAGCTGCTGCCTTGCCACCAGGTCCGCGAAGAACCCGTTCTTCGCGATCAGTTCCTCATAGCTCCCGTCCTCGATGATCTGCCCCTTCTCCAGCACGATAATCCGGTCGCACTGGCGGATGGTGCTCAGCCGGTGCGCGATGACGATCCGGGTGCATTTCATCCGGTCCAGCGCCTCGCTCACCTTCCTCTGCGTCACATTGTCCAGCGCGCTCGTCGCCTCGTCAAACATCAGGAGCTTCGGCTTCGGCGCGATGGCCCGGGCAATCAGCAGCCGCTGCCGCTGTCCGCCGGAAACGGCCCCCTGTCCTTCGCTGATCAGCGTGTTCATCCCCATGGGCATCTGCCGGATATCTTCCGCCATGCCCGCCAGTTCCGCCGCTTCCCACGCGTCCTTCAGCGTCAGCCACGGCGCGCAGATCGTGATATTGGAGAAGATGTCGCCCATAAACAGCTTCCCGTTCTGCATCACCGTGCCGATGCGCCTTCGCAGGGATTTCAGATCGATCTTCTTCAGGTCGCGCCCGTCATAATACACGGCGCCCTTCTGCGGCGTTTCAAAGCCCAGCATCACACGCATCAGCGTGCTTTTGCCGCAGCCCGTCCTGCCCACGATGGCCACGTACTGCCCTGCGCGGATCTTCAGGCTCAGGTTGTCCAGGATGGCAGGCGAATCTTCCCCGTAGCGGAAGGTGATATTGTTCAGCTCGATCCCGCCGCTCAGCCGGGTAATCATCTCCTTGTCCTCCGCCACTTCCGGAACGGTCTCCATAATCGGCCTGACCATCTCCAGGATCGGGCGGATCTGCGCCGCAGAGGCAGCAATCCCCGCCAACGCCAGGAACGCGCCGTTCACCGCGCCCCATGCGGCTGTGAACGCATAGTATTCCGCCACGGTCACCCCGCTGCGGATGGCCGCGTAATACATCCACATCGTTCCCAGCAGAGAAACCCCCAGCGTGATCACCGGGCTGATCTTCAGAAACAGAGGCGGGTTGTACTGCAGCTCCGCCCCCCTCGCATAGGTCCTGCCCCACCGGGCAAACGCACGCTGTTCCGCGCCGGACAGGCGAATTTTCTGAATCCCGGAGATCATCGCGTAGCTGATACCGCTTTCCTTGCTGCCCAGCAGCATCCGCTCCCGGGTAATCCGCATCTGCAGCAGCACCGAGCAGACCGATACCAGCACCGTCGCCAGCGTCACGATCAGCGCTGGAACCACCAGCGCCGGCGCATACAGGAACACCTGGCTCAGGTACGCCAGGGAAAACAGGCTGCTCAGCCCCGTCGTCAGCACCATCCCGACCAGCTGGTTCGCAAGTATGCCGATATAGCCCACCCGGTTGCTGAGCTCGCCCGCGCCGTACTGTTTGAAGAATGCCGCCGGCAGTGACAGCACCCGCATCATCGAGGCCGCCTCGATGCTCAGGTCCAGCTTGGTATTGATCCGGGCAGTGACCAGCGATTTCGCGATCCCCAGCAGCACGCAGGCCAGCGATACGCACACCATGTAGATCCCGATCCCGGCCAGCATCCGGGGACTTCCGGAGAGCAGCACGTCCGAAAACAGCAGCGCGTTCAGCCGCGGCATGATCATCCCTGCAGCCGTCACCGCCAGCATGGCCGTCGCCAGCATCAGCAGGTCGGCCGTGCTGATCTGCTCCCAGATGTATTTCATCAGGCTGCCGACGCCCATCTTCCGCAGCGGAAAGGGTTTGTAGAAGGCAAACGCCTCCTCTTCAAACTGCTCTGCGTTCCGGGCGGTCACCCGCACGAACTTTCCCGCTTTCCGGTCGTAGCAGCGGTATCCCGTCAGCCCGTACGGCAGCAGGGCCACCACGCTGCCGTCTTCTTTCCTGCGGCCCAGCATGGCACCGACCGCGTCCCGGTGCCATCCTTTTTCCAGCTTCACCGTCCGCCGCATGATCCCGTAGGGCCGCATCAGGTATTCCAGCACCTCGTTCATATCCCGGATGGACTCGGGAACCTCCTGAGGTTTCACATGGTAGTATTTCAGGATGTCGCCGATGGCGTCCGTGGTCGCCTGCCGGTCGTCGTTCAGGGCCTGCGACATGCGCCGGCCCATTACCGCGCCGGCAATCGCCTGAAAGGAATCCTCGAACGTTTCCCGGTCCGCCTGCTTCCGCGTACGGATCTGCTCGTCAAACCAGCCCACGCCGATTCTTCCCCCCTTTCTCACTCACAACTGCCCGCCGGCCGCTATTCACTGCTCACCAGCGTGGCATACGTCCCGCCGGCCGCCATCAGTTCCTCATGCGTCCCGCGCTCGACCACTTTTCCCCGATCCATCACGATAATCTCGTCGCAGTCCCGAATCGTGCTCAGCCGGTGTGCGATCACCACGCAGCTGATTCCCCGCTCCTTGATTGACTCAACCACGTCGAACTCCGTCTTGGCGTCCAGCGCGCTCGTGGCTTCGTCCAGGATCACCATCGTCGGATCCTGCGCCAGCACCCGCGCGATCTCGATCCGCTGCCGCTGCCCGCCGGAGAAATCCCGTCCGCCTTCGGTCAGCCTGTATTGATAGCCGCCGTCCCGCTGCATGATGTCCTCGTGGATCTGCGCGTCCTTGGCCGCCATGATCATCTCAAAGTCTTCGATGGAATGGTCCCACATCTTGATGTTGTTGGCGATCGTGTCCTCGAACAGGATGATATCCTGGTCCACCACCGCCACCGACCCGGTCAGCACGCTCCGGTCAATCTCGTTCATCGGCTTCCCGTCGAACAGGATTTCCCCTTCCCAGGGCTGGTACAGGCCGGAAATCAGCTTGGCAAGCGTGCTCTTGCCGCATCCGCTGGTCCCCACGAAAGCCACCCGCTGTCCCTGTTTGAGTTCCAGGTTGAAATCCTCGATCAGCGGCGGAGCCAGCCGGGAATACCCGAACGTCACATGCCGCATGCTCAGGTTCCCTTCCAGCTTGTCGTACTCCTCCGCCTCCGGCAGTTCCGTGAACACCGGATCCTCCGGGTAGGCCATCACGTCCTCAATCCGCTCCATCCCGGTCCGCATCTCCTGCAGCTGCTGCCCCGCGGAAATGACCTGGTTCGCCGGCGCCATGAACGCACTCATAAACCCCTGAAACGCCATAATCATGCCCACCGTGAACTGCCCCCGCATCGTCAGCCATACGCCCAGGATCAGCACCAGGATGTTCAGCACGCCGGTCACCGCCTGCGGCACAACGCCCAGGTACTGGTTCAGCCTCGCGTAACGGACGGTCTGCGTATTGACGGAGGCCTGGTATCCCGCCCATTTTTCAAAGTACCCGTTCTCCGCGCCGCTGGCCTTGATGGTTTCAATCATGTCCATCGCCCCGACAGTTGCGCCGGCCAGCTTTCCCCGGTCCCGCATCATCACGCGGGTGATGTTGATGCGTTTGCTGCTGATGATGCGGCTCAGCATCACGTTGGAAAGCACCGCCGCCAGCCCCACCGCCGTCAGCAGTACCGAATACCGCAGCATCACCGTCAGATAGAAGATCATCATGACCGTGTTCAGCACCAGCGGCGCCGCCGTGTTCACAACCTGCTCGGCCACGGAGGCGTTGGCGTTCTGCCGGCTCTGGATATCGCCTGCCATCCGCTGGGAGAAAAAAGCCATCGGCAGCTTCAGCACCTTCCACATGTAGGTAGCGTTGCCCACCGCCGCCATCTTGCCGTTCAGGCGCAGCGAATACACCGCCTGGATCCAGGCGGCGGTCAGCTGAATCAGCGTAATCAGCCCCAGGCCGATAAAGAAGGGAACCATCCATCCGGGGTTGTTACCCGGCAGCAGATAGTCCAGAAACGCCCGGGTAAAGCCGGCGTTCACAATTCCCACCAGCGAGGCGATCACCGTCGTAATCACCACAAACACCACGGCCGCCTCCGCCCCGCGCAGGCGGTTACGGGCGAAATCCAGTACCGATTTCGGTTTCCCGGAGGGCACAAAGTTTTCACCCGGCTCGATCTCCAGCACGACGCCCGTGAACGCCTCGTCGAAGCGTTCCATGCTCACGCTGTAATGCCCCCGCGCCGGGTCGTTCAGATACGCTTTGCCCCTCTTGAAACCATCCAGCACCACAAAGTGGTTGAATTCCCAGTGGATGATGCAGGGGAAGCGGCCTTCTTCGCGCAGCTCCTCCGGTTCGTACTGGTATCCCTGCGCCGTCATGCCATAGCTCCTGGCGGCTTTCAGCACGTTCCTCGCGCTGCTCCCGTCCCGGCTCACGCCGCAGTCGGTCCGCACCTGCTCCAGCGGGATCCACTTGCCGTAATACGCCAGCACCATGCACAGGGAGGCCGCGCCGCATTCCAGCGCCTCCATCTGCATGACCACCGGCACCTTCGCCACGCCCTTTGTCACCGGGGCCCCGGCACCCTTACCGTTCATCATTGGGTAACGATCCACTTGATCCCGCAGTATATGCAGTTGTATTCCCTGTCGCTTACCTGCTCCATCGGGCCGCCGTGTTCAGTCACGTTGGGCTGGCCGAAATACGGGCAAAATCCGCTCAGGATCGATTTGGCTTTGGCTGAATCCTTTTCCTCGCTGACGTACGTCGTTATGTACGGGATATCGCCGCCCGTGCCGCCGGTCACCTGGTCCAGCGCTTCGTCGTCCAGTACCTTTTTCGTCCGCTTGTTTTCCATAACCGCACCCTCCTCAAAATGAATAGTATCCGATTAGTCCGATCACGATCTCTTCATTCTTCATTAATTAGTAACCAACGTAATCGGATGAATCTCCTTCGTCTCCCCCTTCACGTCCGTCGCTTCCACCGTGCCCAGCACGCTCCACGCCAGCATCCCGATCAGCAGCAGCACCAGCGCCGCCAGCACCAGCCATACGCTCGGGGTGGTCACGCGAATATAGTCGTTCAGCTGTTCCGGGCTGGACACCTTGTCAATATTCTTTTGCCTGAATACGCTCATTCTCCGGCCCGTCCTTTCGTTTTCTACGCCTCACCCGCAGTCCGGCTGCGTTCCCGTCATTCATCTTTCTTTTCTTAATCGGATAGGAAAAGTATATCAAAATCCGGCCCGAATCACAACCGTCATTTTCCCGTTTTGTCTTTCTTTCGGCGCTTTCGTCCCTCCCCCGGAACCCGTCCGTTATCCAAAAAACAAAAAAAGCACAATCAGTAAACAGGTTTTTCTTGCCTGATTTGTTTTTTCTTTGTACAATGTTGTTTACTGCTCATAGTACATTCGGTTGATTTGCATTGCGTGACATACAGGCGCACTGCACGATGTACGAGGCAGAAGTAAGGAGCAACCTGAATGGACACAACCGAAAGAAAGCGGAAGGAACAGCAGTTGATCATTGTCACGGTCATCTCGCTGGCGATCTTTGTCGCAGGGTGGTTTCTTTTGCCCATCCTGGCGGAGAAGATCCTGCTCGGCGTGGTGCTGCTGCTGATCGCCGGCTCCCTGTACTGTACCAATAATACCGGACGCTATGTCTGCAAGCGGGTTCTGCTCGCGCTGCTGACGATTTTTATCATTGCGGCCATCACGTTCTTTGCCATGAACGCGATCCCCGGCGGCCCGTTCTCCAAGGAGAAGGCGCCCTCCGCCGCCGTGCAGGCCGTGCTGGAAGAGCGTTTCCACCTGAACGAGCCGGTCGGCCGGCAGTTCATCCTTTATCTCGAAGGCCTGATGCAGGGGAATTTCGGCGTCTCGACCAAGACCGGCCGCGAAATCTCCACCACCATCTTTGAGTCCTTTGCTATCTCCGCCAAGCTGGGCGGCTACGCGGCACTGCTGGCGCTGATGCTGGGCGTCTGCCTCGGCAGCATCGCAGCCCTGAACCGGGCGAAGGCAGCGGACCGCATCATCATCTTCTTCACGACCCTGTTCGTGGCCGTGCCGAGCTTTATCATGGCGACGCTGCTGCTGCTGGTCTTCTGCCTGCAGCTGAACTGGTTCCCGATCTTCTCGACGGAGAATCAGTCCTACGTCCTGCCCGTCATCGCCCTGATGCTCTCTCCCATGAGCTATATCACCCGGCTGACGAAGACTTCCATGCTGGAAGTGCTCGGCCAGGATTATATCCGCACGGCCCGCGCCAAGGGCGTCAGCCAGTGGAAGGTTATCTTCAAGCACGCCCTGCGCAACGCCCTGATCCCGGTCATCACCTATGTCGGTCCCATGACCGCCTATATCCTGACCGGATCCATGGTCGTCGAGTCCGTGTTCACCACCGGCGGCCTGGGCACCAAGTTCGTCCAGGGCATCACCAACCGTGATTATCCGATGATCATGGGTACCACCATCTTCCTGGCCACACTGATGGTCACGGCCACGCTGCTCAGCGATCTGGTCTACAAGCTGGTGGATCCCCGGATCGATTTTGATTAAAGGAGGCGGAAGGAAATGAGTGATTATAATCCCAACATTCCCCCGAAAAAAAGGCCCTTCCCCTTCAGTATGCAACTAGATCCGGCCAAATTCGAGCCGGCCACGGATGAGGAAAAGGCCCAGCAGGATGTGATGCGCGAGAGCACCACCTTCTTCCGGGACGGTATGCGCAAGCTTTTCCGCAATCCCCTGGCCGTCGCTTCCATGATCGTGCTGATCATCATTCTGATCACCATCGTCATCGCGCCGCTGATCGTCCCTTATTCCTACAGCAATATGATCACCGTCAACGGCAAGCGGGACAAAAGCGCCAAAAACCTGCCCCCCTTCACCTATTCCAAGCTGGAGCAGCAGGCCATTGACGAGGGCCAGCACATCTTCCCCCACATCTTCGGGACGGATGAACTCTGCCGTGACTATTTTATGCGCGTTATTTACGGTGCCCGCGTCTCCCTGGCTGTCGGCTTCTTCGCCTCGCTGATCGTGCTGTTCATCGGCCTGCTCTACGGGTCCATCGCCGGCTATGCCGGAGGGAAGACGGACCTGATCATGATGCGCATCGTGGATATTATCTACTCCCTTCCGGATACCCTGATGGTGATCCTGCTCTCCGTGGTGCTGGATCAGCTGCTGGGCCAGAGCCTTCAGGGCACCGTCCTGGCCAGCATCGGGCCGAACATGCTGTCCATGTTCGCCGTCTTCGGCCTGCTGTACTGGGTCGGCATGGCACGGCTGGTCCGCGGCCAGATCCTGACCATTAAGAACAATGAATACGTCCTGGCCGCCCGGGCCATGGGCGCCAGCCGCGGCCGGATTATCCGCAAGCATATCCTGCCGAACTGCATGGGCGTCATCATCATTTCCACCGCTCTGCAGATTCCTTCCGCTATTTTCACCGAAAGCTTCCTGAGCTTTATCGGTCTGGGCGTGCAGGCCCCGATGCCCTCCCTGGGTTCCCTGGCCAACTCCGCCCGTCAGGCACTTCAAGCTTATCCATATAAAATGGTCTTCCCCGCTGTGGGCATCTGCCTGATCGTGCTGTCCTTCAACCTCCTGGGCGACGGTCTCCGTGACGCCTTCGACCCCAAGTTAAGGAAGTGATCGTATGAGTGAAACGCCATTGCTTCAGGTCAAAAACCTCCATACCTCCTTCTTTACGGACGCCGGCGAAGTCAAAGCCGTCAACGGCATCTCCTATAATCTGGATGCCGGCAAGGTCCTGGGCATCGTCGGCGAAAGCGGCAGCGGCAAGAGCGTCTCCGCTTATTCCGTTATGCGCATTCTGACGGATACCGGCCGCGTCACTGAAGGGGAAGTGCTCTTCAAGGGCGAGAATATCCTGAACTATACGCCCCAGCAGATGCAGAAGTTCCGCGGCAGCCGGATCTCCATGATCTTCCAGGATCCCATGACCTGCCTGAACCCGACCTTTACCATCGGCAGCCAGCTGAAGGAAGCCATCCGGATCCATACGGACCGGACCAAGGAAGAGATTGAGGCCCGGGCGGTGGAAATGCTGCAGCTGGTCGGCGTGAACGAGCCGGAGCGCCGGCTCAAACAATATCCCCATGAGCATTCCGGCGGCATGCGCCAGCGGGTTATGATCGCCATGGCCCTGGCCTGCGAGCCGGATATCCTGATCGCGGACGAGCCGACCACCGCCCTGGACGTGACCATCCAGGCCCAAATTCTGGAGCTCATGCAGAGCCTGCAGAAGAAAATGGGCATGGCCATCATCATGATCACCCACGACCTGGGCGTCATCGCCGATATGTGCGACGAGATCATCGTCATGTACGGCGGCAAGGTCTGCGAACGCGGCACAGCGGACGAGATCTTCTACAATCCCCGCCATGAATATACCAAGGGACTGATCCGCTCCATTCCCCGCATCTCGGAGAAGCATGAGAAGCTGGTCCCCATCGGCGGTTCCCCGGTGGACCTGCTGAACCTGCCGAAGGGCTGCGCCTTCGCCGCCCGCTGCGACCACGCGATGAAGATCTGCCTGGAGCAGCCCCCGGAGGAAGTGGAGGTCAATGACTGCCATATTGCCGCCTGCTGGAACAATGTCCGGCGGATGATGGAAGAACAGAAGGGCGGTGAGGAAGCATGAGCGAACAGAAGCATCTGGTCGAGGTCCGGAACCTCAAAAAATACTTCCCCATCAAGTCCGGCATGATGAACAAAACCGTCCTGAAAGCGGTGGATGATGTTTCCTTCACCATCGATGAGGGCGAAACCCTGGGCCTGGTCGGCGAGTCCGGCTGCGGCAAGACCACCGTCGGCCGCACGCTCCTCCATCTCTATACCCCCACCGCCGGCGAAGTCTATTTTGACGGAAAACAGGTCACAGAGAAGAATATCGGCGAATTCCGCAAGGATATGCAGATCGTTTTCCAGGATCCCTATTCTTCCCTGAATCCCCGCATGACCGTGGCGGATATCATCGGCGAACCGCTGGACATCCATAAGCTCTATGCAACCAAGCAGGAGCGCGCGGACCGGATCAACGAGCTGCTGACCCTGGTCGGCCTGAACAGCGAGCACGCCAACCGCTACGCCCATGAGTTCTCCGGCGGCCAGCGCCAGCGCATCGGTATCGCCCGGGCCCTGGCGGTCAGTCCGCGCTTCATCGTCTGCGACGAGCCGGTTTCGGCGCTGGACGTGTCCATTCAGGCGCAAATCATCAACACCTTTGAAGATCTGCAGCAGAAGCTGGGCATCGCCTATCTGTTTATCGCCCATGACCTGCTGGTGGTTCAGCACATGAGCCGCCGGATCGCCGTCATGTATCTGGGACGCGTGGTGGAGATCGGTCCCGCCCGGGATATCATCAATTCCCCCATTCACCCCTATTCCGAATCCCTGATCTCTGCCATTCCCATGCCGGATCCGGAGACCGCGCGGCACAAGAACCGCATCATCCTGGAAGGCGACGTTCCCTCTCCCCTGCGGATGCCCAAAGGCTGTCCCTTCCGCACCCGCTGCCGCTACGCGACGAAGGAATGCGAGGAAAGCCGCCCCGCGCTGAGGGAAATCTCTCCCGGGCGCTTTGTGGCCTGCCACCACCGGTAAATCGAATATCAGCCGCGCCTGCAGCATGGCCGGTCGATATAAAAAAACTTTATTTTAGGAGGAAACCTACCCATGAAGAAACTGTTAGCTCTTCTGCTGGCCGCCATGATGGTGCTGGGTTGCGCGTCCGCTCTGGCCGACGCCGGCAGCGAACCCGACTGGACCGAGTACAACAAGCTGATCGCCGACATCAAAGCGACCACCGACTTCGCCAAGCGTGCCGAAATGATGCACCAGGCGGAAGACATCCTGATGGACACCGGCGCCATCGTCCCGATCTATTACTACAATGATCAGTATATGGCTCGGGAAGGCCTGACCGGCTACTATTCCAATGCCTATGCCACCAAGTTCTTCATGTACGCCGACTTCGGCGACAACAAGACCCTGCGCCTGCAGCTGGCTTCCGAGCCGGACAAGCTGGATCCCGCGCTGAACAGCTCCGTGGACGGCGCCTGCCTGGCAGCCAACAGCTTCGGCGGCCTCTACACCTATGACGCGGAAGGCAACTATGCCCCGAACTTCGCCACCGGTTATGAAGTCAGCGAAGACGGCCTGACCTACACCTTCACCATCCGTGACGGTCTGAAGTGGTCCGACGGTTCCGACCTGACCGCGAAGGACTTCGAGTATTCCTGGAAGCGCGCTGCCGCTCCCGAAACCGCTGCTGACTACAGCTACATGTTCGACGGCATCGCCGGCTATCCGGATGATCTGCAGGTCACCGCTTCCGAAGACGGCAAGACCTTCACCGTCACCCTGAAGGCCCCCTGCGCCTACATGCTGGACCTGGCCGCCTTCCCCACCTTCTTCCCGGTGCAGCAGGCCTGTGTCGAAGCCAAGGCCACCGCGGACAACCCCGGTGCCTGGGCGCTGGAAGCCGGCTTTGTTTCCAGCGGTGCCTACACCCTGGAGAGCTGGGAGCACAACAAGTCCATGGTGTACGTCAAGAACCCCAACTACTGGGATGCCGACAACGTGAAGATCGAGCGCCTGGAGTTCATGCTCAGCGATGACGATACCGCCATTTTCGCCGCCTATCAGAACGGCGACCTGGACTTCATCGACAGCATTCCCACCGATCAGATCGCGTCTCTGAAAGGAAATCCCGAGTTCCACATCGTGGACGAGCTGGGCACCTACTACGTAATCTTCAACGTCAAGTCCGACCTCTTCGCCGGCAAGACCGCTGAACAGGCTGCCGCGATGCGGAAGGCCCTGGGCCTGCTGATCGACCGTCAGTACATCATTGACACCGTCGGCCAGTGCGAGCAGAAGATCGCTACCTCCTTCCTGCCCCTGGGCATGGCGGACGGCAACGGCGGCTACTTCAAGGATGCCAATGCCTGGAAGTACCCGAACGGCAGCGACGGCTATTTCCCGGAAGAGCCCAACGTGGAAGAAGCGATTGAACTGCTGAAGAGCGCCGGCTTCGAATTCGATGCCAACAACATGCTCTCCGCCAGCACGCCCCTGAGCTTCGAGTACCTGACCAACAACACCTCCGGCCATGTCGCAATCGCCGAGTGCCTGCAGCAGGACTTCGCCCAGATCGGCATCAACATGACCATCAAGTCCATCGACTGGGCCGTGTTCCTCAACGAGCGCAAGGAAGGCAACTTCGATATCGCCCGTAACGGCTGGATCGCCGACTTCAACGATCCGATCAACATGCTGGAGATGTGGACCACCGAATCCGGCAACAACGACGCTCAGTTCGGCCGTTAATTCCCGAATTCAGCATCATCAAAGGGGCTGCCCGCGGGCAGCCCCTCTTTCTATGCATTTCTTTACGTTTCAGTCTTACTCTCCTGCCCAGCCGGCCTCAATCATTGGTGCCGGGCCTTCGGGATAATCCGTATGTCCGATGGACATCACCAGCCCATCCTTGAACTGGATCAGCGTGTTGTACTGCTTCAGCTCGCCGTTCAGTTCGCCGCTCCGCAGCAGGTTCACAAAGGACTCCCAGTCATAGGTCTTCACTTCGTCGTCCCCGCCGGCCCAGAAGAATGCGAACGCGTTGGGCAGCGGCAGCATAACCTTTTCCGTGCCGATCTTCGTGCTGGGCACCCAGTCGTTTATCAGCAGCGTCAGGTAATTGTCCGTCGCTTTTTTGAAGACAATGTACCCGTCGAACTCTTCTTTCACCCGCAGTTCCCGGGCGCCGTCCTGCTCCGGCAGAAGGGCATCCACTGTATACACGGTCCCGTTCACCGTCACCTTGTCGCCTTCCTGCAGAGCGTAGACTTCTTCGAGCGGATAAGTATCCGCGAAGTAGATCTCCGCCGTAAAGTATCCGCCGGCGTCAATCTTGTCTGTATCGGTGATCCTAACGCTGTACTGGCCGTCTTCCTTGTTCACCGTCAGCCAGGAAAGGTCCATGGGTTCCACAGTTTTCCCGGTCGCCTGTTTGGGTTCCTCGACGGTTGCCGCGGCAGTGTCGGTTTCCTGATAATACTGAACCGCCGTTTCCAGCGTCTCCATGGTAATGTCCTCGTACCCTTCGTAGAACTTGGCGGTGTATTCCACATCGCCCGCGTCGCGGATCTCGATCACGTTGATCTGGGTCACTTTGGTCCCCTGCAGTACATAGTAGTATCTCGCGCCCAGCAGGGTCTTGCCGCCGATTTCCATTTCCTTCGCGGGGTTCATGCCCTGGCTGTCTTTGCCGTATTTGTCCTCCAGGTACTCTCTCACCACGTTGTTCAGGTAGTCCTGCGGATTACTGAACTTGTATTCCAGCGGCCTGCGAAACACCTGCACGTAGGGAATGCCGCCTTCACCCTTGGTGTAGATCCTCAGTCCCGTGTCCTCTGTATATCCGGCAACCGTGCCGGCCGGAGCCTTGGTGGTGAACTGCATTTCCTTGCAGGTCACGTCGGTCAGTTCCGCCGCCAGGGCGGTCAGCGCCGTACAGGCCAGCGCAAGCATCAGGATGATGGCAATCAGTTTCTTCATGGTTTGTTTCCTCTCTTTCGTTTATTTTTGTTTCTTTCCTTCAACGCGTATCCCGCGTTTTGTTTCCTTTCATCCTGTCAGACGCACATTTTTGTAATTAGTTCCCGACTTTTTCAATTATCCGCCAGATTATACCCGTTCTTCATCCTCTCACTCGCGGTCTGCAGCACCTTGTTCAGCGTGGAGATCGTCTCCTCCTTCGCCATGGCGCTCAGCTTCTCGTTCGCTTCCTCTGTCAGGGAGAAATCCCCGCTCTCTGTCATCTTCCCGTCGTATTCGCGGATGATCTCCCGTCCCTTCGTGGCCACTGCCATCTGGTACCGTTCAATGTTCTGGATCGACCCGGCATAGCAGGAGTCCGCCAGCGCGCCGATCAGCCGGCTGCCCCAGTAGTAGTTTTCCGTGCTGGTGTCGCACGTAATCCTGCTCAGATAGTCCGGAACCCGGCTCACCGCCGTGTAGAACGGCAGGAACGCACCGAACGTCGTGGACCCGAAGCAGATCCACTCGATCCCTTTGATCTTTTCCGGCACATCCGGCCGGATCTGGCAGATCGTCGTCACCCCGGTGCGGTTGATGCCGATGGAACGGTACATGCCCCGCTTCCCCGTCTCCCGGTTGGTGTAGGGATCGTAGTCCGTGCCCTGGTAGTGCCCGGACAGCATGTACTGCACATCCTCCGCCGCCACCTTCCGATCCGGCTGCAGACTCCAGGGAATGTTGTCGCTTTCCGGGGTGAATTCCGCATCCGGCCCCTCCCACCGGTGGCTTTCCGGCGTCAGGTACCGGCCCATGAACCAGGCCCGGGGCGTGTTGTAGATGTGGTCCATATCCCGGCGGCTGCCGAAAACATACCGCGGGTTGAATTTCCCGTCCCGGTTCAGGTCCAGCCGGTTGTCCCGGATAAACTCCCGCAGGTCCGCGGAACACAGGTGTGCCTCCTGCTTCCCGAAGGCATCCTCCAGGTCAAACTCGTCCATGCCGAACTGGTTCGGGTTGATGACCACCCGGTCCTCCGGAACCTTCCGGGCCATCCAGTGATGCCCGCCGATCGTCTCCAGCCACCATACCTCGTTCTCGTCGTTGAAGGCGATCCCGTTCATTTCGTACGTACCGTAGGTCTCCAGCAGTTTCGCCAGCCGCAGCACGCCCTCCCGCGCCGTGCGCGCATAGGGCAGCACCAGCAGCACGATGTCTTCCTCCCCGATGCCGCCGGGCACGTCTTTCTCCCGCCGGGTCTTCGCCTTTTTGTATTCGACCAGCGGATCCGCCGCCAGCACCCGCGGGTTGGAAGTAATCGTCTCCGTGGCCGTCATGCCGACGTTCGCCTCATTGATGCCGGTCGCCGCCCATACGCCGGCCTTCGGGTCCACGTTCGGGCACGCGGTATACCTCATCGGTTTCTCCGTCAGTTCGATTTCCAGGTGTGAAATCTTCGTCTTGTATTTCTTCGGCTGATCCTTCGGGTTGACCACCGTCAGCCTTTTCACGTCGAAGTGTCCGTCCTCCGTCCGGGCGACCATCGTGGATCCGTCATTGCTGGCCATTTTACCGACCAGGATTGTCGTGCAGGACATCGTTTTTCCCCTTCCTTTTTTCTTTCATCATAGCAGGTTTTTCATCTTCCCGCCCCGGCGTCCGCCTCCGCGATGCCGGCCAGGATTCCGGCCAGCAGGTTGAATGTCTTGGGAATCGTGCGCAGGTAAAGCATCTCGCTTGTGGAATGGACATTCTCCAGGTCCGGACCGATGCTGACCATGTCCAGCCCGGGGTTCATCACCGCGAAAGTCCCGCACTCCAGCGTGGCGTGCAGGGCCTCCACCTTGATGTCGCTGCCGTTCTGCTCCTGATATACTTTCTCCGTCAACGGCAGCAGCACGCTGTCCGGATTATACGGCCACGCGTCGCCGCTCGGGAGATATTCCGCACTCAGCCCGTTTTCCTCAATGACCTTCCTGTCAATCGCCAGGATCTCTTCCGTCTTTTCGGCGTTGGAACTCCGCTCGTAGCAGCATGCCGTCAGCCCCTCCGGCGTCAGTTTGAGAATCCCCAGGTTTGAGGAACTCTCCACCAGTCCCTCGATCTCTTCCGACATCGTGTACACACCGTTGACCAGGCCGTCCAGCAGCGCGCGGGTTTTCCCCGCCTCCTCGCCAGTGACCACCGCGTCCGGCGTTGTGTCTGCCGCCGCGGCCACGATTTCCAGCCCCGGCTCCGTCTCCCCGGCGCTCTCTTTCCACGCGGCTTCCTGTTCTTCCGCGACGGATACCGCCTTTTCCAGATCTTCCGCTTTGATCACCAGCATCGCCGCCGCCTTTGACGGAATCGCGTTGCTCGCCGTCCCGCCCTCCATGGAGGCAATTTCATAGGCAATCCCTTCCTTTGTCAGTGCCTCCAGCACGGAGTCAAGCACATAGATCGCGTTCAGCCTGCCTTTGTTGATGTCGACCCCGGAATGCCCGCCTGCCAGGCCGGATACCGTTACCGTCACCGCCAGGTCTCCTTCCGGCGCTTTTCCGTATTCCCCGGAATCGGAGATATCGATCTGCACGCCGCCGGCTGTGGATACGGTCACGGAGTCGGAAACCTCGCTGTCGACGTTGATCAGATACTTCAGGTCCGCCACCGTTGCCGGGTCGATATTCATAATGCCCGTCATCCCGTCTTCTTCGTCCACCGTGATGATCACGCGCAGCGGTCCATGCGGGGCAAGGCCCTGCACCATGCTCATGATGATCGCGCAGCCGATTCCGTCGTCCGCTCCGAGGGAGGTCCCCTCCGCCGTCATGGTGGCGTTTTCGTAGTCCACCGCAACCCTGATCGGATCGTTTTCGGGGTCGTAGTCCGGGCTGTCGCCGACGCACACCATGTCCATATGACCCTGAAGGCCCACCCGGGGGCAATCCTCATATCCTTCCGTCGCCGGCACGTCGAAAACCACGTTCAGCACCTTGTCCTGCACCGGTTCCAAGCCCATTTCCTTTGCCCAGCCGACCAGGAACGCACTGACCTTTTCCTCGTGGTGCGAGGGCCTCGGAACCCCCGCCAGTGCCACAAAGTTCTCAATCACATGGGTTGCAACGGCAAGCTCTTCTTCTGTCAGCTTTCTGTTTTTAATATCGTCCGCGGAGGAATCCGTCCCTTCGGCGCAGGCCCCCGTCACCCCCAGGCTCACTGCAAGCAGAATCGCCAGGAAAACACACATTGTTTTTCTCATGGTATAATCTCCTTTCAACAATACAGACATTATATCATTTTCCCCTCTTCTTGTCATGAAAAGCAAAACATGCTATATTGCAGAAAAAGCCATAAAGAAAAACCGCAAAGGCATAACAAGGAGAAACCATGATTACAAACGATAAGGGAATTGTGGATTTAAAGCATCAGATCCTGGAGAAAGTCTGCCGCCTGGCCTGGGAGGATCAGCTGTCGTCCGAAAACTGCGAGCAACTGATCCACTCCATCATTCCGGGCCCGAAGCCGAATTACCGCTGCTGTATCTATAAGGAGCGCGAAATTGTCCGGGGGCGCATCCGCCTCGCCCTGGGGCAGCACCCGGATGCCGGCAGTTCCTCCCGCAATGTGGTCGCCGTCATTCCCGCCGCCTGCGATGACTGCCCGATCCAGGAATACCTGGTCACGGATATCTGCCGCTTCTGCCTCGGCAAGGCCTGCCTGAATTCCTGCCGTTTCGATGCCATTGCCCCCGGCGATACCCGCATGCGCATCGACCCCGTCAAATGCAAATCCTGCGGCCTGTGTGCCAAATCCTGTCCCTACGGCGCCATTGTGCATATGGAGCGCCCCTGCAAAAAAGCCTGCCCCGTCGACGCCATCACCTATGCCGATAACGGCATCTGCATGATCGACGACGAAAAATGCGTCCATTGCGGCCATTGTATCCATAACTGCCCCTTCGGCGCCATCGGGTCCAGGATCTATGCCGTCAATGTCATTCAGGCAATCCGGCGCGGAAAGCGCGTCATCGCCATGTGCGCCCCCGCCACGGAGGGCCAGTTCGGCAGGGAGATCTCCATGGCTTCCCTCCGTTCCGGCCTCAAAAAGCTGGGCTTTGCCGACATGGTGGAGGTCGGTCTCGGCGGCGATATGACTGCCGCCTATGAAGCCCTGGAATGGATCGAAGCCCGACGCGAGGGCCGGAAGATGACCACCTCCTGCTGTCCGGCTTTCATCTCCATGCTCCGCCATCATTTCCCCGAAGAATATGAGAAGTACAAGTCCAACACCGTCAGCCCCATGGTCGCCGTTTCCCGCTATCTGAAGTATCTGGATCCGGAATGCGTCACGGTCTTCATCGGGCCCTGCATCGCCAAAAAAGGCGAAACCCTGAACGAGTTCATTGCGGATCGTCCGGATTTCGCCCTGACCTACGGGGAAATAGTCGCCATGCTGGATTCCCGGAATATTGCCCTCAAGCCGGTGGAGGAAACCTATCAGGAATCCTCTCTATTCGGCAAGCAGTTTGCCGGCAGCGGCGGCGTTGCCGCGGCTGTTTTGCAGGCCATGAAAGAGATGGGGGAAGATACCTCGGATATTCGTCTCATGCAGTGTTCCGGCGGGGAGGAATGCCGCAAAGCCATGCTCCTTCTCAAATCAGGAAAACTAGACGCAGATTTCGTGGAAGGAATGATGTGCCCGGGCGGCTGTGTCGGCGGCCCCTCCAAGCATCAGGCGGAGGCGGAAGTCCTGCGGAACAGAAAAGAACTCCTCAGCCGCGCGGACAGCCGGGAAATTCTGGAAAACCTGGCCGACTATCCTATGGATCAGTTTTCCATGTTCCGGGACGGCCATATGGATCCCTCCGTTTCCGTCCACAGGCCTTCCTCCCGCTGATCCTGTCCCCAACGGTCCGTCACAGAGAAGGAGTCGAACAGACAGGGAACCGGAACTCAAAAGCAACATTGTCAATTTCAAACGAATAGTCCCGGGGTTTTTCCGTGGTGCTGCCGTCCCCGGTGTATTCCTCCAGATAAGGATCCCAGCCGGTGATTACGAGCACCGCCCTGTGCCCCGGCTCGAAAGTATGCACCGTGGGATTGAGATAGATCGTGTAGTCGTAGTATTCTCCCGCTGTCACCGGGTTCTCGTGTTTTGTGTAATCCCGGCCGTTATATCCGCCGCCGTAGTTCTGCAGGTCGGTAAACCCGTAGGTGACGAGCTTGGCGGTAGCACTGCTTTGCACCAGTTCCTTGATCTTCGTCCGGGGCGCCCTGTCGCCTGTTTCGATCTCGCCGATTGTTTTTTTTGGCACCCGGTCTCCCAGCCTTGTCTTGGTGAGATAAGCCTTGAATCCCGTTTCTCCGTCGATGGTGTCGATCAGCGCGGCGGACACCATCATAGCGTCTTTGTCCGCGTCCGGCGTGGACATCCTGAGATGGACCTCGGGGATGCCGTACATCGTGCATCTCTCAGGAATCTCAAAAATGTAGGTCGCGCAGGTGCCTTCCGGCAGGGAAAGATAGTAGCTGTCCCGCAGCAGTGCTCTGCCGAAATCGTCGGTTCCCTGGAGATACGCGTCGCAGTATTCCTGGATGCCGGCCGTGTCCACATGGGAAACGCTGTCCGGGTTGAACGTTTTGTCATACGCGAAGGTTTCAGACTCAAATTCTTCCCAGCTGTCATAGGTTCTGAACGAGCCATCCACGTTGCTCTGCACGGTGACGGCCTTCATGTTTTCGATGCCGTTGTCCACACCGTACAGGTAGTGTGACAGCCATTTGTTCACCGTTTCTTCCCACAGCTCGCCGTCTATGATCATATTGAAAAGAACGTTATGTCCGTCCTGATGCAGCACAAGCTTCCAGGGCTGTCCCGCTTTGGCGAAGGCCCGCACCATCAGGTCGGACTGCTTGGTCGTGACGTTGAAATCGTTCAGGCCGTGTACGATCAGCGCCGAACAGTTGATCCGGGACGAGTCGAGCGAATAGTCCCGCTCCGCCCAGAATTCGTCGTAATTGCCGTTCGTGACCAGCTGGTCCTGCGAAAGCTGCCACAGGAGGGACGCGTAGTCGTCGTTGATAACGGTCCAGTCGTCGTCCAGGTACGCGGCGCCGCTGTTGTAGGAAGCGAGGTCGTTCACATAGGCCGCGCTCTGCAGGCGCGGCTGACCCTGGGAATTGGTATAGTCGTACCATGAGGCAATTCCCGCATAGGGGATGATCGTCTTCAGCCCTTTGACGCCGGTGGTCGCCACCTCAAAGGGGAGCGTTCCGCCGTAGGAGCAGCCCGTCATGGCCACGTTTCCGTTGGACCATTCCGCCTTGATCTCTATATTGTTGTAGGGATCGGTGTAAGCAGTCCTGTCCCCTGTGAGCCATTCCACAACGCATTTATGCGCGTCACGCTCGAGGCCGAGGCCGCACAGCTCGTAGCCCTCGGAGCCGTAGGTGCCGATGCCTCCGGCTTCCACAACGGCAAAATCCCGTACAAGATAATAATCATACTCCTCAGCATAGGCATATCCGTCGAGATTGGAGAAGGGAACCTTGTAATTCCAGCATTCGGGGTCTGCCGCCTCCGCCGCTTCCAGCGTCGACACACATCCGACCGGAGTCCGCTTTTCTCCCGGTTCATAGAGCCGGCTGTAATCGAAGGGAACCGGATTCATCCGGATGGTGCTGTTCATCTCGTCCTCATCCACTGTGCCCGCGCCGTAGGGGGTCGGGTCGTAGATCGTCGCCGCCTTGAAGGCGCCTTCCGCCGCGGGACGCGGAACCTGTACCAGCGCCTCCACCAGATCCGCCATCCCGTCGGAATCGGTATCATAGTCCGTTTCAATATATACGCAGAAACGGAGGATATCGCTGCCCTCATTGGTGTAATCCGATTCCCGCAGATTCGTATAGGTGAGAACCGGCTGCGCCATGCCATCCTCAAAAACCGGTGTTTTCCCGGCTTCTGTCGCGGCAAAAGCCGGGAAGATTCCCATTGTCAGGCACAGGCAGATGCAGAGGAACAGGCAGATTCTCTGTTCTTTTTTTCTTCCGTTCAACATTTAGACACCTCATTTCTTAACGTTCCCGCTGTTTTATTTCCATGTAAACTCCGGGTAATCCCCGTAACCGCTTAAAGTGAAATCGGTCGCATAGTCCGTATTGGCCCAAGGCAAATTCATATAGTCATTATTCCAGCCGAAGAACCAGATCTGATAACCCACTCTGTTGACTTCATATTTATTTGTATCGATTGAGAGCGTCGCCTTTCCGTCTCTCGACTTGCTGTCGGAATAGATCCATTTGAAATCCTGTTTTGCTTTATCCCAGACTTCTACTTCCAGTCTTGCCACATACCATCCGTTCTGATGGAATGTAAACGTCGTAGTCTTGCTGTTGTCCTGATCCTCTGTATCCGTTACGGAAACCGTTTCGGGAGCGGAAGACCTGGTGACGCCGTCCCACCGTCCATTTGCGTCAACATAATATTTCTGATCAATATAGGCATCGGCATACATCTTTCCGGAAGCGTCAAAATAATACCATGCTCCGTCGATCTTCTGCCACCCGGTTGCCGCAGCTCCGTTCCGGTCCAGATAGTACCAGGTCCCTTCGTCATTGATCCACCCGGTATCCATTTTTCCGCTGCTGTTGAAATGATACCAGCTGCCGATCTTCTGCCATCCGGTCACCATAGCTCCATTCTGTTCCAGATAATACCAGGATGCTCCGTCCTTGATCCACCCAGTTACCATGGCACCATTGGGGTTCAGATAGTACCAGGTCTCTCCGTCTTTGACCCAGCCGGTTGCCATGGCTCCTGTTTCTTCCAGATAGTACCAGGTTCCTCCGTCATTGATCCAGCCGGTCTCCATTTTTCCGCTGCTGTTGAAATGATACCAGCACCCGCCGATCTTCTGCCACCCGGTCACCATGTAGCCGCCGTTGTCGAAGTAATACCACCCGTCGCTTTCCTGGATCCATGTATTCCTGGCATAGCCGCCGTTTTCATAAGAATACCACCATCTGCCCCCGTCTTGCTCCCATCCGGCCCATGCGATGCTTCCTGGCAGAATGGTAAACAGCAGGATCAGGGAAATCACTTTGACGAACCATTTTCTTGTTTTCATAGATCAAGGCTCCTTTCTGTCACTTGCCGGTTTTTATAATGATATGGATATTGTATTGAAATTACTTGAATTATGCAATACAATTCCCTCCCCGCGTACTCAGCTTTCCCTGATCATCCAGAAGCACGGCGGCACCTGGTAGTCCAGGCTGAATCCGGGCCTGGTTTCGCGTATTCTGAATCCCTTTCCCTGGAAAAAGGAAATTGCCCCCGCGTTGTCAGATAGGACAAACAGTTGATAGGGTCCTTTCTCTTCCGCCAAAAACGTATCCATCAGCTGGCTGCCGATTTGCTTCCTTTGCAGCTCCTTTTTCACGCTGATCCGCACCATGGTAGTCATATTTGCCTTCGCTTCCGCAAACAGGTTGAAGTATTCCATCACAACCCTGTCAATATGTTCTGATTTTCCCCCGCACTTTTCATAGATCTTTTTGTCCCATTGCAGCGGACCCCGCATCCACAGGAGAACACCGGCTACTTTGGCTCCGTCCATGGCAACAAACAAATTCTCGTTTTTGAACATCTGATCCCCGGCGCGTATCATTTTGGGAATGATGTTCACGGCCTCCTGTCTGGAGTGAAACATGGCAGGATAAATAAACAGATCGGTATCATAAATCAGCCCGGCCGTCTCTTTCAGTTGTGCGTCGGAAAGGGGCCTTTCAGCTCTTCGATATATGATGTCTTTCATGCAATTTCCCGCCATATTTGCTCATTTCTCCTTATATCTGTCAGCAATTCATTATCCTTCTGCTGAAAGGCGCTGTCAATGGTTTTGCGCAAAAGATTACTTACCTGCCTTTGTCAGTCACACAAAACTGTCTTTCAAAAGATTCGTTTTCACCCCTGACTTTCGCTCCTTGCATTTGTCATATCCATCCTCTCACCTGTATGGTATAATGGTCTACAGGATCACTTTTGTTTTTTTGTTCTATCACTGCGCAGGAGGAAAACAATGCCGGAATATTATGAACCGATTCTGAATTTGTCTGATCCTGAACATCATAATACCATGGGTGCAATCCTGACACTCCGGGATCCCGTAGACGGGGATATCCTCCGATACGCCGTGGAAGAAATGAGGACGCGTTTCCCGTACTTTTACATAAAACCGGCATACAGGGGGAACGACCTGGTCACCGTGCCGAATGATCTGCCCATGCCGATCCGGAATACCTGGGAACCGATCTGTTTTCATTCTGAAGCATCCAACTACCATCTCGGAGCCTGGAAATACGAAGGTTGTCGGCTGGCATTTGAGATCCCCCATTCCCTGACCGATGGAGCGGGATTAATGCCCTATATAAAAAGTACCCTGTTCCTGTATCTGTCAAAAGCAACCGGGAAAACTTTTGATCCAGCCGGATTCTGTCTGCCGGGGGATGTGATTCCGGAATCCGAAACGGGAAATCCGTTCCGGAGCCTGAATGTTGACAGTATAAAAGCTCCCCTGTACAAAAAGAAACCAATCCCCGATTTCTTTCGGTTACTTGACACAGCGGATACAGACAAAACGGTTTTTTTCATGAAGTTCTCTGAAGCGGAGATCATACAGTACTGCAGGGACTATGACGGCAGCCCGAATGTGCTGCTGTCCGTCTTGCTGGCAAAAGCAGCCAGACGCCTGGATCCGAAAAGTAAAAAACCTGTTACCGTATCCGTATGCATCGATCACAAGGCGATGCTGGGAGTCCCTCATAATTATCATATGTTTGTGGGCGGAGCCCTCCTTGATTTTCCGAAGGAACGGGATATGGAAGATTTCACCAAAGTAAACACAATTGCCCGCGGACAGCTGATGCTGCAGGCCCAGCCGGAGAATTCTCTCTGGGAAATCAAGCAGATGAAGCAGATGCTGCCTCCCCCGTCTCTGGATATCGCACAGGCAAGTATTTGCGTATCCTATGTCAGCAGCGGAGACTTCGGGCCGCTGGATCCCTATATTGAAGAGCTGTATATCGTGACTTCCCTGTCAAAGATCACGGATATTCTTTGTGAGATCTTATGCTTCAATCACAATTTCTTTCTTGCCTTCCTGCAGCCTTATTCTTCGGATCATTACTTCAGATGTTTCCTGGATGAACTGGATTCGGCAGGAATCAGCTATGAGTTTCTCCGCAGTGAGCCGTTGCGTATGTGCGGAATTTGAATCCCCCTCCCATGCTCAGCCTGTCATAAGGTCTTTATTGAAATTTGAATCGGAACAACGTATAATGAGCGGGAATAAGGCGGGTTTGAGGAGGAAAGCATGGATAACAGCGTTAAGATAAAAGGAAAAGAAAAGTTTTTCTACGGTCTTGGAGATTTGTCTGCCAATATTCTGCTCGCCGCGGCATCTTTTTATCTGTTGTTCTTTATGGTCAGCGTAGGCGGACTCAAACCGGCTCTTGCATCTCTCGTCTTTTTAATCTCAAAGATCTGGGACGCGGTAACGGACGTGTGGATGGGACGGATAAGCGACAATACAAAATCCAGATTCGGGAAAAGACGGGTCTATATGATATTCGGAGCCATTCCGTTCGGAATGATGTTTATTCTGTTATGGCTCTGTCCCTTCAACATCGAAACGTCTCAGTTTGTCAAAATGATTTACTACCTGATGGCGTATTGCCTCTATAACACTACATTTACAATCGTGTACGTTCCGTATAACTCCTTAACGGCAAATATTACGAATGATTATGACCAGAGAAGTAGCCTGACGACTGCAAGAATCATTCTTGCCAACGTGGGACTGATTTTAGGCGCCGCTTTGTTTGGACTGCTTGCCGGAGAAAACACTGTATTCTCGGAAATGTTTGTCGAAGCCGGGTACGACAAGTTTGAAGCGGTTAAAAACTCGTATCTGGTCTCGAGCGCGATATTCGGTCTTCTCGCCGCTGTGACAATGATGATCTCGGGATTCGCTGTCAAGGAAAGATATACGGGCAATGAGGAGAAAAACCCTTACGGGCTGTTCAAGACGCTGTCCCAGTTCATCAAAATGAAAGAGTTCAGGTACACAACGGCATATTATCTGACCAGTATGCTGGGATTCGATATCCTCTTAGCCCTGTTCATGTTCTATATCCAGGACAGTCTGGGATATGCTCCTGACGGCATGCTTGCAATGATCTTCGTCGCAATTCCCTTGGTTGTGGCAATGTTCTCAGCGGTCGTGTGGGACAAATTATCGGCAAAAAAAGAAAAACACAGGGTGTATATGTTTTCGGTGATACTCACTTCCATTGGGCTTATCATCGCTCTGTTAGTCCCTGCGTTTAAAGGCGAAATGTATCAGTCCGCCACCGCTTCGATGGAAGTTCTGCTTTCTTCTGGCACTACAATCGTCCTGTTGATCGCCGTATTTATCGTCGGATGCGGAATGAGCGGAATCCAAATCCTTCCGTACGCTTCCATTCCAGATATCGTCGAGCTCGACGAATATACATACGGGGTGCGGAGAGAAGGCGCGTATTTCGGCGTGCAAAGCTTCGTCTACAAGCTTTCAAACGGCATCGCACTGGCGCTTGTATCTCTTCTTCTGCAGGTGTTCGGGTATAAAGAGACTCCTTTCCTTAACGAGGCTACGGGCGAAGTTGTTTACTCATACATACAGTCTCAAACGGCGCAGGACGCGGTCAGGATCATCTTTTGTACTCTTCCGATCGTGATATTCGCAATCTCGATCATCTGCGCCTTCAAAGCCAATATGGGAAGGGACAGATTTAACGCCATCAAAGAAGAACTGGCTAAAAGAAAAATCAACCGGTGATTTTCCATCTGGAATGTGTTTGCCGGGACGGACAGAAGCGGTCCGGGTCATTTTGACCCGGACCACTTTTGAAGGCAATGCGCGGATCATTGGAGCTTGTGAAAAAAAGTCTGTAAATATGTGAAGCCAACAGGCCTTCTATGATAAGATAATAAATCATAGAAGGCCGATTTTTCAGCAGGCAAAAAGAAAGAACTCTTCAGGTCAGGACCCATGACCGAAGGAAAACGAAACATTATTCAAGGATTTTTGCAAGAATACAACATCGAATCTGACAATGACATTCAGGAAGCCTTGAAAGATCTTCTTGGTGGAATCATCAAGGAAATGACGGAAGCTGAGATGGATGATCATCTCGGTTATGAAAAGTCTGAACGATCCGACAGTGACGATTTACCGCAATGGCTACAAGGAAAAACGAATCACGACGAGCTATTGTTGGTTAATACCGGGCCAATTGCATTCCGGGATGCCGTTCATCCCGTCGCTCACTTCACCGCCTGTTCCGCCTTTTCGCAGAGTTCTTCAATCCATTCTTTCCTTTGGATTTCATTGACCCATGCTTCAGGAATGGCGTCATAGCCGTAGTACAGGGCGGCAAGGCCCCCGGCGATGGCGCCGGTGGTGTCGGTATCCCTGCCGAGGTTGACGACCTGCAGGAGAGCTTTCTCAAAGGCGTCCGTAGTGATCAAAGTCCAGACAACAGCCTCGATGGTTTCGACCACATAGCCGCTACCCTGTATTTCCTCCGCGGGGGTCTTTCGGAAGGCGGAAAGGTCCCGCAGGCGGTCGTAGTATTTCAGTTCGTCCGGATCTGTCAACGCTTTTTCATAATACGCAAAGCCTTTGTCGAGGCCTGCCTGAAGGCGCTGTGTCAGGCTTCCTTCCCCGTTCAGGACAGCATCTGTCATGAAATAATACAGGCCGCAGGCGATGTTCGCGCGGATATGCGCGTGAGTCAGGCTGCCAACGGCATGAATGGTCTGGATCGCTTCATCGCTGTTCAATCCTTTTGCGCAGCAGTACAGGCAGGCGGGCATGATCCGCATCAGGCTGCCGTTGCCATTGTTCTGCTCGGAGGTTCCGCCGCAGATGAGCGGGTTTCTGCCGCGTTCATAGTTCAGAATGGCGGACTCCGTACCGAAACCGATGTCATAGGCATAGCCGTACGGCGTAAAGGCGCCGTGCTCAAGCCAGTCAACAAAATTGTTCATAACACTGAAACCATCAAATTAACGTAATAGGTCAACATTAATGGTATCCAGCAATTCCTGAGTCTTCTTCTGAATGGCAGAAACCCTGCTTCCGCTG
>OMYT01000010.1 GCA_900315315.1 uncultured Eubacteriales bacterium | reverse complement strand
CGCCGGTTTTCTGTCAAAGAAAAACAGTTCCTCAGAAGAAATCGTTTCCCGGCAGTTCTCTTCCCCCATATGTCTCTTCCCTCATTTACCGCTTTTCATAGTCAGATCGGGACCGTCAGAAGCAGCAGAAAAGTGATAAAACGCGCTTCGGTTTACTGCCCGGAATACTCCGGGAGCCGTTCCTGTCTTGACATAGAATACCATAGAAAGAAAACCTGAACAATCAAAAAACCGGCCGGATCACTCCAGCCGGTATCATCGTTTTCACCGGTCATCCTGCCCGGGCCGCCTGTTCCGTGCCGGTTTCAGCAATACCCGGCCGCCCATTCCTTCAGTTCATCAGCCGGCGCGTCGGCCGCAAACCTTTTTCCCACCGGCACTTCCGCCCGGCTGATCTCTGCGGCGCGGACCGCGGCTTCCGTTCCCATGTCGCTGCCGCCGGACGTGGCGAACAGAACAATCTTCTTGCCTGTAAAATCATAGGCTGACAGAAAACTGTCAATGATGGAAGGCTCCCGGTACCACCAGACGGGATAACCGACAAAGATCAGGTCCGCGTCTGCCACCGGCGCGTCTGTATCCGCCAGGGCAGGACGGCAGTTCTTGTCCAGCATCTCAATCGTGGAACGGGATTGTTTGTCTCTCCAATCCAGATCAGCCTGCGTATAAGGCTCCGCGGGCCTGATTTCATATACCGGCGCGTGAATTGCTTCCGCAAGGCGTCTGGCCAGGCCGGCCGTTACGCCGCCAGCGGAAAAATACGCAACAAGGGCTTTCATATACTGTTCCTCCTGATTCACATCCATAAAGGCTTTTATATGTTGACGGTAGCGATGTATTCTGCGTTTTCCGGGATTTCAGACCGCGGATTGTCAACGGTCACAACCGGCTTTTTCCCCTGTTCCTCCAGCCCCATCACAAAATGACACAGCGCGATCCCGACGTCGATCTTCTGCAGGTCTCCCGCCTTTTCCCCGATATAGCCTTTATCCCGTTTTTCATAAAAGTGGTATCCATGCTCCGAAACAATGATCCTCCAGGGCTGCCTGTTCACCGCGGACGGCGCCCACCGTACCATCTCGGCCAGATCCGAGATTTCCGCCTGCTTTTCCGGCGGCAGCGCTGTACCCCATGCTCCGTCAAAAAAGATCTTTTCCACCGGCAGCCTTGAATCGGCGCCGACGCCCTTGCGCATCATCGTTTCCTTCAGGGAACGTCTTTTGGCGGGATAGCCAAGCGGGGAAACGCAGGGCATCATTTCGCCTTCCGCAAGTCCCGCCGCGCGCTCAAACGCTTCCCGGTTCATTGTGCCGCCGATCCAGGTCGTACCGATTCCCAGTGACCGGGCGTAAAGCACCAGCTTCTCAAAAGAGAAGCCGAACGCTTCCTCCGCGTGTGGTACTTTGCTGACAATGCCGGCGATATACAGGGATTCCCGGCTCAGCACAGGACTGGATAATCCATGGGCCCCGGCGTCAAGCAGGACAAACCGGACCGGTACTCCAAACGGATTCTCAATGGTCCGGATATACTGCTCGATCTTCTCCCGGTCTTCCGCGCTGACGGGTTCCCCGTCAAAAGTACGGACGCTTTTTCTTTCCCTGATGGTCCTGAGCAGTTCAGTCATTCCGGTTTCTCCCTTCAGGATTGTTCCCGCCTTCACAGCAGGGCCTTCACGCAGGCTTCCACATCAGCCATATCAGCCGTCGGCTCGAAACGGGCCACCACATTCCCTTCGCGGTCGATGATAAACTTGGTGAAGTTCCACTTGATATCGGGTTTCTTGTCCCAGTCCGGATCAGCCTGGGCGAACATCTGCTCCAGCAGGGCCTTGTACGGATGCTCCTCAAAGCCGGCAAAGCCCTTTTCGGATTTCAGGTACGTATACAGCGGCAGCTCCTGCGGACCGTTCACGTCCGCTTTCTTCATCTGCGGGAAGGTGGTGTTGAAATGCATCGTGCAGAACTCATGGATCTCGTCGTCCGTTCCCGGAGCCTGTCCGCCGAACTGATTGCAGGGAATATCCAGGATCTCAAGTCCCTGATCGTGATAATCCCTGTACATCTGTTCGATCGGCGCGTACTGGGGCGTAAATCCGCAGCCGGTGGCCGTGTTGACCACCATAATCACCTTGCCTTTGTAATCCACCAGATTCAGTGTTTCACCTTTGCCTGTAGTGATTGTGTAGTCGTAGATCATCGTTCATCCGTCCTTTCATTTATTCAGCAGCGCTTCAACCTGCGCCCGCTTTTCATACAGCACGCAGCCTCCCGCGTGATCGTCCTCCAGAAGCCCGCCGTTTTGCAGCGCCCGGAACAGCGGGGAGCGCAACGCTTCCCGCAGGGAAGTATCGCGCACATTCATGTCGGAGTAGGGTGAAAAAGGACAGGGTTCGGCTCCTCCGTGAGAGTTGATATGGAAGAATCCCCGTCCCGCCGCAACGCATCCGCCGCTGCTCTTCTCGTCCCCCGGGAAGGAAATGTAGACCATTTCCGGATGTTCTTCCCGCAGGCGTTCAATCTCCCTGCTCAGGTATTCGCGTTCCGCGTCGCCGGGGGCGAGATCCGCGCTTTCGTCCGTCACCGGAACAAACTCCACGAAAATCACCGCTTTGCAGCCGCGGTCAGAGAGCTTTTTCAGGAAGGCGTCTAAGGAGACCTCCCGGATATTCTGTGTCGTAACCGTAACGGATGCTCCGAAAACCAGGCCTCTTTGGGAAAGCGCGTCCATATTGCCGATCAGCCGGGCATAAACGCCTTCACCCCGGCGGGCGTCCGTCGTTTCCTTTTCACCTTCAATACTCATGACAGGAATCAGGTTCCGGCATCGGTCAAGCAGCCCGAAATTTCGATCACATCCCGCCGGATCATCGGTTCGCCGCCTGCCAGCAGGATAAAGCTGATTCCAAGCTCATCCGCCTCCTCGAAGATTCGCAGCCATTCTTCCGCTGTCAGCTGGCGCACCGGTTCCCCGTCCACCGTCGCGTGATTGCAGCGTGAATAACATCCCGCGCAGTGCAGGTTGCACTGGCTGGTGATGCTGGCAATCAGGAATGCCGGGATATGCTCGCCCGCGTTCTCAGCCTTTCTGCGCCTTTTGGACGCGGCCCTGCTGGCCAGGGCGAACCGGGCCATATACGCGCTTTCCCTGGGATTCCGGAAAGTCGCCCTGACAATATCCCCGACAACGCGCTCAACGCCTTTTGTCATATATGCCTGGATGTCGAAGCTTTTGTCCATTGTTTCCCCTTTCATGCTTCTCCGGGTTCATAACCGGTTCTTCCCGCGTGTTTCTTTCCATTGCCGCTCAGAGCAGAAGGCCGCCGTTTCATTTCTCACCGATGATCTCCTTCAGAATTCGCGCGAAAGAAACGTCATACGCCTCCTGCTCTGCTTTCCGGCGGCTTGTCTCGATTTGCCCGATCCTGACAGACTGTATCCACTTAAGCCGGCTTGCCGCCTTCTCTGTTTTAATGGCGACCTGTGTATACTCCGGACCCACCAGCAGCAGCTTCAGGGCCTCCGCCGGTTTCAGAAAACCGCTGCTGATGATTCCGAGCGTTTCAAAAATCGTATCGTTGGCGATCGGCCCGATCACCACGTCCGCCGAAAGATCATCCCTTGCTCCGCGATTCCGGAAGATGTAGCTGAACCATTCTTCATCGCGCCTGAACCGGTGAATCAGCAGGCCGCTTTCATCCAGTCATATTCATTCATGACCGCGTCCGCGCCGGCCCATCGGGAAGCGAATTCCCTGTCCGGCGACAAATAGAAGCCCGGCCCGAAATCGGCGTTTTTCCTTCCACGTCGGATATCCGGATTACGGATCTCCTCCCTGCCTGTATGATACAGCTTCACTCTCTGGTCCTCTCCGGCCGGAATCCATTCAGCGGAAGGCGGGCGTCGCCGCAAAGGCCTTCCGGTTGCCCGCCGCCCTCTTTATTTCTTCAGTTCCGCCGCTACAGCCGAGCGGACATCCTTCATGTCCGTGGTAGGCTCGAACCGGGCAATGACATTTCCTTCGCGGTCGATCAGGAATTTCGTGAAATTCCATCCGATATACGTCTTGTCGCCGTATTTCTTATTGTTCATCGCGGCGAACTTGTTCAGCGCGGCGTTTTTCAGCCCTTTGCCGAACCCTGCGAACGGCTTTTCAGCGGCAAGGAAGGCAAACAGGGGATCCGCCGTTTCACCGTTGACGTCAATCTTCGCGAACTGCGGAAACTCCGTACCGAATTTCATCGTGCAGAAGGTATGGATCTCGTCCGCGTCGCCGGGGGCCTGATTGGCAAACTGGTTGCAGGGGAAGTCCAGGATCTCGAAACCCTGATCCTTCATTTCCTTATACATCGCTTCCAGCGGCTCATAATGCGGAGTGAAGCCGCATCCGGTCGCCGTATTGACAATCAGCAGCACCTTGCCGCGGTATTCCGACAGGCTCACTTCATTCCCCTGCCGATCCTTCACCGTAAAATCATAGACTGTTTTCATTTTTCTTTTCCTCCTTTTCCTTTCTGGTTTCCTAGCAGTTCATAGAGCAGCATGTACAGCGTCTGCGTTTTTTCGGGCGGCAGGTCTATACAGCCGGCTACTTTCCCGGGAACATCCTTCGCCTTTTCCTGCAGCGCCCTGCCCGCGTCGGTCAGCCTGACCTCCACCACGCGGTCGTCCTCGCGGCACCGGCTTCTTTGCACATACCCCGCCTGTTCCATCTTCTTCAGCAGCGGGGAAAGCGTCCCGTTATCCAGCATCAGTTTCTCACCGATCTCTGTCACTGACACTCCGTCTTTTTCCCAAAGCACCAGGAAAACAATGTACTGGGTGTAGGTCAGCCCCAACGGCTTCAGCCAGGGGGTATAGAGGCCGGTCACATTCCTTGCGGCCGCGTACAGGGGAAAACAAAGCTGATTGGCCAGTTTCATCGCTTCATGGTAATCGTAATCCATTACTGACCCTCCAATTTCGTTTGATACAAATATATTTTATCAAGCATATTGTCGCCTGTCAATACCGTCTGCCCGGATTTTTTTGGAATTGTCCTGAAGATTTCATTCTATGATTCCTTCATTCCTGAACTTGGCTAGTATTTCCAACATATGTTTCCCAATTTTCTCAGGGTCATAATCAAGAGCAGCACAGATCAAGCGTAAACCATCCGGAGTAAGTATTCGCCCGTACAGCCTGTAAATCTGGTATTTATGGCATCGTTCATAAATCAAGGAATTTCAACGGTTAGAGACTGATCGAGATGATTTGTAGTACAAACTTGCTTAAAAATCAGAGTGATAAAATATGCACGTGAACATGGTATTGCTTTGTCATCTGTTCCGCAGGAAATCGTGGATCAATACACCAAAGCGTCAATAGGCCGGTAGGGATGGTTCTCCTTTTGGCCCACCCGGCCCTTTTTTCGCGAAAGAAACCGACTTTTCCGAAAAAAGACCGTGACACAAAGGTCACGGCCGTGCTTTATACGTTATTTCTGAACGGGGTTCGTTGTGCCGGGAAAACCTCTTTTACTGTCCCAGCTCGTCCCAGCGTTTCTGGGCCCCGGTTGACCCGAGGTAGGAGAACATGCAGAGATCCACTGCAAAAATCACTGCGGTGACGATGATTCCGTAGACCGTAACGTCAATCTTGCCGTGAAGCGCCGTGAAATACAGGACGGCGGATCCGATCACCAGCAGGATCGTTGCCAGGATCGGAATGAGGGAACTGGTTGTGCTTTTCGCCGCCTTGGCAATGCTCGGATAGTCCAGCTTGCCGAAGTGCAGGTTGGAGATCAGGCCGAACAGAGCATTGAAGCAGTTGAACGCGATCGGCATCAGGAACATCAGAATAACGCCCGGAACCGTCAGAATTCTGGCGACAAACAGATACAGGATTGAGCAAAGAACGGATACCGGAATCGCCAGCACCAGGTGGGACAGAAGCTTGCCCGTCAGCACGTCCTTCGCCCGCACCGGCATGCTTTTGAGAATCCACAGGTTCTTGCCTTCCACTGAGACAGAGCAGCCGGAGATGGTCGTCAGAGCAGCAAAGAAGCTGATCACAAAGGCCGCGATCACGGTGGTATAGGCGCCCGGATCCGAAAACCGGTCGGTTTTTTCCAGAATATTCCTGATGACGGAATCTCCGGAAACCATTGCGAAGATGGTCAGGCCGATGCTGTAGAGCAGGCCCAGACCGGCGTTTGTCATATAGGGCGGGCTGCTGAAGAACCGGGTCAGGTCCTTCTTTGTCATGGACCATACCACGGAAGAACCCTTCAGCGCCGTCGCTTCATACTTCTGCTTCTTCGCAGCGTTCCGTGCCGTCACGATCCTGATGAAGCTCCTGCTCAGTACATAATAGACGATGGCGAAGGGCACGATACAGATCGCCGCGAAGATCGCCAGCATCCCCCAGTTGGTCTCCGCGATCGCCAGGCCCATCGCATACAGGGGATACAGTGACCGGCGGAATGCCTGGGCAATGTCGCCGGCGCTCTCCGCGAAGGTGGAGAAAAAGTTCCTGTTCACGCCCATGGTCACAAGAAAGAGCGCGGCAATTGCCACCAGGGACAGGATCGTCTGAACCAGCACTTTCCTGCCGGTGCGCCGCGTGATGTACGAGACCAGCCAGGCCAGCAGGCACGAGACCGTCGTGGACAGCAGCGGAAGCAGCAGTGCGCATACAATCACGAGAATCCAGTTCAGGATACCGATGCCTCCGGTCTGTGCCGAAACCGTGTAGCCGGCAGCGCACAGCAGCACCAGGGTAAACAGCGAGTTCAGGAAATAGACCGATCCGACGCGGCTCGCGAGGATCGCGGACGGGGAGATCGGCATGCTCAGCAGCAGTTCGTTGTCTTTCGCTTCAAAGATTACGCCCTGCGCGTAGAACAGCGTCAGGAACAGGGCCAGGAGAAACCCGGCCGCACCGGCAAATCCGTAAACCGCCCAGACCTCGCCCCGCTGTGCCAGTCTGACGCAGATATTGCCGAACAGCGCGTTGACGCCGGCGCAGCAGCCGATCAGGATCAGGATACCCAGCACAATCAGCAGCGCGTAGGTGCTGAGCTTCGCCGCCTTCTTCCCCTTTGACTGGCCGGTAAGCTGATCCGCCAGGGCCAGCAGCCGGTTTTTCAGCAGTATTTTAAGCATGCTCTTCCTCCGCCTTTATATCGTCCACCAGTTCGAGGAAGACTTCTTCCAGGCTCTCGTTGCCCCGGACGGTCTCAATGTCGCCGTCAGCCAGCAGTTTGCCGCCCTTGATGATGGCAATCTTGTCGCACAGCTTTTCCGCCACTTCCAGCACGTGGGTGGAGAAGAAGATCGCGCCGCCGTTGTCGCAGAAGGTCCGCATGAACTTCTTCAGGATGAACGCCGCCTTTGGGTCCAGGCCGACGAAGGGCTCGTCCATGATCAGCAGCTTCGGGTCATGCATCAGCGCGGCAACGATCGCCAGCTTCTGCTTCATCCCGTGGGAATAGGAAGCCACTTTTTCCGCCAGCGCGTCTGTGATACCCATGTCGTTGGCAAACTCCGCGATCCGCTTTTCCCGCATGTCGGTGGGAACGCCGTACACGTCGCCCACGAAGTTCAGGTAGCGGATACCGCTCATGAACTCATACAGATCCGGATTGTCCGGGATATAGCTCATGATTTTCTTGCATTCCAGCGGCTGCTTTTTGATGGACATGCCGTTCACCAGGATCTCGCCTTCGGTAAAGTCCAGCAGGCCGCAGCAGGCCTTGATCGTCGTGGTCTTGCCGGCGCCGTTATGGCCCAGGAAACCGTAGATCTCGCCCGGCTTGATATGAAGGCTCAGGTCATCCACGGCCTTGGGGCCGTCCGCGCTGTACTGTTTCGTGTAGTGATTGATCTGCAGCATAGACATTAACTCCTGATTCAAATATTCGTTATCTGTTTCTCCGGGCCGAAGGGGGTAAGGGGTTCGCAGCGCCCGGAAAGCCCCTGAATTACAGTTCCTTCTTTTCCTTGCCTTCAGCCTTTTCCTTCACCTTTTTCCAGGTCGAAATCCCGCAGGCAATGGGTCCGATGATCAGGATGGCAATGCTGATCGGATCGCTGATCCTGTCAGCAAAGGGTTTTTTGGTAACCAGACCAAGCACAAAGTCGATGGCCAGCAGTATCAGCGCGCAGCCTGCAGCGCTCGCGATGCCCATCAGAACCGGATTCTTTTTAAACTCTTCCATTTTCATTTCCTCCTGCAAAATAACGTCCCTGAATCGGGACGTTAAATACTATCATACATTTTACGCAATGTCTAATAAAATATGGTCATTATTGTTTCCCTTCCAGGCCTTTCAGCATCTTCCTGACAATCCGGCCGGAGTTGTCCGCAGCTGTATCGCCGAAGTTCTCATATGTTTCATATGCTTTTCCGTCTGCTTTATCCGACATGCAGCGGATGATGACATAAGGAATCCCGAACTGTTCACACACGGCGGCCACAGACGCGCCTTCCATCTCGCAGGCCAGAGCATCAAACTGATCCTGAAGATATTTTACATAAGTCCCGGAAGCAACGAACTGGTCTCCTGTGGCAATCACGCCTTTGAAGACATGCTTTTCGCCGACAACTTCCTTCGCTGCCTCATAAGCCAGTCTGACCAGGTCATCGTCGCAGGTATAGTATCCGTCGGCTTCGTTGTAGGCGGAAGACCATTCAAATCCGTCCTGGTTCTGATTTCCGTAATCATGCTGCACCAGCTTTGTGCCGATCACCATGTCCATCACCTTCGTTTCATCCCCGACGCCCCCGGCAATGCCGGTGAATATCAGGTAAGAAACCGGATACCGGTTCAGCATCGTCGCTGTGCCGGCGGCGGAAAGGACCTTCCCGATGCCCGCCTTGGCAATCACCACATTCTGGCCGCAAAGCGTGCCGACATGAAAGTTCACGCCGCCGATCGTATCAGTCCGCTCGATCTCCGCCTCGGAAAGAAGCAGCTTCACCTCATTCTCCATCGCGGAGATAATCCCGATTCTGCTTTTGCTTTCCGCTGTTTCCTCTGCGAAGGCAGCCGGCAGGCAAAGGCACAGGCACAGAATAACAATCAGCAGTTTTTTCATCTTTCACACGCTCCTGTCGTCTTTGTATTTCCGGATGCAGTCAATGAATCTGCTTCCTTTGTGAATCTTACCACAAAGCGCAAAAACCGACAATGCAGGATTCTTCCCCGTTCAATCCGGGCCTGAGCCGCCCGGATTGTTTTCATTCATCTGCTGCTCCGATCTCGTTTTCCAGATCGTACAGATAGTAATATTCGTCGTAAAATCCCAGGCAGGCATCCATCCCCGCGTTGGTTCCCAGCGCCTTGTACAGCACCATATCCCAGGAGCCGTACTTCTGGAGCAGGTCATCCGCCGTCGGGCCTTCTTCATTTCCATATGTTTCGAGGTTTCTCTTCCTGACCAGCGCCAGCGCTTCCGGATTGTCCTTCTCAGCCTCCAGGCGCAGTTCGTTCCGGCGCTTGCTGACCGCTCTGGCGATCGTCTCCACGTCCTTGTCCTCCTGGACCATGGAGAGCATTATATCGTACAGTTCGGACATGCTGTCGTGATACGCCTGCCGTGTTTCCCTGGCCTCGGCCACCTGTTCCGGGTCAGTCCAGTCAAGGGCGTTCGCGTAATCCTTCAGCGTGGATCCGTCTTCCGTGCTGGGGGAAAACCCGTATACCGCCTCCGGGTTCACCACAATATCGCGCATGGCTTTGGGATTGTCCCGCGGATCATGTTCATAGCTGAACCCGGTCCCGGCGGGAATCGCGGCTCCGGTTTCGTCTAAGTCCTCCGCTCCCGTCGCAGAGACGATCCCGATATTGCTTTTGCTTTCCGCGGATTCCTCCGCAAAGGCGGCCGGCAGACAAAGGCACAGGCACAGAATAACAATCAGCAGTTTTTTCATCTTTCACTCACTCCCGTCAATTCTGTGTTCGCGGACGCAGCCCATATTTTTAAAAACCTGTTCCCTAAAGCGTCGATTTATGATATGCTAAACAGAGGATATTGCCTGGAAAACAAGGAGGAGAACATATGGCAGTTTTCACATCTTCAGCACTGTCTCTGCGGAAAAAGCTCATCATCGAAGCGCTCCAAAAAGCAGGTGCACAGAGTCCGAAATCGGCAAAAGCCTTATCCGAAACGGACCTGGAAAACCCGGACCAGTTTCAGGAGTATACAGATCAACTGGCAGATATGGATGTAATCGGCAAAACACCCGATGGAAAATACTATGTGGATCCGGAAGATTAATTCCCTTTATGCTTTTTTGATTTTCGGAACGTGATATTCGACGCCTTCGTCGAAGAACACCTGTTCCGGCGGCTGCTCAAGCAGCTCCGGATTCCCGAAATTCCTGGTCGCATCTGCAAAGAACTTCGCATAGTGCGCCCCGGAGCACACCCGCTCGTCAGCGGTCAGCCCCAGAGGCAGCCACCGTTTCATCCGGATGTTGCCTTCGCTATCCGTTGCCGCTTCTTTGACGACGTTTCCCATTCCGATAAACAGGCTGACGTCGCCGAAATTGTAGATATGATGCAGCGGATGGCTCAGGCCGATAGATGCGTTGTTTGTTATAAACATGCCGCTGTAGAACGGCAGCCCTTTCACGATGAACTTCGGGGCGATTCCGTACCGGTCCAGCAGTTTGTACAGGGCCACGATCAAAGTCGGAAGGCCGGGGATTTTCAGGACTGCTTTTGCGAGTTTGATCACAAAATCACCGTCTTCCGTGGCGCGGGCTTTTTCCACTGCGTCGTTCATCCGGTCGCGCACGTCGAACAGCGTGTCCGTCAGGTCAAACCGGATCTGCACCGTCGTCTCTTTGCTCTCGTTATCCTGCGGATCCTTCAGGACCGCGTACGATACGGAACAGTTGTTCCGCGCATAGTACTGTTTGTTGAAGATGAACCGGTTCACCGCCGGATTCTGGCTGATCGCCCGGACATACCCGGCCACAAGAATCTGCATGAAAGTGATTTTCTCACCCTGCCGGTTCTTTTCCGCGATGTATCTGGCCAGCTTTTCATAGTCCACCTTATGTTCCAGAAACACCTGCGCGTCGCAGCGCATCGGCATCAGATACGGCGTAATCTGGATAATCGGGTCCAGATGCCTGAGTCTTTTTCCGTCCGCTCTGTGTCCGAACATAATCTATCTTTCCCTCATTTCTCACATCATCAAAACAACCCTGTTGCTTTCTCCAGCGCCTCCTGCTGCGCATGCAGCAGTTCTTCAAACTTCCGGCGGTAATCCGCCGCCGTCTGTTTCAGGTTCTCAATCTCCGTCTTCAGATCATCCCGCTCCGCCTCAAGGCCTTCCAGGCGTTCAGTCGCCTCTGTTTCGGCTTTCATCCGGATCGCTTCCGCATCCTCTTTTGCCCGGCGGATCGTCTCCTCCTTCACCTGGGCCGCCATTTCCAGGATTTCCCGGAAACGGCTTTCCTCGGCTCCTGTCGGAGCGTTCTCCGCAGGGGCCTGGGGCCGTACCATGGTCGTCTTCTGGCGAAGATCAAAGATCTCGTTGTTCAGCCGGTCCATTTCCTCGCAGATCTCATCCAGAAAATTATCCACCTCGTTCTTGCTGTAGCCCTTGGATTCGATGGAAAACTCCTTTTCCGCGATCACGTCCGCAGTGATCCGTTCCATGTGCCTCTCCCTCCTTTAATCAATAACCGTATCCGCCGAAACTTGCGTATGATCCCGCCGCTACCGGCATCGTGCCGGTATAGGGATTATAGTTGTCCATCTCGCCGTTGCGCGCGGCTGTCCAGTCCGAAGCGTTGGGGCTTGTCCGGCGTTCCCGCCGCCCCGGCCGCGGCGCTTCCGCCGCCGCGTTCATCCGGGCCGCCGGCATTTCCGGCGGCCGGATTCCCTCCGGCATACCCTGCTTCTCCGGCAGAATCAGTACCCCCTCCGGAGCAATCAGAACGATCCGCGACCCGGCCAGCAGCCGGACCGTGCATCCCAGCGTAAAGGCGGCTCCTGCCAGCATATCCTGACAGCGCATGCTTTCGCTTTCGTTGGCAATCGCGTCAAGCATTACGATCAGGGTCTCCCCGTTCTTCATGCACTCAATCGCTTCGTAGCAGCTCTTCAGGCCGGTCAGCGTCATAATATGCTCCACATGGAGCGTATTGTGCATATCCCGGTTTGCCGGCGCGAAGCCCGGCATATAGGAGATGTTGTCCTGTCTCGCCCTGGGGAATCCCGTTTCTGTTCCCGTGTTTGACGTGAAGTATCTTCCTCCGGCCGGCGCCTGGCCTGAATATTGTGTCCGTTCGGCGGACTGTGTCCAGGCGGATCCGCTGTTTATGTTCTCCTGTCCGAAGCCGTATTCGGATGGCGGCGTCATCCCTGTAAACCCTGTGTGGACATACTGCATATTCCCGGCAGACTGCTGCGCTGTCTGGTCTGCCGTCTTTTTCCTCATCGGGCTGTAATGGCTTGTTCCGCCGTCCGGCCTGCGGGTGCCGTCCCCCCGGACGCGGCTGAACAATCCTTCGAATTCCCTGATCAGGTCTTTGAATGCCATTGGTCTGTTTCGCTCCTTTTCCTTCCGTCAGTTACGGGGCCCGAAGATTGCACTGCCGACCCGGACCATGGTCGCCCCGTGGGCAGCGGCCAGGCGGTAATCCCCCGACATACCCATGCTGAGTTCTTCCATCCCGATTCCGTTCAGGCTTCTCTCCTTCAGCCTGTCAAACAGCTCCCGCGTCTTCGCGAAAAGTCCGTCCAGATATTCTTCGTCGTCTGTCAGCGGCATGACCGCCATCAGGCCGCGGACCCGGATCCCGTCCAGTTTCGCAATCTGATTCAGAAAAGTTTCCGTTTCCTCAAAGGGAACGCCGCCTTTCTGCTCCTCGCCCGCCGGGCTGACCTCCACCAGCACAGGCATTTGCTTTTCAGCTGCCAGAGCGCGCGCGTGGATCTCTTCAGCCAGCGGAATACTGTCCACTGACTGGATCATGCATACATCATTGATGATTTGCCTGACTTTGTTGCGCTGAAGCCTTCCGATCAGGTGAATCCCGAAGCAGCCCTGCAGTTCCGGCAATTTTGTCTTCAGTTCCTGAACCCGGTTTTCCCCGATCTCAGTCACCCCGATCTCCTTCAGCGGCAGGATTTCCTCCGCACTGTGAGTTTTTGTCACAGCAATCAGTTTCGGTACCGGCCACCGGCCATCCGCGGCAATCTCCAGTTCCCGCCGGACCTGCTCCACTCTTTGCTCAAGCTCTTCCCGGGTCATTGTCTTCCTTCTCTCTCTGTTGCTGTCCCTCAAACTCTTTTCCTGAAGCAAACATAAGCCGAACCCGAAGGGGGTTTAAGGGGAGCAACCGGAAAGCCCCCTAAAATAGTCTCACTGTCTGCCCCTCATACAGCACTCCCTGCTGTATAGCCGAAATAAAAATCATCCCGTCGCGTTTATCCATCACATTCACCGGGATAAAGAACTGGTAATCTCCGTCCACCACGACAACACCCGGCATATTGTCCTGGTAATACAGCGCTCTTTCCGGCACCGTCAGGCTTGCTACGCTGTCCCCGAGCACGCCCGTACAGGTCCGGACATACAGAACCGGTTCAACCTCGCTGTTCACGTCAAGGCGTACCAGCAGTTCCCCGCCTGTCCGGGTGAAGCTCAGCACCCGGGCGTCCACCATCGTATCCTTGAAGTTCTCCAGTTTCAGTTCATAAACCGCACCTTCCACCGGATTCCAGTTGCTGTCCCTGATCAGCATCAGAACGATCCAGTGTCCTTCGCGGATCAGGCGGTAAATCGTCGTCTTGCCCTTCCCTGTCAGATCGTCCGTCGGCTTTTTCCCGTTCAGCATCGCCCGGACTTCACCCGGCGTAAACTGATCGTAATTCGTCACGGTCAGCCCGTATTCGTATCCGTCGCTGTAGAAACTCACGAGACCGTCTCCCGTTGCAGCATACTGTTTGGTCCAGCTGGAAATCCGCTGCAGCTGGCTCAGTTCATCGTCATACAGTCGGGTCATGCGCTGGTCTTCGCTGTACATTTCCTTCAGCCGGTTCTGCCGGCTCTGAATCGCTGCGGCCAGCAGGGTTTCCTGATTGTTCATGTTTCCGCGCGCGCCGCCGATCAGCTCCCGTACTTCCCGGGCCCGGGTCATGACGTCCGCTTCCAGTTTTTCCATATAGGAATCTGTTGTCACCTGGGCCTTCAGAAGTTTCATCTGGTATTCCTTGATTTGATCCCGGTAGTCCTGCAGCGCCGTCATCTCTCTCGTACTGAAACCCGATGAGTAGACGTTGCAGATCGTGGTTCCCCGGGTAACCCAGCTTCCTTCTTCCGCAATATAGTCAACACTGGTCACGCCTTCGGCGTCAAAAGGCGTCTCATCCCGCACGATGAGGCAGTCCCCCTCATACCGGGCGCCCATCACTCCCGCCGTAATCGTGGCATAGGGTGCTGCCTGAGGGGTCAGCGTCGTCACAAGATACCAGGCGGCAAAACCCAGCACCAGTACGATCAGCATAATCTGCGGAACGCTCATCCGCTTGTTCTCCGGCTGCGGCGGCATCTGAACCGGCTGCGGCGGCTGGTCCAGGGGTTCCGCACGCCCGGAAAACGGGCCGGTGTGCCCGTTTTCAGTAAGGAACGGGCGGCAGCCCTGGGCACTCGGAAAGCCCTGGTCGCGGCTGAAGCCGCGAAATCTCAACATTAGATTATATCATGATCTTTCATGATAATGCAACCGAAGGGGTTCAAGGGGGCAATCGGAAAGCCCCCCTTACTTAAGCCATTCAGCCGGTTTTACAATTGC
Organism: uncultured Eubacteriales bacterium; assembly: GCA_900315315.1. Classification (GTDB taxonomy): domain Bacteria; phylum Bacillota; class Clostridia; order Christensenellales; family Aristaeellaceae; genus Aristaeella. The sequence continues at coordinate 74,874 of OMYT01000010.1, read as the reverse complement.
CTTTGTCGGTTCCCCCGCGATGATCTCCAACGTCATAAGCGCCTTTTCTCCCGTAACTCTCTTCTTTTCGGGAGCGGCCGTCGCCATGACAAATGCCATCCCGACCACGCTGACATTAAATTCCCTCATCAGTTCCACCATGCCCCGTGCCGTACCGCCGCCTTTCAGGAAATCATCAACGATCAGCGCCCGCTGGTTCTCTTTCACCGCCCTGCGGCTTAAGCTCATGGTTTCGATATTACCGCTTCCTGAAACATAATTGATGTTCACCGCCGAACCTTCATACACCCGGGAAAAATGCCTGGCAATCACCAGCGGCACCCCGAGCGCATTGGCTGTAGCAAATGCCACCGGAATTCCCTTGGTCTCCATGGTCAAAACAAAATCCGGTTCCGTCGCATAATATTCTGTTGCAATAATTTCTCCCATCCGATTTACGATCTCCGGCGTACTGAGAATATCGCTGTAATACAGAAAATCCCCGGGCAGAACCCTTTCACTGCCGCTCAGCTTTCCGCATAATTCCTCGATATATGCCCTGGCCTTTGCCCGACTCACCGTCGGCCGGTAACGCACGCCGCCTGCAGCACCGGTCACCGTATCCACTTCACCCAGGTCAAACGCTTTCGTCACCTGCTGCAGCAGATCGACATCCTCACTCATGGTCGATTTGGCAGAACCGAACATCTCACAAAAGCTGCTGAGTGTAAAGATTCTGTTCGGCGTACCCGATAAAAGCTTCATCATTGCGGTCATACGTTCATTCCGGCGGATCCTGTCCATGTCTCATATCTCCTTGATTCTGCCTGATCAGCGGATCGTTCGGGGGATGCCCCTTAGTCGGATATTTTATCACAAAACACGAATGATTGAAAGCATTTTCTCATCTATCGTTCGGATTTTTATTTTCCAACAAAAAAACCTGCCGAAAAACGGCAGGTATCCGAAGCTCTCTTATTCTTCCTTTCCTTCATGCAGCCGAAGGGGTTTTAGGGGGGTTCTGAGTGCTCGGAAAAAGAGCCAGTGGCTCTTTTTCAACGAAGAACGGGCGGAAGCCCTGGGCACTCGGAAAGCCCCCTTATTCTGCTTCTGCTGCAATGAAAGGAGAAATTTCCTTCAGCAGTTCTTCGCAGTCGTCCCCGTAAATCTCCAGTGCAATCGGTTTGCTCAAATCCAGTGAAAAAATGCCCAGAATCGATTTGGCATCCACCACGTGGCGCCCTGCCCGCAGATCCATTTCAAACGGATAGCGCGCTACAATATTCACAAACTTATTGACATTCTCCACAAGGCTCAGTCGGATCATAACAGACTTCACGGCAAAGCACCTCCTTGTTTTTTATTTCCTGCCCGGACGTTCCGGACATCAGATGCAGATCATACAGGATTCCAATATCATTTTCAATACGTAATCCGGTTATATTCTGACCAATCAGTCTGAATTCCCCTCCACCTTATCCCGGATTCTCAGCATCAGCGTACTTTCTTCCGGTTCCCAGACAGCCTCGCCATTCAGCGCCTTCGCAAGGAACTCAGCATTGATAAAATGTCCTTCGTTTGAAAAATCCAGGTCATCGTCTTTCATCTCAATTTCGGTTCCATCCACGGAAGCAGAGTACCCGCTCTCTTCATTGTAGATCGCAAGGGTATAACCGGCTGCTTCCAGCACAATCGTTCCGACGCCTTCGTCGGTCAGCTGCCAGCCTTTCACGCACTGGCACAGATCGTCCAGGCTCACCCGGATCTTTGCGCCGTTCTGCATCAGTCTCGGCCTGGCTGTCACCGGAACGCCGTCTTCCGTCGCGATGAATTCCAGCGGGCCGTTGCTCTCGTTCAGCGCCACGGAACCGATAATGGCATCATATACTTCAGCGTCCAGATCAACGTTCTCCACGATTTCATCCGGTTCTTCCTCGGGCTCCGCTGTCGGTTCTTCGGCAGACTTTCCGGCTGTTACTTTCTTTTGTCCTTCGGCCGTTTTGTTTGTGTCTTCCTCGTTTTCCTTAGGTTCTTCTGTCGGTTTCCCGGTAGGTTCTTCTGTCGGTTTCCCGGTAGGTTTTTCTGTCGGCTTTTCCGTGGGTTTCTCGGTCGGTTTCTCTGTGGGTTTCTCTGTTACTTTCTCGGTAGGTTCTTCTTTCGCACCGGTCTTTTCGGCTTCCCCGGTATTCATATATTTGTCCAGCAGGTCCGGCGGGACAGCCGTCAGGGCCGACTCCTCTTCCTCCGGTGCCGTACCCTGTCCGGCGGTTTCGCCTTCCTCTGTTTCCGCCGTTTCCGGCTTCGGCGTTATTTCCGGCGTCGGGGTTTCTTCCTTCGCTTCGGGATTCGGTACGATATCCGGATTCTCAAACAAATTCGTCTGTGTGGCGCGGCCGGCGACACCGTCCTGCTTTAGCCCGTTATAGTACTGGAACTTTTTGACTGCGTTATAGGTCTGCCGGCCGTAGGCTCCGTCTGCACCGTCTTCAGGAAGATACTTCAATTCGACCAGTTTTTCCTGCAGCTTTTTGACATCCTTGCCCTTCGCGCCCATTCCCAGGTTGTGATACCCTTTCAGGTTAGGCGTAATGGTCGGCACCGGCACAGGCGTCGGTTTTGCGGTCGCGGTGGCTGTCGGCGCGGGTGTGTCCGCAAGGGCCGCTGTAATGTCCGTCGTTCCGTTCTCTTCTCCGCCCGGAGCGACGGTTTCCACGATCGCTGTGCTTTCCGGTGCGGGAGTAGGCGGTTCCTTCGGTGCTGACGTGCTTTGTACGGCAAGCGCCATCGTTGCCGACAGGTAGATCAGCAGGGTCTTCATCATATCCATTTCCGCCACTCCCCTTTGTTTCCGTGCATTTACGGATATTATACCAAACCCCGGCAGTAATGACAATCCCCGTTTTCTGTGATAAAATAAGGCATTCATCAGCCATCGGAGGGAACATGGAGCAGCTTGAAGCAACGATCCTCGGTACCGTTTTCCGAAATCCGGAAAACGGCTGGTCCGTTGTGACCGTTCGCTCCGGCCGCAGCGAACTGACGGTTGTCGGTTCCCTGCCGGAGCTTTCTTCCGGGGAGCAAGCTGTCTTCTCCGGTGAATGGATTGAGCACCGGACCTACGGGCGTCAGTTCAGCTGCCGCGCCTGTGAGCTGAAGGTTCCCACCACCCTTCTCGGGATCGAGCGGTACCTCGGCAGCGGGCTGATCCATGGGGTCGGCCCTTCCACCGCAACCCTTATTGTCGAAGCTTTCGGGGAAGAAACCCTTACCATCCTTTCCGAACATCCTGAACGCCTGACCGAAGTGAAAGGCATCGGCAAAAAACGTGCCGCCATGATTGCCGAGAGTTTTCTGGAGCAGCAGAGCGCCCGCCGGGCCATCGTGTTTCTCCAGTCCTACGGGATCTCCCCGGCGCTCGCGGTCAAAATCAGCAAATTCTATGGGGATCGAACTCCGGAGATTGTCCGTGAAGATCCCTATCGCCTCTGCGACGATCTGGAGGGTGTCGGCTTCAAAACGGCGGACCGCATCGGTCTTTCCCTCGGCATCCCGCCGGAAAGTGACAGCCGGATCCGCTGCGCCATGAAATACATCCTGCGTGACGCAGCTTCCGCCTCCGGTCATGTATATCTGCCGGAGAAGGAACTGTGCGCATCCACCGCCTCCATGCTGCAGGTTTCGCCTGATTTGTGTCAGCAGGCGCTTCGTGCCCTGCTGGTTTCCGGTGCCCTGAAAGGTGAGATGGATGACGGAACGGAAAGCCGCCGGATTTACCTGCCTTTCTACTGGCGGGCGGAGCAGGAGGTGGCCCTGCGCCTCCGGGAACTGATGACCGCCATCCGGCCGGACAAATTTGCCGGCGCGCTCCGGGCAATTTCAGCCTTTGAAAAGGTACACGGCATCACCTTCTCCCAGACCCAGCGGCAGGCAATCCGCGGTGCTTTGGAAAACGGGGTCTTTGTCATCACCGGCGGTCCGGGCACCGGCAAAACCACAATCATTAACTGCATCCTGGAGCTTCTCTCTCCCGATAATCAGACCGTTCTGTGCGCGCCGACCGGCCGTGCCGCCAAACGGATGACCGAGGCAACCGGGACTGAGGCCCGTACGATTCACCGCCTGCTCGAATACGGCGGAGATGAGGGTGTTTTCTCCCGAAATGAGGACAATCCCATTGAGGCAGACTGTGTGATCGCTGATGAAACCTCCATGATTGATCTTCCGCTCATGCGCGCCCTGCTCCGGGCCATCGAGCCGGGCACCCGCCTGATCCTGGTCGGCGATGCAGATCAGCTGCCCAGCGTCGGTGCGGGCAACGTCCTCGGCGATATCCTGGAAAGCGGCGAAGTCCCCTCCATTCGTCTCACAGAGATCTACCGCCAGTCCGGGCAAAGCCGGATCGTTCTGAACGCCCATCTGATCAATTCCGGTCAGATGCCGGTCCTGAACGAAAAAGGAACCGACTTCTTCTTCGAGCGCAAGCCCTCCGCTGTTGATGCAGCCTCAAGCATCGCGGCGCTCGTCACGCGGCGCCTTCCCGCTTATCTCGGCTATCCGGAGGATCAGTTTGCTGCCCTTTCCGTGCGCAATATCCAGGTGCTGGCGCCTGCCCGTAAAGGCGAGTGCGGTGTCAACAGCCTCAACCTGCTCCTGCAGGAAGCGCTCAATCCTCCGGCGCCGGACAAGCCTCAGCTGACCTGGGGAGAAAGTATCTTCCGTCTCGGCGACAAGGTCATCCAGACACGGAATGATTATAAAATATCCTGGCGCAAACTCGGCTTCACAGGGGAAGAAGGAGCAGGAATCTTTAACGGTGACGTCGGTTTTGTCACCGCCGTGGATCCGGAAAGCCATTCCCTTACGGTTCTTTTTGACGAAGAAAAAGAGGTCGTCTATGAGTCAGGCGACCTGGAATATCTGGAACAGGCTTACTGCCTGAGTGTTCATAAAGCCCAGGGCAGTGAGTTTCCGGTCATCGTGATGCCTGTGACCGGCGGTTCGCCGATGCTGCTGACCCGGAACCTGCTCTACACCGCCCTCACCCGCGCAAAGAATCTCGTGGTTCTCGTCGGCACAGAGGAAGTCATCCGCCGTATGGTTGCGAATGATCATGTTGTCCGCCGCTATACCACGCTTTCACAGCGTCTGATCGAAACACGGGAGCTGGTCCGATGAGCACCTTTGAATCCTGGCTCTTCGGAAAGTTCGGACCGGCAGAACACGCGCTGGCTTCCTGGGTCCGGGATGCCGTCTGGCCCGAAACCGCGCTGTGCTGCGCCTGCGGCAGGATTACCGACGGGGAGGTCCTCTGTCCAGCCTGCCGTGAGGATCTTCAGGCGCAGGGCTATGTCTTTTCCTGGGATCAGGCTGAACCTGCCCCCGGTGTCATCGCCTGGGGTCTGCGGCCGCACGCGGGTATTCACCGCACCCTTGTACACAGGCTGAAATACGGCGCAGAAGCCCGAGCTGCGGAAGCGCTGGCATCCCTGGTCCTGCCGCTGCCGGAAACAATTGCCTTTTCACCGGATACCGTGGTGACCTGGGTGACCATGCCGGAATCCCGCTGCCGCAGCCGGGCAATCGATCACGGCCGGCTGCTGGCGGAAGCCGTTGCCCGGCAGCTCTCCCTGCCCTGCCGTCAGCTCCTCGCGCGTCGCGACGATCACGCGAAAAGCCAGGTTTCGCTTTCCGGTACCGGTCGGAAGGCTAACCTGAAAGGGGTTTTTGAACCGCTGGAAGAAATATCTTTCCCCGTTTTGCTGGTAGATGACGTGCGTACGACAGGCACCACTCTGGCCCGATGTGCCGAAGCGCTGCGGGACGGCGGCGCGCAGCAGGTCACCGCAATCACCGTAACCCGCGCGCATGATGGAAAATGATTGACACACAAGCCCTTCAGGCGGTAAAATAGCTTTTAGTCTGTGATGTGCGGCCGGTGTCGGCCGGCTTACGGAAAGCTGTGTTGGAGGGAAACCTGTGCTTGAATGTATCGTAACCAAGTTCGGCGGCAGCTCGCTGGCCAATGATGAGCAGTTCCGGAAGGTCCGGAGCATCCTGGAGCTGGAGCCCACCCGTCGTTATCTGGTCCCCAGCGCTCCCGGAAAGCGTTTTTCGGAAGACGATAAGGTGACCGATCTGCTCTATCTCTGTCACGCTCTTGCTTCGGAAGGAAAGTCCTTTCGGGATGAATTTATCAAGATCCGGGACCGTTATCTGTCCATTGCCCAGGGCCTGCATCTGAAAGTCGACATCGCCGCCCATCTGGATGAGGTGGAACAGGGGATCGCTTCCGGCAAAGGCCGGGACTGGTGCGCCAGCCGCGGGGAATACCTCTGCGCGCTGCTCATGGCGGACTATCTGGGCTGGCGTTTTGTGGACGCGGCCGACGGGATCGTTTTTCATGACGACGGCACGCTGAATGATGAAAAAACTCAGGAAAAGCTCTCCGCCGTCCTCAGTGACGGGAAACCTGCCGTCGTACCCGGGTTCTACGGGGCAAAGGAAAACGGCGAAGTCTGCACTTTCTCCCGCGGCGGCAGTGATATTACCGGCGCCCTGGTCGCCCGCGCGGTCAATGCCGACGTGTATGAAAACTGGACCGATGTTTCCGGTTTCCTGATGGCGGATCCGCGGGTGATTGACAGCCCGGCCGAGATTTCCTCCATCACCTATAAAGAACTGCGGGAGCTGAGCCATATGGGCGCTTCCGTGCTTCATGAGGATGCGATGTTCCCGGTCCACAGGGCCGGCATCCCCACCAATATCCGCAATACCAACAAGCCTTATCATCCCGGCACCATGATCAGCAAGAACGCGCCGAACGAGATCTCCGTTCCCACCATCACCGGCATCGCCGGCCACAAGGGATACAGCGTGATCTCCGTGGAAAAGAACATGATGAACAGCGAGGTCGGTTTCGGCCGCAAGGTGCTCCAGGTGCTGGAAAACTACGGCGTCTCCTTCGAACATATGCCCACCGGGATCGACAGTATGTGCGTCGTAGTCCAGAGCGAGGCGTTCGAGCCTCACCGGGTGGAAATTCTCCGGGAGATTGAAGCCCTTGTGGAGAACAGCGGCAGCGTTTCCGTGAGCGATAATATGTCCATTATCGCGACCGTCGGCCGCGGCATGGTGCATAACTGCGGTACCGCCGCCCGTCTGTTCAAAGCCATGAGCCGTGCCCGGATCAACGTGCGGATGATCGATCAGGGCTCCAGCGAGCTGAGCATCATCGTCGGTGTCAACGACAGCGACTTTGAATCCACCATCCACGCGATCTATCACGAGTTCGTCGAGTAAGTGAAGGATATATTCATTCAAGCAAATTGTGACCGAAGGGGTGTGGGGGCGATCGGAAAGCCCCCACGTAAAGAAATTTTATGAAAGTTCTTGTCACAGGTTATGCAGGCCAGCTCGGCTGGGACACGGTTCACCAGCTGGAAGCCCGCGGCGTCGAATGCCGCGGCGTCGATATCCAGGACTTCAGCCTCACCGACGCGCAGGCTGTCAAAAACTATGTCCTTGACTATCGGCCGGACGCCGTCGTTCACTGTGCCGCCTATACCAACGTGGATAAAGCGGAGTCCGAACCGGAAATCTGCGCCAATGTCAACGGCATGGGAACCCTGAACATGGTCCGGGCCGCGCTCAGCGTCGGGGCAAAGATGGTCTTCATCTCAACCGACTACGTTTTCCCCGGCACAGGCGATCAGCCGTACAAGGTGGACGATCCCTACGGTCCCCAGAATGTTTACGGCATGAGCAAGGTCCAGGGCGAGGACGCCGTCCGCTCCCTGATGACCCGTTTCTTCATTCTGCGCACCAGCTGGGTCTTCGGAAAGAACGGCCGCAATTTCGTCCGCACCATGCTGAGACTGGGCCGGGAGAAAAAGGAAATCCGCGTGGTGAACGACCAGATCGGCTCCCCCACCTATACGCAGGATCTTGCCCGCGTGATCTGTGATCTGCTGCCCACCGAGAAGTACGGCATCTATCATGTCCGCAACGAGGGCTTCATGTCCTGGTTCGACTTTGCCGCCATGATTATGGAGAAAGCCGGCCTCCCCTGCCGGGTGCTGCCCGTCTCCTCCGCCGAATATCCCACGCCGGCCAAACGTCCCCTGAATTCCCGCCTGGACGGGTCCCGCCTCGCCGAAGCCGGCATTAAGCCCATGCCTTCCGTCGAGGACGCTCTCACCCGCTACCTCGATGAAATCAGAGATGAGATAAATCCGTAATTCCCAAAACACGTATTCCCCTTTCAGCACCTGAAACGCTGTAAGATGCCTCTTTGCCGGATCAGCCGTCTTTGGCTGATCCGTGTTTCGTTCACGGAACAGGGTTGGCGTGCTTTCTCAATATCCTGCCGTTTTGTTGACATTGAATGAAAACCATAGTAAAATATATCGTCAGAGGGCGTTTCCTCAAAATAAAATACCGGAGGGATTCAAATGAAAAAACTGTTGGCGTTTATTCTGGTTCTGTCCATGGTTTTTGCAGTGGCGGCAGTGTCCGCCGTCGCCGAGGAGAAAAAGGTTTATAACGTTGCCTACCTGGTGAACGGCAACCTGGGCGACAAGTCCTTCTTCGACTCTGCGCATTCCGGCATTGTCGAGCTGGTGAAAGCCGGCCGCATCAACTGCGAAACGATCGAGATGGGTGGCACGGATGAAGACAAGCCCCGCTGGCTGGCCACGCTGTATGATGTCTCCGCGTCCGGTGATTACGATATCATTATCTGCGGAACCTATCAGATGCCTGACTATCTGAAGGAAGTCGCCACCGCGTATCCGGATCAGAAATACATCATCTTTGATGACAACACCTATGTCGGCGATAACAGCAATGTGCTGAACCTGACCTACAGGCAGAACGATATGGGTTACCTGATCGGCGTCTTCGCAGCCTGCACCACCGTTGACACTTCCCTGGACAAGATCAATCCGGAACCGGTCGTCGGCTTTGTCGGCGGCGTTGACTCCCCGGTAATCAACGACTTCCTCCTGGGTTTCATCAAGGGTGCGCAGTCCGTCAATCCGGATATTAAGATCGACACCCGCTATACCAATGACTATGTGGACACCGCCATCGCCAAGGAGTACGGCCTGTCCATGATCAATGACAACAAGTGCGACATCGTCTGGGGCGTCGCCGGCAACGCGGGCAACGGCGCGGCGGAAGCTGCACTGGAAACAGGCAAGGCCTGGTTCATCGGCGTTGACTCCGATCAGGAGCTGACCCTCAGTTCCGACCTGGCGGCCCTAACCCTGACCTCCGGCCTGAAGAACATCGGCAACTCCATCGTCTGGGTGTTTGATGAACTGGATGCCGGCAAGGAATACTGGGGCACGGAAGTCTGCCTCGGCATCGAGGAAGGCGGCGTCGGCATCGTTACAGACAAGAATTACAGCAAGTATGCTTCCGATGCGACCAAGGCGGCTGTCACCGCGGCCCAGGAAGACGTGCTGTCCGGCAAGGTGGTTGTCGAAACAGCCATCGGCCCGAACGCGACTGACGTGGTTGCCATTCGTGAAGCTGTCCGTCCGTAACACGCCGGAGTTCAGCTCAAAGGAGACAGGGGACGGTTCTCTGTCTCCTTTTCGCCATCATGATGAGGCCGGGAACCGTCCCCTGCCTCGCGGGAGGAGTCAGGCATGCCGGATGAAAAAAAACTCGCGGCAGAAGAGTATGTTGTTCGGATGAAAAAGATCACTAAGGTGTATTCGAACGGCGCCGCAGCAAACCGGGAAGTGGATTTTGACCTTCGAAAGGGTGAAATCCATGCCCTCATGGGAGAAAACGGTGCCGGAAAGAGCACCCTGATGAAAATGCTCTTCGGGCTCGAGCAGCCGACAAGCGGAACAATTGTTGTGAACGGGGAAACGCTGAAGCTGACCTCCCCTTCCGTGGCCATCGCCCATGGGATCGGCATGGTCCATCAGCATTTTATGCTGGTCCCGAGCCTTTCCGTGGCGGAAAACATGGTGCTCGGAATGGTTCCGCAGAAATCGGGCATGTTCATCGACCGGGCGAAGGCAATCGAGCTTACGAAGGAATACTCCGAACGGTTCAACCTCTTTGTGGAACCGGAAGCAAAAGTGATGGATATTCCCGTCGGCATGAAGCAGAAGGTGGAAATCCTGAAGGCGTTGGTCCGCGGCGCAAAGATCCTGATCATGGATGAACCCACGGCGGTGCTGACCTCCCAGGAAACCGCGGAGCTCTTCGTCGAGCTGAAGCACCTGAAAGCACAGGGGTATACGATCGTCTTCATCTCCCATAAGCTGAATGAGATCATGGAAATCACCGACCGGCTGACCATTTTGCGCGGCGGCCGCAGCATGGGCGTTTACAACACCTGTGACGTGTCCAAGGAGGAAATCTCCCGCCTGATGGTCGGCCGCGACGTGGTACTGGAGGTGCAGAAGGGCAAGGCGGTTCCGGGCAGGCCCGTCCTGCGCGTACGGAACCTGGAATATGTGAACGACTGGAACAAGAAGATGCTGGATAAAATATCCTTCGATGTCCGGGAGGGAGAAATCCTCGGCATCGCCGGCGTGGAGGGAAACGGTCAGAAGGAGCTGATCGATATGCTCTTCAGTTTCAACACCCCGGATGCGGGGGAAGCGACGGTCAACGGCGTCAGCATCCTCGGCTGCCCGCAGGAGAAGATCCGCGCGCTCGGCATATCCCTTGTCCCGGAGGACAGGATGCTCAACGGGATTGCTGCCGGCGCGTCCATTGAGGAAAACGTGATCTCCGACCGCGCGAGCAAAAAGAAGTTCAACCGGGGGCCGCTCTTCAATATGAAAGCGATCCATGAGGAGGCGGACAGGCTCATCCGGGAATACGCGGTGCTCTGCAAATCCCGCAGCCAGCATATCGGCATGCTTTCCGGGGGAAATATCCAGAAGGTGGTTGTCGCCCGGGAGTTTTCCAGCAGCCCCGTCCTGATCCTCGCGGACCAGCCCACCCGGGGAATCGACGTGGGCGCTACCGAGTTCATCCGGAAGAAGCTGGTGGAACTTTCCCGGTCGGGCGTCGCGGTGTTGCTGGTTTCCGCGGACCTCAACGAGGTCATGGAGCTGTCCGACAGTCTGATCGTCATGCACGGCGGGCAGATTGCCGCGTATTTTGAGGACACCTCCGACCTGACGGATGATATCATGGGTGAATACATGCTCGGCCTGAAGCAGCAGAGCGCGGAAGAAATCGGGAGGGTTTGCCATGACTAGGAAAAGACAGCTTCGATTTACCGTCATCCGGAGCCTGGTAGCGATCCTGATCGCGCTTCTGGTTGCCACCGTACTGATTTTCATCAGTGCGGAAGGCAAGACCTTCATGGATAAGCTGCAGGCCACCGGGGAAGCCCTCAAGCAACTGCTTCTCGGGCCGATTTTCCGCTTCAGCAAAAATGCCGGCCTCAGCTTTGAGGCAAAGCGGCTGCTGGATATCTTTGCCGCCATGATCCCCATCATCTTTACCGGCCTTTCGGTTTGTGTGATGTTCTCCGCCAACCAGTTCAACCTGGGCGCCGAAGGCGGCATCATGCTGGGCGCCTTTGTCGCGGCCATGGTGGCGATCTACCTGCCGCTGCCGGCAGGTATCCATCCTCTGGTGGCTGTGCTGCTCTGCGGAACGGCTGTCTCCGTTGTCATGCTCATTCCGGCTTTGCTGAAAGCAAAGCTGAACGTGAGCGAGATGGTCTGTTCCCTGATGCTGAATTACATCATCATGTATGTCATCAAATTCCTGATGAATTCCTTCCTGGCGGACAAGAGCAAGGGCCAGATCCAGTCCCATCGTTTTCTGGAAAGCGCCAACATCCCGGCCATGGTGAACGATCCGCTCTTCATCGGCGCCAAGCTCACATGGGGCTTCCCGCTTGCACTCATTGCGGTTCTGCTGTGCGGGTTGTTTATGTATCGCTCCCGCTGGGGTTATTCGATCCGGATGATCGGAATCAATCAGGAATTCGCCCGTTATTCCGGCATGAATGTCGGGAAAACCATCGTGCTTTCCCAGCTGATCGGCGGCTTCCTTGCCGGCGCGGGCGGCGGCATCGAGATGCTCGGGCGCTACGAAACCTTTTCCTGGAACGCGCTTCCGGGGTACGGGTGGACCGGTATCACCATCGCGATCCTGGCGGGAAACAATCCGTACATGGTTCCCCTGGCGGCATTCTTTATGGCCTACCTGTCCAAGGGGTGCGATCTGATGGCTACCTATGCCAGGGTCCCGGCGCAGCTGATCAATATCATCCAGGGGGTCATTTTCCTGTTCTTCGCGGCGGACCGGTTCCTGTCGAAGTATCGCCAGAAGCTGGTCGTGAAATCCGCGGAAGAAGAGCTGGCCCGGGCGGGCGCGCTGAAGGAGGACTGAGATATGTTGGATTTTCTGGGTAAGCTGGCCACTCCGGAGTTTTTCTTCTCGATTATCCGCATCTCCGTTCCGATTATTTTCGCCACGCTGGCGGCCATCGTAGTTGAAAAAGCCGGTTTTGCCAACATCGGTCTGGAAGGCCTGATGATGTTCTCCGCCCTGTCCGGTTCCCTGGTCAGTTATTATGCCGGCAGCTGGTTCTGGGGCTTGCTGGCTGCGCTGGCCACGGGTGTTTTGATGTCGCTTGCGATGGGTTTCTTCGCCTTCAGGCTGAAGACGGATATTATCCTTGTCGGTATCGCGATAAACATGATGGGCTCCGGCGGAACGCTCTTCCTCTGCAAGGTCATCACCAACCTGACGGAGGGCAAGGCCATGGCATCCACCACAGGCCTGATCACCAGGGCGCTGTGCATCCCGAATATCGATATCCCGCTGATTGAAAAGATCCCTTTCCTGGGCGGGATCATTTCCGGCCATAATCTGCTGACCTACCTGGCCTTCCTCTTCTGCATCCTGACCTCAGTCATGCTTTATAAAACGCCGCTCGGCCTGAACATCCGCGCCACCGGTGAAAATCCGAATGCCGCGTCCTCCGTCGGCGTTTCCGTCCTGAAAATCAAATATACCGCGATTGCGTTCTCCGGCCTGATGAGCGGCTTCGGCGGCGCCTTCATGTCGATGGCCTACGCCCAGGGCTGGTCCCAGGATATGGTCTCAGGCCGCGGCTTCATCGCGCTGGCCGCCCAGGCCATGGGCGGCGGGGAATGTCTGGGCGGCACGCTCTCTGCACTCGTCTTCGGCTTTGCGCAGGCCCTTGGCATCAAATTCTCCGCCATCGGCCTGGATTCCAATCTGGCCTCTCCCATCCCCTACGCGGTGACGATCATCGGCCTGGTGATCTTCGCGGTTGCCAGGAATAACCGGATGAAAAAGCGTCATACCCTTGCCGCGGTCTCCGAAGCAAAAGCAAAGAAATGAAATGCGATAAAGGAACGGCCCGAAATGCAGATGAATGATTTTCCGAAGATCCCCGTCATCCTGGATGGGGATCCCGGCCATGATGATGCCATCGCCTGGACCATTGCCCATGGCAGCGGGCGGTTCCGCATCCTTGCGGTCACCACGGCCGCCGGTAACCAGACCATTGAAAAAACGACTTATAACGCCCGCCGGGTCTGCACGCTGATCGGCCTGAAGGCGCCCATCGCCCGGGGCTGTTCGCATCCGCTGCTCGCGGACCTGATGAACGCCCCCTCCATCCATGGGGAAACCGGGCTGGACGGGCCGGCGCTGCCGGCTCCCGTGATGGAAGAGGAGCCTCTGCCCGCCGTGGAGTTGATGGCGCGCGTCATCCGCTCCTGCGAAGAGAAGGTTACGATCGTTTCCACGGGGCCGCTGACCAATACCGCCGCCTTCCTCCTGTCCCATCCGGAGCTGAGGGAACGGATCGGGCGGATCAGCCTGATGGGCGGCGGCCTGGGTTTCGGCAACTGGACCCCGGCCGCGGAGTTCAATATCCTCGTGGATCCGGAGGCGGCGAAGATCGTCTTCGAATCCGGCGTCCCGATCCTCATGGCCGGGCTGGATGTGACGGAGAAAGCGCTGATTTACCCGGAGGATTTTGAAAGGATCCGCAGCCTGGGAAACCCCGTCAGCGGGATCGTCTGGCAGTGGCTGGAGTTTTTCTACCGCTTCCACCGGAATCTGGACTACAAAGGCGCCCCCATGCATGATCCCTGCGCGGTAATGGCGCTCATCCATCCGGAGATCTTCACCATGCGGGATTATTATGTGCAGATTGAAACCGGCGGCGATTACTGCCGGGGCGCGACCGTCCCAGACTGGTACGGGATTACCGGTGAGGCGCCGAATGCCACCTGCCTCGTGGATGTGGACAGGGAGGCCTTCGCCGATGCGTTGGTCGGCCTGATTGCCGCTTATGGAAAGGGGGTCGCGGAATGAACAGGATCCCTGTTTGGATGGACTGTGACACGGGAACGGATGACGCGGTGGCGATCATGCTTGCCCACGCCTCCCCGGAGCTGGAGCTGCTGGGAATCTCGACCGCCGGCGGCAACACGGTGCAGGATCTGGCCTACTGGAATACCCAGCGGCTCAACGGTCTGCTCGGAACGGCATATCCTGTTTACCGCGGGGCGGAAAAACCCCTGATCCGGGAATTGAAGATCGCGACCCTGTTCCACGGCGAAAACGGCCTGGGCAATGTAAATCTGCCCGTTCCGGAAAATGCTGTGGTTCCGGAGGAAAACGCCTGGGAGGCCCTCTATGCCTGCGCGAAGGCACATCCGGGCGAGCTGCGGCTTGTCGCAACCGCGCCGCTGACCAATATCGCCATTGCCCTCGGCCTGCATCCGGATCTGTCGGAGCTGCTCCACTCGATTCTCCTGATGGGCGGCTCTGCCGGTGCCGGCAATGTGACCCCCGCGGCGGAGTTCAATATCCACGCCGATCCCCATGCTGCCGGCATCGTCTTCCGCAGCGGGGCGAGGCTGTTCATGTTCGGTCTGGACGTAACGCTGCAGGAAGCGCTGACGGCGGATGACCTGGATGAACTCGGTTCCTGCGGCGCCAAAGCCGGCGCTTTCGTCAGGGCCTGCCTGCAGTGCTATATGAAAGGCGTCAGGCGTTACGGGCTGACCGGCGCTTCCATGCACGACGCCTGTCCGGTCATGTATCTGATCCATCCCGAGCTGTTCGAAGGCGAGCTGGCGGGGGTAGCGGTGGAGCTCAGCGGATCGGTCACCGTCGGGAAAACCGTGACCGACCTGTACAGCGACAAGCAGTTCCCCTTCAAAAACGCAACCGTGATGCTGAAGCTCGACGGGGACCGCTTCATCTCCATCCTGAAAGAAAGGATCCTGTCCCTCGGTTAACCCTCCGCCTTCAGCTTCAGCATATACTCCCGCAGTTCCTCTTCATTTCGCAGGATCACTTCCGACGCGCCGCCGGGCATCACATTGTCAAACCCGTCAGTGCATGATCGTGCATGGCTGTAAGAACATGCGGAAAGAGGCTGATCAGAAACATGATTTACGAACTGGAAGACACATCCCTTGCCTCCGGCCTGTTTGACGGCTGGCAGGAAACGCTGATCTGGTCATGCCTGCAGAAAGTCATGGGCAAAGTATTCGTTACGGATCCGGCCCGTCCGGAATCCGCCATGGCTTTCGTAGGCTGCTTTGCGTTTGTCGCCGGAAAACCGGATCGCGAACTCGTTCTCGCAAAGCCCGAAGGGTTTGTCATCATGACGCCGCAGAATGAAGCCTGGGCCGGGCTGATCGAAGAATGCTTCCCGGACGCAAAAAAGACTGCACGCTACGCGATCAGGAAAGATACCCGCTTTGACAAAGACGCTTTGCAAAAAATCGTCTCAGGCCTTCCCGCGGGCTATGAACTGAAGGAAATCGACGCCGCTCTGTACGATCTCTGCCTGCAGGATCCTGTCACAGCCGACTTTGTCGCTCCCTTTGGAAGCAAAGAAAAATACCTCGGGCTGGGCCGGGGTGTTGTGATCCTGAAAGACGGTAAAATCGCCTCAGGCGCGTCCTCATATACAAGATACCGGGAAGGCATCGAGATCGAGGTTGACACCTTTCCGGAAGAACGCCGCAAAGGACTCGCGAGTATCGCCTGCGCCTCGCTGATTCTGTTGTGTCTGAAAGAAGGTCTCTATCCCAGCTGGGATGCCCAGAACATGGATTCGGTCAGATTAGCCGAAAAACTCGGCTACGAATTCGATCATGAGTATACCGTGTATGAACTTTCCGGCGGAAACAGAACCCATTAATCGGAACGCCTCCTAACCCTGTTCCATACTTTCATTTTTATTTCCCCGTTCTATCCCGTTCATTTTCAGACCTTTCAGAAAGTCCTCCGGCAGAGGCGCCTGAAAGGTCATTTTTTCTTTTGTCCGGGGATGGGCAAAAGAAAGGCTGTACGCATGCAGCATCAGGCATGGCGCCTTCACACCCTTCTCAAACCCGTACAGCGGATCCCCGCATACCGGATGGTGAATGCTTTTCAGGTGAACCCGGATCTGATGCGTCCGTCCGGTCAGGATCCGCACATCCAGCAGCGTGCAGTCCCGCCCTTCCGCCAGCACTTTCCATCTCGTCACCGCCGGCCGGCCTTCCGGATCGACCGTCATCTTTTTCCGGTCTTTTTTGCTCCGGTCGATCGGCACGTCGATCTCGCCTTCCGGTTCCTTCATCCGGCCTTCCGCCAGCGCCCGGTAGTGCTTCTCAATCTCCCGGTCCTTCAGCATCTGACTCAGCGCAGCCTGGGTCTCGTCGTTCTTTGCCACCAGCATCAGCCCGCTGGTATCCTTGTCCAGCCGGTGAACGATTCCGGGGCGCAGTTCCCCGCCGATCCCGCCGAGGGTATCCAGCCGGGCCAGCAGTGCGTTCACCAGCGTTCCGTCCGGATGGCCCGCCGCCGGATGCACGACCATGCCCCGCGGTTTCACCACCACCGCCAGGTCCGCGTCCTCATACAGCACTTCCAGCGGAATCTCCTCCGCCTGCGGGATGGCCTCCCGCGGAGCCGGGACCCGCAGAATCGCTTCCTGCCCCGCAGGAATCTTTGTTCCGGCCTTCCGGATTTCCTTCCCGCCGGCTTCGCACAGGCCTTCTTCCATCAGGGATGCCACCCTGCTTCGGCTTAAGCCCGTCTCCTCGCTCAGCAGTACATCCAGCCGCCGGCCATCGGAAACAACCCGGTATTCCGTTCCTTTTCTTTCGCTCATCGTTCCCTTAGCCTCAAATCATCAGATCTCCGTCCCGTCAGCGCTTTTCCCAGTCTCCCGGCCGTGCCAGCAGGCTGATGATCAGCATTACACAGCCCACTGTCAGGCAGCTGTCCGCGATATTGAAAATCGGGAAACGGACAAACAGCGTCTCGATCATATCCGGCACATATCCGCTGATCAGCCGGTCAATCATGTTTCCCGCCGCGCCCCCGGCCATCAGCGCCAGTCCGGCCAGCGGAAAGCTGCCGAATTGCTTCTTCCGCAGCCAGAGATACCCGGCAGCGATCAGCATCAGGCTCACCACTCCCAGCAGTCTCGGATAGCCGCTCAGCAGGGAAAAAGCGATTCCCCGGTTCTCCGCGTACCGCAGGCCGATCACTCCGGAAATCAGCGTAATCCCCTCCGCCGGCAGCCCCGGCGCCAGCAGCTTCGTCACCCGGTCAAGCGCGATCACCGCCAGGGTAATCCCCCAAAACAGTCCTCTCCTATTCACGCGCTTCCTCCGCCGCCTTTGCCGCCGCTTCCTTTTCCGCCTTTTCCCGCGCGGCTTCCTCCAGTTCGCTCACCCGCGCCGCCAGTTTCCGGATCACCTGCAGGGCCTCCTGCAGCAGTTCCTGTTCCTGCAGGTTCGGCGTCTTCAGGATCATCCTGGCCGATGCCCGCGCGCTCAGGACCAGCCGCCCGTCCGTCTCGCTGATCGCCTGCAGCAGGCATGCCGGATCCGGCACGAAGCGTTCATCCAGCATCATGATCAGCCCTTCTTTCCCGCGGGTTACCCGGCTCACACCCAGCCGGTTGCACAGCGCCCGCAGCTGGCTCACATCCAGCAGCGTTTTCGCCGCGTCCGGCAGTTCGCCGTAGCGGTCGATCAGTTCATCCGTCACGTCCGCCCGGTCTTCATCCGTCACCACCGAGGCGATACGCTTGTACATCTCCATCCGCTGCTTCTCTTCCGTCACATAGTCGGAAGGCAGGTAAGCATCCACCCGCAGGTCGACCCGGGTCTCCAGTTCCCTGGCCGCAGGCTTTCCCTGCACCTCGTTCAGCGTTTCTTCCATCAGCTTGCAGTACATGTCATACCCGACCGTGGCCAGGTGCCCGTGCTGCTCCGGACCGAGAATGTTGCCCGCTCCGCGGATCTCCAGGTCGCGCATCGCGATCCGGAATCCGGCGCCGAACTCCGTGAATTCCCGGATCGCCGTCAACCGCTGCTGAGCCGTCTCCGTCAGCATGTGGTCCGCCCGTACCGTAAAGTAAGCGTATGCCTGCCGGTTGCTCCGGCCCACCCGGCCCCGCAGTTGGTACAGCTGGCTCAGGCCGAACCGTTCCGCATCGTAGACGATCAGGGTGTTCGCGCTGGGTACGTCCAGCCCGTTCTCGATGATCGTCGTGCACAGTAGTACGTCGTAGTTCCCGCTGTAGAAGTCCATCATCACGTCTTCCAGTTGATGCTCCTTCATCTGCCCGTGGGCAACGCCCACCCGGGCTTCCGGCACCAGCGCCCGCAGCCGCTCATAGAAGCTGCCGATGCTCCGTACCCGGTTGTACAGGAAATAGACCTGCCCGCCCCGACCAAGCTCACGCAGGATCGCGTCCCGGATCAGCGCATCAGAGTATTCCGTCACCACCGTCTGCACCGGGATTCGCTCCTCCGGCGGCGTCTCCAGTACGCTCATGTCCCGGATCCCCGTCATGCTCATATGCAGCGTCCGCGGAATCGGCGTCGCGCTCAGGGTCAGCACGTCCACCTGCTTTTTCATATTTTTGATGATCTCTTTGTGGGCCACGCCGAAGCGCTGTTCCTCGTCCACGATCAGCAGCCCCAGGTCTTTGAACTTCACGTCCTTCGCCAGCAGCCGGTGCGTGCCCACGATCAGGTCGATATCCCCGGCCTCCAGCTTTTTCAGCACTTCCCGCTGTTCCGCCGCCGTGCGGAACCGGCTCAGGAAATCCACCCGCGCACCCGTATGGCGGAAACGTTTGACAATCGTATTGTAGTGCTGCTGCACGAGGATCGTCGTCGGCGCGAGCATGGCCACCTGCTTGTTGTCCGCGATCGCCTTGAACGCCGCCCGCAGGCTGACCTCCGTCTTCCCGTATCCCACGTCGCCGCACAGCAGCCGGTCCATGTTCCGGTCGCTTTCCATGTCCTCCCGGATCTCGCGCACGCTCTGGGCCTGGTCCGCCGTCAGCTCCCAGGGAAACTCGTCCTCAAACTCCCGCTGCCACGCGCTGTCCGGGCTGAAGGCATGCCCCGTGTTCTGACTCCGTTCGGCATACAGTGCCTTCAGGTCAAAAGCCAGGGTTTTGAGGCCCTCTTTGACCTTGCCCTTCTGCCGGGCCCATTCGCCGCCGCCCAGCCGGTTCAGCTTCGGCGCCTGGTTCGGATTGCCGATATAGCGCTGCACCCGTTCCAGCTGTTCCACCGGCACGTACAGTTTGTCGTTTCCGCCGTAGAGGATCAGCAGGTAGTCGTGCCAGCTGCCTTCGCTCTGGATCCGCGTGATGCCCTGATAGATGCCCACGCCGTGATCCTCGTGCACCACATAATCCCCCACCTTCAGGTCCGTGAAGGTGGAGATCCGTTCGCCGCAGTGTTTCCGGCTCTTGCTCCGCCGGTATCCTTCTCCCCAGATATCCGCGTCCGAGACCACCGCCGTCCCCGGCATCCCGTCGCGTTCCTTCAGCACAAAGCCGCCGCTCAGCGTGATCGGCAGGATCACCGGAATGCCGGCTCCGTCCGTGTCATCCTGAACGCAGTGAAGGATCTCCTCAGGCGTTTCATACAGGACAGCCTTTTCTCCCAGCTCCCTCAGCGTTTCCTCCAGCCGCTTTCCGCGGGAACTTCCGCCGCTCAGCAGATAGACCCGGTATCCTTTCTCCCGCCACTGCGCGATATCGTTCTTCAGGTTCCGCATCTGTCCGCTGTATCCGGGAATCCCCGCCGCGTCAAGGTTTACCGCTGTTTCCGGCCGGATCCCGCCCAGTCCGTGAAGCAGTTCCGTCAGAAGCCCCAGCGGATAAGGCGCAATCATCCGGAGTACGCCTGTCCAGTCTGTCAGCAGCTCGCTCTGTCCGGCCACCGCCTCCCGGCGCTCCATCGCGCTTTTCAGGTCCTCGGCGAAGCCCTGCAGCCGCTCTTCGATCCGCGTCCGCAGGCGGTCCGGCTCGCACAGCAGGATCAGTTCCGGCCCGAACCAGTCGCATACCGTGGCCGTCCGGTCTGTCAGCACCGGCAGCCAGGCGCGCATCCGCCGGAAGGGCATCCCCTGCTCCAGCAGCTCCGCGTCCTCCCGCAGCCGTTCGATCCGCCGGTCCGCTTCTTCTGCCCGTGCTTCCTGATATTTCTTTTCCCGAACCTTCGGCCCGACGGCCTTGTCAAACACTGCCGCGTCGTCCTCGTCTTCCGGCAGCGGCGGCAGGTCGTCAAACAGATTGGTGTTCGTGTTCCCGCTTCCCGGGATCGTCTCCAGCGCCTCCTGCATCCGCTTTGCGGCTTCGGGATATTCCCCTTCCGGCAGCAGAGCTTCGGCCGCCGGCGTCAACACCGCTTCTTCTGCTTCTCCCAAGCTCCGCTGGCTGATACAGTCAAACAGCCGGATCCCGTCGATCTCGTCGTCAAAAAACTCGATCCGCAATCCCTGGCTTAGTGCCGGAGGATACACGTCCAGGATCGAGCCTCGGCGGGCAAACTGTCCCTTGCCCTCCACCATGCCCACCCGGTCGTAGCCCATCCGGCTCAGCCGCCGGTCCAGGTCCGTCGGCGGAAACACGTCTCCTGTCTTCAGCCGCAGGCTCAGCTCCCGGAAAGGTTCCGGCCGCCCCATCCGTTGGGCTGCTGCTTCCGCCCCGGCGCACAGGATCCTGACCTTCCCTTCGCTCACCGCGCTCAGCGCTTCCAGCCGCCGCCAGCTGGTCTCCAGGCTTCCGGCCGCCCGGGTCAGGTCGATCTCCCCGCCCGGCAGGCAGCTGCCTTCCCCGCCGGTCAGCTGACGCACGTCGTCCGCCAGCCGCGCTGCTTTCAGGTCGTTCTCCGCGATGATCAGGATTTTCTTCCCCTGCGCTGCTGTCTCACAGGCGATCATCGCCGCCAGTGCTGGATTCACGCCGGAAAGCACCGTCGCCTCTCCCGGCGCGGTGCGCATCAGTTCCTCTATTCCCGGCATCTCCGGAATCGAAATGATTCTGTCTATCATATCTTACCTTACAACATACTCAAAATATTCCACACGCCTTGAAAAATACCCGGCCGAAGGGGTTGGGCGATGTCGCGCGCGGTGCGCGAGCCGGCACACCGGCCGCGGTGCGCGTGCGATTCCTTGCGGAAAGCCCCCACATTTAACTATTCCCCTTCATCATCGCCTTCTCAATCCCTTCATTAACCCATATCGCAGCGCTGTTCGCAGCGCGATCAAAAGCCTCTTCCATCATCGGCTTTTCCTCCGCCGCGTAATGCCCCAGCACCCATGCTGCCAGATCCTGCCCGGCCGGCCGGTCTCCCGTGCCGACCCGGATCCGCGGAAAATTGGTCTCCCCCAGCTGCTCCGCAATGCTCCGCATGCCGTTGTGCGTTCCCGGGCCACCGTTCTTCCGGACCCGAACTTTCCCCGGCGGCAGGTCGATATCGTCGTAAATCACCAGCATCCGCTCGTCCGGCACCTGAAACCGGGCTTTCACCCGCTTCACGCACTCGCCGCTCCGGTTCATAAACGTCAGCGGCTCACAAAGCACGATCTTCTTCTCCCCGTCGGTAATCTCCGCCGTCGCGCCCTGCAGCAGCAGTTTTTTCTTCAGCTTCACGCCGAACCGATCCTCCAGCCGGCTCATCACTTCAAACCCGGCGTTATGCCTGGTGTGGGCATATTGCTCTCCCGGGTTTCCCAGCCCGATAATCAGATAGATTTCCATTTTTTCCTCCAGCCCCAAAAACACCTTTTCGCGAAGATGAGCTTTCCCCACCTTCGCTGCCCACAGTTTCTCATTTTTTGCCTGCACTGTCAAGAACACAGGCAATACTTTCTTTTTCGCCGTAAAAGTGTTATTATTTGATATCATTTTTCATCCGGGGGGCATCTTTATGAACCTGATTATCCCGAAAAACTACAATCCCGTCCTGGACCTGCGCGATACGGAAATCGCCATCAAGCTCGTTAAGGACTTCTTTGAGCAGGAACTGGCCAAGGCGCTGAACCTGACCCGTGTTTCCGCTCCCATCATGGTTTTGCCCGAGAGCGGCCTGAACGATAACCTGAACGGCGTGGAGCGCCCTGTATCCTTCGATATTCTGGAGACCGGCGCTCACGCGGAAATCGTTCATTCCCTGGCCAAATGGAAGCGCCTGGCGCTCAAAACTTACGGGTTTTCCGTCGGGGAAGGCCTCTATACGGATATGAACGCCATCCGCCGGGATGAGATGACCGATAATATCCATTCCATCTTCGTCGACCAGTGGGACTGGGAGCGGATCATGGCCCCCAGTGAGCGCAATGAAGCCTTCCTCCGGGAAATTGTCAACCGAATCTACCTGACTTTCCGGAAAACCGAAGGATATGTCTGCGCCCATTATCCCCATATCCGTCCGGAGCTGCCGGAGAAGATTTCTTTCGTCACCACCCAGGAGCTGGAGGACCGCTATCCGGACAAAACCTCCAAAGAGCGGGAATACCTGGCCGCCAAGGAGTACGGCGCCGTGTTCCTGATGCAGGTCGGCGGGCTGCTGCGCAGCGGCAAAATCCATGACGGCCGCGCCCCGGACTATGACGACTGGAGCCTGAACGGCGATATCCTGCTCTATGATCCCCTGCTGGATATCTCCCTCGAAGTATCCTCCATGGGCATTCGTGTTGATCCGGAAACCCTTCGGAAACAGCTGGCCATCCGCGGCTGTGAGGAAAGAGCGGAGCTGCCCTTCCAGAAGGCCCTCCTGAACGGTGAGCTGCCCCAGACCATCGGCGGCGGTATCGGTCAGAGCCGCATGTGTGTTTATTTCCTTCGCAAGGCCCACGTAGGTGAAGTCCAGGCCAGCCTCTGGCCCGAGGAAGTCGTTCGCGCCTGCCATAACGGCAACATCCCCCTGCTGTGATGAAAAAGAAAATCACAGCCCTGCTGCTTTGTCTGACAGTTCTCTTCTCCTTTGCCCTTGCGGAGGATGAGGAGATCGACCTGTCCGAAGAACAGGACGAAATCGAAGAGTGGGAGGACCTTCCGGACGGTCCCGGGGATACCCTGCTGGCCACGGATGTCTTTTACCATACACCCAATGAGCACAGCGCGGTCAAATGTGATCATGATGTCTGTTTCTGGAAGCTGGAAATGGGGCATATGGATGAGGAAGCCATCTGGAAAGTCCTTACCCAGCCGGTCACCGTGCTCACAGGCAAACAGCGGGAACAGGTTCGTGTGCTTGCCCGGCCGGATGAGGACTGCAAGGATTATGTAGGGGTAGTCACCTGTGCCAGCCAGGCGGTCCATGTCCTGGAGCGGGGCGATACGTGGACACTGATCGAAGCCTATTCCTCTTCGGAGGAAGGCTCCGCGGTCAAGGTCTTTGCCGAGCAGTTCCAGGGGTATGTCAGAACCGACCGCCTGAAAGAAGAAGAGGTCGACCAAACCTACGGCATCGTCATCGATAAGCTGCAGCAGCGGCTCTATGTCTTTAAAGAAGGCAAGCTTTTTACAACCATGCTCTGCTCCACCGGTTTTGCCAAGAACAAAGAGCATCTCTTCCACGAGACCCCCGCCGGTGAATTCCTGATGGTCAGCTGGGTCGGCGGCTTCCAGGCGGAAACGCTCTGGTGCGCCTACGGCATCCGCATCAACAGCGGTATCCTCGTCCATGAGGTGCCCAGCCGGGAAGAAACCGACCGGAACGGGGTAACTTTCACCTCCTATGCCCGCTGTGAGCGCTATCTGGGCGAAAAAGCCAGCCATGGCTGTATCCGTGTGCAGCGCCAGCTCACTCCCGAGGGCGTCAATGCCAAGTGGCTCTGGGATAACCTGCACCGTAAACCCTATACCAAAGTGATCATCTGGGATGATCTGGACCGGGAGCTGACCTATCCTTCCGATGAGCTGCTCCTGTACTATAATCCTAAAGGCGGAACCAACTACCACTCCCAGCCGACCTGTTCCCTCGTCAAGGATAAATACGAGCCCATGACATCCTTCACCTACGGCGAGCTGGATGAAAAGCCTTACAGCAAACTGACCCCCTGCCCGGGCTGCGCCCCCCAGGGCCGCCGGGAAAAAATAGACGAACTCAACGAAAAAAGCCGGAAGCATTAAAGCCCGGCTTTTCGTTTTGCCAGAATATAGGAAACGACTCTTTTCTTTTTTTGTTTCCGCACATGCAAACTATGTCATCCCGAGCGAAGTCGAGGGATCTCCTCCGTGTCATCCCGAGGTTCGGAAAGCCCCCCATTATTTTACTTCGTCTTTTGACTTGCTCCCCAGGCTGCGTCGATTGTCTCCTGATGCTTCGTCGCGTACGGTCCGATTGCAGAAACCTGTTCCTGCGTCCGCGGGAAGTGAATACAGCTGTGTCCGTTGAAGTTATTGTCTTTGATGTGATACACATCGTGAGGCATGGAATGCGTCGATCCGATATAAACGCTCCCGTCCGAGAATTTGACATACACCGCTCTGGGCGTCCAGGTATTGCCGCCGAACGCTTTCAGAAGTTTTGCCGTATCGTTCGCGGTCACAGGCTCATAGTCTGCGTGCGCGCCCAGGGAAATAATGTGCCCCTGCCAGCTGATCCCGGTACCGATATCAGTTATGGTAACATACGGATACTTCCGGGCTATGGCTTTAATCTTGTCATACCAGTTCGCGTACTGCGCTCCCGAACTGCTGGACTTTGCTGAGGAAGTGCTTGCTGCTGTTGTCGTCGTACTGCCCGCCGTCGCGGAAGCGCTGTTCAGCTTACTCAGCGTTTTCTCTCCCGCCACGCCGTCCGCGGTCAGTTTGCTGGCTTTCTGGAAAGCAGCCACAGCTTCTGCCGTCTTCGTTCCGTATACGCCGTCCGCCTTGCCGGTCAGATATCCCAGCTTGATCAGTTTGTTCTGCAGTTCCTTGACTTCGCTGCCTTTGGATCCGGTTTTCAGCACGGTGGGCTCCGGCGTCGGAGTGGGCGTAGCTGTCGCTTTCGGAGTCGCCGTAGCCTTTGCCGCTGCCGAAGCGGCCTTGGCGTTTCCGCCGTAAAGGACCTTCTGGGTTTCTTCTCCGGCCGTACCGTCTGCGGTCAGTCCATTGGCCTTCTGGAAGTTCTTCACCGCCGTCACGGTCTTTTCCCCGTATGTTCCGTCTGCCTTTCCGCTCAGGTAGCCCAATTCAATCAGCGCTTCCTGCAGCTGTGCCACGTTGTCGCCCGTGCTGTCTTTTGTCAGCTTGGGCCATGCGACGGCATCCTCTTCATCTTCGGGATTCGGTGTCTCCGTGGGAACAGGCGTCGGCGTTGTCCCTTTCTTCATCGCGTTTTCACTGAACAGAACCTCATAGGTGGCTTTTCCCGCCACGCCGTCAGCTTCCAGTCCGTGATCCGCCTGGAATTCTTTGAGCGCGTTCGTGGTATCCCGGCCGAACTTGCCGTCAACGGTATGCTTGAAATAGCCCAGATCTTTCAGCCGCTTCTGCAGTGTTTTGACGTCGGCGCCTTTGGCTCCGTCCTTCAGGGACTCCTCCGGCACCGCCACAGTGGGCGTGGGTGTCGGCTCCTCAGTCACCTTCGGCGTCGGTGTGGCGTCAGCAGTGATTGCATCTGCGGAATAAATCGCTTTCTGGGTTTCTTCCCCTGCCGTACCGTCTGCCTTCAGGCCGTTCTTTTTCTGGAAGGAGCGTACCGCGCCGATGGTGTTCGTATCATAGGTGCCTGTCGGCGCATCCTTATAGTAGCCCAGTTCTTTCAGTCTCTCCTGCAGCGCCGTGACCTGGGAGCCTTTGTTGCCTTTTTTCATGGAAACGCCTTCCACAGGGCTCAGGGTTCTGACATTGGTTTTGTCCCCGCTTGCGCTCTTCGGTGATCCCGTATACAGGAAAGCCTGGATGTTGGCGTCCATAATGCCTGTAACCGGATAATCGTTTTTCTCCTGGAAAGCCTTCACGGCCTTCTCTGTGCCGGCGCCGAATTTGCCGTCCGCCGTTCCTTTCAGATATCCCAGTTCAATCAGCGCTTCCTGCAGCGCTTTTACGGCAGCTCCGGAATCGTTTTTCTGAAGAATCTGATATCCGCCGGCATCTTCCTCCGGGCTCAGCGTAGGAACAGGGGTGGGCGTAGGCGTCACCTTGATCTTCTTGACTTCCTTCAGCACGATATACTCGGATTTCAGATAGCCGGTGTACTTGCCGTAGGTTACATTGGCCCAGCCGCTTTTCTGGCTCACGCTGTTTACCGTAATCTCAGCGCCGGCCGGAATATGTTTCAGCAGTTCGCTGCGAACAGAGCGGGAAGCGCGCAGATTCACCTTCACCTTTGTTTTTGTGGTGTAAGGATAGCTGCTCACGATCTCCAGCGTTGCCGTCGGCTCCGCATCGCTTCCTGCCGCGCCGCCCGTCACCGGAACAGCACTGAAAGCAAGCACGGTCACCATCGCCAGCACCGGCAGAATGTGAAGTCTCTTTTTCAGCTTGAACATTTCAAAACCTCCCGCACACAGCCTTGGGACACAGTTGTCCCGTTGACATTCGTATACACGGTGATTGTATCTTAATCGTCACAAAATGTCAACAACTTTTCATCTTTTTGTAATAATTTAAAGATCTCCGTAAAAAACCTCCCCGTCTTTACGGGGAGGCACCGAACCGAAGGGGGTTTGGGGGGCGATCGGAAAGCCCCCCTGTCATCACTTATGAGAAGCCCAATCGTAATTCTTCAGATTCATGGTGAGATGCCGCGGCAGGCCCTCAACCATCATGGGCGTGTACTGGCCCTGAATCAGCGGCCGTACATAGTCCAGGAATTCTTCGGTCACATAGTCGCCGGTCTTGTTGATCCACTCGCGCGGAACAATCTTCTCGTCGTTGGCAATCCGGTGCACGTCGTTCACATCTGTCGTGCTCTGATAGGGATCGTCGGACACGCGCACGATGACGACCATGACGCCGGTCCGTCCTTCGTCCGCAGCCTTCACGCAGGCGCCGCCGACGTTGAACGCTTCATCCACGTCGATCTTGCTGGCCAGGTGAGCCGCCGCGCGCTGCAGGGTGGAGAGTTCCACGGCGCGGGTCTTGCAGCCCAGTTCCTTCTGCACAACACTGGCCAGATAGCTGGCGGTACCGGTCATCTGGATATGGCCGAAAGCGTCCGTGGTCTCAGAACCGGCAGATTTCTCACACACATAGTGGCCGTCCGCGGTCTTGATGCCTTCGCTCACAACCGCCACGATCACGTCCTTCTTCTCCAGCAGCTTCCGGATCTTCTCGACAAATTTGTCGATATCGAAGGTCAGCTCGGGCAGATAGATCAGGTCGGGACCGTCATTGTCCTCGCTGCGGCACAGTGCCGCCGCGCCGGTCAGCCAGCCGGCGTTCCGGCCCATGACCTCGATAATATTCACGTTCTTCTTTTTGTAGCTGAAGCCCATCGCGTCGCAGATAATCTCCTTTGTGGAGGTGGCGATGTACTTGGCCGCGCTGCCGAAGCCGGGGGTATGGTCTGTCATGGCCAGGTCGTTATCGATGGTCTTCGGACAGCCGACGAAGCGCTGCTTGGCGCCGGTCAGCAGGCTGTAGTCGCTCAGCTTCTTGATGGTATCCATGCTGTCGTTACCGCCGATGTAGATGAACACTTCGATATCCAGCTTGTTCAGCAGTTCGAAGATCCGCTCATAGATCTCCTTGCCTTCGTGGATCTCAGGCAGCTTGTAGCGGCAGGTGCCCAGGAAGGCGGAAGGCGTCCGCTTCAGCAGTTCCAGATCCAGCTCGTTCCGGATATACTGGCTCATATCGATGTACTGCTCGTCCAGGAAGCCCTGGATGCCGTTGCGCATGCCGTACACCTTGGTAAAGCCGCGCTCCATCGCCGTCTTGTAAACGCCCGCAAGGCTGGAGTTGATAACAGCAGTGGGGCCGCCGGACTGACCGACAATAACGTTACCTTTCATGTGTGAGATACCCTTCTTTCATAAGATTTCTTTTTATGACGTTCCGGCCTTTCGGTCCGGCTTCGCATCTGTGTGATTTTTATCCGCGGCGGATAATGCTGTGACGTTCCGGTCCGATGGAGATCCATTTGACGACCCGGCCAAGCGCGTGCTCGATGCGGATGATGTAGTTCTTGGCTTCCTCCGGCAGGTCCCACCAGGTCCGGACCTTGGAGATGTCGCACTTCCAGCCCGGCATGCTCTCATATACCGGCTTGCAGTCGTTCAGCACTGCCGGGAAAGGCATATAGTCGATTTTTTCGCCGTTCAGCTCGTAATGTGTGCACAGCGGAATCTCATCCAGTTCGCTCAGCACGTCCAGCTTCGTCAGGGCAATTTCCGTCGCTGCCTGAACTTCCACCCCGTAGCGTGTAGCCACCAGGTCGATCGGGCCGATCCGGCGCGGCCGTTCGCTGGCGTCTCCGCCTTCATGACCGATTTTCCGGAGGAGCTCCGCGTCCTCTCCGAAATACTCGCAGACGAACGGTCCTTCACCGATGCAGGTTGAGTAGGCTTTCACCACGCCGATCACGCGGTCGATGTCCGCGCCGGGCAGTCCGCTTCCCACCGGTGCATAGGCCGCCAGCGTGTTGGAGCTCGTCGTGAAGGGATAAATCCCGTAGTCCAGGTCCCGCAGCGTGCCCAGCGTCGCTTCAAACAGAATCCGTTTGTTGTCGTTCTGCGCCTGCAGCAGGTAGGCCCGCGTGTCCTGGATGTAGGGTTTGATCTTCTCGCAGCTTTCCTTCATCCATTTGTCAAGGTCCGCTTCCGTTACCGGCTCCGCGCCGTACACCTTGGTCAGGATCATGTTCTTCCAGGTCATCAGATCCTTCAGATGCTTTTTCAGCGTCTTCGGATAGAACAGTTCGCCGGCCATGACGGTCTTCTTCTGATATTTGTCGCTGTAGAAGGGGGCAATTCCCTGCTTCGTGCTGCCGAACTTCTTGTCCTTCAGCCGCGCCTCTTCCAGCGTGTCCAGTTCCCGGTGCCATGGAAGCAGCAGGCTCGCCCGGTCGCTGATTTTCAGATTATCAGGCGTAATCTCAATGCCTTTGGATTGTACATCCTCGATCTCTTTGGACAGGCTTTCCGGGTCCAGCGCCACACCGTTTCCCAGGATGTTCACGACGCCTTTCCGGCAGACCCCGGAAGGCAGCGTATGCAGTTTAAACCGTCCGTACTGATTGATTACTTCATGGCTGACATTCCCGCCGCCCTGAAAGCGCACAACAACGTCGAAAGCCTCGGTCAGCAAATCGACCATCCGGCCCTTGCCTTCATCTCCCCAGTTAATGCCCACGATAGCTGTGCATGCCATAATCTGATCCACCTTTCGGGTTGTTTTCGTCTCGTCTCGTTTCGTCTGACAACTCGGTTCCAAAAAATCCGGTGAATATTGATATTGTATATCCCGAAGCCTTCTTTGTCAACGGATCTCTCCACTCTTCACTCTCCGCTGACCGCTCCCCCGTATGTGATCCCGAGCATCGTAATATCGTCGAACTGCTCCGCTGCACCCGCGAAATTCCGGATATCACGCAGCACGCTTTCCAGCGTCTGCTGCTGCGACACGTTCTTCAGCGCGTTCAACTTCTCGCACAGCCGCTCCGTCCCGTATGCCTCCACCTTTTCGTTGATGGCTTCCGGTACGCCGTCCGTGTAGACGAACAACCTGTCGCCGGGATCCAGGTCGATCTCATATTCCTTCATGGAAATGCCATCCATCGCGGCCAGTGCCAGCCCGTGCTTGTCCTTCAACAGCTCATAGTCGCCGCCGGCGCGCATCAGCACCGGATACTCATGGCCGGCATTTGCGCATTGGATCTTCCCGGTGTTCAGGTCGAGGATTCCCAGCCAGACCGTCACAAACATCTCCGCGTCGTTGCCCTCGCACAGGGTATGGTTCACATGCTCCAGCACCTTCGCGGGGCCATGCCCGTGGCTTGCGTAGTTCTTGATGGCCGTCTTGGCCCGCATCATGAACAGCGCCGCCGGCACGCCTTTGCCGCTCACGTCCGCGATCACCAGGCACAGCTTGTCCCGGTCACAGTAGAAGAAGTCGTAGAAATCACCGCCGACCTGTTTCGCCGGTGTCATCAGGGCATACAGGTCGATGCTTTCCTCAGACAGGGTAAAGTTCTTTGGCAGCGCGGCATCCTGGATGTTTCTCGCCAGTTTCAGCTCGTCCTGCATCCGCTTTTCCGCCTGGTCGATATACCCCCGCAGCGCTGTCACCATCTGGTTGATGTCATCACTCAGTTCCGAAAACTCCGAAGAACTGCGCACCCAGACTTTCTCGTCCAGATGGCCGTCCGTGATCCGGTCCAGCGAGACGTTGACCCGCTGCAGGCTTCTGATCACCAGCTTGTCCAGCAGCATCGCAACCAGCACGTACAGAACCGTGAACACCAGCAGATCTGACAGCGTGTTCTCATAAACCTGCCCGTTCCGGTTCTGATAGACAATAGAGAGCGGCTCCATGACCATCAGCAGCGCTTTCTCCCCGATGTATCTGCTGCTGCACAGCACCTCCGTATCATACGCGGTCCGGATCTCCATCCTGTAAACATCCTGGTCCGCCTGTTCCTTTGCTTTCTCCAGATCCTCCCCTTTGATTCTGTTGCCGGGGATCTCAAGGCCGGGATCCATAAGGAATTCCCCGCTGTCGGCGTCGACCAGCCAGAAGAAGATATCTGTATGGTACTGTTCCTGCAGGTGGTTCTTCAGCGCCTCGATATTCTTTCCGTTTTCCTCATAGATCTTTCTGTTTCCGTAGCTGATATAACTCAGCGCGATGGAGGCGTTCGAGTCCGCTATCCGTGTCTGGATTCCCCAGGAAATGACAAAGTTAACCAGGAATATCCCGGTGGTCACAATGACCAGGCGCCGCTGGAAATGGACGGTCAGCGGAATCCTGCCCTCGTCGTCCAGCAATCTGGATTCCCGCTTCTCGCCGGATACCTTCATCACCACCGCGGAGCACAGCGCCATGCCGACCGCCGTGAAACTGATCATCGGAACCGCCGCCGTCTGTACCACCCTGTATGCCATCGCCATATCCTGCCGGTTGGTAAACAGCACCGCGTACATATGGAATACTTCCATCACCGCGCCCAGGAAAAAGGCCTGGGGCACCGGCGGACGCTTTCCCTGATAGATCTTCTTATTGAGCAGGGCAGCCAGGAATCCTGCCAGGCACGTGCTTATGCCGCAGGCAATCTCCGTAAATCGTCCGATGTTCCACAGTTCCCCGGCCAGGATGCGTTCCACGCCGCCGATGATGCCGGCGATGATACCGCTCACCGGGCTGAAGAACAGACCGGCTGCCAGCGGGCCGATATCACGTACGTTCAGGACCATATCGCCATAATCGATGCCGATATGATTCGCCAGCACGGAGCAGCCGCCGTAGATCAGCCCGATCAGCACCTGAAGTCCCGTCCCGAGTTTTTCCTTCTTCCGGCGCATGAACCACAGCCCTGCCGTGATCGCCACATAGAGCAGAGTTGCTCCCGTCATCTTGAGTATCATCGTCCACATTGCACTATACTCCTAAAGAACCTGTAATATACCGTTTTCTCCGAAGGGAGCAGGGCGCCGGCGCGCACGTACGTTTCCTTACGGAACCCCCGCCAGCACTTTCTTCAGGTATTGACCGGTGTAGGATTCTTCCGTGCCGGCAACCTCCTCCGGCGTACCCTCGGCAACAACCGTTCCGCCGCCGTCCCCGCCTTCCGGTCCCAGGTCGATCACCCGGTCCGAAACCTTGATCACGTCCAGGTTATGTTCGATCACCAGCACGGTGTTTCCCGCGTCCGTCAGCCGCTGCAGAACCTTGATCAGCCGGTCCACGTCCGCTGTGTGCAGGCCCGTCGTCGGTTCGTCCAGCAGGTAGATCGTCTTGCCCGTAGCTTTCCGGCTCAGCTCCGTCGCCAGCTTCACCCGCTGCGCCTCGCCGCCGCTCAGCGTCGTGGATGCCTGCCCCAGCTTCATATAGCCCAGCCCGACGTCCTGCAGGGTCTCCAGCTTTTTCAGGATCTGTGGATGATTCTCGAAGAAGCGGATCGCCTCTTCCACCGTCATCTCCAGCACCTCGCTGATGTTCTTCCCCTGCCAGGTCACTTCCAGCGTTTCCCGGTTGTACCGGTGCCCGTGGCAAACGTCACAGGGAACGTACAGGTCCGGCAGGAAATGCATCTCGATTTTCTTCATCCCGTCTCCCTGACAGGCTTCGCAGCGCCCGCCCTTGACGTTGAAGGAAAACCGGTTTTCCCTGTATCCCCTGGCCTTCGCCTCCGGGCTCATGGCAAACAGCCGCCGGATCAGGTCGAACAGGCCCGTATAGGTGGCCGGATTGCTCCGGGGCGTCCTGCCGATAGGGCTCTGGTCGATCATGATGATCTTGTCAAGCTGTTCCAGGCCTTCCATGCCGTCAAAGCGGCCCGGCCGGGTCTTGGCACGGTTCAGTTTCCTTGCCAGGTGCTTGTACAGGATCTCGTTCACCAGGCTGCTTTTGCCGCTGCCGCTGACGCCCGTCACGCAGGTCAGTACACCCAGCGGGATCCGTACGTCAATATGTTTCAGGTTGTGTTCTTCCGCGCCTTTCACCGTCAGCCATCCGGCCGGTTTCCGGCGCTTCTCCGGTACGGGGATGACTTTCCGGCCGCTCAGATACTGTCCCGTCAGGCTTTCCTCGCAGGCCATGATGTCCTCTGCCGTTCCTTCGGCCACGATCTGTCCGCCGTGCAGGCCTGCGCCGGGACCGACGTCCACAATCCAGTCCGCAGCCCGCATGGTTTCCTCGTCGTGCTCCACCACGATAACCGTATTGCCCAGGTCCCGCATTCGTTTCAGCGTTGCGATCAGCTTCGCGTTGTCCCGCTGGTGCAGGCCGATGCTGGGCTCGTCCAGGATATACATCACGCCCATCAGGGCGCTGCCGATCTGGGTCGCCAGCCGGATTCGCTGCGCCTCGCCGCCGCTCAGCGTTCCTGCCCCCCGGCTCAGCGTCAGGTATCCCAGTCCAACGTCGCTCAGGAACCCCAGCCGGTTGTCGATTTCCTTCAGTATCTGCTGTGCGATCACCCGGCTGTTTCCTTCCAGGTTCAGCGCGGCAAAGAATTCCCGGGCCTGCAGGATGCTCATGTCCGAAACCTCCGGCAGGCTCTTCCCGTTCACGGTCACTGCCCGGGCTTCCGCCTTCAGCCGCTGCCCGCCGCAGTCCGGGCAGATTTCCTCTGCCATGTATTCCTCGTACGCCTGCTTCATGCTTTCCGAGGATGTTTCCCGGTACCGCCGTTCCAGCGTGGGAATAATCCCCTCAAAGGTCGTGGAATACTCCCTCATGCCCTTCGCGCCTTCGTAGGCAATGCTGATTTGTTCGTCGCCCGTGCCGAACAGCAGGGCGTTCATCCCGTCCTCGGAGATCGCCTCCACCGGCGTGTCCAGTGTGAATCCGTACCGTTTGCCCATTGCGCCGAAGTACTGAGCCGCGATGCCGCTCTCCTCATTGGCGTTGAAGCCCATCAGGTTCATCGCGCCTTCCCGCAGCGTCACCCGCTCGTCCGGAAAAATCGCTTCCCGGCTGATCCGCATCCGGATCCCCAGGCCGCTGCAGCCCGGACACGCGCCGTACGGGCTGTTGAACGAGAACATTCTGGGCGTCAGTTCCTCGATGGAAACGCCGCAGTCCGGGCAGGCGTAGTTCATGCTGTACAGCGTCTCGCCTTGCCCGGTGCACTCGACGATCACCAGTCCCGCGCCGCGGTTGGCGGCCGTCTCGATGTCCTCTGCCAGCCGGTGGCGAAAATCGTCCGTCTCCCGGCGGATCAGACGGTCCACCACCAGTTCGATCGTATGCTTCTTCTTTTTGTCCAGTTCCGGTGTATCTTCCAGGTCGTACATAGTCCCGTCCACCCGGACCCGCACATACCCGCTCTTCCGTGCGGAAGAAAGCAGGTCCCTGTGTTCGCCCTTCCGTCCCCGCACCAGCGGACTGAGGATCTGCATCCGTGTGCCTTCCGGCACGGCGCACACAGCGTCGACAATTTCGTCCACGCTCTGCTTCCGGATCTCCCTGCCGCACACCGGGCAATGGGGAACGCCCACCCGCGCCCACAGCAGCCGCAGATAGTCGTGGATCTCCGTCACCGTGCCCACCGTGGACCGGGGATTGCGTCCCGTGGTTTTCTGGTCAATGGAGATCGCCGGGCTCAATCCGTCAATCCCGTCCACATCCGGCTTGTCCATCTGTCCCAGAAACTGGCGTGCATAGCTCGTCAGGCTTTCCACATAGCGGCGCTGGCCTTCGGCATAGATCGTGTCGAAAGCCAGGCTGCTCTTTCCGCTGCCGCTCAGTCCCGTGATCACGGTGAGCTTATCACGCGGTATTTTCACAGAGATGTTCTTCAGATTGTGTTCCCGCGCCCCGCGGATTTCAAGATACTCGTTCATAAATATTTTTAATCATCCAACAAACTTGTTTTATTCGTCCGAAGGTCTAAACTAACGCAATTCGGCCGAAGGGGTTTGGGGGCGACCGGAAAGCCCCCTTATCTCAACTCGCTCATCTCTTCTTCACTCTTGACCTTTTCGCTGGTCAGATGCCGCTGATCTTCCATTTCCTGCGCGTGTTCCAGCATCTCAGGCGAATAGAACAGCGCCCGGTTTCCGCCCTGGCTCTTGGCCGCATACATCGCGATATCCGCTGCTCTGTAAAGCTCGTCGTAGTTTCGTTCCACCATGTCGGTCATCACAATACCTACGCTTGCTGTGATCTGGATATTTGTTGTCCCGTTGCCGACCCACCGGCGTACCGCACGCACCACGTGGCTGGCTCGTTGCTGTGCCCATTCTTTCTCCGGCACACTGTTCATATAGACCACAAATTCGTCGCCGCCCAGCCGGCTCAGCACGTCACTGTTCCGGAACATCCGCTTCAGGTCAGCCGCCACATCAATCAACACTGCATCACCCATTTGGTGACCCAGCCGGTCATTCACGCTCTTGAAACGGTCCAGGTCCAACAGCATCATCACGCCATGCTCGTCCGTCTTCAGGTGTTCCTCAATCTGTTTCTGCGCGGCCGTCCGCATCGTCAGCCCGGTCAGCAGGTCCGTATCCGCCTGGTACTGGCTCTGCTGCTGCCCCGCGATCAGCTTTACTCTTGACCGATTCAGTGCGTAGATCGTCACCAGGCTGATCAGCAGATAGATACTGCTGAAAATAATCCGAATGGCGTTCAGCTCGGTACCCGCCATATTCCAAACCAGCATCATCGCAGCATAGCTGGCAATCTGTAAAAGGCCCACCCGCCATGCGTAGTCAAAAATGTAACATCCCACTGCCACCAGCGTCCCAACCCAGAACACATCGGTCCGGAACGAATAGGATCCGTAAATGGACAGCATATAGGTCGCGATGCACAGGAAATAACCCGCTGTCAGGATTTTCTTCCTTGTGCTTTCCTCCCGGAAGGTGATGCGCATGCTGTAAATGCCGGCAATCAGCGATATACCGCAAAATACCGCACCTGCCAGCGGCTGATGGGTGATAAGTCCGAAGATAATGATCACTATTGTGATGACAAGCACCAGAGAGCTGAACACCTTGATTGCCACCCGGTTGCTTCTTGTGACCGAGTCACGGTACTTGTCGAAGACATCCATCTCAAACCCGTACTGGTTCCAGAATTGGAGTTTTTCCTTCACGGCCTGCTTACACCCCTTTGTGTTCTACAAGTCTTAATGCTGGCATTGCATTCAATGCAAGGTCAGCAACTTCCCCCTTCATTAATCGATAGAAACCCGCGCTCCCGATCATCGCCCCGTTATCCGTGCACAGCCCGATCTCCGGCATATACAGCGCCATTCCCAGCTCTGTGCACATCTCCGTCGCCATTCGTCTCAGTTCCCGGTTGGCGCTCACGCCCCCGGCCAGGGCAAATCCCCGGTATCCGTCCCCGCCGCGTTCTTCGATCAGAAGCCTGGCTTTCCCGATCAGTTCCCGGCATACGGCCCTCCGGAAGCTTGCCGCCAGATCCGCCTTCGGCAGGGATTCTCCCCGCTGCTCCAGCGTGTGCACCGTGTTCATGAATGCGGTCTTCAGTCCGCTGAAACTGTAGTCGTACCGCCCTTCCGTTTTCGGACTTGGCAGCGTGAATGCCTCCGGGTTTCCTTCCTCTGCCAGGGCGTCGATCCGCGGGCCGCCGGGATATGGCAGTCCCAGCGCCCGGGCTGCCTTGTCAAAGGCTTCGCCCGCCGCGTCGTCCGCCGTCTGGCCCAGCGGACGGTAGACTCCGTAATCTGCCACTTCCACCAGGTGGCTGTGTCCGCCGGATACCACCAGGCACAGGAACGGGGGTTCAAGTTCCGGATGGCTCAGATAGTTGGCGCTCACATGCCCTTCGATGTGGTTCACGCCCACCAGCGGTTTCTCCGCAGCGAAAGCCAATCCCTTCATGCAGTTGACTCCGGTCAGCAGCGCGCCGACCAGTCCCGGCCCTTTGGTCACCGCCAGCGCGTCCGTGTCCTGCAGTCCCATGCCGGCTTCTTTCAGCGCCTGATCCACCACCCGGTCGCAGGCTTCCATGTGCGCCCGGCTGGCGATTTCCGGAACCACGCCGCCGTACAGCTCATGCAGGTCAATCTGGCTGAATACCACGTTGCTCAGGATCTTCCGGCCGTTTTCGATCACGGCTGCTGCCGTCTCGTCACAGCTGGTCTCCAGCGCCAGAATCCGCGCCGTACCCCGTTCTCTCAGTTCCTCCGCCTTCCGGCGGGATATCTCATAGTAATTCATTATTACTTCCTTACTTGACGGAGTTTAGGTAAAAGATCCGGCCGAAGGGGTTTGGGGGCGTAAGCGCCAGTGGCGCTTACGTTGGATTCGATCGGAAAGCCCCCCTATATATTACTCTTGCAACAATCGCCATAACGATTGCTGCCCCCATCACCCAAAGCAGGATTCGGGCTGCAAGCCTGATAAACAGTTCCGTCGGCATCAGCCGGATCAGCAGATCCGTCCGCGGATCCAGCAGCCACCCGTCGTTCGTAAACGCGATCCGGTGAAACGCCGTGAAAAGTCCGTCAAAATCGATCACACCCCAGATCAGGAGCACCGTCCCGACAGCCCCCGCTGACACAAGTCCGATGATTACGCCCCGGGCAATCCCTTTCCGTCTTTTCGGCATCAGGATTCCCGCAATCACGATCATCATCCCGAGCAACCAGAACACCAGTCTCAGGATCTCCGCCAGTCGGATCAGTTTCCGGCAGTCCGCCATATGCTCCGCCTCATGGGGCTGAAAGCACTGGTAAATCGTGCCGTTCTCATCCGAAAACGTGTGCTGGAACACGTCCGTCCGTCCGCTCAGGTAGTCCGCCGTCATCCGCCCCACGGCCTCATATTCCTTCTCCGGCAGCCCGGTAACCTCCGGCGGCGCGTTCCTCAGCATCTCCGACGCCAGCAGTCCGCCGTTCCCGGCAATCCCGCATACCGCCGCCGCCACCGTGAAAAGAATCACCGCCCAGGCGAGTATGATTCCCGCAGCTTTCATTGCATCTTGAGGTATGCGGTAACGAATCCCTCAAGATTCCCGTTCATCACGTCGTCAATATTGCCGCTCTCGTAATTCGTCCGGTGATCCTTCACCATCGTATAGGGCTGGAACACGTAAGACCGGATCTGGCTTCCCCATTCGATCTTCTTCATCTCGCCCTTGATATCCGCCATCTGCTGTTCCTTCTCGCGTTCCCGCAGTTCCAGCAGCTTCGCCTTCAGCATTTTCAAACAGGTTGCGCGGTTCTGCACCTGATCCCGTTCCGTCTGGCATGCCACCACGATTCCGGTGGGATAGTGGGTCATCCGCACGGCGGAGCTGGTCTTGTTGACGTTCTGACCGCCGGCGCCGCTGGAGTGGTAGGTATCCACCCGCACGTCCTTCATGTCGATCTTGATCTCATCCCCGTCGTCCTCCAGCATCGGTGCCACGTCCAGGCTGGAGAAACTGGTATGCCGCCGGGCGTTGGAGTCAAACGGACTGATCCGAACCAGCCGGTGCACGCCCTTCTCTCCCCGCAGATAGCCATACGCGTGGTCTCCGCTGACTTCAAAGGTCACGCTCTTGATTCCGGCCTCATCCCCGTCCAGCAGGTCCAGCAGTTTCACCTGGAAGCCCATCCGCTCGCAGTAGCGGGTGTACATCCGGTACAGCATTTGCGTCCAGTCCTGGGCTTCCGTTCCGCCGGCGCCGGCATGCAGGCTCAGCACCGCGTCGCTGTCGTCATAGTCGCCCCGCATCAGGGTTTCCAGTTCCAGCGCGTCCGCCTGCTCCTTCAGCTTCGCCATCTCTTCGCCGATCTCCGCCACCATTTCCTCGTCGTTCTCTTCCTTGGCGAGTTCCATCATGGTGTCGATGTCGTCCGCGGCAGCCAGCAGGTGCTCATAGTGTTCCAGCTTGTTCTTCAGGTGACCCAGCTTCTGGTTCACCTTTGTGGAACGGTCCGTGTCGTTCCAGAATTCCGGCTGGTTCATCTCTTCCGTCAGTTCATCAATCTGTTCCTTGATGTGATCGATGTGCAGCGCCTCGCCGGCCGCCAGAATGCTCTTGCGGATCCCTGTAATATCCTGCGCGTATTGTTCCAGTTCCAGCATATCCTATATCTCCTCCGAAGGGGTTCCCTTATCCTTGTATTCTTATACTTCTTCCCGCTTTCCTCAACGGACCCGAAGGAGGTTCTTTCTTCCTGCTCTTCCCCACAGGACCCGAAGGGGTCTAAGGGGGCGATCGGAAAGCCCCCTTATTCCTTATTCATACAGCAATTCTTATACTTCTTCCCGCTCCCACATGGACACGGATCGTTTCTGCCAATCTTGGCAGAAGCACTCACTTTCCGGGGCTGCCGCGGCCCATCCCCGGCTATCCGGGCTTCCGTAGGCTTCGCGGCTTGCACCCGTTCCGGCGTCACCTGGATCTTGGTCTGATACACCCGTCTGACCGTATCCTCCCGGATCAGGTGGTTCAGTTCCTCAAACATGTGCCCGGCTTCGATCTGGTATTCTGTCACCGGGTTCTTTCCGCTGTATGCACGGTATCCGATGCCGTCCCGCAGCTGGTCCATTGCGTCGATGTGGTCCATCCACCGGCTGTCTACGCTGCGCAGCAGCATCACCCGCTCCACCTCGCGCATATCGATCTGCATATCGCTGATCATTTTCTCCCGCTCTTCGTAGAACGCCTTTGCGTCCTCCTTCAGCGCTTCGATAAAGCCTTCGCGGTTCTCTTCTTCAGCCAGCTTCCGGTTCTCTTCCAGCACGCCGTGGTGGTTGCACAGGTTTTCCAGATAGTTGGTGGCTTCCCGCCACTCCCACTCTTCCGCGTCCTCCCCGGTCATCCATCGGCCGGCGGCAAAGTCGATCACGTGGTCTGCCATGCGCTGGATGCTGTCCCGGACGTTCTCGCCCATCAGCACGCGCCTGCGCTGTCCGTAGATCACTTCGCGCTGGCGGTTCATCACGTCGTCATATTCCAGCACGTGTTTCCGGGTCTCGTAGTTCCGGCTCTCAATCCGCTTCTGGGCGCTCTCGATCTGCTTGGTCAGCAGCCCGGCCGTCAGCGGCTCGTCGTCCTTCAGGCCCAGCCGGTCCACCATCGTGCCGATCCGGTCGCTGCCGAACAGGCGCATCAGGTCATCCTCCAGGCTGATAAAGAACTGGGTGGAACCCGGGTCGCCCTGCCGGGCGCTCCGGCCCCGCAGCTGGTTGTCGATCCGGCGGCTCTCGTGCCGTTCCGTGCCGATGATGTGCAGTCCGCCGGTCTGCAGCACCCGCTCGTGTTCCTTGTCCGTCTCGGCCTTGAAGCGGTTGTACTGTTCGTTGTACAGCTTCCGCGCTTCCAGCACTTCCTCGCTCACCTGTTCGCTGTGGCCGACAGCCTCTTCGATAATCTCCTCGTCGATGCCTTCCTGCCGCAGCGCCTTCCGGGCCAGATATTCGGGATTGCCGCCCAGCAGGATGTCCGTGCCGCGGCCCGCCATGTTCGTCGCGATGGTCACCGCGCCCCAGTGGCCGGCCTGTGCCACGATCTCCGCTTCCTTCGCGTGGTTCTTGGCGTTCAGCACTTCGTGCGGAATTCCCCTGCGCTTGAGCATGTCGCTCAGCATCTCGCTGACTTCCACGCTGATCGTGCCGACCAGCAGCGGCTGGCCCGTTTTGTGGCGCTCTTCAATGCTGGTCACTACGGCGTTGAACTTCGCATTCTTGTTCTTGTAGACCATGTCTTCCAGGTCGTTGCGGATGTTCGGCTTGTTCGTCGGAATCTCCACCACGTCCAGCGCGTAGATGCCCTGGAACTCGGCCTCTTCCGTCTTTGCCGTACCGGTCATGCCGGAAAGTTTTTTATACATCCGGAAGTAGTTCTGGAATGTGATCGTGGCCAGGGTCTTGCTTTCCCGCTCAACCTTGACGTGCTCCTTCGCCTCGATGGCCTGGTGCAGGCCTTCCGAATACCGGCGGCCGATCATCAGGCGGCCGGTGAACTCGTCCACGATAATCACCTGGCCGTTCTGCACCACGTAGTCCACGTCGCGCTTCATCAGGTTATGCGCCCGCAGCGCGCAGTTCACGTGGTGGTTCAGCTCGCTGTTCTCCGGATCGTTGATGTTGTCGATGCTGAAAGCCGTCTCAACCTTCTGGGCGCCCTCGTCCGTAAGGGTCACGGCCTTCTTCTTCTCTTCCACCTCAAAGTGGACGCCCGGTTTCATCGTCCGGACCACGGCGTCCACCCGGTCATACAGCTCCGTGCTCTTTTCGCCCTGGCCGGAGATGATCAGCGGCGTCCGGGCTTCGTCGATCAGGATGCTGTCCACCTCGTCCACGATTGCGAACGCGTGGCCCCGCTGCACCAGGTTGCTCTGCCGGATCACCATGTTGTCCCGCAGATAGTCGAAGCCCAGCTCGTTATTCGTCCCGTAGGTGATGTCGCAGGCATAGGCCTTCTGCCGCTCCGCGCTGTCCAGGTCGTGGACGATCAGGCCCACGCTCAGGCCCAGGAACCGGTGCACCTTGCCCATCCATTCGCTGTCCCGACGGGCCAGGTAGTCGTTCACCGTCACGATGTGGACGCCTTCGCCCCGCAGGGCGTTCAGGTACGCGGGCATCGTGGAAACCAGCGTTTTGCCTTCGCCGGTCTTCATCTCGGCAATCCGGCCCTGGTGCAGCACGATACCGCCCAGCACCTGAACGCGGTACGGCCGCATGCCCAGCACCCGGTCCGCCGCCTCCCGCACCGTGGCAAAGGCCTCGGGCAGCAGGTCGTCTTCCGTCTCCCCGTTTGCCAGCCGCGTTTTGAATTCAGCCGTCTTTGCCTGCAGCTGCTCGTCCGTCAGCTTCCTGTATTCGTTCTCGAGCGCCATCACGGCCCCGACGGGTTTTTCCAGTTTCTTCAGCTGGGTATCGTTCCCGTTCCCCAGCACCTTCTTCAGAAAATCAAGCATCCGTTTCTCCTTACCGAAGCGCCTTGAAACAGCGCACAAAATTACATTTTAGTATACCACTTCCAGTCCCCCTGACGCAAGTTTTCTTTGCCTTTCTTCCCGCTTTCTTCCCGATGCTGTCAGGACCGTTCCCCCGAAGGCCATTCCGCCCGGAATTCATTCCTCCCGGGGCTCCTCATACAGTTCAATGATCTTGATGGCATGCTCAGGAAATTATTCTCCTTGCATCGAAAAAAAAACTCGTTATACAATATCCGGCAGAAGCAAGGCCATACTGAAATGAGGGGGTCCGGTCATGAATATTCCTGAGAACATCCTTAACACACTCACCGATGAGCAGAAGAAAAAGGTCAAAACAGCCCAATCTCCGGAAGAGCTCCTTGCCTTTGCAAAGGAAGCGGGCTATGAACTGTCTCCGGGCCAGCTGGAAGCGGTTTCGGGCGGATGGAATTGTCCGTACTGCAAGCATTTTCATTGCGAGCCGGCAATATACGGATGGATGGGGAATGAGTGAGAATTGTTCCGGTTCACTGCTCCGTGATCGTCGTTGCGGGCAGCGTATAGGTCAGGTTGGTGCCTGTCCGGTCGAAGGGCCGGTCAGGCACTTTTTGCAGGTTAGCCGTCCCGGCATCCGGGTGATACAGGACGGACTTGCAGTCAGGGAGAGATTAAACGTTGCCGGCCGTGACGATACCCCCAATTCAGAATTTATTCTTGCTTTACGCAGACAGTCGATATACAATAAATGGCAGAGAAAGAAACCATACTGAAAACAAGGAAGGGCTTCATCATGAACATTGACGAAAGCATCCTCAGCAAACTCACGGACGAGCAGAAGAAAATGGTTTAAGCCGCACAGACCCCGGAAGAGCTTCTTGCCCTGGCAAAGGAAGCCGGATATGAGCTGTCTCAGGGACAACTGGAAGCAATTTCCGGAGGCGGCTGGTGCGTTTCAGACGGTACCCCTCCCACCTGTGAAACAGTATGTCAAATGGAAGCTTTGTGTCCGAATGCATGCATTGTAGTACACTGAACGTCACACCGTCACATACACGGTTTCGGGCGTTTATGATGTCCTGTCAGTAATTTGGGCAGCGTTCTGGGTCCTGGTGAATACTCCTGAACAATTCAGGTTCATGGATAAAACAGTTTTCAGAAAAAAAACAAAGAAAGGAAAAAGCAAAATGAGTATCGCAGACTTAAACATGGAAGAAGCAAGAAAGAGAATGAAAGCACTGTACGGGGAAAACAAAAAGATCGCCGACGGCAATTACGACAAGTCGCTTGCGGTGAAGTGCAAGAACGGCACCTTTGTCGGTAAGAAGTCTGGAGATGTCATCGCTTACAAGGGCATCCCTTTTGTCGGGAAGCAGCCGGTTGGCGGGCTGCGCTGGAAAGCACCGGTTGACTGTGTGCCGGATGACGACGTTTACGAGGCGTATTACATTGGAAAAGCGCCCCGCCAGGGGGAAAGCGCGGGTCAGGTGGGATCGTTTTACCCGCAGAGTGAAGAATGCCTGTATCTGAATATTTGGGCGGCGGCAGACAGCGGGAAGAAAAAACCGGTCATGGTATGGATCCACGGCGGCGCTTTTGAGATCGGTGCGACGGCTGAACCGCGGGAGGAGGGCACAAATTTCGTTCAGGAGAATCCGGATGTTATCCTCGTTTCCGTCGAGTATCGCCTGGGTGTCTTTGGATTCTTCCATTTGTCCCATCTTCCGGACGGAGGAGACTATCCGGATGCCCAGAATCTGGGGCTCCTGGATCAGGTAATGGCCTTAAAGTGGGTACATGAGAATATCGCTGCCTTTGGCGGCGATCCCGACAATGTGACGATCTTTGGTGAATCCGCCGGTGGGGGAAGCGTGACCCTGCTTCCGCTGATCGATGGTGCTCAGAAATATTTCCGGCGTGTCATTGCCGAGAGCGGTTCTCCCGTTTTCACGCGGTCTGAGGAAGAAGCCATTGCCTGCACAAATGAAGTGATGGAACGCCTCGGCTGCAAAACAGTTGCCGATCTGCAAAAGGTTGATGTGGAAAAGCTCTTATATGAATCAGGAATCGCACTCAACCTGCGCGTCTGGGCGGCACGGGACGGAAGGATTGTGCCCCTGGATCCCTATGCGGCTTATAAGGACGGGGCCGCGAAGAATGTGGACTTCCTCCAGGGCTGCAACAAGGATGAAATGGGTTATTTCGTGTGGGGCTTTGGGCTGGACGCCTACAATATGTTCGCCGACAGCCGTAAGGCGAAAAAAATGACACAGCTGACGGCGGATGAGAAAGCGCTGGTGGAGAGTTACTGCAGGGACTTGAAGGATACAAGCCCTGAGTACACCTGCGAAAGCCGTTTGTTTGATCAGATCGTGTTTATCGCGCCGCTGTTTCGCATGTCGGAGAACCAGACCATGGGGGGCGGAAGAAACTACACCTATTTCTTCACGCCGGAGTCCGGCACGCCTTTGATTCGCTGCGGACACGGTCTGGAGCTTTCGGTCGTATTCAATCATCCGGAGGAAACTCTTGTCACCGGAAGGGCGCTTGATGAAACATTCTGCAAGATCCTGCGCAAGATGTGGGTTCAGTTTGCAAAGACCGGTAACCCGTCACTCAGCGCGGAGAAGTCCCCTGACGGCAAGGCACATGAGTGGCCGATGTATGACACGAAGGACAGGTATGTGATGGTCTTCGATGAGTTCAATATACATTCAGAGAAGGAAGCCGGGATGAAGATCCTTGACTGGGAGAGGACATACTTCTTAACGAAATATTATTGCATATGACCGCACTGTCACACCATCACGGCACATACCGGGTGAGGCTGTAGAGGTTCAGGAGCGAAAGCATCTGCAGCCCAAAGGAAGTCTCACTCAGATCTGTCCTTCTGATCTGTGGATTGCACCTCCGTCGGTCATGGCTCAATCCCTTATTTTTCAACCGTTTCAGGCATCATTGCCT
Source organism: uncultured Eubacteriales bacterium (assembly GCA_900315315.1). GTDB lineage: Bacteria > Bacillota > Clostridia > Christensenellales > Aristaeellaceae > Aristaeella. The sequence goes on along the minus strand of OMYT01000010.1, from coordinate 30,151 downwards.
GTCCTTTCCTGTACAGCGTGAACAAAAAGAAAAACTTCGTCCTGTGGATAAAAAAAAGTGATGGCCATGCTGCCACCATGCAAACGATTAGCGTATAAACAGATGTCGGGCCGCTGGGCAGACCGGCGCAAATAAGTATAAGAAAACGATGTTATAAAAAAAGAGGAGGACACAACGATGAAGAAAGTACTTGCAACCTTACTGGCTCTGACCCTGATGGTAACCGTCGCGGCAGGCGCCGCCCTGGCGGAGGAATCCGCCGCGCCAACCTTTACAGCCGGCGTCCAGTTCAATATGGATATGGACCAGGTGATGCAGCTGATGAACCTGCCAAATCCGGAAATTGACAGGGAGCGGACCCGCGGCGCCGTGGAGTTCTGGGAACTGGAATATGATCATGTCAACGGCGGCGACGGCATTAACGGAGACATGAAGTTCTGCTTCGTCGGCAACAGCCTCGTTGCTATCCACTACGATCTGGAAGAGGGCACCAACTATGAAGCCATCAAGGATATTCTGGTAAAGACCTACGGCGACGCGGTTCCCTTTGACGCCGCGAACATCGGCAGCGCCCGGTACGTGATCGACGACGACGGCGATCTGAAGGACTGCAAGGAAATGATCGTGCGTGATGACCTGATCGTCGTGCTGGAGCAGGACCATGAGGGAGACATGGACGTGACCATCCTGGATCCGACCGCCGCATATATCAATAACTGACAGAGGAAGCCCCTTCACTTCCTCAGGCAGCTGCCCGCGACAGGCAGCTGCCCTTTTTCATGCAAAAAAAATGAATACTTTGCACCCCCCTTTACATGGCCCATCCTCTAAACGGTCTCCCGACAAGCGACCTTTTTCAATCTTCTTTCCAACAGTATATTTGTCTCTTAAGCATTTGTCCTTTGCCTCCTGTTCGGAATAATTCACGGAAATTTCATCGTTTTTGAACCGGTTTTTTTGCTGTATTCCATATGGATCAGTATTCATACAGGTTTTGCCCGTATTGATGAATTGCAATGGTTTCATTTCAATAATTCATCACTTTTTTGGGGGGAGGAAAAATTTATGAAACACAGGTTTATTCAGAGATTTTTGGCGGTGACCATGGTGTTGCTGCTCACAACAGCCGGTTATACCACCGTTTTTGCTGAAGCAGCCCACAAGACGGCAAGGCCAAGGTGTGGCCGCTCTACGACCCCGAGGACAAGAACGTGATGGTCTTCGATGAGTTCGACATCCATCCGGAGAAAGAATCCGACCTGAATATTGTTGACTGGGACAGAACCTACTTCCTGACCAGGTACTACGTCCGTTAAGCAGCCATGACTTTCGTCACCAATCCGGCAGATGGCTGTTTATGAATGTCAGCTTACGGCCATTTTAAGCTTATACAAAACAGGAGACAGTTTTCTGTCTCCTGTCTCTTCCGGTCCCCTGTAACGGTTTTACCGGATCGAATCGGTTTTTTACACATCTGATGTTATTTGAGGGCCCGGCAATCGCCTGCTGCTTACGGCCGCACATCGATCTTTATTTCCGATTTTGCCCGCTCGATCGTAAGCGTCAACGAGAGGGCTTCCCGGACTTTCGGCGCCCTTCCGGAACTTTCTGGCGTTTCCCGGCATATACAGGGTTTTATTCTTCTGTTTTCGGGGTGCTGTCGATGTTTACGGCCAATTTATCTTTTTTGCAACGATTTCCGGATCATCATCAGCCCGGTTCCTCATTTTCCGCTGTTTCGCTCTTAACAGTCGAATCACGTTCCAGCAGATAGTCCGGCGTAACATCATAATAATCGCACAATTTTATCAGTTCGCTGATTTTCAGGTTCTTTTTTCCGTTCTCGATCTTCCTGTACTTTTTCCCGTCTTTACCGAGAACTTCACCCACCTGTTTACATGTCAGGCCGCGTTCCTCACGGAGCTCTTTTAATCGTTTCAGATACATTTCGCACATGTTCCTTTTCTTTATTTTGGATTTATATATTACCATATGTCAGATTAAAAAACCATCCTTAAATACAGGAGACACAGGAGACAAGGGACGGTTCTCTGTCTCCTTGAATGTCATAGGCCTCTGATAATACTCAGATAAGCTCTTATGACTCAAAGTTCCCGCTCTTCAGCATGGCTGTTGAAACGGTCTGCAGCATCCGGCATGGCCATATAGATCGGCACTTCTTCCAGAAAGCGGAAGCATACAAAAAAGACTCTCCATGCGGAAAGTCTTCCGGACCAACGGAAAACGAACCGGGAATCCCCCGCCGGACTTTGAAACCGATGGCTGATGGGCCGGAGAGGGACAGGCCGGCAGGAACGGGTCTTTAGCCCGCATTAAACATTTCTGCTGATCACCAGCCGGATCCTGTGGCCATGGATGCCGATCGTCACCTCATTTGCCAGGCGGGCAACAATGGACTTCTCCAGCTCATCCAGGTTTACTTCTGAAGCGGAATTACCGCGCAGATGGTCCCGGTAAGCGGACAGGGACCATTTTCCGGCCCATACCGGCGCATTTTCGGATTCCCGGATTCCGTAGCTCAGATAATCCGGAAGCGCAGAAACCAGGTTCTCCGGCATCTCCGAAATGTTCTCAAACATATAGGAGCAGTTCAGCATTTCCGCGATCTTCGCCATAAATCCTTCCGTCTTGTTCGGCATGTCCGAAGAACATTCGCTTACATCCGCTTCCAGGATGATATCATAGCCCCCGGGCGTCGTCTCCAGCCAGATTTCTCCGGCGAAATCCTTCAGCATCTGGTTCGCCATGCCCAGAGTTTCCTCTGTCAGCAGAATCATGTGCTGAAAGTTCTTCCCGATGATACCTGCCTTGTGCGCAAAGTCGCTCAGAATCTCATTCACTTCACTGGTCCGGCGGATGCTGCCGTTCACCCATAGTTTATCCGTTTTCATGAGCCATCCTCTTTTCGTCTTCCTTCTTTTTCCCGAACAGGTTCCCGATCAGCGTAATGATACCGGTAGCCGCCAGTACGCCGCCGGCGGCGGGCGCACAGATTTCTTCACCCATGGGCACCAGCATCAATGCGGCGCCCAGAAGCACCGGAACACACTCCGCGATAATGAAGCCTTTCTGGTATTTGTTTTTAATCATCCGCCTCAGGACCAGCAGGCTGTAGATGATCGCGAAACCTCCCATGAGATATTTCAGGTACTTTTGCAGTATTCCGGGGCTGATCGCCAGCAGGGCGCCGGCCGCTGCAAAAATACCGTTCAGTCCGATATGCACGCCTTTGCCGGTCTTGGAGGTTTCTTTGTCCGTTGCTGCCAGCACAATACCGATTCCGCTCAGGGCGGCAATCGCGATCCCCAGAATCAGCATGGAAGCATTCTGGTTCACCAGCATCCAGATTCCGACTCCGGAAAGGATCAGCGGGGAGATGTTTCTGCGTATTCTTTTCATCGTCAGCTCATCAGTATGTTCTTCGCCTGGTACAGGAGAATCAGGTCAAAGATGCCGCTGACCAGATAGCTGATGCCGATGACGACCATCAGCGCGCCTTCAATCGCGGCGGGATGGATCAGGATCAGTATGCCGGCCGCGATCATCAGCACCGAGAAAACCACAATCAGTCCCCTGTTGGGATAGAATCCGGGTGCGCTGAGCGTGGCCAGGTTGCTCAGACCGTTCATCAGCAGGACGATGCCTGTGATAATTGGGAACAGACCCACGACAAAGCCGGAGTTGAACCAGGCCAGGAAGCCGATCAATGCGGCAAAGCCGCCGACGACAAACTGCGAGGAGTCTTTGACCGGCCCGAACAGATAGACCAGCACGCAGCCGACGCCGCAGGCGATCAGCATAGCGGCCGCGATCTTCACAATCACTTCCATGGCGGACTGCCGGGCGATGATCAGTGCAATGCCGAAGGCAATACTGATAACAGCCGGCACCAGTTTGGCGCGATGAAGTCTTTTGATTAATTCATTCGTTGTTTCGTTCACTTTGGTTCTTCCTCTCTTTTCCGTTTGCGGATACCGTTTCGGTTAACAACAGCATGAGCATACCGCAAACGGCTTCTTTTTACAACCCCCGCAGAAGGGAAACAGGACAGGGGGTTCTGCCCTTGTCCTGATAAAAAAGTCTTTCTGTTCCGGAAAAGCCGGTGATCACATTTCCAGCTCCCAGATCGGAAGGAGTTCGTTTTCAAACACAATCTCTCCTTCATCGAGATCGGATGCCTGCCATACCAGACCGCCGTTTTCATTGAAGAAGCAGCTTCCTTTCACTTCACCCTGTTCGATCTCGGCCGTCGTGTCAATTTCCCCGTCTTCCTTGTATGTCAGCAGCTGCTTCAGGCCCTGGAACTTCACGGTTTCGGTCTCGGGAATATAAGTGCCTTTCAGTATATAATCCCAGGTTTGGTCAGCGCTCTCGCCCCAGGTCAGCAGGATGTTATATTCATTATCGTGAACATCCCATACGAAATCAAGCGCGGCCCGGTCATGGACATACCGGCCGGCAAAGTTGCCGATCCTCAGCAGGCCGATATCGAAACCGCCCTCCTTCGCTTCCTTCCAGATCAGAACGCCGTTTTGATCGACCGTAAAGCTGGCCCCGGCATCGTCTTCGTTTGTGCCTTCGATAAGCTCTGCCTTGCCGTCCGCGATCTTATAGTCACCTTTGATGCCCCGGGCGTCCTTGAGGGAGTTTGACTCTTCGTCGAAATTGGACAGGTATTCCCAGGCAGTAACGGTACCGTCTCCGTTCCTCTGCATCGCCTCGATCTGGAATCCGTCGTCCTGCCGGCCGATCCATACCCGGGCATTTCCGTCGTTCGACACCCAGATGCTCTCATAAACCTTCATCTCAGGCGTGGACGGCTTATAATCCTCCTCCGCCATTGCGAACGTGCATCCCAGTCCCAGGGCCAGTACCAGTGCCGTCAGAATTGCAGTCACTTTTTTCATCTTGGAAATCTCCTTTACACTGAGTGTTTTTTATTTTTGAACCGCCATAGCGGTCTCATAGGTTTATACGCAGCCGGATACCGTGATGGCAGTACCCGTTTTGCTTTTTTGCTCACCCGTTGTACCGTACGCACAGCATCGTCAGGTCGTCAAACTGCGGCGCGTCCCCGACGAAACGGTCCACATCGGCTTTCACCGTCTCCAGCACCTTCTCCGGCTCCAGGCCCCGGTTGCTGTTCAGGACCTCCATCATCCGCTCGGTGCCGTAGAGTTCATTCTGTGCGTTCGTGGCTTCCGGCACGCCGTCCGTGTACAGGAACAGTTCCTCCCCGGGTTCCATTTTGAGTTCATACTCTTTATACCGGACGCCTTCCATTCCGCCGATGACGAAGCCGTGCTTGTCCTTTACCAGCTCAAATTCCCCTTCGGCCCGGGTCACCACCGGATATTCATGGCCCGCGTTGGCCGCCTTCAGTTCCCCGGTCCGCAGGTCCAGGATGCCGAGCCAGACGGTCACGAACATCTCCTGCTGGTTATTCTGGCAGATCCGGTTGTTCGTCGTCTCCAGGATTTCCCGCGGGCTCACACCGGTCATCGCGATGTTCTGGATCATGATCTTGGAGGCCATCATGAACAGCGCCGCGGGAACGCCCTTGCCGCTCACGTCCGCCATGACCAGCGCCAGATGGTCGTGATCGATCAGGAAGAAGTCGTAGAAGTCGCCGCCTACTTCCTTCGCCGGCTTCATGGACGCGTAAATGTCAAATTCAGAGCGGTCCGGGAATGCCGGGAACACGCTCGGCAGCATATCCGCCTGGATGCGGGTCGCCAGCGACAGTTCCGTGCTGATGCGCTCTTTCTCCGCCGTCGCCGTCGTCAGTTCATCAATATATTTGGTGACCTGCTCCTCCATATGGTCGATGGATCCGGCCAGTTTTCCGATCTCATCCTTGTTTTTGATGGTCTCCGTCAGTTTTGTTTCGGCGGGCACTTCCTCTGTCGCAAATCGTACCGCTTCGTCCGTGATCTTTGTCAGCGGCTGCAGCAGCACCCTGCGCAGATAGAAATGCTGCGCGACGATGATGATGATCACCAGCAGCGCCAGCACCAGGAGCACAAACCCGATAAAGCGGTTGCGCACCCTCGTCAGGTTCTCCATCTGTCGCTGCACGCACAGGATGGCCTTCGTCTGCCCGTCCGTTCCCTTCACCGGCACCATGGCCGTGATATGCGCATCCGTCTCGATGTAGCCGCGGTCGCGGATCACAATCTCCGAGTCGGATTCCCCGTCATACAGCCTGCGGTATTTTTCCTTATATTCGTCGTTGGTCGTGTCCCGGACGTATCCGAAGTCATACTTCGTATATTTGCTCTCTTTGTTGATCGTGGAAAAGAGGAACGTGATATGCGCGTAATCGGACAGATCCGGCCGGATCACATAGATGAACGTCGCCCCGGAGGAGTTGCACAGGCGGTCCATTTCCGTCCAGACGTCCATGTATTCTTCCGTTGTCCCTTCGCTCTGCGCGTAGGCATCCGTCCGGTCGCCGTTTATTTCCGTCCTGGCGGTATTCGCGATCTCAACCGCCCCGTCTTCATACAGTTTCAGCATACCGTCTGTAAAACTGCGGTATCCCAGAATCCCGATGATCACAGACAGCAGGATCATTGGGATGATAATCCCTATAATGCTTTTGAAAACAACGCTTTCGCCGGGCTTCTTCATCTCGGTTCTCCTTTCGGCTGCTTCCTGTCTGTTTATCATACTCCGGCCGCAGCAAATCCGCAACACCTGCAGTCTGCTGAGAAAAGCGGAGAAAAAAGCGGCAAATCACGAACAATTTGTTGCGGTTCAGCCGCGTTTCATATAATATGGTATAATTAGCATGGAAAACCAATATGGAGGTGACTTGCTTGACACGCAAAAAAACATTCCTGATCGTTCAGTCCCTGCTTTGCGCGCTGATCGCGGGGCTGCTGGCAGCCTCCGCGCTCTGTCTGTATTTTGACGGCGCGGCAAAGCAGGCTGAAGGGGATCTGTTCTACTACATGTACACCCGGGAAAGGGTCGGCGCCAAGCTGCTGCCCATCCTGCCGCTTTTGTTCTGCGCCTTCGGGATGACGGTCTCCGGCCTGATCCTGGGCATCAAAGATGAAAAGGCGGACAAGCCCGTGCGGGATGAAAAACTCCTGCGGGATCAGGGCAGCATCCGGGAAAAAGCGGTTCACCAGGTTGCAACCCAGAGTGAACTCTATCTTCGCGTCGCGGTGATCGCGCTGGCGGTGGGCCTGATCGTCGCGGGAATTCTCAATGGCGGGCTGGAGGACGTGCTGGCCAAAGGCGCCACCATCTGTACGGAGTGTGTTGGCCTTGGATAATACGATCAATAACGAAAACAAAACCCTCGATAAGAAGGCTCCCGAAACCAAACGGGAAAAGATGCAGCGTCCGGGAACCCGCCGCCTGGTCCAGCTGTATGCCGCCCTGCTGTATAACGCGAATCTGAAAGGCTTCATTGACGGCCATATTTACACGGGCAGCCTGAAGTCGGTCTGCGTGCCGGGCTTTAACTGCTATTCCTGTCCGGGCGCCGTCGCCAGCTGCCCCCTGGGTTCCCTGCAGAACGCCCTGAACGCCGCCGGGCATACCGCGCCCTGGTATGTCCTGGGCATTCTGGCGCTCTTCGGCGTCATCCTGGGCCGGACGATCTGCGGCTGGATCTGCCCCCTGGGCCTGATCCAGGAGCTGCTGCATAAGATCCCGACCCCGAAGATCCGCAAAAGCCACATCACCCGGAAGCTCTCCTACCTGAAATATGTCTTCCTGGCGGTGTTTGTCATCGCCATCCCGCTGATCTTCGGCGTGGGCAGGGGCATTATCCTGCCCGGCTTCTGCAAATACATCTGTCCGGCCGGCACCTTTGAGGGCGCGGTGGGCCTGCTGCAGAATCCGGCCAACGCCACCTCCTTTTACCAGCTGGGGTCGGTGTTCACCAACAAATGGGTCATCATGCTGGTCATCGGTCTGGCCTGTATCTTCTGCTACCGTTCCTTCTGCCGGTTCATCTGCCCGCTGGGCGCGATCTACGGTTTCTTCAACCGCTTCGCGCTGACGGGCGTCAAAGTGAACCCGGACCGCTGCAACGGCTGCGGCCTGTGCGTGATGAAGTGTCAGATGGATGTCAGACATGTTGGGGACCACGAATGTATCTCCTGCGGCAAGTGCATCAGCACCTGCGCCCAGGGGGCAATCTCCCTGAAGTGCGGGAAGATCACCCTGAAGGGGCCGGAGACCGGCAGGAACGCCGATCCGGAACCGGTCGTTCAGAAGCGGAAGAAGATCGTGCGGATTGTCTGGGGTGTCGCCATTGCGGTGCTGGTCTTCGCCCTGTGCTGGTTCAATTTCATTGAACCGGCCCTGGAAAAGGCGGATGAGCCGGCAGCCGCGGCGGCTGTAACGGAACAGGCCGCCGTTACTGAGCAGGTTGCCGTCGAAACCGGTTCGGCCGAAACAAAAGCCGCCCCGGAAACAAAAGAATCCGAAGCGGACAAAACAGCAAAACCTCAGACCGCTGCCGTCAGCCTGCCGGCAGGCTCGGAAGTCGGAAATCTGCTGCCGGACTTCTCCACGGATCTGCTCAGCGGAGGTGACTTCAACCTGTCGGATCACCGGGGGCACGTCGTCATCCTCAACTTCTGGGGCACCACCTGCGCGCCGTGCATTGCGGAACTCCCGGAGTACGAAAAGCTGAAAGTCGCTTATCCCGATGTGGAAATCCTGGCCATCCACGCCAAAGCCGGCGCCAAGAAGGCCAAAGAATTCCTTGAAGATAAGGGCTGGGACCACCTGGACTTTGCCACCGACAGCAAGGAAAAGGGCATCATGAAGCTCCTGAACGTCTCGGAAGCGCTGCCCTCGACCATTGTCCTGAATCCGCAGGGCGTCGTAACCTACCACGCCCAGGCGCCCCTGAGCTACGAAAAGCTGGAAACGCTGTATAAGGCGGCGCTGGCGGACGATCAGGGAAAAACTGACGGTACCGTAACTGAAGCGGCTCCGGAATCAACCGCGGAGGGAACCGGGGAAACGGCTCCGGAAGCGGCTGCGGAGGAAACTGCGGAAGCAGCTCCTGAAGCAGCTGCGGCGCCGGCCGCAAACCTGCCGGTGGGCTCGGCTGAGGGCAGCCTGCTGCCGGACTTCTCCACGGATCTGCTGAATGGGGGCGACTTCAAACTGTCGGATCACCGGGGACACGTCGTCATCCTCAACTTCTGGGGCACCACCTGCGCGCCGTGCATTGCGGAACTCCCGGAATACGAGAAGCTGAAAGTTGCTTATCCCGATGTGGAGATCCTGGCCATCCATGCCAAAGCCGGTGCCAAGAAGGCCAAAGAATTCCTCGAAGATAAGGGCTGGGACCACCTGGACTTTGCCACCGACAGCAAGGAAAAGGGCATCATGAAGCTCCTGAATGTCTCGGAGGCGCTGCCCTCGACCATTGTCCTGAATCCGCAGGGCGTCGTGACCTACCACGCCCAGGCGCCTCTGAGCTACGAAAAGCTGGAAGCGCTGTATAAGGCAGCCCTTGCGGAATAATAGAACAGGAATTTATTACACAAACACCGGAACCGCATCGGTTCCGGTGTTCTGTATTATTTCTTACCCCTGCGCCGTCTTCCCGCTCCGTTTTCCTCGGCCCTGGCCTGCAGGGCTTCCTTCGCAGCTTCGATGGTCTCCGCTGAGGCTTCGACTGCTTCCGTTTTGGTTTCTTCGGCTTCGGCAGCAGCTTCCTTCACGGCTTCGGCTGTCTCCGCGGCAGCTTCGGCTGCCGGTGCAGCCACTTCCGCAGCGGTCTGCTCCGCCTTCTCCGCCGTTTCCGTCACGGCTTCGGCAGTCCCCTTCGCCGCCTCTGCCGTCACTTTGTCGTCATAGAGCCGCTTCAGGGTTTCCGCCATCAGCTCGCTGCTGTGGGCGGAGTTCTCATTCGCGTCCGCGGCTGCTTTGTCCGCTTCGGTTCCGCCGTTATTGATCTCACTGCGGCGGCGTTTCGGCTTCGTGCCGTATTCACGGTAGGTCGCGCCGTCCAGATGGTCCATGGCTTTCTTTGATTCACTCCGGCTCTTGCCGCGGCGGATCGCACCGATCAGCAGGAGCAGCAGCAACACGCCGCCGATCCCGGCCAGGATCCACTTGGCCGTTCCGGCGATATTCTCCGCCTGATCAAGCCATTCGGGTTCCGGCTGGTCGGTCGGCATTGGCTCGGTAGCCGGCGCCGGCGGAGTCACCAGCGGCGCTTCGGTCGGAACCGGCGTGGGCTCCGCGTAGTCAATCCGGACCGGGTTGCTTTCGAATACCAGCGTTTGGCCCAGCACATCCTTGCAGGATGCGGTGAACTGATACGTACCCGCCATGCTGACGTCCGTATCCCGGATGAAGGAGAAACTTTCCCCGGCCGCAATCGAGTCAATGCTGTACAGTGTGACGTCCACGGCTTTTACGGTGATATCCTTGACCTCGACCGCGCTGTCGTTATGGACGGTAAAGGAGAACCGGACTGTTCCGGGCAGTTTGTAAACCTTATCCCGGTCTGCGGAAACCTCCGGGGTCAGCACAATCTGCTGCGTCGGATCGGTGGCAATGATGTTCACCCGCCCGGTCGCCGTCTCGAATTCTTTGCCTGTTCCGTCGTCTGCCTTCACGATGAACTGGAGATCCACGGTATCGGTGATTGTCAGTTCCTTTTCCAGTTCAACCGTCTCGCCGGCTTTGACGGTTTCCCCGCTGAACACGGTTCCCAGCGTGGCGTCCGTCACCGTCACGTTGGTGACGTCCGTAGTACCGTTGTTCTTCAGTTTCAGGGTCAGCTTGACCGTATCTCCCGGCGCGCCGCCCTTCTTATCCGCTGTCAGTGTTGCGGCAACCCTGACCTCGCCGTGCTTGATTGTTTCGTTCTCCACCTTGGTTGTAAAGGTTTTCCCGCCGGCCTTGTAGGAAATCGTGGCGGAACTCGTCATATCCTTCTGGCCCATGTAGGTGGTAAAGGTATAACTGCCTGTTTCCCCGGCAGGGATTGAATCAATCGTTCCGCTCTTGGAGGAAACAGAGCTGTTTTCTTTGATCGTTACTGCGGACACGTCCACGGGGCCCGTGTTGGCGATGTCATAGGTAATGCTGACTTCCTGGCCCTTCTGGGCAGTCATCGGCGCAATCGTGCGCCGGACGTCAATCTGAGGATCGGCGCCGCTGTACTGGATCTTTTTGGAGAAGTTCTTGGTCTTGTTGACCAGCGTATTGTTTCCTTCTTCATCCACTTCGTCGCTGTACACGGAATACCTGATCTTGAAGGTGATCTTGCCCGCTTCCAGTTCCTTCTGGGTCACGGTCCAGTCGCCGGACCAGTTTTTGCTGGCGCCGATAGCCAGCGTGGGAGCTCCGAACTCATCCACCTGTTTGCCGCTGGGATAATACAGCTTCACCGGCCCGGGCATATCAACATCGCCGACATTGGTCACGGTGATGGACACCTTGATCGTCTTCGGTTCACTGAACTTGTTGGTGCTCAGTTCCATGGAAACCTTCATCGGATCATCTGCCAGCGCGGCAGAGACGCACAGAAGCACCAGCGCGATCCCCACCGCCAGGGCAAGCAATAAACGTTTTCTGATCATATTGTCTCAGAGCCCGAAGGTTCCTTCCTCCTTCCTCCGCCGGAAGCCCGGACGGACGCGTCAATATGGATCAACATAGGAAATCTATATTATTTTAAAGGTAAAGTCCAATCCTGTCAAGGTTTTGAAATATTTTTGAAATATTTTCACTGGCCGGAAAGCCCCCTTTTAAAAAACAATGAAAACACTTTACTCACCGAAATTCCGGTGTATAATGGGCGATACAAAGCAAGGAAGCTTTGTTGCCTTTATTGTACCTAAATTTATTGAGGAGGAAACATTCATGAAAAAGCTGATTGCTCTGGCTCTGGCGCTGGTTCTGGCGCTGACCGTCTGCTCCGCCTTCGCTGAGGAGCCGATTACTCTGAAGATCGCCCATATCGGCCCGCTGACCGGCCCTGCCGCCCTGTACGGTATCGCCACCAGCCGCGGTGCCCAGATCGCCGTGGATGAAATCAACGCCGCCGGCGGAAAGTACAAGATCGAACTGATCGATGAAGATGACGAGCACAATGTGGAAAAGGTCATCAACGCCTACAACGCCGCTTTGGATGCCGGCGCCCAGATGATTCTCGGTTCCACCACTTCCAAGCCTTGTGAAGCCGCGGGTGCTCAGGGATACACGGACCGTGTGTTCTTCCTGACCCCCTCCGCTTCCTCCACCGCCGTCATCGAAGACAAGGACAACGTCTTCCAGGTCTGCTTCACCGACCCGAACCAGGGTGCCGCCTCCGCTGAGTACATCGCTGAGCACAAGCTGGGCACCAAGATCGCCGTGATCTACAACAACGCCGACGTGTATTCCACCGGCATCCGTGATACCTTTGTGGAAAAGGCTCCCGGCCTCGGCCTGGAAATCGTCAGCGAGGAGACCTTCACCGATGAGACCACGGACTTCACCGTCCAGGTCGGCAAGGCCCAGGAAGCCGGCGCCGAAATCGTCTTCCTGCCCATGTACTACACCCCCGCTTCCCTGATCCTGAAGACCGCGGCTGACAAGAACTACAAGCCAATCTTCTTCGGTGTGGACGGCATGGACGGCATCCTGTCCGTGGAAGGTTTCGACACCTCCCTGGCAGAGGGCGTCATGCTGCTGACCCCCTTCGTCGCCACCTCTGAAGATGCCAAGGTTGCGAACTTCGTCAAGCTGTATGAAGACAAGTTCGGCGAGACTCCCATTCAGTTCGCTGCCGACGCCTATGACGGCATCTACATCCTGGTTGCCGCCGCCGAAAAGGCCGGCATCACCGCCGACACCACGCCCGAGGAAGCCTGCGACCTGCTGATCGCCGCCATGAAGGAAATCCAGGTGGACGGCATCACCGGTTCCATGACCTGGGACGAGTCCGGCGCCGTCACCAAGACGCCTATGGCCGCCACCATCGAGAACGGTGTCTATGTCTTCAAGTAATTGATCCCGTAAGTTCTTTTGCGGACCGGTCCTCTTTCAGGACCGGTTTCGCTCGTTTTCAAAAATATTAAGCGGAAGCCGAAGGTCCAGGGCGATCGGAAAGCCCTGGTCGCGGCCGCAGCCGCGAAATCCCCGAAGGAGCGCGAGGGCGACCGGAAAGCCCTCGCATCAAGCTTATGATTTTTCTTGATCATCTGATTAACGGCCTCAGCCTGGGCAGCATCTACGCAATCATCGCCCTCGGCTACACCATGGTCTACGGCATCGCCAAGATGCTGAACTTTGCTCACGGCGACGTCATCATGGTCGGCGCCTATATCGCCTTCTGCGGCCTGCAGTACTGGGGCTTCCCCCCGGTCCTGGCCATTCTGGTCGCCATGGTCGCCTGCACCATCCTGGGCATCACGATCGAGGGCCTCGCCTACCGTCCTCTGCGGCAGGCGGCTTCCCTCGCCGTGCTGATCACCGCTATCGGCGTAAGCTATTTGCTGCAGAACATCGCCCTGATGATCTGGGGAGCCAACCCCAAGTCCTTCCCCACCACCTTCATCAACGGCAGCAGCATCCGCCTGGGCCAGCTGAACATCTCCACCGCCACGATTATTACGATCCTGGCTAATGTGGTCATCATGGTCGGCCTGACCCTCTTCACCTCCAAGACCAAGCTGGGCAAAGCCATGCGCTGCGTATCGGAAGACAGGGGCGCCGCGGAGCTGATGGGAATCAACGTCAACCGGACCATCTCCCTCACCTTCGCCATCGGCAGCGCGCTGGCGGCCATCGCCGGCATTCTGCTCTGCTCCTCTTATCCCATCCTGCAGCCCACCACCGGTTCCATGCCGGGCATCAAGGCCTTCACCGCCGCCGTCTTCGGCGGCATCGGGTCAATCCCCGGGGCCATGCTGGGCGGTATTCTCCTCGGCGTGATCGAGATTTTCGGCAAGGCCTATATCTCCACCGAGCTGGGGGACGCCATCGTCTTCGCCGTGCTGATCATCGTGCTCCTGGTCAAGCCCGCCGGCCTGCTGGGCAAGCCCATGCGTGAGAAAGTGTGAGGTGAGGAATATGACGAAAGCAAAGCGCAAACGCCTCATCTACAACCTGGTCACCTTCGGCCTGGTCATCGTGGCCTTCATCATCCTGGAAAACATGATCTCCGCCAAGGCCATCAGCCGTTCCCTGAAGGGCCAGCTGGTGCCCATCTGCGCCTGGATCATCATGGCGGTCTCCCTGAATCTGGTCATCGGCTTTTCCGGAGAGCTCAGCCTCGGCCATGCCGGCTTCATGAGCATCGGCGCTTATACCGGCGCGGTTGTCAGCGGCTGGCTCCTGTCGGCCTTTGACATGCAGGATCCCCTCCTGCGCCTGGTGCTGGCGATTCTCGCCGGCGGAATCCTCGCCGGCATCTTCGGCGTGCTCATCGGTATTCCGGTCCTCCGTCTCCGGGGCGACTATCTGGCCATCGTGACGCTGGCCTTCGGCGAAATTATCCGGAATCTGGTTAACGTCCTCTATATCGGCACCGCAAACGGAAAACTGCACTTCGCCTTCCTGAACAAGGAGAAACTCCCCGCCGGTGTCACCATGCTGGTGGACGGAGCCAAGGGCGCGGTCAAAATCAAGCCGATCTCCACCTTTGAGGTGGGTTTCGTCCTGATCCTGATCACCCTGATTGTTGTCCTGAACCTGGTCAATTCCCGCGCGGGCCGCGCCATCCAGGCCACCCGGGACAACCGTATCGCTGCAGAGTCGATGGGCGTTTCCGTAACCAAGTATAAGATGATGGCCTTCGTCACCGCCGCCGTCCTGGCCGGAATGGCCGGCGCGCTCTACGGCCTGAATTCCTCCACCGTCGTCCCGACCCAGTTCACCTTCAACCAGTCCATCAACGTGCTGGTCTTCGTGGTGCTCGGCGGTCTGGGCAACGTCCTGGGCTCCATCATCTCCGCCACCTTCCTCACCATTCTGCCGGAAGTCCTGCGGGAATTCGCGGATTACCGCATGCTGGTCTACGCGGTTGTGCTGATCCTGGTCATGATCTTTACCAACAACCCGACGACCCGTGCTTTCGTCAACAGGCTTGCTTCCCCGGCGAAAAAGCTTGTCCGTAAAAATCGCGGGGAAACCGCCGGAGGAGGTGACGTCAAGTGACGCAGAAGCCAAAGAAACATCGTTCCGATACCAAAATGGTCCCGGTGCCTTCCCATTCCATCATTCCCGAGCGGGATGTCGATGAAATCCCGGTCATGGAGACCCGCCATCTGGGCATCGAGTTCGGCGGCCTGAAGGCGGTTGATGATTTCAACCTGACCATCGGCAAAACGGAGATCGCCGGCCTTATCGGCCCCAACGGCGCCGGAAAGACCACCGTCTTCAATCTCCTGACCAAGGTCTATGAGCCCACCACCGGCGCAGTACTGATCAACGGGCAGGATCTGCACGGCATGAGCATTGTTCAGGCCTCCCGTCTGGGCATCGCCCGTACCTTCCAGAACATCCGCCTCTTTGACAAGATGACTGTGGAAGAAAATGTCCGCATCGGCCTGCATAATCAGATCCGCTACGATATGTTCACCGGCATCCTCCGCCTGCCCCGTTACTGGAAGCAGGAGAAGCGCCAGCACGAGCGGGCCATGGAGCTCCTGGATATCTTCGGCATGCAGGATCTGGCGGATGAAACCGCCGGCAGCCTGCCCTACGGGGCCCAGCGCCGTCTGGAGATCGTCCGTGCCCTCGCAACCGATCCGAAGCTCCTCCTCCTGGATGAGCCTGCCGCCGGCATGAATCCCCATGAGACTGAAGAGCTCATGGAAAACATTGCGAAGATCCGGGATCAGTTCCAGATCGCGATCCTTCTCATTGAACATGACATGAGTCTCGTCATGGGTGTCTGCGAGGGCATCTGCGTCCTGAACTTCGGCAAAGTCATCGCCAAGGGAACCGCCGATGAGATCCAGGCAAACCCCGCCGTCATCGAAGCCTATCTGGGCAAGAAAAAGGAGGGCTGAAGATGAGCGAGAATAATCCGAATGCCGCCGTTCGGGAACAGGACCTGCCTCTGCTGAAGGTAAAGGACCTGCACGTATACTACGGCGCCATCCATGCGGTCAAAGGCATCTCCCTGGAAGTGCATGAGGGCGAAATTGTGACCCTGATCGGCGCGAACGGTGCCGGGAAATCCACTACTTTGAACACCATCGCCGGCCTGCTGAAACCCCGACAGGGCTCCATCGTCCTGGGCGGTGTCCCTGTGGACGGCACCGGTGCTTCAAAGATGGTTTACAAGGGCCTGAGTCTCTGCCCGGAAGGTCGCCGGATCTTCCAGCACATGACCGTCCGGGAAAATCTTGAAATGGGCGCTTTCAGCCGCCCCAGGGAAGAGATCGAAGCCTCCCTTGAGGATGTCTTCGGCCGCTTTCCCCGCCTCAAAGAGCGTGAAAAGCAGATCGGCGGCACCCTCTCCGGCGGCGAGCAGCAGATGCTGGCCATGGCCCGGGCGCTGATGAGCCGCCCGAAGCTGCTCATGCTGGATGAACCCTCCATGGGCCTTGCCCCGATCCTTGTGGATCAGATTTTCAGTATTATTGAGGAAATGCACAACTCCGGCGTCACCATCCTCCTCGTGGAGCAGAATGCCCAGATGGCCCTTTCCGTCGCCAACCGGGCCTACGTCCTGGAAACCGGCGCCATCTCCATGTCCGGTAATGCCGCCGAGCTTCTCCAAAATGACGACGTCCGCAAAGCCTACCTCGGCAGCTGAATATTCAGGTGCGTATTGACAACCGGGATTTCCTGTGATAGAATTCGGTCAATTTCATAGCAAGGCTGTGACGAAGACGGAACAGCGGGAGGCCCCGCAGAGAGCCGGGTGTGGTGTGAACCGGCGGGCTGAAGCTTCATCCCATCCCTTCTGAGCCGGAGATCCGAACGGATCGCGAATCCTTGTAGGCGTCTCCCGTGAATGCTGCGTAAATGCATAGGGCATGTCAGTGCCTGAAGTGGTGCGCAAAGGCGCGCAATTTGAGTGGTACCGCGAGTCAGATGACCCGTCTCAAAGCAGAGACGGGTCATTTTATTTCAAATGTGTTTGATGGGAGGAAAGTCAAGATGAATACCCAGACCGATCTCAACCAGCTGCAGGCAATCGCTTCCCGTTTGCGTGAGATGCGGGAGATTATGGGATGGACCCCGGAGGAAATGGCGGAGAAGACGGAAGTCACCCCGGCGGAATACGAGCTTTATGAAGCCGGTCAGACGGATATGCCCTTCACCTTCATCTACAAGTCCGCCCAGGCCTTCAACATGGAGCTGACGGAACTGCTGGAAGGCCATAATGCTTTCCTGTCCACCTATACGGTGACCCGCCGCGGCAAGGGCGAGACCACCGCGAAGGAGGAAGGCATCGCCATCTCAAACCTTGCGCCCAAATTCCGGGACAAGGCGGCGGAACCTTACTGGGTCCGCTATGAATATTCCGAAAAGCAGCAGAGCGAACCGATCCATACGACGACTCACAGAGGCCAGGAATTTGACCTGGTGCTCTCCGGCACGCTGAAGGTGCAGGTCGGCGATCATACGGAGATTCTGCACGAGGGCGACAGCATCTACTACAACTCCTCCCTGCCGCACGGGATGATCGCGGTGGACGGGAAGGACTGCGTTTTCCTCGCGATGATCCTGCCCCGGGAGGCGCCCCAGCCCGAGACGGAAACGGTCGAGGCGCCGATGCCCGTTCGGGAAAAAGCTCACCTGATCGCCTCCAAGTTCATCGACGCCAAAGAGGATGAACAGGGCAGGCTGACCGCCATCAGCTTCCCGAACGCGGAGACCTTCAACTTCGGCTTTGACATTGTGGACGGGATTGCCCGGGAGTATCCGGACAAGCTGGCCATGCTTTATGTGGACAAGCACCATCAGGAACGCCGCTTCACCTTCAAGGACGTGAAGGATGCGTCCAACCAGTGCGCGAACTACTTTACCTCCCTCGGGATCCGCCGGGGCGACCGGGTGATGCTGGTGCTGAAACGGCATTACCAGTTCTGGTTTGCCATGGTAGCCCTGCACAAGCTCGGCGCCATCGCCATCCCGGCGACCAACCAGCTGAAGGAGCATGATTTTGAATACCGGTTCAACGCCGCCGGCGTGAAGGCGCTGATCTGCACGGCGGACGGCGACACAGCCGAGATCGCCGAGCGTGCTGCCGCGAAATGCCCGTCTGTCGAGACTCTGATCATGGTCAACGGCACCCGGGAGGGCTGGCACGACCTGAACGCGGAATATCCGCTGTTCACCCGCCGCTATCGCCGGCCGGAGGACGCTTCCTGCGGAGATGAACCGGCGCTCATGTTCTTCACCTCCGGAACGACCGGCAACCCGAAGATGGCGCAGCACAAGCATACCTACGCCCTGGGCCACTATGTCACGGCCAAATACTGGCACTGCTGCGAGCGGGACGGCCTGCACCTGACAATCTCCGATACCGGGTGGGGCAAATCCCTGTGGGGCAAGCTGTACGGCCAGTGGCTGTGCGAAGGCGCAGTGTTTGTATATGACTTTGACAAGTTTGACGCCGCGGACATCCTGCCGATGTTCAAAAAATACAATATCACGACCTTCTGCGCGCCGCCCACGATGCTGCGAATGTTCATCAAGGTGGATCTGGAAAACTACGACCTCAGTTCCATCCATCATATGACCACCGCCGGCGAGGCGCTGAATCCGGAAGTTTTCCGCCAGTTTGAAAAGGCGACGGGTCTGAAGATCATGGAGGGCTTCGGCCAGACGGAGACGACGCTGACCATCGGCAACCTGTACGGTACCGTGCCGAAGATCGGCTCCATGGGCAAGGCCAGCCCGCAGTATGACGTGGACATCGTGGACCCGGACGGCAACCCCGTGGCCAACGGCGAAGTGGGCGAAATCGTGATTCACACGGACAAAACGACACCCTGCGGCCTTTACCGCGAGTATTATCTGGACGAAGAAAAGACGAAGGAAGCCTGGCACG
This sequence comes from uncultured Eubacteriales bacterium, assembly GCA_900315315.1. GTDB lineage: Bacteria > Bacillota > Clostridia > Christensenellales > Aristaeellaceae > Aristaeella. The sequence goes on along the minus strand of OMYT01000010.1, from coordinate 11,136 downwards.
ACGGGCTGTATCATACCGGCGATACGGCCTGGCGGGATGAGGACGGCTACTTCTGGTATGTCTCCCGGATTGACGACGTAATCAAGTCCTCCGGCTACCGCATCGGACCGTTCGAGATTGAATCCGTGATCATGGAGCTGCCCTATGTGCTGGAATGCGGCGTATCCGCCGAGCCGGACGAAGTGCGCGGCCAGATCGTCAAGGCGTCCATTGTGCTGACGAAGGGGACGGAGGGCACCGAGGAACTCAAGAAAGAGATTCAGCAGTATGTGAAGGAACATACCGCGCCGTACAAGTATCCGCGGAAGATCGTGTTCCGGGAGGAGCTGCCCAAGACGATTTCCGGGAAGATTCAGAGGAACCAGCTGTAATAGGAAACCGGCTGCCGAAATGGCAGCCGGTTTTTGAATAGAGAAACGGTCTTTTTCGTTCAATGCTTACAGAACCGTCCCCGATGATTCATCCTCCGGCTGTTCCATCAGTTCTTCCATCCGGAGCTGCTCCAGCGCTTCTTCCACTTCCGGTGCAGCCACAGGCTGCGGTTTCGCTTTTCTGGCTTTCGGAGCGGAAGGGATCACCAGCGACTGGGGCAGGCGGATCTTCCGCTTCTTCCCCAGTTTCTCCCGGGTCAGCCCCATCACATCATCCCAGGTAAACGGCGTGCATTCAACCGCGATCCGCAGCCAGCCCGCCGGGGCGTAATACAGGATCATGCACTTCTCCGGCCACAGCTGGACCCTTGCCACGTCCTTCCAGGCCAGGTCCTTCTCCGACAGTTTCACCACCGGTGCCCTGCCGTCCTCCCCCGTCGTCCCGGCCAGTGAAGGTGACTTCAGCCTGCACAGTTGCTTCAGCGGCGTGGGGTTCGGCAGGTAATGGATCTCATGAATCCCCCGGTTGTCCACCACATAGTCCGTCAGTTCCTTTCCCTGCAGCACCAGTGCCAGCAGCACCACCGCCAGGATCGTTCCCAGCAGGATCAGCAGCACCACCGGGAATCCGGAGGTCATCATCTTCTCCACCGCGCCGATCCCGCCGCTGATCCCTTCAATCAGCAGGACCAACAGCAGGATCACCAGCGCCGCCGGCAGAAGCAGCCGCATCACTGCGTTCCAGCGGATCCAGTTCTTCGCCGGCACAGTCTCTATGCACCAGGCTGCGTGGGCTGCGTTCTTCCCGAGCCTTGTCCCGCAGTACGGGCAAACTTCCGCCGCGTCCACTTCCCTGCCGCATTTTTTGCAATAAGCCGTTAACGCCATTTATACCTCCGTCAAATCTCATTGGGAGAAAATATAATATCATAAACAAATGAAAAATGCACTTGCTCGATATTGACATCCGTTCCATCCTTGTGCTATATTGGGTTAGACACAGCAAACTCTTGTGTCTGGAATTAACTTCTTCTGCTGAAAGTTCCATGAGGAAAGCGGGTAACAATTATGAAACTCAATGAACTGAAGCCCGGCCAGTCCGCCCGGATCGAAACCGTCGGCGGGGAAGGCGCCCTGCGCCAGCACTTCCTGGATATGGGCGTGATCCCCGGCACTGAGGTGACCCTGATCAAGCTCGCCCCCATGGGTGATCCCATGGAACTGCGGATCCACGGATACGAGCTGACCCTCCGCCTGGCGGATGCCGGCCAGATCGGGATCACTCTGCTGGAAAATGCGGCTGAAGACGCCGCCCCGAAAAAAGACCGGCCGTCGCCGGAGCATCCCGGTCTCGGTGAGGAAGGCCGCTTTCATCCCAAGGGTACCGGCAATCCCCTGCCGGAGGGAACACAGCTGACTTTCGCCCTGGTGGGAAATCAGAACTGCGGCAAAACAACCCTCTTTAACCAGCTGACCGGCTCCAACCAGCACGTCGGCAATTTCCCCGGCGTCACCGTGGACCGGAAGGACGGCGTGATCCGCGGGCATGCTGACACGCTGATCACAGACCTGCCCGGGATTTATTCGATGTCCCCCTATTCCAGTGAGGAGCTGGTTTCCCGCAGTTTCGTCCTGGACCAGCATCCGAAAGCAATTATCAACATTGTTGATGCCACAAACATCGAGCGGAACCTGTACCTGACCATGCAGCTGCTGGAGATGAACATCCCCATGGTCGTTGCCCTGAATATGATGGATGAGCTGCGGGGCAACGGCGGCACCGTGGACGTAAACGCCATGGAAGCCATGCTGGGCGTCCCGGTGGTTCCGATCTCGGCCGCCAAAAACGAGGGCGTGGATGAACTGGTTCGCCACGCGATCCATGTGGCGAAATATCAGGAACACCCGGTAAGGCAAGACTTCTGCGGCGTGGAGGATCACGGCGGTGCGGTCCACCGGGCCCTGCACGCCGTCGAACACCTCGTGGAGGACCATGCCGAGCGCGCGGAGGTCCCGCTCCGCTTTGCCTCCTCCAAACTGATCGAAGGCGACCCGCTGATTCTCGAGCGTCTGGCCCTTGATCAGAACGAAGCCGAGATGCTCGACCATATCATCCTGCAGATGGAAAAGGAACGCGGTATGGATCGCAGCGCTGCCATCGCGGATATGCGCTTTGCCTATATCCGTAAGGTCTGCGATGAATGTGTGATCAAACCGCGCGAAAGCAAAGAGCATATCCGCAGCGAAAAAATCGACCGGATCCTGACCGGCCGGTATACCGCCATTCCCGTCTTCATCCTGATCATGGGCCTGGTCTTCTTCCTGACCTTCTTCCTCATCGGTCCCTTCTTCCAGGATCTTCTGCAGCAGGGCATTGACGCCCTGCAGGGCCTTGTGGAGCGGGGTATGGTTGCCGCCCATGTCAACGAAACCATCCAGAACCTGGTGTTGGGCGGCATCTTCGAGGGCGTTGGCACGGTGGTCAGCTTCCTGCCGATCATCGCGATCCTGTTCTTGTTCCTTTCCCTCCTGGAGGACAGCGGCTATATCGCCCGCGTAGCCTTCGTCATGGACAAGCTCCTTCGGAAAATCGGCCTGTCCGGCCGCAGCATCGTCCCGATGCTCATCGGCTTTGGCTGCACAGTGCCGGCGGTTATGTCCACCCGCACCCTGCCCAGCGCCCGGGACCGTAAGATGACGATCCTCCTGACCCCCTTCATGTCCTGTACGGCCAAGATGCCGATCTATGGATTTTTTGTGACCGCCTTCTTCCCCCGTTACGGCTGGCTGATCATTATCGGGCTGTATCTTCTGGGAATCCTGACCGGGATCCTTGCCGCTCTGATTTCCCGGAAAACGCTCTTCCGGGGGGAGGCCGTTCCCTTTGTCATGGAACTGCCCAATTACCGTATGCCCAGCCCGAAGAACGTCGCGCAGCTCCTCTGGGAAAAATCCAAGGACTTCCTGCACCGCGCCTTCTCCGTCATCCTGATCGCCACCATCGTGGTCTGGTTCCTGAAGACCTTTGACTTCCGCCTGAATCTGGTCACCGATTCCCATGACAGCATCCTGGCCAACCTGGCCGGCCTGCTGGTGCCCGTCATGAAGCCCATCGGCCTTGGTGACTGGCGCATCGTCACCTCGCTGATCTCCGGCTTCCTGGCCAAGGAAAGCGTTGTTTCCATCATGGAGACCCTCTTCGGCGACGGACTCGCATCTCTCGGCTCGCTGGCCGCCGCTTCCATGCTGGCCTTCAGCCTGCTCTATACCCCCTGTGTCGCCGCCATCGCCGCCATCCGCCGGGAGCTGGGCGGCAAGTGGGCCGCCGGCGTAGTCATCTGGCAGTGCCTGATCGCCTGGGTCGTAGCCCTCCTCGTCCGCCTGATCGGCTCTCTCTTCTAACCTTTTCCCATGTCATCCCGAACAAAGTCGAGATCTTGCCCGTAACAGGCAAAACCCCATCACAGTAGCGCATCCCCTTCCCGTGTCATCCCGACCGAAGTGGAGGGATCTCCTTCGGAACAGGTTAAACCCCGTAACAGGAGTGAATCCCCTCTCCCCTGAAAGGAAGATGAACAATGAATCTCTCAGATATCCTGATCCTCGCAGCCGTCGGCATTGCCGTCGTCCTGGCCGTCCTGCGGATCCGCAAACGCAAAAAACAAGGCAAAGGCAGCTGCAGTTGCGGTTGCAGCTGTGAAGGCTGCAACCTCTGCAACCGCAAATCATAAACAAAAAACACATCCCCCTTGGTTTTACACTGTGCCAAGGGGGACGATTATTGAGGGCGGTGGGGCGAAGCCCCACCACTAAACAATCCCCGTCCCCACGCAAGTCAATTAATATAAAAGACTTGTATCTGCGTGGGGAAGGGGGCAGGGGGAAAGGGGGTGGTCTTGTCCGTTTTCCCCCGAAGGGATATGTACAGGGGCGATCGGAAAGCCCCCTTACTTTAATGAATCCTTCCACGTAGCATACTGCGCTTCAACTTCCGCCTTCAGCTCATCAATCCCCGCATCCTTCAGCGCCTTGCGGAACGCTTCCAGGCCAAGTTCTGGATCGTCCGGATCCACCGCGCCGACCATCAGCCCGCGCTCATACTTCTTCACCACTTCCGCCACGGCATCCAGCTGTTCCTGACACTTGCTTCTGTCCAGACGGAAACCGTAGGAAGCAGTCTTCTTCGCGTCGTCCGCGTAGGACTGCAGCATCGCGTTCTTTTCCGGATCCTCGGTGGTCAGCACATACTGCAGCTTGGTGTTGCCCACGGTCCAGGCGCCGCCGTGCAGGCCATACCAGTTGGCGTCGTCGATCAGCTCAACCTGCTGGTCGTTGACCTTCTTGTAGTTCACGCCTTCCTTGCCGTAGAGCATCAGGTTCACCAGCGTGGGATCGCTGTGCATCAGGTTCAGATACTTCATAGCCGCCTTGGCCTTGCCGGTCTTCGGGATCGCGAACATGGACCCGCCGGCCTGGTTCGTCACCAGATACTTGTCCTGCAGGATGATCTCGCACAGCTCAAAGTCCGGTACATCCGGCGCCTTGTTGGCCCCGTACATCTCCACGGACTTGATGTTGTTGCCCTTCAGCGGCTGGGTGAACACCAGGAATTCGCCCGTGCCGAAAACCTTGTTGTAGTCAAAATCGGGATTTGCCGCTTCCGGAGAGATATAGCCGGCTTCCGCCCACTTGCGCATCAGGCGGATATGGGCTTCCTGCTCATCTGTTTCATAAATGCTGTAGATGGTTTCGTCAAACTCGCCGTTCTCATCGGCGGCCATCTTCATGTCCAGCGCATCGCCCTCGATGGCGGCCCATTCATGGATCCAGGGTTCGTCAGACCAGCGGTCCTTTTCCATCAGGTAGGGATAGCGGTCCGGGAACATTTCCTTGTATTTGGCCAGATAGGGTTCCAGCTCTTCCGTGGTTTTCACCGGATCCTTTTCCGGATCCCAGCCGATCTGCTCGGCTGCCGTCTTGTTCACAATCAGGCCGCTGGGCACGCACAGTTCCTTGTTGGTCGGAATACCGTACAGCACACCGTTGAACTTTGCGCCGTCCAGGAATGCCTGCGGCAGGGTTTCCAGAATATCCTTTCCGTTCTGCTCCAGCTGGTCGTCCAGCGGCAGCAGCTTGTTGGCCAGGATCTCCTGCACATAGTCCCGCCAGTCAGCCGTGAAGATCAGGTCGATCTTCTCGTCTTCCAGCAGGGGCTTCAGGGCCTTCTCGGTCCAGTCGTCCCAGTTGATGATGTGGTAGGCGACCTTTGCCTTGATCAGCGGTTCAACATATTCGCTGACGGCCTCTTCCACACCCTTGCGGATCTCTTCGTCATCCTTGTTTCCGATCCAGTAGATGTCCAGTGTATAGTCCTTTGCGGCAAATGCGGTGGACGCAAGGCCCAGCACCAGCGAAAGAGCTAACAGCAAAGCAACCAGTTTACGCATTGATATGACCTCCTTGTTTTGAGCAGCCTTATGGGGTGTTTTCTTGTGCTTCGATTACCTTACCACAAATCCCGCTTTTACGCAAGTAGCACCCTCGCCTCATAGGGCTGCAGCCTGCCTGCCTGGTGCGTCGGATAGTTGGAGATCAGCTCCTCGCCGCCCGTTTCCTCCGCCAGCGTGCAGTTCACCGTGTGATCCGTCCAGTTCAGCATCACCGTCAGCCGTTTCCCGTCCAGTTCCCGGGCATAGGCGTATACGTTCTCGTCATTCTCCAGCAGCGGGATGAACTTTCCGTATACGATAATGTCGTGGGTATGCCGGAGTTCAATCAGTTTCTTATAGTAGTTGTAAACGCTGTCCGGATCATTCACCTGATCCTCCGCGTTGATCAGCAGATAGTTGTTGTTCACCGGCAGCCAGGGCGTCCCGGTTGTGAATCCGGCGTTCTTCTCCCGGTTCCACTGCATGGGCGTCCGGGCATTGTCCCGGGCGATCCGGGCAAAGTACCTCAGCATATCCTGCCCGTCCACTTTGCCGCTTTCCACCCACTGCCGCCAGGCATTATGCACTTCCACGTCGTCATACTGCTTCACGTCCGTGAAGTAGATGTTGGTCATGCCCAGTTCCTCGCCCTGGTACACATAGGGCGTGCCCCGCATCATGTGGATCATCGTGGCCAGCATCTTCGCGCTGCGGGCCCGGAACAGCTCGCTGTCATTGCCGTACCGGCTTACCTGCCGGGGCTGGTCGTGGTTCCCGAGGTACACCGTGTTCCATGCCTTTCCCTGCAGCTCGGTCTGCCAGCGGTTGAAGGGCGTCCGCACCTCCTTCAGCGGTGCGCCGTGGTCGCTCCATTTGCCCAGCTCCGTCCCGTCGTTCAGCCCATCAGTATGCTCGAAGGAGAAGATCATGTTTAGCTCCGATCCGTCCTCGTTCGCATAGCGGATCGCGCTCTCGGTGGTGCCGCCGGCCTCGCCCACCGTGAACAGGTCATATTTGTCCAGCACTTCCTTCCGCATTTCTCTCAGATAGCGGTGGGTCGTCTCCGTGTGCATGCAGGAGGGGCCGAAGTCGCCGTACAGCGCCCCGGGCGCCACCGGGCCGTCGTCAAAGTTTTCTTTGCCGATCATGCCGATCACGTCCATCCGCCAGCCGTCCACGCCCTTTTCGCACCACCAGCGCATCATGTTGAATACACCTTCCCGCACCTTGGTGTTCGCCCAGTTCAGGTCCGGTTGTTCTTTCGTGAACAGGTGCAGATAATACTGGCCGCTTTCCTCGTCCTTTTCCCAGGCCGATCCGGAGAAGCAGCTGCCCCAGTTGTTCGGCGGTCCGCCGTTCTTTCCGTCCTGCCAGATATAGTAATCCCGGTAGGGATTGTCTTTCCCCTTCCGGCTCTCCACAAACCAGGCATGCTCGTCCGAGGAGTGGTTCGCCACCAGGTCCATCACCAGTTTCATGCCCCGGGCATGGATCTCCGAAAGCATCCGGTCGAAGTCTTCCATCGTGCCGAATTCTTTCATGATCGCCCGGTAGTCCGAAATATCGTATCCGTTGTCGTGGTTCGGCGACGCGTAGACCGGGGATACCCAGATCACGTCGATCCCCAGGTTTTTCAGGTAGTCCAGGTGGGCGGTGATTCCGTTCAGGTCCCCGATGCCGTCCCCGTTGGAGTCGGCAAAACTGCGAGGATAAATCTGGTACACCACCGCTTCCTTCCACCAGGTTCTCTTTTCATTGTTCATAGTGGTTCCTCCGATAAACCGATAAATCTCAAGGCTTTGACATAAAATATGTTGTATTGTTTTATGCTTACATTTTGCCATGCGCTTGTTTTTGTGTCAACTTTTTTGTAATTGTTTTGCTCGGGAATTGTTTCGTAAATATAGGTGCATTGCTCAACAAAATATAAAAACATTTTTAAAACAATATATTGACAAAGAAGAAAAACCGAACTAGAATATCACCAGATTGATTGGAAACGTTTCCAATCACGAAAATACGCGGTTTTCCGCAAAAAAGGAGAGAAATATCATGAAGAAGTTTGTTGCTCTGCTCCTGGCTCTGGCCATGATGCTGACCATCGTCTCCCTGGCTTCTGCTGACGAAGCCGGCAAGGTCTACTACCTGAACTTCAAACCCGAAGCAGATCAGGCGTGGCAGGATTTGGCTGCTGAGTATACCAAACAGACTGGCGTTCCGGTTAAAGTGCTGACCGCCGCTTCCGGCACATACAGCGATACGCTGACCTCTGAGATGGAAAAGAAGGATGCTGCTCCCACCCTGTTCCAGATCGGTAATGCTGAAGGTGTGGCCACTTGGGGTGATTATGCACTCGCACTGGATGGCACTGACCTGATCAACGAAATGACCACCTCTGATTTTAATCTGAAGAACGCTAATGGTGAAACGGTTGCCGTCGGTTACTGCTATGAAGCCTATGGCATCATCACCAATAAAGCCCTGCTCGAAAAAGCCGGCTACACTGTGGCTGACATCAAAGATTTCGAAAGCCTGAAGAAAATCGCCGATGACATCCATGCCCGTTCTGCAGAACTTGGTTTTGATGCCTTCACTTCTGCTGGTTTGGATGGTTCTTCCTCCTGGCGTTTCTCTGGTCACCTGACCAATATGCCTCTGTTCTATGAGTTCCGTGATGACGGCATTACCGAGCAGCCCGCCACCGTGAAAGGCACCTACCTGAATGCATATAAGAACATTTGGGATCTGTATGTCTCTGATTCTGCCGCTGATGCGAAGAAGCTGTCCGGCTACACCGGCGGAGCCGCTGAAGAAGAGTTCTATACTGGAAAGGCCGTATTCTTCCAGAATGGTACTTGGGAATATGCTACTTTGATTGAGAATGGAATGAAATCTGAAGATTTGGCCATGATTCCCATCTACTGCGGTGTTGAAGGCGAAGAGAATGCTGCCCTGTGCGCCGGTACTGAGAACTGCTGGGCTGTAAACTCCAAAGCTTCCGAAGCCGACCAGAAGGCCACATTGGATTTCCTGAAGTGGGTCGTTACCAGCGATGAGGGCACCACAATGATGGCGAAAGAATTCGGCCCCATCCCCTTCAAGAATGCAAAAGACTCTGATAACGTGTTCTTCAATGATTCCACTGCCTTGCTCAATGCTGGCAAATATGTTGTTACCTGGGCCTTCAACTTCACACCTGATGTCGATAATTGGCGCGCAGGTATTGTCTCCGCTCTGGAGCAGTATTCCGCCGGTACTGCCGACTGGGGTGAACTCGAGTATGCATTCGTGGATGGTTGGGCCAAGTGCTATGAAGCTACTCACTGATTAAACTTTCCTTCCTCGGGGAGCGGGTATACCCGCTCCCCTTTCAGTACTGACAAGGAGTGAGTGATCGTGAAAAAAACAGGCCGGGCGGCAGCGGGAGCCGTCACTTCGCCCCTGATTCGTAAACCTATTCAGCGCTACTTCGCTATTTTTCTTCTGCCAACATTTGCCTGCTTCTGCATCGGTTTTCTCTGGCCGTTCATTCAGGGAATTTTCCTGTCCTTCCATAAATTTACAACAGTCAGCAGCGCAAAATATGTAGGCTTTAATAATTACCTAAAAGCTTTCCGTGATGAGGGGTTTATGCATGCTTTCGGGTTTACAGCTTTGGTTGCCGTTGTTTCACTGATTCTGATCAATGTGTTGGCCTTTGCTGTGGCCTACGCCCTTACTAAAGAAATTCGCGGCAGCAATTTGTTCCGCGGTGTATTTTTTGTGCCAAATCTGATCGGCGGCATTGTATTGGGCTATATATGGAAAACCATTATCAATTCTGCTCTTCCGGTCAGCATGTCCATCCAGGCCAATTATGGCTTTTGGGGGCTGATTGTTGTCTTATGTTGGCAGCAAATCGGATATATGATGATCATCTATATTGCTGGTCTGCAAGCGGTTCCGGAAGATATGCTGGAAGCTGCCAAAATTGATGGCGCGAATGGTTGGAAATCTCTTTGGCATATCGTTCTTCCTAATGTTATGCCTTCCATCACAATCTGTACTTTCTTAAGTCTGACCAATGGTTTTAAGCTGTATGACCAGAACCTTGTTCTGACCAATGGCGCACCAACGAGCCGCGGTATTGGATTAACTGAAATGCTGGCACTCAACATCGCTAATAACTTTACAACTGCAAATCAAAGAGGTGTTGCCCAGGCAAAAGCTGTCCTGTTCTTCATTTTGGTAACGGCTATCGCTTTGATTCAGCTCCGAGCCACTCGTAGCAAGGAGGTGCAACAGTAATGGAAAATCGAATCAGAAAAAACATTGATGAAAAACAAACATCAGGCAAAGTTGTTCTGACGGTTGTTTTTGCCATTATCAGCATAATCTGGATGATGCCGATCGTTATCGTACTGTACAACTCTTTTAAAGCGAACGGAGCAGTTAACACAGAGCTTTTTTCCTTGCCCAATGCTCAGACTTTTGTCGGTTTTGATAATTATATTAATGGCATGACATTCGGGAACTATCCATTCTACCAGTCTGCTGGCTATAGTGTTTTCATTACTCTTGCCTCCACTTTTCTGATTTTGCTGTGCACTTCCATGGCCGCATGGTATATTTCCAGGGTGGATGATCCCTTCTCCAAGGTTGTTTATTACCTTTGCGTTTTTTCCATGGTTGTTCCTTTCCAAATGGTCATGTTCACCTTGGCCAATACAGCCCGTGACCTGCATTTGGATACTCCATGGACTATTCCCGTAGTCTATCTCGGATTCGGTGCTGGCCTGGCGGTATTCATGTTCGTCGGTTTTGTCAAATCCATTCCCATTGATATCGAGGAAGCTGCGGCTATCGATGGTTGCGGTCCTCTCCGCACTTTCTTTAGCGTAGTACTTCCCATGATGAAACCCACATTAATCTCCGTTGGTGTTCTTGAGATTATGTGGGTCTGGAATGATTACCTCCTGCCTTATCTGGTTCTGGATGTCACAAAATATAAAACCATTCCTATTCATATCCAATATCTGCAAGGAAGTTATGGTCGTGTAGATCTTGGTGCCACCATGGCTTTGATTATTTTGAGCCTGCTTCCTATCGTAATCTTCTATTTAACTTGCCAAAAGCATATTATCAAAGGTGTTGCAGCTGGCGCAGTCAAAGGATAAAAACCACTTACTCATTGAAACATGCTACCTGTTGAGTAGCGTGTTTCAATTTCATTTTAGCTTTCCTCCAAATTCACTCTCACATATGACTCCTGTGATATTTCGCCAGTGCGCTCTTGTACTGCGTCAGCAGGATCATCGCGTCGCTGTAGGTCATTCCCTCTTCTCCATACTCAATGC
>OMYT01000058.1 GCA_900315315.1 uncultured Eubacteriales bacterium | reverse complement strand
CACGGCTTCCATATCTTCCTCGGTGGCGTCGGCCAGGGTCTTCACGCCTTCCCAGGCATCGTTGAAGCACATATACAGGATCATGTTGGGCTTGCCCGCCTCGGGAGACTGGATCATCGCTTCATATTTTCAAGAGCTGTGACAGCATGTCACATTTTTTATTTTTTTGTCAGATTGGCGTAAGGCTGCCCCATCAGCACATGGGCATATCCTTCGCCCTCTTTTTCACAGAGGAAATCCACATCTATGCCGGACTGGAAAACCATGACGATATCGCTGCCGCCGAACAGGAAATAGCCCATGGGATCGCCTTTTTCGACTTTCGAGCCGACGGAAAGCTTTTCCTCCCAGTTGCAGGAGCAAATCTGGCTCATACCGATCGGCAGGACGGCCACCAGGCCGTAATCTTCCGTGTCAATGATCACACAGTCGCGGGTTTCGATCATCTGCCAGCCCGGAATGGCATCCTCAAGGATATACTTCTTCAGTTCCGGATTCCATACAGTGATACCGCCGGCCCCGTTCTCGCCGGGAATCTTCCGCAGCTCGACAATGGTCCCGCTGACCGGGAAATGGTACCGGTGATAATCGTTCACATCCAGGAAGGTATGGGTCAACGTGCCGCCGTTAAAAGCGTCGGCGTAAGCGGAATCCGGGCCGATCAGTTGGGAAACGGAGGTGAAATTGGCCGACTTGATGGTAACACCTTCCTCCTGCACCAGATCCCCCTTTTCATCAACGGGCCAGATTCCCTGGGGCTTGGAATCCGCCGGGGCGACCACCGTACTGTCCGCAATAGGACGCACGGACGGGTCGATCAGGTGGCGGGAGAACCATTCGTTGAATGTGTGCCAAACATTGGTATCCGCGTACCAGCCGTACTGCATATTCATGCTGGGATCGTTTTTAATCCGCTGGTAATAGATATCATTCCAGCTGTCTTCCGTGTTCAGAAAGGCACCCCATTCGTCCGAATACGCTTTCCACCAGGAGGCGATCGGTTCATGGTACTGAAGCGTGGGATAATAGTATCCCTTCCCTTCCAGCTCCGGCAGCGGCTGATCCAGCAGGAACCAGATATAGTCGATACTCTGGTCGATGCTTTCGTACAGTGTCGGATAACTGACGTCTGTCAGCACGTTCCACGGCATACATACAGTCGCCCAGTCCAGCAAGTTATAAAAATCATTCACATTCCGGACCGGATTGGTGTCTGGATCCGGATTGATCTCCGCCGCGGCGGCAATGGATTTCTCCATCAGGGCCATCAGTTCCGGATCCGATTCCAGCATATCCTGCATGGAAAGCGAAGTCTCTGACCGCTGCAGCTCAAGTTCCGGAGCGGGTTCAGCACAAGCCGGCAGCACGGCCAGCACCATGGAAAGAACAAGAATCAACGCAAGAATTCTTTTTTTCATGTCAATCAACCTCTCTTCAAAATGCAATGTTTCTTTTCAGCTGATCATCCATTGTTACGGTTCCTTTCAACAGCAAAAATCGTATAAAACTGGACTGCAGGCAGGAAAATTATACAGGATATCGGTTATTTCTTCAATAAATGTTCCGAAGTGTCACATAAATATCATGTTCCGAAGTGTCATATAGATATTCTGATGCGTATCTACTGACGAAATGTATCCGGCATCCGCGGGAAGAAAACCGGAAACCGGTTCGTTTCATTAAATAAATACGGCAGAAAGCCGTACAGAAAAAGCAGGAGGCATATAATGAAAAAACTGACAGCAATCCTGGTCGCGGTAATGATGACAGTTCTGATGGTCACAGCAGGATCCGCGGAAAACACCTCAACCGATCTGTTCGCGCAGCTGAAGGGACAGGTTTTCGAATTCTCCAGCGGCGTGGGTGCATGGAACACGGAACTGACCATGGGAGAAAAAGGCACCTTCACCGGAAACTACCATGACAGTGAAATGGGCGAAACCGGAGAAGGCTATCCGGACGGCACGGTATACGGGTGCATGTTCCACGGCCAGTTTTCCGACCCGCAGCAGGTGGATGATAACACCTGGACAGTCAAAGTCAGCGTAGAGCTGGATGAAGGGCAGGTGCCGGAAGCGATCGAAGACGGAATCCGGTATGTGACAGCGAAGCCTTACGGGCTGGAAAAAGCCGAATCGGTTACGATCTGGCTCCCCGAAACGCCTGTAGCAGGACTTCCGGAAGCATTTATGATCTGGTCCCATCTGCAGGACTTTGCTCCCGACGCCAAAGAACTCCCCTATTTCGCCATCTGGAGCGAAGCAGACGAAGCCGGGTTTATCTCCGGCTTTGTCAGCGGAACACAGGATGAAACCAGCGCGGAGCAGCTGCCGGTCTACAGCTATACCGGGGATGATCCCATCGAGGGCGCCATCGCAAACGCGCTGGCACGGGACGAACGCGCAGAAATGTACAAAACCGAACCCGGCTATGTAACAATCCCCTGCGCGATCATTTTCAGAACAGAGCTGACCGACGATACCCACGCGAAGGTTTACGGCGACTTCTGGATCCTGAACTACGTAAAGCGCGGAAATGTGCTGGAAAACATCTCCGGCGGCGAGTATCCGGGCATCATCATGCTGGAAAAAGACGGAGACCAGTGGAAGATCACGGAAACGGAAGTTGCCGGGGACGGCGAAGACTACACCGCGGACATTGAACGCTTTGCCGACGGGGATCGGGAACTGGCAGACAGTTTCTTTGCTGCAGCGGACCTGGACGCCGAGGCAAACCAGGCGATCCGGACAAGGTTTATCAAGGCCTACGTAGAGGCCAACGGCCTGGATGTGACCGCCTACCAGGACTTCGGCTGGGATCCGGTATCACTGAAATAATATACTTTGGATAATCTTCCGGCAAAACCATAATGACGGCTGTCAGTACAGCCGTCTTTTCTCGTTATATGGCTAAAGAAGTCAATCCGTTTTTAGTGCAGCATTATTGCACATATGCTGCATTTTTCCGTTAATAAATAAATATGCGACAGCGGGAATCCGATAAATTGATACATTCTCCCGAAGTTCCGGGCCGAAGTCATCCGGATCCTTTGTAATAACATATCCCGGTCTATCCTGCAAAGCAGCTTTCACAATAAGATCCGTATCCTTAACCGGAGAACGGCTTCTGAATTTTGATTCGACCAATTGAAAAATGCCCTGCCCGTTGCAAACCGCAATGTCCACTTCGTTTCCTGTTCTTTTTTGATTTGCCTGACAGCGGAGATATCCGGCATACCATGTGAGATCCTTCACCCGGCAATAATCAACCGTATGCTTAAACGCAGCTGATTCCACTGCATAACCCAGCTGAACCGGATCATCTTTTGCATGCAGGCCACAGATAATGGCTTCACGTATACCGGCATCTGCAATATAAACCTTTGCCTGCGCTTTCAGCGCCTTCTTCCCGTCCTGCCTTACCGGCCAGGAACGGTAAATCAGATTGGCATTTTCCAGAATGCCCAGATATTTTTCCACAGTAATGGGGGACATTCCCCCGAGTTGGTTGCACATTTCCCCGATATTCAACTGATTAGAGGTCATATTACAGAGATAAGTAAAAACTCTTTTAAGCTGTATCGGGTTTATATTTTCATGTGCCAGATCCGTATAAATCACTTTGTTGATCACATTTTCCGCAATCAGTGAAAGGGCATAGTTCTCATCTTTCGGTGAAATATTCACATATTCCGGAAATCCTCCCATATGAAGATATGAATACATATCAGACAGAAGATCAGAAAGCTTGATCATGTCAGAAGCCTGTTCTGCTTTGGAAAGCAGGTGAAGCGAAAACAGATCCTCAGTTTTGATTTCCGGGACCTTCACACCTTTCAAGATACAGTATTCATAAAATGACAGCGTCGGAACTTTGATCAGATGAAGCCGGCCCTCGCCTGTCTCATGGTATTTGTCTTCTATTTTTCCGGAAGCACTGCCTGTTGCTGCTGCCCTGCTCAAAGGAAATGCATCATAAATATGTTTGAGCACAGATGCCCAATCCGCGTCTTTCTGCACCTCGTCTGCAAACAGATAAAACTCCTGGTCATTGTTTAATGTGGAACGATATAAATGCAGTGAATGCAGCAGCCCTGCTTCCGTCAAAACTTCAGTATCCAGACTGATATAAATAATCTTAATAGGAGGCACACCCGAACGCAGCAGATCGCCGATCATCTGATACAAAATGCAGCTCTTTCCGACTCGTCTCAAACCGCTCAGAACCGGGAATCGCCGAATCTCATGAAAAAAAACACGGGACGCTTCATAGTATTCTCCCCGATGAAAAGGTTTTTCCACAGCAGGATTCACCTGGCCTGAAACCCACCAGGGATTCTGATCACGTAATATTGTCAGGATATCATTGTCTGTGAAGATGGCCATACAACAACCTCCTTCCGCAAAGATTGTGTTTATATAATATATTGTAATATGGATTTTTGTCAATTTTTTCTATATTGTAATATGATTTAGATTATCTTTTTCTAATATTGCACTAGCGTTTCTCTTTAGGACAGACCCCAGATCCAGACAACCCGGTAATCCTCCTTTTCGGATCTTTGTTCCAATTCGCATTTTATCGCAGACCGGAATTTTTTTCAATATTTATCAAACGCCCCCCGAGCAGTATCTCATGAGATCCTTAGATACGACCCCTTATGTATTTTTACTTGATAAAGTTGATAAAGTTGATAAAGTGACCGAAAATAAAGGCCTGCAGGGCACAACATCACATGGTTCGATATGAAATATAGTGTTAATCCGGTAGTCCCCCAAGGCTTCGAACGAGCCGTATCTCAAAAGGCGTCGAGCAGTATCTCATGAGATACTGAGATACTGAGATACTGAGATACGACCCCTTATGTAATTTCACTTGATAATCTTGATAATCTTGATAAAGTTGCCCTCCCTCTATAGTACGTACAAATCTATGATAAAAGGGTGAACACTAAAACACTCAAAACACTAAAAACACTAAAAACACTAACATTTGTACGGATAGCTTTGCAAACAGCAGGTGATTCAATCCAGAGCGATATACTTTCTCATGACATACCCGGTCCGGCCGCCGACCTTCACCTTGAACCAGGCAGAGCCCCTTTTCAGAATCGTCACTTTGGTCCCCGGGCGGTATTCCGCAAGAACCTTATATTTCTTCCCGGGCCCGGAACGAAGGTTTACCGTGCGGTTCCGGGGATTTTTAATATGTGCCTTTTTACTGGTTGTCGTTTTTGATTTGGCTGCAGCCGGTTTGGAACCGGTCAGATGGGTATTGCGGATATACCCCTTTCCTTTGGGGGTGGAAACATAGTCGAAGGCATGCCCGTGACTCAGCACGGTAACCTTTGTACCCTTGCTCAGCTTCCCGCGGGAGGAGAAGGAGATGGCAGGGCCGGTATGCACAACGGTGTTGTTCTTGCTGACATACGCCGTATAGGAGCTGGACTTTGAGAGATAGCGGGACTTGACATATGCCGTTTTCCCGGAGGGCAGGAACCGCACCCGGGCCCAGCCGCCTTTATACGTCCGGAGAATGGAGACGGCAAAATCGCGGCGATAGCTGTCCACCACAGTGGAGGAAGCCTTCGGCTCCTTATGCGCCTTCAGCCAGCTTGTATTCACCCGATAGACCGCAAAGGCGGAACAAAGCGGCAGCGAAGCCAATATTACAATGAGCAGGAACAAAAGAACTTTCTTTTTCACGGTGATCACTCCGATACTGTTTTCTCTGTGATATGCTCATTTTACAGGACAAATACAAAGAAACCGTGAAGAAAGTTCAAAAAAAGGAAAAAAAAGCCGTCAGTTTTTATCAATTTTGTTTTCCATTTGCTTACGGATCAGATCCGCCATGCCGAGGAAGCTGTCCGCTTTCAAAACCGCCAGGCCCTGCTGAGCTTCATCCCCGAGGATGACCAGCTGATCCCCTGGAGCAATCCCGAAGAGCTTCCGCGCCCTGACCGGAATGATGATCTGCCCTTTCTCCCCGACGGTCACGATGCCGAAAAGGTGCTTCCCTTTCGGCGGTATCAGGAGGCCGGCCTGGTTTTCCGTTTCGAAGCTGACCAGTTCATCAAGGGAAACGTTAAGGACTTCCGCCAGCTTCTGGCCGGTCTGCAGATCCGGAACGGAGTCCCCCGATTCCCACTTTGCGACCGCCTGGCGGGTTACGCCAATTTTCTCCGCCAGGGCTTCCTGGGTGAGCTGATGCATTTTGCGCAGCTGGATCAGATTCTTTCCGAACATATTGACCTCCTCCGAATTACGACAGATCCGCCTTCATTTTCGACCGGAAAACAAGGGAGGAAACCGCGGTCAGCGCAGCAGCACACAGGACAACAATCAGCAGCGGAATCACCCAGGTATCCATTCCGAAATCCAGGCGGATAGCGCTGCGGCCGGCGCGGGTGCAATAATAGAAAGGCAGGACGCGGCAGATGGTCAGCATGACGCCGCCGGTATGATCGGCATCAAACCAGACGCAGCCCACGAAAGAACTGAGCGAAATAATGATCGAGCAAAGCCCCGGCGCCGCCTTTTCACTGAAGAGGGTTCCGAAGAGCAGGCCGATGCAGATGAACATGACCGCAGAGGGAATCAGCGTGACCAGAGAAACCAGCAGCCCGAGAGGATTAATCGCGGGACCGGTAATCAGGGAGATCACAAGAGAAGCCAGATAAATCAGCAGATTCTGGGCAAGAGCAATAATCAGCATCGGGAGCAGATAACCCAGGGTAAAGTCAGAGGACTCCATGGGCGTGGCATACATCCTGACCAGGAAGGAACCGGAACGGTCCTTGGAGACGGTCAGACCCGTAAAGAGCATCACAAAAGTCTGGCCGAAGACGGCAATGCCGACAGCCAGGTTATCGATCCGGAAGACCGTCATACCGGACTCCTTCGGAATGCTTGCGTTCACAAGCGTCATCACCACGAGCATCGCCAGCGGAAAGGCCAGGCAGAAAATATAACTGAGCGGATCCCGGAGAATCTCTTTCCTGTTGCGGTCCGCAAAAGCAAGCACCCTGTTCATACGTTCCCTCCTGCATAATCATCGGTATTAGCTTCGGCAATCGCCACAAAGGCATCTTCCAGATTGTCCGCGCCACCCTTTGTGAGAATCTCCTCCAGGGTTCCGACGGCGGCAATCCGGCCTGCAATCATAATCGCGATCCGGTCGGAAAGATGCTCGGCTTCTTCCATGTAATGAGTGGTCAGGACGATGGTCATCTTTCCCTTCAGTTTCTCAATCTCCCGCCAGAGTTCCCTCCGGGCAAGGACATCCAGGCCGAGGGTCGGCTCATCCAGAAAGAGTACCTTCGGATCGCTGATCAAGGCCATGGCAATCGACAGTTTCCGTTTCCAGCCGCCGGAGAGCGTCTGGGCCCTCTGATTTACGACTTCACCCAGATGAAACTCCTCGATGATCCGATCAGTCCGCTGTTTGACCTCAGCCTTATCATAACCGTAAACAGCCGCCATGAATTCCAGGTTTTCCCGGACTGTCAGATGATCCGCGACGGCGGTATCCTGCGGGGACAAGCCGATGACCTGTTTCACGGCCTTGCTTTCCGCGCTGCAGGAATGCCCGTCCACAAAGGCTTCCCCCGAAGACGGCTTTGAGAGGCAGGAAAGCATCCGGATCGTGGTCGTTTTGCCGGCGCCGTTTACCCCCAGCAGCGCAAACAGCTCACCCTCCCCAATGGCGAGCGAGAGATTGTTCACCGCGGTTATATCCCCGTATTTCCTGGTCAGATTTCTGGTTTCGATCATGTTCATGATTTTTCTCCTGTAAGTATTCCGGACGATCGTTTTTCCTACTTTTGCCACCGTCCGTAACATATTTTATGCACTCTTCCCCGGTTTGTCTATCAACCGGATTTTACGTTTTGAGGTGTTTTTGTTAATCCTGGTTGCTTTTGTGCGTTTATTTGGAATTTCACTCCAATTCATCCCGATTTATACCGTTTTATACTTTTCCGATTTCTTTGCCGCCGATTTCTTCCGGCAAACTTGCCTTGATATTATATATGATGTAAAATATTTCTGTTTGATATCTTTTACGGGAAAGGAAGTGCTGTAACATGACAAAGCTGGAAACTTCCCTGCTGGATCTTCTGCAGGAGGACTGCAGGCTTCCGCTTGAAAAACTGGCCGTGATGACCGGCGCCACGATTGAGGAAGTTGCCGGAGCCATTGACAGCATGGAGAAACGGCATATCATCCTGCGCTACAGCCCTATGATCAACTGGGACCTGACCGACCGGGAGCGCGTGGAGGCCATGATCGAAGTACGCGTAACACCCCAGCGGGATATGGGATTTGACGCAGTGGCGCGCAGAATATACAGGTTTGACGAAGTCAAGAGCGTTTACCTGATGAGCGGGAGCTATGACCTGCTTGTGCTGGTGGAAGCCCACACACTGAAAGAACTTGCCACCTTCGTCGCAAGCAAGCTTTCCCCGCTGGAGATGGTGACCGGAACAGCCACCAGTTTCGTGCTGAAACGCTATAAAGAAGAAGGCGTCGTTTTTGAAAACGAAGAAACTGACCACAGGCTGGTGATCTCCCCGTGAAATATGAACAGTACCTGAACCGGCGGATTGCCGCCGTTCCGCCCAGCGGGATCAGGCGCTTCTTTGACCTGGCTTCTTCCAGAAAGGACGCGATTTCCCTGGGCGTCGGCGAACCGGATTTCAAGACCCCCTATATGATCCGGGACGCGGCAATCAACTCCCTGGTTGACGGCGAAACCCAGTACACAGCCAACCGCGGCCTGCCCGAACTGCGGCAGGAGATCGCCGTATACCTGAAAGGCCGATACGGGATTTCCTACGACTGGAACACGCAGATTCTGGTTACCATCGGCGCGTCCGAAGCGATCGATATCGCCCTTCGCGCACTGGTGGAAAACGGGGATGAAGTGCTGGTGCCGGATCCGAGCTATGTTTCCTATGCGCCGGGCGTCGTTTTTGCCGGCGGAACCCCGGTGCCGGTGACGACATACCAGAAGGATGATTTCCGCCTTACAGCCGAAAGCCTGGAAAAAGCCATTACCCCCAGGTCCAAACTGCTGATCCTGCCCTATCCGAACAACCCGACCGGGGCCATCATGGAAAAAGCAGACCTGGAGGCAGTCGCACGCGTTGTGGAAAAGCACGACCTGCTGGTGATTTCGGACGAGATCTATTCCGAACTGATCTACGACGGACATACGCACGTATCCTTTGCCTCCCTGGAAGGGATGTATCCGCGGACGATCACGATCAACGGCTTCAGCAAAGCCTTTGCCATGACCGGATGGCGGGTCGGATACGCGTGCGCAGCGGAGGAAATCATCGGCGTGATGAACAAAATTCACCAGTACGCGATCATGTGCGCACCGAGACAGGGACAGGTCGCAGCGCTGGCTGCCCTGAGAACCGGACGGGAAAACGGCTATGAATCCATCCTGGCCATGCGCGACAGCTATGACCGCAGGCGCAGGCTGATGGTCTCGGCATTCAGGGAAATGGGCCTTGACTGCTTTGATCCCTTCGGCGCATTCTACGTCTTCCCTTCCGTCAGCCGCACAGGGCTGAGCAGCGAAGAGTTCTGCGCGCAGCTGCTGCAGGAAAAAGACGTGGCAGCGGTTCCCGGAACCGCCTTCGGGCCTTCCGGTGAAGGGCATATCCGCTGCTGCTATGCGACAGCCATCGACAAAATCAACATTGCACTGGAAAGAATGTCTGACTTTGTTGCTCACCATTCTTAAGATCATGCAGGAGGTTCATTCATGATAACCCGTAAAGCATTCAGCCTGATCCTTGCACTGACTCTGATATTCTCCGCCGCCGTTTTTGCGGAAGCGGAGGAAGAACTGGACATTGAGGAACTGATCGAAACCATCGAACCACAGGAAACACCGGGCCTGTATGAAGTCGACGGCTCCACACTGATTACCGTAACCTGTACAGGCGACTTCACAATCGGCGGGGACAATTATCACAACAAATCCAAGTTCTTTTACAAAAGACTGAAGGAACACGACAACGACATCAACTTTGTGATGGCCAACACGAAAAACATCTTCGCCGAAGACGACCTGACGCTGGTCAATTTTGAGGGAACGCTGACGGAGACCAAATATGTACCGGACAAGAAGAAAAAGAACAAATTCCTGTTCAACATCGCACCGGAATATGTGACAGTGCTGAGCGACAACAGCGTGGAAGCCGTTTCCCTGGAAAACAACCACGTGATGGACCATGGCGAAGAAGCCTATGAAGAAACCAAGGAGACGCTCCGGTCCGCCGGCATCGTCTATTCCAATTCCGAAGAAATCGGCGTCTATGATGTCAACGGGATTCAGATTGCCATGCTGAGCTATCTATGCATCGACCGCTATGACAAGCCCGTCGGCCAGTATGCCAACCTGTATGAGAAGGTGGCGGCCGACATCACGGCAGTCAAAAAGCAGTATCCGATCGTCATCGTCTCCTTCCACTGGGGCAATGAACTGGACTATTCTCCGACGGAGAGACAGATCAAGATGGGGCGGCTGGCAGTCGACAGCGGCGCGGACCTGGTTATCGGCCATCATTCTCACAGGATCAACCCGATTGAAGAATACAACGGAGTGTATATCTGCTATTCCCTGGGCAACTTCTGCTTCTCCGGGAACGACGCTCCCAGCGACATGACCTCCTTTATTTTCCAGACCCGCTTCAAGGTGACAAAATCCGGAGACGTTTCCAACCAGGGATTCCGGATCATCCCGATCCGAATCACGTCCATCCGGGACAAGAACGACTGCATTCCCACCCCCGTCGAAGATGAAAGGCTTCAGACAGACATCATCAACGTGCTGAAGGACAACGGCAAAAAACTGGATTATGCCGTTTCCGAATACCCGCTGGAGTGGAAATAATCCACAGAGCGGAGAGTGAAGAGTTAAGAGTACAGTTTATCAAGCGATTGAAGGGGATTTGAACTGATGCGAGCGGCTGTTTTGCTGGATGCGTGTGAAAAGGCGGGAATTGATTTTTTCACAGGGGTTCCCGATTCCCTGCTGAAGGGATTATGCAACGAACTGTATGACCGGTTCGGCACGGATGGGGACACTCACGTTGTCGCCCATAATGAAGGCGGCGCCATCGGACTGTGCGCAGGGCATTATCTGTCCTGCGGAAGGCCTGCGCTTTGCTACATGCAGAACAGCGGACTGGGAAACGCCGTGAACCCGCTGACATCCCTGACAGATCCCCAGGTCTACGGGATTCCCTGCCTGCTGGTTATCGGCTGGCGCGGGGAACCCGGCGTAAAAGACGAACCGCAGCATGTGAAACAGGGAGCCATTACCCTCTCCCAGCTTGAAATCCTTGATATCCCCTATATGATTCTTTCCGAAGATACAGACGATACAACCTTTGAAAAAGAGTTCACGACACTTTGCTCCGCGCTGGCGGAAGGCAGAAGCGCAGCAATCGTCGTACGGAAAGGCGCCCTGACGACCGACAGGAAGCCATCCTATCACAACGCCTGGCAGATGAGCAGAGAGACCGCTGCAGAGGTCATCCTGAATGAAACGAAGGACAGCGACGTCATCGTGTCCACCACGGGGAAGCTTTCACGGGAAGTATTCGAGCTGCGCGAAAAACGCGGAGAAGGCCACTCAAAGGATTTCCTGACTGTCGGATCCATGGGGCACGCAAGCATGATCGCCCTGCGGATCGCAGTGGAACATCCCGACAGGACCGTGTGGTGCCTGGACGGAGACGGAGCCGGACTGATGCACCTGGGTGCCCTCCCCGTGATCGGCAGACGATCCCCGGCCGGATTCATCCATGTCATCATCAACAACGGCGCACATGAAACTGTCGGCGGTATGCCGGTCTGTTCCGGTTCGCTGGATTTTCCCGCCATCGCAAAGGCTGCGGGATATTACGCAGTCTATTCCGCCGAAAACAAGGATACCCTTTGCATCATACTGCAGGAAGCCCGCAAGGCCGCCGCAAAGGGGCCCGTCATGGTCGAAGTGCGCTGCAGCTGCTCTTCCCGCGGAGACCTCGGAAGGCCCACCACCACCCCGATCCAGAACCGGGACGCTCTGATGGACTTTCTGCGCTGAACAGGAAATTATTTCTGAACTTTTATAACAAAAATTTCACATTTTTGACCACAAGATGTAGTGTTATTTTGTTGACCCTGAATATATGTTCAGATATCATTATTGAGGTATAGAGTTTTTTAAGGGGGAATGTTCATGATTGCCGGATACGGAAGCAAACCGGTATTTCAGTACAAGTTCCGTCCTTTAATCCAGGACCAGCGCGCTCCTGACGGCGGCTTCTGCGTCATTCTGTATGAGAACCGGATTCTGTCTTTCAGCACCTACGATGTGAACGGAGCCTTCATTGACGAACTGTGCTTTTCGCTTCCGGGGCGAGTGATTCAATGCTTCTACGGGCTTCTCCGTCATGCCTCCAGCTGGCTCGGGGAAACGCCCTGTGACCTTCACGGTTCCAATGTTTCACCTTATGCTTCCTCCTTCGCATTTGACGGATATGATCCGATCCGCGTATGGGGAATCAACGACCTGCTTCTGCAGCCTCCCGGTTCTGAAGCAGGATTCTTTACCAGGCACCTGCTCGTGCTTTTTGAAGATGTGGCGAATCTGTTTGCAGAAAGCGGCATCAATCTTACGCTGGACGGGTTTACCTGGGACCCTGCGAGGATCAATCCGTTCCGGAAAAACCAGCTTTATTACTCCGGGCAGCAAGGAGTTATTTAAAAACCAGGCCGAGACGGCCTGGTTTTTAAGCAAGAATTAAGGGGGCTTTCCGATCGCCCCCTAACCCCTTCGGCTAAAACTTTTATCGTGAAATAGCTATTATTGTTTACAAAGGAGAAAGAGCAATGACTGACCTGGAGAAAAAAAACAATTGGCTGAATTGCCCGGCGATGACGACAGAACTGGTAAACGAACTGACAGGAATGGATGACGAAGCTCTTCATGACAGTTTTTACCGGAATCTGACCTTCGGAACCGGCGGGCTGCGCGGCGTACTCGGCGCCGGAACCAACCGGATGAACCTGTTTACCGTCGCCAAAGCGACCCGAGGGCTGGCGGGCTACCTGAAAGAAGCATTTGAAAACCCTTCCTGTGCCGTCAGCTTTGACAGCCGGATTCATTCCGAAGATTTTGCCAGGCTGACCGCGGCGGTTCTGGCCGAGGAAGGCGTGTCCGTATGGATTTACCCGCAGCTACAGCCGACTCCCATGCTGAGCTTTGCCGTCCGCCATCTGCATACAGACGCGGGCATCATGATCACAGCATCCCACAACCCCGCCAAATACAACGGATATAAGGTATACGGAGCGGACGGGTGCCAGATTACGCTCGAAGCGGCTGAACGCACCCAGCATCATATTGACGCCCAGCCGGATCTGAGCGACATGCTGCCGGGTTTTGAGCAATATCTTTCCGAGGGCAGGATCCGTTATATCACTGAAGAAACCATCGAGGCTTACTATCAGGCAATCGGCAGGCTCAGCGTGAAGCCTGTCACGGAGCCCCTTCACCTGGTCTATTCACCGCTGAACGGCACGGGAAACGTACCTGTGCGCGAAATAATGAAGCGGATGAAGAACATTCAGGTTGAAATCGTCACCGAGCAGGAAAAACCTGACGGCCGATTCCCTACCTGTCCCTATCCGAATCCGGAAATCCGGGAAGCCATGGAACTCACGATCCGGAAAACAATCGAGACAGGGGCCGATTTCTGTTTCGCCACGGATCCGGACTGTGACCGGATGGGAGCCGGCGTCCGCAACGGCAATGAAGTTCAGCTGATCAGCGGAAACGATATGGGAATCCTGATGCTGGATTTCCTCTGCCGCAACAAAAAAGCAAACAATCCCCTGCCGCCCGTTGTCGTCAAAACAATCGTCACTACAGAGATGGCGGCAGCGCTGTGCGGCCGGCACGGAATCGAGCTCAGAAACGTGCTGACAGGGTTCAAATTTATCGGCGAACAGATCGGCCTGCTTGAAAAAGAAAATGCCGCCGATCGCTTCCTCTTCGGTTTTGAGGAAAGCTACGGCTATCTGTCCGGAACGGATGTGCGCGACAAAGACGCAGTAAACGCTGCGCTGCTGCTGTGCGAGATGGCCTCCGACCTCAAAGCACAGGGAAAGACCATGCTCGACCGGCTGCAGGAACTGCGCAGCGAGTACGGCTTTTTTGCACAACGCCTTAAGACCTTCGAATACGAAGGAGAAGACGGCGCGAAGCACATGGCCGCCATTATGAAAGCGCTGCGGCAGCCTATGGGCAGCTTTGAGCAGGGCCGTCTGCAGGAAGCCTGGCGGACGGATTATCTGCTGGACGACACAGGCCTGCCGAAGAGTGACGTGATTGAATTCCGGATGAGTAACGGAGACAAGATTGTCGTCCGGCCATCGGGAACGGAACCGAAGCTGAAGGCTTATCTATTTGCGAGAGGCGAGAATCAGGCGAACGCCGAGAAAGCACTGGACGGGCTGGAGGAGATGGTCGATCTTCTTTGCAAATAAGGGGGAAAACAAAAAGCATGGATGCATTTGCAACCATGCTTCTTTGTTTCGGATTCAATCAGAACCGGCTCTGGCGCTGGGCTTCGAAGCACTCACGGCAGTAGACGGGCCGATCTCCACGGGGCTGGAAGGGCACCTGGGTCTCGCAGCCGCAGCCGTCACAAATGACGGTGAACATCTGCCGGGGGGCACCGCCGTTGCCATTCTGGGCGCGGCGCGCAGCACGGCAGGCCGGGCAGCGGCTCGGCTCATTCTGGAAGCCCTTCTGAGCGAAGAACTCCTGCTCGCTGGCAGAGAAAACGAATTCGTTGCCGCAGTCACGGCAGGTCAGGGTTTTGTCTTCGTACATGGATCATAACCTCCTAAAAAAATGTTGTTTACCCGCGCCATTGGTGATGAATCGTGCCCCGTTCCAGACAATGGTTATGAGAAACAACCATGGAGGAAATGAACCGTAGTAACGACCAGGGGTTGGGCTAAGAGGTGCCACCCGGATTCGAACCGGGGAATAAAGGTTTTGCAGACCTTCGCCTTACCACTTGGCTATGGCACCATAAAAAATGGAGCGGTAGACGGGACTCGGACCCGCGACATCCACCTTGGCA
>OMYT01000030.1 GCA_900315315.1 uncultured Eubacteriales bacterium | reverse complement strand
TCGAAATCGACATCTATCCCGAAGGCGAAGAGGACAAAGTCACCGATGAACTGATGAGTGCCGTGCTCAAATTCCTCTCGGACGTGAAGTTCACCCCCGTCGAAAAGTAAGCCTTGTCTGTTCCGTAATTCTTTCACCCGGACCCTGGGGCCCGGGTGTTTCAAATCGGCATATGAATTGATAACTGCCACAACACAATTCAGCAGCGTATATACCAGTGAATGCAGCATAACATCAGTGCTGTATGGCAGGAATCAAAAATAATGACAAGAAAAGGAGATTAAGGAAATGAAAAAGATGGTTGCTATGTTGCTGGTTCTGGCAATGGCCCTGGGTATCGGATGCGCGTTTGCGGAGAATACCGTCCTGCCGGCTTTTACCTACAGCGGGAATGATGATGTCTATGCCGCAGTAGAGGATTATATGCTGGCAACGGACTTCGGATTCACCCCTGAAGAGGGCGGTGTCCTGATCCCCACGCCCATTATTCTGAAGACCGACATGAACGCGGATGAGACCGAAATGACGGTTTACGGCAATTTCTGGATCTTCTGCTACAAGCTGAACGGGAAGACCCTGGAAACCACTTCCGGCGGGGAATGCCCCGGCGTGATGAAGCTGGAGAAGAAAGACGGCGTATGGACGGTCGTATCCATGGAAACAGCCGGCGAAGGCGAGGAGTATGCAAAGGATATCGCCAAATTCTGCAACGGCGATAAGGAACTGGAAGAGCAGTACGCCCAGACCACCGGCGCTTCGGAAGACAGTTGCCTGCCCCAGTATCAGCGCGCGGCGGTTGTGGCCTACGTGCTGGATAACAACCTTGATATCGAAGCATATCAGGATTTCGGACAGGATCCCGTCAGCGTGACGGACTGATCGGCTTCGAAGGGAGATTCACTGCAGTCCGGGCTTTGCCCGGGCTGTTTTTAGAATCATAGTACTGACAAGCACGAATTCGTATTCCGTCACAATTTGTAAAAATTCAGTTGTCAAATGAATGAAAGTAACGATAAAATGTAAGCAGATTTCAGGTTGTCGTGATTTTCGCGGAGGAATGCCTTTATGGATATCAGCGGTTTCCGAAGAACGATTCGCACGCATACGGTACCGGTGGGTCAACGTACTTTTTTGCGTTGTATTCTCAGCATGATTTTGTGCATTGCACTTTTCTTCTTTACGATGCAGGCGGTGCTTGCCGATGATCCGGCGACGCCTGTCAGAAGCATCAATCATCGCGGCTATAACACGGTCGCCCCGGAAAACACGCTTCCGGCCTATGAGCTCTCCAAAGAAAACGGCTTTCAGATCGTTGAAACAGATATCGCCTTCACAAAGGACGGCGTTCCGGTTCTGCTGCATGACGCAGAAATTAACCGGACCGCCCGCAATGCCGACGGCAGCGAACCGGACCGGATGATCGAAATCCGTAAGATCACCTACGATGAGGCGCTCGTTTATGATTTCGGCATCTGGAAAGGGGAAGAGTATAAAGGGACAAGGATTCCGACCTTTGAAGAGTTTCTTCAGCTTTGCAGGCGGCTTGATCTGGACCCGTACATCGAACTGAAAGGGGACAGGGGATATTCGACGAAGGTGGTCGAAGGTCTGGTGGATCTGGTCAGGAAATACGGGCTGGAGCAAAGAGCGACCTGGATTTCTTTTGACAAGCCGTATCTGGAAGCTGTCAGGGACTGTGATCGGGACGCCCGGCTCGGCCTTCTGATCCTGCTCTGGCTCAGCACCGACAATGTCGAACAGTCGATTCAGGATGTCAAAACACTGCAGTCGGGAACGAATGAAGTGTTTCTGGACGTATACTGCTTTTGCCTGAACATGGTTGAAGGCTGTGCGGCACTGTGCAGGGATGCCGGTATTCCGCTGGAAGCCTATTTTATTGAGCAGGATCTGGAGGAAGAACTGAAAAAACTGGATCCGTATGTTTCAGGCGCAACGACAAACAGAATCCGGTATGATGAACTGCTGAAAGAAAGAGACCGGAGGTAATTGCGGTTTTTCGGGAGACGGGATAGGATTAAGCAAGTATTAAACGGGCGGGGGTTGTGTTTTGAGCCGGAAAGTGAACAATCTGATGTACGCTGCGGGGCCGGGGATGCTGGGTACCATCCGGACCGGTATTGAGCTGACAGAGCCGGTGGACCGGCAGGCGCTGGAACAGGCGGTCCGGAAAGCTTCGGAACGCTCAAGGATTTTGATCAGGATCATACTGTGAATCGAAAAGGAGAAAAGCAGTGAGCAAATTCATTTCGTTGACCCTGGCACTGTTGTTGTTCGGACTGGCGGTATTCGGTCCTGGAATCACGGCCGGGACGAAAGCGGAGGATACTTCGGCGGAAAAAATCCCGGTCAGGGTGCTGATCCTGACGAAATTCGAGATCGGCGCGATGAAGGGGGACTTTCCGGGGGAAGCGCAGTATTACTACGAGCGCTATCTAGACGGGGCGGAAAGCTATGAAATCAGGGGCAGTCAGGAAAACGGCCTGCTGTATGTCAAAGACGGCATTGCACTCTGTATGACGGGCATGGGGAAAGTAAATGCAGCTTTGTGCACTGTATCTGTGCTTTCAGACCCGCGGTTTGATTTTTCCGACGCCTATATCCTTTCCACGGGCTGCGCCGGCTCTGCAAAGGGAAGCACCGTGATGGGCGACCTGTTTCTCATCAGCACCGCGGTGGACTATGATCTGGGCCATCACGCGGATATCCGGGAAATGGAGAACCAGACGTCAGAAATCTGGTTCCATGATGAAATATTTGACAACGCGGCAGTGATCCGGCTGAACCAGGAACTGACGGACAAGGTATGGGATCTGGTCAAGGACCTGCCGATGGAGACCACAGAAAAGACCCGGAAATTTATGAGCACGGCTTTTGACGGCGCAGAATGGGCCGTTCGTGATCCAAAGGTCATGCGGGGCACCACGGTGACCGCCGACAACTACTGGAAGGGAGAATATGACCACGCCAACGCCCTGAAGATGATTCAGGTGTATGAATGCCCCGATCCCTTTGTGACAACAGAGATGGAAGACGTTGCCGTATGCACGGCAGCCAGATGGTTGGGGTTGCTGGACCGGGTGATCGTTCTGCGGGTCAGCGTGAACATGGACGTGTTTATGAACGGGGCAACGCCTGAACGCCTATGGGACCCGGAATACGAAAGCAGTTTAAAAGATGAGGATAGCCCGGAAGCGGCCGATATCTTCGAGACGGCCATGAAGAATAATTTCACCGCGGGCAGCGCAGTGATTGACGCCATCCTGGCCGGAAAATTCTGATTCCCCAGGGAGGAACGCCGAAATATCAGAAAAAATTCATAAATGTGTGACATTATGTCACAAATGATGAAAAAGTTCTTTATTCCGAGCACATGATGTGGTAGTATAATAAATTGTAGAACTGGTTAATTTCCATATTTTGTGTTTTCGGTCGAATGAAACAGGAGTGACGTGATTGAAGAAAATTCAGATTTCGGACCATTTCACAATGTCAAAGATCCTGCTGTTCGCATTGCCGAGCATCGGGATGCAGATTGTGGACAACACGTATCAGATTGCGGACGGATTTTTTATTTCCAACTTTATCGGAGAGGCCGCCTTCGAAGCGGAGAATCTGATTTTCCCGCCGCTGCTGATCGTGATGTCCGTGGGGCTGATGTTCGGGACAGGCGCCAGCGCCCTGATCTCCAAGGAACTGGGCGAAGGGAAGAAGGAGCGGGCGAAGCAGCTGCTGAGCATGATTATCGGTGTGCTTGCGGTCGCAAGTATTTTGCTGTCCGTTCTTCTGTATATTCTGGTGCCTTCGATTTCCCGCTGGGTCGGGGCTTCGGAAGCCATGATGGAAGGGTGCATCACCTACGGGCGAATCCTGGCGATCTTCATGCCGTTCCAGATGCTGTCGATGGCGTTCCATCCGCTGCTGATCACCGCCGAACGGCCCGGGCTGGGGCTGATTACGACAATATCCAACGCGGTGGCCAATATCCTGCTGGACGCGCTGTTTGTGGCCGTTTTCAGATGGGGAATGCGGGGCGCTGCGATCGCGACCGGGCTGGCCTGGATGGTCAGCGCGATCATTCCGATGGTGTATTTCTTCAACAAGAAGCATGAGCTGCACTTTGTGAAACCGTGCAGGGACATCAAAGCCCTGGGACAGAGCCTGTACAACGGCGGGTCGGAGATGGTGGACGCGATCTCCTATGCGATGGTGGCGGTAATCTTCAACCTGCAGTTGATCCGCTACCTGGGAGACGACGGCGTGGGCGCATATGCGGTCAGCGAATATGTCGGCGGACTGTTCATAGCGGTATTCTACGGTGTGAGCATGAGCATTGTGCCGGTAGTGGGATATCATCTGGGCAAAGGAAACAGGGAAGAATTGCACGGCCTGAAGCGGAACGGGCTGATCCTGATGGGCATATTCGGGGTCATTATGGCTGGGCTGAGTTTCGCGCTGGCCAATCCGATCAGCCGAATCTTTGTGGGATATAACGAGGTGCTGACGGCGCTTTCCACCCATGCGCTGCGGATTATCAGTTTTTCCTTCCTGCTGGGAGGAATTACGACCTACAGTTCGTCTTATTTTACAGGGTGCAATCAGGGAACCGCTTCCATGGCGATTGCGATTGTCAAGGGCCTGGCCGGGCCGCTGGCCATGGTTTTCCTGCTGCCGCTGCTTATGGGCAACGACGGGCTTTGGTATTCCACGCCGGCGGCTGAGGTGCTTGCACTGCTGACGGCGATCGGTTTCTTTGCCTGGTGGGCGAAGAAGGGCGAGGAGAAGGCTCTGGCGAAAGCGCAGGCGGAGAGTGAGGAATAAAGAATGAAGACAGTAGTAACACAGTTTCTGGAGCAGGCTGCGAAGCATCCGAAGAATCCGGCGGTGCTGGATATCCGCGGGACCTATACCTATGAGCAGATGAACAACCGGTCCGCTTATCTGGCGGAGCGGATCATGGAACAGCTCGGCGGAAAAGGACAGAAAGGGCGGATTGCGCTGTTCCTGCCGCGGACGAAGGAATTCGTGGTCGCACTGTTTGCCATCCTGCGGGCCGGGTGTGCCGCGGTGCCGATCGACGGGGAGTATCCGAAGGAGCGGGTGAAGACGATCCTGGAGGATGTGGGCTGTGCGCTGTGCATCACCACCGCGGAAAAAGCGGCGGATACAGAAGGCGCGCCGCTGATGATTCTCGAAGAGATCTTCCCGGAAAACGCGGATGAACCGGAAGGGGATACGGGCCTGGATCTTTCCGATCCGGACACGGAAGGTTATATCCTCTATACTTCAGGATCCACCGGAAAGCCCAAGGGCGTTGTTCACCGCCAGGCGATGCTGAACAACGCGCCGGAGGTGCTGGGGTCCGTCACGAAGTTTACGGAAAATTCCCGGTCCCTGAACATTGCCGGGTTCAGCTTTATTGCGGGCACGTTCGACACGATGCCGGTGCTGACGTCCGGCGGCAGCGTTTATATTGCCAATGAAACCGAACGCAAGAACATGGATATGATCCATACGCTGTTCGAAAAACGGAATATTACCGGCATGTATATCCCGCCGCAGATGTTCACCGTGATGCGGAAGCTGTACGGGCCGCTGCCGCTGGAATACGTGGCGATGGTCGGCGAGAAGTTTGTCAACAAGGATAATATCAGCGATCCGGGTGTGGTGGAATTCTTCGGCGCCAGCGAGACCGGAACGGCGATCCTGATTCATCCCGTCGGCGAAGGCACCCCCCTGACCCTGGGCAAGCCCGCGAAAGACGTACACGCCTATCTGATGGACGAAAACGGAAAACTGATTGAAGATCCGGGCGTGATCGGGGAGCTGTGCGTGACGACGCCCTGGCTGGCGCTGGGATATAACAACCTGCCGGAGGAGACCGCGAAGCGGTTTACGGAGAATCCCTTCATTCCCGGCGCACGGATGTACCACACCGGCGACCAGATGGCCTGGGATGAAGACGGAAACCTGATTTTCCACGGGCGGAACGACCGGATGGTCAAGGTCCGCGGCTACCGGATCGAGCTGGGCGAAATTGACCAGGTGATCCGGAAAAAGGAAGGTATGGACGAGGTGGCAAACGTGAATGTAACGGTTCACGGCGGCGACCTGATCTGCTGTTACTATACCGGTACGGAAACTTCTCCGGCGGAGCTGAAGGAATTCGCTTCCAAATGGCTGCCGGAATACATGATTCCGGAATACTTTATCCATCTGGACAAGATGCCCCGGAACGACCGCGGCAAGTTTGACTATCCGACGCTGAAGGCGATGGAGATCAAAACCAACGAAGCGGCGTACGAGCCCCCGGCAACGGAACTGGAGGAGCGGATCTGCAAGGCATACGCGGATACGCTGGACATGGAACGGGCCGGCGCCACGTCCGACTTCTTTGACTGCGGCGGCACGTCGCTGAGCGCGGCAGTGCTGATCAGCAACCTGAGTGACCTGGGATCCACCCTTTCCTTCCAGGATATCTCGACCCATCCGACGCCCCGGGAGCTGGCGGCCTTCCTGGAATCCGGGAGCGGTGCGGAAAAGCCGGAGATGAACCGGGATGCCTATCCGCTGACCAAGACCCAGATGGGTATCTATCTGGAAAGCCTGACCGGCGGAAACAAGGAAACCTATACGCTGCCCTATATGACGCGGGCGGCGGAAGGCGTGACGGCGGAACAGCTGATCGAGGCGGTTCACAAGGTTCTCGAAGCGCATCCAGCCATGAAGTATGTGATTCACGCGGATACGGTGGGGATGCCCGCCAATATCCTCGTTCCGGATGCCGAGCTGGAAATCCCGGTCTTTGACGGGCCGGAAGAAGGCCGGATGAACTTCATGAAGACCTTTATGCCGGTGGTGCCGATGATGGACAGCCTGCTGATCCGCCCGGCGGTCTACCGGACGCCGGAGCGCTGCTATCTGGCCATCAAAACCCATCTGATCTATTTTGACGCCAGTGCGATCAGCCTGTTTATTTCCGAGATGAACCGGGCGCTGGCGGGAAAGGAACTGATCGGCGAGGAGTTTACGGTCCAGCAGGCGGCCATGTACGAGGAGCGCCTGATACAGGACGGCTCCCACGACAAGGCAAAGGAATACTACCTGAACCTGTTTAAGGATTGCGAGGATGTTCCCGCGCTGAACGGCGACCTGAACGGGCCGCTGACTCCCGGCGTCAGCAAAAATGTCCGCTATGAGCCGGGGACGCTGACCACGGAGCGGGTCAAGGCGTTCTGCGACCAGCTGCATATTTCCGAGAGCACCTTCTTCATGGGCGCGATGGCGCTCATGCTCGGGAAATACCTGAACAGCAAGCATGTGTCTTTTTCCACGGTCTATAACGGCCGGCCCCTGGGCGAGATGAGCCATACCATCGGCACGCTGATCAAGCGCATCCCGGTCTACGGGGACCTGCGGAAAGATCTGCCGGTGGAGGAATACCTGCGGGGGATCAGCCGCCAGCTCTTCAACTCCATGGCCAACGATATCTACTCCTTTGACGAGGTGCTGAAGACCTGTCCGGTGAACGAGGACGTCGAGTTCATTTATCAGGGCGACCTGTTTACGGACCGGATGGGCCGGGACACGGACGACAACCTGCTCATGGGCGACAAAACCTTTATGGAGCAGTATCACACCGGCATGGTCACGGGCTGCATGTCCATCCAGTTCTTCGCCACGAACGGCCTATACAACGTGACGCTGGAATACAGGAACGAGAAATTTACGGAGGAATGGGTACTCCGCTTCGCCCAGGATCTGTTTACCACAGCCGAAGGCCTGATGAACAGCGCGAAGATCGGCGCGGTCAGCCTGCTGACGGAAGAAGACCGGGCGAAGTTCGCACGGTTCAACGATACAAAGGTTCCGATGGAATTCATCCCCGTACATGAGCAGATCCGCCGGCACGCGCAGGCGAACCCGGAGAAGACGGCGGTCATCACGGCCGGGAAACAGCTGAGCTTCCGGGAACTGGACCTGCTGAGCGATCAGCTGGCGAAAGTGCTGACGCAGCACGGCGCCGGAAGGGATCAGCTCATCGGCGTGCTGTTTGACCGGGAGATCTGGGCTTATGTGGCGGAAATCGCGGTCCTGAAGAGCGGCGCGGCCTTTGTGCCCTTTATCACGGAATATCCGGACGACCGGATCGACTTCTGCATGCAGGACGGCGGGAGCAAGCTGCTGCTGACGACGAAGGAGCAGATCGCCGGCAGGCAGCTGCAGGACAGGGAGTACCGCATCCTGACGCTGGAGGAGGCGTTCGGGGCGGACGATCTGGGCAGCGTCAGGGCGAATGCAGAATGCGGAATGCAGAATGCAGAAGGAAAGGCTGCAGGGCCTGATGACCTGGCTTACTGCATTTATACTTCCGGATCCACGGGCCGGCCCAAGGGCGTCATGATCGAACACCGGAACATCGCCAACTACGTACACCGGAATGAAAAATCCATTGAGATCATGCATTACGCGGCGCCGGGACGGGTCAACCTGGCCCTGGCTGCCTTCTCCTTTGACGTATCGGTCGTGGAGGAGTTTGTGCCGCTTTGCAACGGAAACACCGTGGTGATTGCCACGGAGGCTGAAGTCCATGATCCGGCCCTGTTCGCGCGTCTGGTGACGGAAAGCGGGGCCAACGGGATTACCTGTACGCCGACCTACCTGCTGAGCCTGCTGGAGATTCCGGCGAGCCGGGAGGCGATCCGGCAGTTCACCTTCTTCGATATCGGCGCGGAAGCCTTCCCCCGGCAGCTGTACGACCGGCTGCGGGAACTTCGGGAAGACAGCGTGATCCTGAACGTATACGGGCCGACCGAATGTACCATGGGCTGCTCCGCGGCTCTGATGACAGGCGAGGAGCACGTGACCGTCGGGCCTCCCATCGCGAATACCGTCTTCTATGTGGCGGACCTGTTCGGGAACGAACTGCCGGTCGGCCTGCGGGGCGAGCTGATTATCTGCGGGGACCAGGTGGGCCGCGGATATGTGAACCTGCCGGACAAGACTGCGGCGGCCTTCTTTGAGCATGACGGCCTGCGGGCTTATCACAGCGGAGACCTGGCGGCCTGGACGGAGGAAGGCGAAGTCCGCATCTTCGGCCGCCTGGATAACCAGATCAAGCTGAGAGGCTTCCGGATTGAACTGGACGAGATCGAGAAGGTCATGACGGAGTACCCGGATGTTTCCAGCAGCGCGGCAACAGTGCGGAAGACCGGCGGAACGGAATACCTGGCCGGCTACTATACCGCGAAGGAAGAAATTCCCGCGGAGAAACTGAAGGAATTCATGCAGGAGAAGCTTCCGGAATACATGGTTCCGAACGTGCTGATGCAGCTGGAAGAAATGCCGATGACCAGCAACGGCAAAGTCAACCGGAAAGCCCTGCCGGAACCGGATCTCCAGGATCTGAAGGCGGAATATGTTCCGCCGGAAACGGAAACGGAACGGATCCTCTGCGACGCTTTCGCACGGACGCTGAAGCTGGAAGAGGGCAAGGTCGGCCTGCTGGACGACTTCTTTGACCTGGGCGGCGATTCGCTCAAGGCAATGGTGGTGCTTTCGGAAGCGAAGCTCGACAGCATGAACGCGTCGGATGTATTCCAGCTGCGCACGCCCGGGGCCATTGCGAAGGCACTGGAGAAACGGAGCATGTCCGAAAGCCTGGACGAGCTGGAAGCCAGGGCGCGCCTGAAAGCCTATGATCCGTCGCCCCTGCAGCTGCAGATGATCGATAACCAGCTGTTCCGGCCGGGATCCACCATGTGGAGCAATATGCATATTCTGGTGCATTTCGGCAAGGAAGTGGATGCGGACAGGCTCTGCGACGCGGTGAACAGGGCGCTGGAAAACCATCCGGGCCTTTCCGTAGCATTCTTCTTCGATGATAACAATGACCTGAAGCAGAAGTATGTTCCGGAGCTGCTGCCGAAGGTAAAAGTGCGCGATATCCGGCCGGAAACCGAGGACGCGCTGGGCGATATCCTGCTGGTGCCCTTCCAGCGGATTCTGAACGCCTGCCTGTGCAAGGTCAACGTCTTCCGCGGGCGCAAAGGCTGCTATCTGTTCTTCGACGTACATCACCTGCTGATGGACGGCGGATCCCTGGGCGTGCTCATGGGCGATATCATGAACGCCTACTTCGGCCGGGAGATGAAGAAGGATTATTACTTCGCGATGCTGGAAAAGAATGAGGAGCTCGTCAGGGACGGAACGCTGGAGAAAGACCGCGCGTATTTCAGGGAGAATTACGGCGACGATGACTGGTGCAATATTCCGGAACCGGATCATGAGAGCACAAACATCAACCAGGCGGGAAGAATGATCCGGCTTGGTTTCGATGCCGCGCAGGTAAAGGAAGCGGAGCAATACTGGGGCGTTTCCCATTCCGTGATGGCGATCAGCGCGGGCCTGCTGGCACTTTCCCGGTTTACGGGCAAAAAGCATGTGATGATCAACTGGATTTACAACAACCGCCTGTCCCCGGAAACGGAGAACGTCGTGGGTATGCTGATCCGGAATATTCCGGCTGCGGCCAGGATGGAAGAGTACTCCTCCGTACGGGATCTGCTGCTTTCCGTCAAGGAACAGGTAGCGGAAGGCATTGCCCACTGCGGATGGGACTTCATGACGGAAACCAGGGAGCCTTATCTGAACGACTGCATGGAGGTGAACCTGCAGCTGGGCATCAACGCGGACGAACTGGACGAGCTGCCGCATGAGATGCTGGAGCTGGCCGATGAGTTCAGCGCCGCCGGCGCCCGGCTGGAGATGGAACTGCTGGAGAACGAATACGGCGACAACGGCTTTGACTCCGAGATGGAATACGCCGAAGGGCTGTTTGACAAGGAACGGATAGAACGGTTCCATGACCTGTATGTGAAGATCCTGGAGGGATTGATCCGCAAAGAAGAGGTATAAATAATCCTTTTATACCGGCTTGCTTTGTGGTACAATATAACATCATTGGTGAACTTATAACAGGGAGGCTGATGCAATGAAGAAACTGATTATTCTTCTGACCATCGCGGCATTGGTTTGCGTAACCTTTACCGCAATGGCAGCCGGGGACGGGATCGCGTTTGACGCTTCGGAAGCCGCGATCAGCGAAGGCGAAACTCTGCAGACCGTGCTGGCCCGGGAGGGCGCGGCGGAAGGCGGGGAACTGACCTACACCTCCTCGGACCAGAAAGTGGCCACGGTGGATGGGAACGGCCTTGTCACCGCGGTGAAAAAGGGCCGTGCCGTCATTACGGCAACGGTCAGGGCCGACAATAAGAGCTACAAGGCCCAGATCAAAGTGACGGTTCTGAAACCGGTCACGTCGGTGACGGTGAACACGGACAAGCTTCCGGTTTACGCCCCCACTGACGAGAAGATCGCGCCATATCTGTCAGTCCGGGAGAATGCCGAGGAGAACGAGCTGCCCGTGCTGCTCCTGCCGGTCAAAAAGAAATACCAGCTTCTGGCAGCTGTGGAGCCGAAGGACGCCAGCAACCGGAACGTGACGTTTACCGGGAACGATGACAGCGTGTTTACTGTGGCGAAGAATGCGGTAACCGGTGTCGCAGCCGGGGAAGCCATCCTGACGGTTGCCAGTGAGTCGAACCCTGAAGTGAATACCCGTTTCCGGGTGCTGGTGGTGCAGCCGGTGACCAAGGTGACGATCGAGATGTCCGAGCCTGCGGTTACCGTCGGCGGGCAGATCACCGTCACCGCGAAGGTGGAGCCGGAAAATGCCACGATTAAGAGCGTGGAATGGTCCGGGGACGGGAAATTCGTTACGGTCGACGGGAACGGAACGGTCACGGGCGTGAAGCACGGGAACGGCCGTGTGATCGCGACGTCCGCGGACGGAAGCAATGTCCGCGCCAACAGCAGCGTGAAAGTTGTGCAGAATCCGGAAAGCATTGCGCTGGGTTCGGAGGAGATTACGGTGGCCGTCGGGCGCACCGGCAATCTGAAAGCAACGGTTCTGCCGAAGGACGCCGACAACAAAAAGGTGATCTGGACCTCATCGGACGAATCGATCGCCACGGTGAACAAGACTGGACAGATCAAGGGGATCGCGATCGGCGACTGCACGGTCACCTGCACAAGCGAGGCGCTGGACAGCGTTTCCGCCACGGCGACGGTTCATATTGTCCAGCCTGTGACCAGGATTTCCTTCAACAGCAAGACCGCGCTGGTCTATGTTAACGAGACGACCCAGCTGGAATGGACGGTTGAACCGGACAATGCCACGAACAAGACCCTTGAGTTCAAGTCCGCCAAAACCGCCATCGCGACGGTGGACGCTGAAGGAATTGTCACCGGCGTGAAAGCCGGAAAGACCACCGTAAGCGCCACAAGCACAGACGGATCCAAACGGAAGGGCACGATCAATGTTCATGTCGGCAAGCATGTCGAAAGCGTGCGGATGTACCGCAGACATGCGTATATCGATCCGGGCCAGACGGTTAAAACCAAGGCGATCATCGAACCGAAGGACGCGCTGAACAAGAACATTAGCTGGGAAACTTCGGATCCGGGTATCGTGATCGTTGCCCCGGAGAAGGATATGCATGTGAGTCTGACCGGTGTGAACTACGGAGACGCGGTTGTGACTGCAACCACCGAAGACGGCGGCTTCCAGGCTACCATTCCGGTGACGGTCGGCGATTTTGACAACGGCGTTGCCTTCCTGGGCGATATCGGATGGGATGAAGATGCACAGTTCAGTATGGTAGTCCGGAATGACACGAATTTTGTGATTACACAGATTACGGCTGTTGTATCGGTGTTTAATGGCGGCGAGGCAGGCAATCCTCCGCTGAACACAAACAAAAGCGGAAAGAACACGTTTAATATTACCTGGAGCGGAAGGCTCAATCCGGGCCAGAAAACCGGTCAGAGCGGCTGGAGAACGGATCATATCCAGCATGACGACGCTGATACCGTGGATTTTAACGGAAGTGTAACGGTAACCGGCTATCAGATCGACGGCGACTGGGTCCATGTGATTCAGCCCAGGCACCGCACCACGAGGAAATACGGACATCATTGACGGAAAGAGACAGAGGAGGTAAACAAAAAATGCTGAAAAAGATTCTTGCGCTGACGCTGGCCGTAGTCATCGCACTGGCCTGCACGGCAGTTTTCGCCGAGGAAGTGGAGGAAGACACCACATACTGGGTATTTACCGATAACGGAAAAGAACTGAATGTCCGCAACGCGCCCGGCGGCGATATTATCGGAAAGCTGAAGTACGGTGAGAAAGTTACAGTTGTATCTTTCATCAATGGTGAATGGGCCGCAATCAATTACAAGGACAGCGAGCTCGGATATGTCAGCACACGGTTCCTGATCAAGGCGGATCCGGAAGAAGTGAAAAGGCTCATCGAAGAGGAACAGTCTGAGATTACCGGCGATCCCATGACGGATATCAACGCGGAGTTCGCAAGCGCGGTGGATGTGGATGATTACAAGATCACGGCACGTCCCGCCCGCGTGACCAGCCTGGTTTATATGCGCTGGATTCCCAGCGAAACCGGCCGGATCATCATCGGGTACAAGGCTACTGAACAGCTGATCGTCCTGAAGGAACTGGATCACTATCTGCAGGTGCAGGATCCGGATACCGGAGACGTCGGTTATATTCATAAGAAATTTGCCGCCAGGTAAATCAAATCGACAGAAGGAGGAAAATCCATCATGAAAAAGATTATTGCCATCCTGCTGAGCCTGGCGCTGCTGCTGGGCTGCGCCGCCGGACTGGCGGAGGAAACGGAAAAAACGAATTTCGGGACGCTCAGGGCAAACGGGGAGTTTACGCTGAAAGGCGTTCTGCCGGAAGGATACAAGATCATTCCTTTTGAACTGGATGACGATTCGATCCTCAGCTATATCCGCAGCGAAGATCCGGGTAAGCCGGAGATTACGCTGGCCATTGCGTACGATGAGACCTATTCGGACGTGGAACGCCTGAACGATCTGGATGACGATCAGCTGGCGCTGCTGGAAAAAACGTTTACAGACACAGATCCCTACGCCAATATCACCTATGATGAAACGGAATACGGAACCCGCCTGCTGCTCTGCCGGACCACGAGCGATACCTATGACTCCCTGGCGGCTTTCTCGATCTACAAAGGATACTGCATCGAGTTTACCATGACGCCCGGCAGGGTGACCGTGGATCAGAAACTGACAGATGCGGATATTGAGAATTGCAATCATTTCCTGAGCGGGCTGGACTTTGTGGAAGGCGCGGAAGAGGCTGAAGTTAAGGTGGAAGGGAACACCTTCACCGCGAACATCACGGGCTTTGATCCGGAAGCGAAGACCATTGATGTGACGCTGCTGGTACCCATCGTAATGACCGAATGGGATGCCGTGAAGATCAACGAAGGCGATACCATCAAGATCGGAGATCAGGAAATTGAAATCGCCACCCTGTCCTATGACGGAGACGATGCAATCATCAATGATGAATACTATCTCCGCAAGAACGCGGACGGCCTGTACAACCCCTATTTCTATGACAGCCCGATCCTGGTGGCGGCCAAAGAAATGACGGTTGCGGTACCGGACAGCCTGGTATTCACGGATGATATTGATCCCGAATCGGGCATAGCGCTGGATGAGGTGAAGGCCGGAACGGCGGCTGATCTGTTCGCCGCGCTGGAAGCGGCGAGTGCTGAAGGGATCGGCTTTGCCAGCGAAAACATCTCCATCAGCTTCGATGAGAACGGCGAAGAAACCTCGATCGAAAGGTTCTACGCCCCCTGGCAGTAAAATGCAATAACGATACGAACAGAAGGACCGCGGCTCACAGGCTGCGGTCCTTTTAAAACGATCTCATGTTTCGCATTCAGCGATGCGGAACATCTTTTTATTCTCCTTGAAAGGTCAGGCCGAGCATGGTGATATCGTCAAACTGCTCCGCGCTTCCGGCGTAGTTCCGGATATCACCTAATACGCCCCGGAGAACCGTCTCCTGGTCCGAATCCTTCAGGCTGTTGAGCTCCTCCAGCATGCGGCCCGTGCCATATTGCTGCTGCTTTTCATTCATCGCCTCCGTCACACCGTCCGTGTAGACGAAGAACCGGTCGCCCGGGTTCAGGCGGATCTCATACCCGGTCATTGCATTGTCCTCGAAAATTGCCAGCATCATGCCGTGCTTATCAATCAGGAGCTCATACTGACCTCCGGCCCGCATGACCGCCGGATACTCATGGCCAGCGTTGCAGCACCGCATGATCCCCGTTTTCAGATCCAGGATCCCCAGCCAGACGGTGACAAACATATTTGCAGCGTTTTCCTCGCAGAGGAGACCGAAAACCTGCCCTTCCGACCGGATCGGCTGACAGGAGGTACAGAGCC
Organism: uncultured Eubacteriales bacterium; assembly: GCA_900315315.1. Taxonomy (GTDB): domain Bacteria; phylum Bacillota; class Clostridia; order Christensenellales; family Aristaeellaceae; genus Aristaeella. The sequence goes on along the minus strand of OMYT01000030.1, from coordinate 24,277 downwards.
AGCCATACCTGGAATGGTATAACGTGCGGGGAACATACGCGTTATCTCCGTACTGATTGAATTCGCTGATTCGGTCTTCGACGGTGCCGATGTAGAAAAGATCCTCATTCGGATCAATGACGGTATAGGTCACACCATTCTCCATCCGCTGGATATACAGGTCTGTGATTTTCCGCAGATACCGGTTTCCGGCTCTCTCCAGAAAAAAAGGTTCGTCCTTCCACCCGCGCAGGGAGTATTCTTCCGCCACCGTCAAATGAAGGAGAATGAAACCCTGTAAGAGTCAATGAAAGTAAAAACTGTATATTGTCTGATTGTTCAATCCGGTGTATAATTTTATAATATAAAATTAAGAATATATCCTCATCATATCCAGATTCATCGATGTGCCGAACCTGACCCGCTGCGGACTGCGGAAAACGCTTTGCCGGGAAGCGGGAAACCGGCGGAAGAAAACGGAAGGAGACCGGAGTATGAAACGAATTTGCTGTTGGATGCTGGCCTTCATCATGGTTTTCCTGGTGGGGGGATCCCTTGCGGACACATCATATCAGGGCACCGTGACCTCGGGAAACCTTTTGCTTGTGCAGGCGCCCTTCGGCGGAAAGGTGACGGATATCCGGGTAAGGGTCGGCGACCTGGTTATGGAGGGAGATACCCTGGCCGGCATTTCCACCACCCCGGTCTATGCTCCGATCGAAGGAACGGTCACCGGACTGTACATTACGGAAGGGGATAAGGCGGAGGATGTTACGGGGCGCTACGGGGCGAGCCTGTTTATCGAACCCACCAACCGCTACGTGGTGAAGGCCACCTCCGGCAAAGCCTACAATGCCAGTGAAAACAAATATATCCACCTGGGTGAGCAGGTGTATCTGAGAAGCACTACGGGCGGACGCCATCATGGGACGGGCATTGTCTCCGCCCTGAACGGCAGCGACAGCGACAGCAGCGGTAAGGATGATAAAGATAAGGGAAGCGATAAGGGATACAGTGTTGAGGTTACCGACGGAGATCTCAGCATGGAGGAGAAAGTGACCGTCTACCGCGATCCGAATTACAGCAAGGAAAGCAATATCGGCCGGGGCAAGGTGGACCGGACGAAGCCCCTGGCCGTCAAGGGCACGGGCAGCGTGCTGAAAATCTACGTCAGCAACGGGGATCAGGTGGAACGGGGCGATCTGCTTTTCGAGACGGTGGAAGGGGTGCTGGACGGTCTCCAGGCTTCGGACAGCAGGGTACTCTCCCCGGCGAAGGGGATCGTTTCCAGCGTGGATAAGAAAGACGGGGAAAACGCCGCCAAGGGCGATATCCTGATGAAAATCATGCCCATCTCCGAGCTGAGGGTGGAATTTGAGGTTCCGGAGGCGGATCTCTTTCTGCTGAAAGAGGGACAGCAGGTCTCCACAGAGCTGCTCTGGGCCAGGGAGGCAGGGGAAGCTTATCCCGGAAGCATTACGTCCATCTCCTATGTGCCTACGGAAAGCAAGAATACGGAAACCAAGGAAACGAAGGAACGCAAAACCTACAAGGCTTACGCCTCCCTGGAAGCGGATGAAAGAATCCGGTCGGGAATGACAGTTCAGATCACAGTGCTTTCGGATGATTCTGCGGAAGAAGCTGAAGAGAAGGCGGAGCCGGATGCGGAGATCCAACAGCCTGAACCGGAAGAGACGGCGCCGGCGGATGTGACCCGAGAAACTGAGAGTAAGCTGCAGGAATCCGACGATCAGACAATGGCGATTGAAACGGAAAAACCGGAGCCTGCCGCTGAGCCGCAGGCGACGGAAACGGCGGAAGCAGAGTCCGCTGAGAAGCCCGCCGCGCAAGCCGAAGATGCCGCACTGAAAACGGAAGAAACTGTCCTGGGATCAGTGATGGCGGAATTGATGACGGGAAGCGTCGAAACGGACGGACCCAAAGTCGAACACCGGGACCCCACCGGCGGAAACGAACTCATTTTCTATGAGGCCCTGGAAGGAGAACCCTCCGAGAATTACGGCAAAGGAATTCAGAACGTGATCCTGACGGGGAACCTCCTCTATATTTTCCGGAAGGCGGAGAGCGAAACCCTGACGATTCACCATATCGACACCGGAGATTCGGAAACCTACAGCTTTGACCAGATGAATGAACGCCTGTCTTCCTTGAAGACGGAGGCGGAGGATATTCCGGAGGAAGAGCTGAAGAAGGCCGGACTGACCCGGGAAACCCGGATCCTGCAGGTTTCGGAATCCACCGGCGTCTGGTTTGCCTGGAACGGGGAGATCTACAACGCCGTTAACAGGGAATACACGCTGGAAGAGGGGAAAGCTGTCTCCGGAGGACATATACGGAAGCTGAAGCTGAGCGGAGGCCGGGCGGATCTGGAGGACGAGGAAAGCGTGACCCTGGACTGGAGCCGGATGAAGACGGGAGACGGCAGGAATAAGACAGTCCAGGCCAGCGGCTCCGCGGGCAACCGGCTGTATCTGTCGGTAACGGACTACAGCAATGCGTCGGAGCTGATCAGCTTCAATCTGCTGAGCGGAGAAAGCACGGAGGAGACGCCCGCCGACCTGTATTCCTTCGAGGTGCTGGGAGAGGACAAACTGGTGATCTGCCGGGTAAGCTCGGAAGGCGGTTGGAAGAATACCTATTCCATTTACAATCGGGAGACGGGAAGCTCGGAAGAGCTGTTGACCCTGACAACGGAAACAGAAGACCCGGGGGACAGCGCCCATTATGACGAAAAGAACGATATTTTCTACTACAGCCGGAACGGCGAGATTTTTGCCGTCAGGAACCGGAACCCGGAGCAGGCGGAGGCGGTCAACACCGATGTTCTTTCCTCCACCAGGCCTTTCAGCATGCAGCTGGAGGACGGAAGGCTGGCGGTCTGGAACAGCGATGGTGTTTTCCTGCGAACGACCGATCCCTCCCTGAATCAGAAGACCGTCATCCGGATCCAGTCATTTGCCTCAGATTACAGCATGGATGCGGCGCTGGTCCGGTTTGCCAGCGAGCACAGCGATCTGGCGGTGGCACCGGAGAACGCCGGGGATGAAAGCAGCGTCCTGCAGGCGATGATGAATCAGGATCCCCGGGTGGATGTTTATGTGATGGCCTCGGATTCCTCGGTTTTCGGAGCCCTGTACAACCGGAACTTCATGAAGGAACTGGAGGGGAGTGAAAAGCTGACCAAAGCGACGGACAGGATGTACGCTTTAGCATCGGACAGCCTGAGGAAGGACGGAAAGCTGGTCGCCGTGCCCCTGTTCGTCAATGGACTGACCGTCGGCTATAACGGATCCTGCCTGAAGAAGCTGAACCGGACGGCGGCGGATCTGCCCGGAACCTGGGAGGCATTTTTCGCCTGCCTGGAGGAGGAAAAGGAGAAACTGGAGGGGACGGATTTCCGCCTTTTTGATCTCGCCCTTGAGCGGAGAATCCTCAAGGAAGAAATACTGAAAAACATGCTGAACCAGTATTCCGTGCTCCATCCGGAGGAACCCTTTGACGTTCCGCTGCTGCGGAATTTGCTGGATGAGCTGAACCGGGTTCCCTATGAGAAGCTGGGGATCCTGACGGATGAGGAACTCGAGCCGCTGATTGCCGACGATGAGATGAACAAGGCAATGGGCGGCGAAAAGACAGGCCTGTTTAATGCGGGCAGTCCGGCAGCCATCTGGGAGACCCCCAATATTGCCCTGCCGCTGGCGCTGACGGCGGGGGAGGATCCCGTGCTGCCGGTCCAGATCGTCGTTGCTTTTATCAATCCCTACAGTCAGCACCCTCAGGAAGCCATGATCTTCCTGGAGAGCGCCCTGGAGCAGATGGATGTTTTCACCAGCCACTCCCTGTACCGGGATGTGACGGAGGCTGTCCGGAAGCCCGGCTATCAGGCGGAAAAGGCCAACCAGGAGAAATGGCTGGAGATATCAAGGAAGAACGAGGAAAACGCTGAGGACGAGGGTGCCCGGGCACAATGGAGCGAGACGGTAAAGGCGATGGAAAAAAAGCTGGCGGATTTAGAGGATCAAAGCTGGCTGATCTCCCCGGATGCCATTTCGGCCTATCAGTCCAGGGTCGACTATCTGAAAGCCGCGAAAGGGAGCTTCCTCCAGATTCTCATGACCTCTGACAGCGTGGATCAGTTCATGGAGATGATGAACGGCTTCATGGAGGGAACCCGGTCCGCTTCCGACCTGCTGGGCTGGATCGACCGGAAAATACAGATGATGCGACAGGAAGGGAACTGAGACTTTGTACAGAAAGAAAAGACAGGTGCTGCCCTTTCTGCTGCCGGGGCTGGTCGGGCTGCTGCTGTTTTATGTGGCTCCCTTTTTCGGAGGCATCTGGTACAGCCTGACCGACGGCAGCTTTGAGAACACCTTTGTAGGTTTCAGAAACTATACCGCCGTCTGGCAGAACCCGATGTTTCAGCTGGGGCTGAAGAATACCCTGGAGCTGAGCCTGATCTGCGCTCCGCTCCTGTTCCTCCTGTCCTTCGTGATCAGCGTGGTGGTGAACCGGATGCGCCCGGCGGGGGCGGTATTCCGGAATACGGCGCTGCTGCCCTATCTGATGCCCTCCAGCGCGGTGCTGCTTATCTGGCTGCTCTGGTTCGATTACGGCGGACCGGTCAACCATCTGATCACGCTGCTGGGCGGAAGCCGGATCGAGTGGCTTCAGGGGGCCTCTCTACGGTTTCCGGTTGTGCTGCTGTTTCTGTGGAAAAACATGGGCTTCTGCATCGTCATTTTCCTGGCGGCGCTGCAGGCGATTCCCGCATCCCTGTATGAATACGCCACCCTGGAGGGCGCGTCCTTTCCCCGGCAGGCTTTCAAGATTACCCTGCCGCTGATTGTTCCTTCCGCGTTCCTGGTGTTCATCCTGTGCTGGGTCAACGCTTTCCGGATTTTCAAGGAAGTATACTTCATCGGCGGCGCCTATCCGGATGAGCCGATTTATACTCTGCAGAATTACATGAACAACATGTATTCCAAACTGAATTATCAGAACGTGACGACGGCGGCCTATTCCTTTGCCGTGATTGTGTTTGTCCTGTTCGGGCTGCTGTTCTGGCTGCAGAGCAGAGCCCAGCGGGGCCTGTCGTAAAGGAGGCGAAGCGTGTGAAGCAAATGTCCGGCTTCCGCCTGCGGATCCTGCAGGGCGTGCTGATGATTCTGGCACTGGTGCTGCTGCTGCCCATTATCCAGACCTTCCTGTATTCCTTCAGCTCCATCGACGAGATGAAGGTCTTCCTGAAGACCCGGGGGAGCTACGATACAACCCGGTGGATGGAGGCGCATCTGATTCCCAACGTGGTATCCCTGGAGCAGTATTATCAGATTCTGATCACGGACAATACTGTGCTGCGGCTCTTCGTCAACTCCGCCATGTATGCCCTGATGATTATGGCGGGACAGGCGGTCATTATCCCGGCCATGGCCTTCGGGCTGAGCCGGTTCCGCTTCCGCGGAAAGAACGTGATCTTTTTCGGAATCATCCTGCTGATGCTCCTGCCTTTCCAGGTGACCATGGTGCCGAATGTGCTGACGCTCCGGTCCCTGGGGCTGACGGACACCGTTTGGGCGGTGATTCTGCCCATGTGGTTCATGCCCTTTTACATCTTCCTGATCCGCCAGTTCATGGTGGGACTGCCCAATGAACTCATCGAGGCAGCGGAGATGGACGGCGCCGGGACTTTCAGCACATACCTGCGGATTATTCTGCCCGTCTGCCGGCCGATTCTGGGCGCGGCGGCGGCCCTGTCCTTCGCGGACTGCTGGAACCTGGTCGAGCAGCCGCTGACCTATCTGGCGGCGCGGCCGGATCTGCAGCCGCTGTCCATCCAGTTCAATCAGCTGGCCAGAGAAAACACCGGGTTTGAGTTTGCCGGCGCCACGCTGTATATTCTGCCCGCGCTGTTTATCTATCTCTTTTTCCAGGAGGACATCCTCAGCGGAATTACGCTGACGGAGCTGAAGTAATAGGAGTGGGAAAATGAAGAAAATCGCTCTGAAGGGTTTGCTGATCGTCGCCGTTGTGGTGGCCCTGTGCATCTTTTTCTCCGGCACCATCCGGACCATGACCACGCCGAAGGTTCGCTTCGCGCAGGTTCGGATGGGCAAGATGGAGCTGGAGTCGGAACTGACCGGAAAAGTGGTTTTTCCGGAGACGGAGGAATGGAAGCTGAATCTGCCGGAAGGCGTCTCCCTGACGGTCACCGCTGTCCGGGTTTCCAAGGGAGACCGGGTGAGGAAAGGCGCCACGATGCTGAACACCCGGGTGACGGACGGGGAAAAGACCCTGGAATCGCTGCGGGCCGAGGTGGATACCGCCTGGAAGGAACTGCGGGAGCTGGAGAAGAAGACGGGGGAGATCCGCCTGACCCAGCAGGAGAAGCAATGGCAGGCCGCCTGGGAGGCAGTGGATGCAGCCCGGACCGTGGAGCGGGGCGCCCGGGTGAACCTGACGGCGGCGCTGACCGCGGAGGGCCTGGAACTGACGGAGGACGGCAGACTTCCGGAGGGCGTGAAGGATGAAACGAAGGAGCTGTTCGATACCTGGAAAATTTCGGAGAAAGCGCTGAAACAGGTTTCCGAAACGCTTTCCGCGCTGGAACGCTACGCGATTCCCAATGATACCTGGACGCCGATTCAGCAAATGAAGGAATACAGGAAGAAGATCGAGACCGCGGAAAAGAAGATGACCGAGATCCAGGTTCTGATGAAAACCACGGAAAAGATTACCGCTCCCAGAGACTGCTATCTTGCCTCCTTCAACGTGGAAAAGGGAGGATTGATCAACCGGGATACCGTGATTGCCGAGCTGACCGCGGAGGGGAAAGACCCGGTGATCCGCGTGGATCTGACCGGCCTGAAGCAGGAAGTGGAGACCGGCGCCAGTCTGACCGTGATCGCGGAAATCGGGAACAATCCCACCACGAAGATTATTGACACGGGGCTGACCCCGGACGGGCATCCCTATGCGGATGCGGAGATTACGAATGACGTGACCTACGCCCTGGGCAATGTGTCCGCCATGATGAAGAACGATTTGAAGACCAGGCTGGTGACCCGGGCCAAGACGTCCAGCTGCCTGGTGCCGGCGACGGCAGTCCGGGGCAGCGGGAGCAACCGCTTTGTGTACGTGGGCGAGAATAAGTCCTCCACCTTCGGCGGCAACCAGATGGTGGTCCGGAAGGTTAATGTCACCGTGCTGGCGGAATCGGGTGTCACGGTCTCCATTAATGAGAATATGACTGACCAGCGGATTCTTTATATGGAGGACCGGGCGCTGAACGAGGGCGGCGCAGTCATGGAGTATATGAAGGAAGCAGCGGCAAAATGAGCGAAATCAGGACGGAAACCGGAACCCGCAGGGGAAAAAGGCCGGGATGGAAAAAATGGCTGTGGATCCTGCCCGGGGTGCTGCTGATCCTTTGGGGCGCGGTCATGCTGGAAAGGGTCCCTGACGTCGGCCAGTATGTTTTTCTTCCCGGGGCGGAGGATAAAGCTCCGGCCGGCAGCGGAACAGTCCGGAAGAGCATTCCCTGGCTGCAGAAGCTGACGGAAACGGAGCAGGAATGGGGGAACGCCTTTCCGGCGGACAGCCTGCACGGCACGGCGGAAGGGGTTTCACTGAAGACCGGGGTTGTGACGGTGGATCAGGTCACTGTGACTGAGACCCTGGGAGACTATTTCGGCGTTTATCCCCGGGCTTTTACCGCCGGCCGCCCTCTGGCCCGGGGCGACGCGGGTCAGCAGGTCATTGTGCTGGATTCCGCGCTGGCATTCAAAATGTTCGGAGAAAACGAGGCTGTTGACCAGATCGTTTCGATCGGGACTGCCAGGTTTCAGGTCGTGGGGGTGGCGGAGGCCCGGAACTACGTCGGGAAACGCGGCAGTGGCCAGGCCTGGATTCCGCTGGGCGCTTCAGGCGCGCCGGACTGCACGATCATGACCCTTTCCGTCGGCGGGACGGGGCTGGACAACCTGCGTTCCATCTTTGAGAACGGGGCAAAGGGGCATTTCGGAACGGGACAGACGATTCTGACCCGGAAGGAAAAAATACGGGGCACCGTGATGCTTCGGGTTGTGTTGATTCTGCTGATGCTGCGGATACTTGCGCTGTGGAGCCGGAAGCTGCGGGAATGGTTCGGGAAATGGATCCGCGGGCTGAAGGAGGAAATGCGGTACTGTTATCCCCGCCAGATGATCTGGAAGTTCCTGGGAAGAGGGCTGCAGATGCTCCTGCTGACGGCGGCCGGCGTGGCCGCGGCGGCGGTGCTGGTGTACTGGGGAAGTCAGATGATGACGGCTTTTCCGGAGTGGGTTCCGGAAAACCTGGTGAAACCGGAAGCGATCGCCGTCAGATTCCGGGAGCTGACGACCGAGGCGGCCAACCCCCTGCGGTTTGTGACGCCGGAACTGGCGGAGATCCGGTTCTGGAGCGGAATGATCCGATGGGGGATTGTGCTGGCGCTGACGGGTTGGGTGATCGCGTCGCTTTCTGGAAGACGAAAAGCGGCTGAAAATATTGATCAAAACATCGAGGAGGTGACAAAATGAAAAAACTGATCTGTATCCTGATGGCAATCATGCTGCTGGGCGTGCTCGCATGCGCCGCATCGGCGGAAGAGGAAGACACAGATTTTCTGGGAAAGCCGTTCCCGGATTTTACGGCAACGGATACCGAGGGGAACACCTTCACCCTGTCCGAAGCCCTGAAGGACCATGAAGCGGTGCTGATCAATATCTGGGCGACATGGTGCGGCCCGTGCGGGAACGAGTTTCCGCATCTGAACAGAGCCTATGAAAAATACCGTGACAGGGTTGCCTTCATCGCTCTGAGTCAGGAACAGAATGACACGATGGAGGATATCGCGCAATACCGCAGCGATAACGGCATCTCCTTCCCGATGGGGCGGGATGAGGGCGCAGAACTGTACCAGTATATTTGCACGTACGGTATTCCCGATACCGTGATTGTGGACCGCTTCGGCAACGCCGTTTTCTACCATGGCAGCGCTTTCAGCAGCGCGGAGGAAGTGGGACGCGTTCTGGAAACATTCCTGGGAGACGGCTATACGCAGAGTGCGGTCCTGGAAAGCATCCCCAGGGATGATTCCACCCAGGCGTTCCCTGTATCTTCGGCACGGGCACTTTATCCGGAAGGCGACTACAAAAAGGTTTATATTTATGCGGAAAACATCGAGAAGCCTTTCACCTGCTGGATTATCCCGGATGAGTCTGTGATCATGCGGATGGAGGTTGCCGCGGATGACGATGTCCCCGCGATGATGTACGCGGATACGTACAGGGCGGGCAACCTGCATGTCACAGAACTGCTGAACCCGGAAACCGGTGTGTATTCCTACAAACAGTTTATGCCCAACCCGGAAGACGAATTGCCGATATTCCAGGTCGGGCTGTTTAACGGCAATGAGGATGTGATCACGGAAAAGGATATCATCTACTACATGATGAAAGATGAAGAGTGCATCGAAATACTGGTTGACAGCCTGAAGGAAGACGGATACGAGGGGATTCACTGGGAATACGCGGACGCAGACGCACCGGCGGAAAACGCCCTGCAGGCCTATATCATTCATGTGGTGGACCAGGACAACAACCCTGTGGAGGGGGTCACGGTGAATTTCTGCACGGACACAGCCTGCACACCGCAGGAGACCGACGAAACCGGAACGATTACCTATCAAGGCGAACCCTACAAATATCACGTGCAGATCATCGATGTGCCGGAAGGATACAGCTGGGATGAGAGTTATGATATGTATACCACCCAGGAATACGGCGAATGGGTGCTGCGGGTGAAGAAGGACTGAAATGTCATGCATGCCGGTCCTGCATGCCCGGAAGAGGTGCCCGGAAGAGGTGCCCGGAAGAGATAACTGCCATCTCCTGTGCGCAATACGTATATCCCGGCGGTCTTGTACAGATCGTCTATGAAGAAGAAGGGTACCGGGTGCTCTTTGAAACGGATAACGGGATCGAGCTGGAGTATGACATGATGGGAACTCAGGGCTGAGGTGTTATTATGGGACGGCAGACAATCAACGAAACGTTTACCCTGCAGATTCCGGACAGTTTTGAAGTTCTGACTGAAGATGACCTGCGCAAAATGTACAGGAACGTCGGAGATCCGTTCGGATGGGGCGTACGGGATACGGAAAACCATGTGATCATTACGGCCCTGTGGAAACAGTATCCCGCGCTCCTCTCCTGGACGCTGGAATATGCCTGATCCGGGGATCAGGAAGGACTGACAGAACATTGAACGTAAAGCTGCCATCAGGTACCGGTGAATCGTATAACCTAATGAAGAGGCTTAAAAGAGCCCGAAATAAAGATGAAAACCGCTGTATAAAGCGGGAGGAGGAAAAAACATGAAAAAGATTCTGATGGTTCTGATGGCACTCATCCTGGTAACGGTATCCGCACTGGCCATCGCGGAAGGGAAGGAGAAGGAGCATAACTTTGTTACCTTTGAAGATGCGAAAGGCACGGCTTATGACATGTTCTTCGTGACAAAACTGAATTACGGCGAAGACCATAAGGTTACCTCCGTCACCGGTCATTTCGAGCGCGCTACGCAGGATAAAGAGGGAATGGATGTTCCCGAGACGGCGGCCGATTCAGAAAAAACCTATCCGCTGGCCCCGGACTTCAAGGCGGAAATGATCGGTAACACTTTGGACTACGACATGAAGACCGTTGAGGTGACGGACCTGTATCAGTGGTACATTGCTGCCTATCTTGCTGACACCGAATATGACGGACACGAACTGGTCTTCTCATGCGACCTGCCGCAGGAAAGCCTCGATACGGCAACCTACGACTTCTGGTTCGTCCCCACGAAGATCGAGCTGAACGAGAAAGACGAGATTCAGTATATGGAGTGGGCCTATACTCCATGGAACTGATCGGTAAGCGACTGGTAAGGCATCATCTGACAGCAGGCCGCAAAGCCTGCTGTTTGCTAAAACTTGTTTGTTACATAAACGTGTGGTATAATCCATATAAATCAAGTGAAAAGGAGGTCATCATCAATGACCAAACGGATTGTGGCCCTGGTAGCGGTCCTGACACTTGTCATGACCATGTTTATCCTGCCCACCACTGCGTCGGCAATCTACACCGCCTATTCCAACTGCAGTAACGGAAAACCCCTTAACGTTCGCAGCGGCCCGGGGAAGCAATACCCCGTGATCGGCACCATCCCCTACCGCGAAGAGATCGGCGTAGACCACGACCTGGGAAACGGCTGGTCTGAGCTTATCTGGGGCAGCGTACCCGGCTACGCGATGACGAGTCTGATGAGCAGAAACGATCCGGGTCCCTATGATCCCAGCAGGAACCAGAAGAACAAGCAGAAAAGTGATCCTTATAAGAACGCGAAGAAAGTCGATCCCTTCTGGGTCACGGTACGCGGCACCCGCGGAACAGGTTCCGTGAACGTCCGGTGGGCACCCGACCAGAATGCCAAGCTGATCCGGAAGATCGCCTACGGCAGCAGACTGCAGGTCATTGCCGAACTGGGCGCCTGGTATCAGGTGGTTGATCCGAACTCGGGAATCACGGGCTTTGCCATGAAGAAATTCCTGCCCCGCGAATGATCAGGCTGACAGACAGATAAGGAGGATAACGCAATGAAAAAAATCATCGCTCTGGTTTTATGCCTCATGATGGTGCTGACCTGCGCGGCCGCAATGGCCGAGGCTGAGGCGGAAAAGGAATCGCTGGGTGTGCTGAAGGTGATCGGCGCGTTTGACATCAAGTACAGCCCCCTGCCGAACGACTATAAGGTCAACGTATACATGCAGAACGATATGACGCTGATCGCGAATATCACTACCTCCAAAGCGGAACTGCCGCAGATGGGCCTGATCATCGCGTTCAATGATGAGTGGGCTGACACCGAGCGGCTGAACGATGTTTCCGAGGAAGATATGGAAGCGATCAAGGATTCCTTCTTTGAGGAATATGACGAGGTAGAATTTGATATTAAAGAAACAAAGTCCGGTACCAAGCTGCTGATCGCCAAAATTCCCGGCGGACGGGAAGCTTATGTGTACACGATCTACAAGGGACATGAGCTCGAGATGGAGATCGTTCCCGGCGCTGAAGAGGAAGCGCTGACGGACGCGGATATCGAACGCGTGGTGGCGTTCCTGAGCGACATGGACTTTGTTCCGGTAGAGACTCAGGCTGCGGATTGAGACAGAGACAGCAAAAAACAATATAAACCACGGGCCTGCGCAGTGCGCTGGCCCGTTTTGTCGGATGAAATCATATGGATTTATTCGGCGTACGGATCCTGGGGGCCGTCGTCAATGGGTTCATCGTAATTGGAAGCATACGGATCCTGGGGTTCGTCGTTAATAGGTTCATCGTAAGCGCCGGCGTCCTGAGAACCATATTCAACAGGTTCATCGTAAGCAACCGTGTCCTGAGAAACGTCTTCAACAGGTTCCGGGTCTTCAGCGGAGGTGCTGCTGTTAACGTAAGCATCCCTCATGGGGCAGTCGTAGTTGACGTGATGGATGTAAACATCCATATCATCGAACCACTCTTCGCACCACTCGCACTGGATACTTTCACGGGCGTCTTCCTGTATCTGTTCCTGCTCCTGCTCCGGTTCCTGTTCATTGCTCCTGGCGGGGCAGACGTGGTTGCGGTAAACATTTCCTTCTTCGAACCAGTCACCGCAGTCCGGGCACTGGACCATTTCGGGAGATTTCGCTGCGCAGTTATGGTTGCGGAAGATGTTTCCTTCTTCGAACCATTCGCCGCAGTCCGGGCACTGGACCATGTTATCGACTTTGGCCGGGCAGTTATGGTTGCGGAAGATGATGCCTTCTTCGAACCAGTCACCGCAGTCCGGACAGCGGACCATTTCGGAGGACGTGGCGCTGTTTTTGGCCGGGCAGACATGGTTGCGGAAGATGACGCCTTCCTCAAACCAGTCGCCACAATCCGGGCACCGGACATAGTTGTAGTCCTTTGCCGGGCAGACATGGTTGCGGAAAATATTTCCCGCTTCGTACCAGTTGCCGCAGTCCGGGCACTGTACATAGTCGGAGGAGCGGGCATAGCACACGTGATTGTTATAGGCGGCCCCTTCAGCGTACCAGTTTCCGCAGTCCGGGCAACGGACATAGATGGTACTGGTTTCGCCGGGGCAGTTGTGCGCGATAAAGGCTTCAGGAGAGTCAAACCAGACTCTGCAGCGCGGGCAGAAGACACGGCTGGTCCGGTCGATCTCGCTGAGGGTATCCGTGAAATGGATGTTGTCGATAAGGTCTGCAGTAAAAATACCCATGGCAGCATCTGCGGGATCGCTGTCTCCAACGATTTGGATGAAAAGTACATCTCCGCCGTTCAGGTCAACGGCATAGTTCAATTTCCTGATCCGTTCGGTCACCGTCTCATAGCCCACAGCGTTACGGCCATCAAGCTTGCAGGTAAGATCGTTTCCGCCCGGGAAACGTTCCTTGATCATATCGATCGTTTCTTTCGCCGTCTTGTCGGGAATGGTCTCGATCATCATCGTAGCGATCGGGTCGATCCGGCTTCTGTAAACATCGATCGCTCCGGTGGCCGCGAACTCGTTATTCTCGTCCAGCGTTTCAAACCAGTACAGATCGGATGGCTTTGCGGCGTTCAGCGCGGTGGCAGGAATCCAGAGCTCATCGCTGCCAACCAGAATCTTGAACCAACTGTGGTCCGTCGTGGTTTCGACAACGTCCACAAGCGCTCCGGCCGCGATATAGCCTTCGACTGAGGAATTCCTCGCCGGGAGACTGTAGATGTTGGTGACGGTACCGATATCGCCGTCAACCACCATCAGCTGGGCGGACGCCGTGCCAAAGCACAGGGCCAGAACCAGCACAAGACCAATCAGGATACTCAGGGTTTTCTTCATGGAAAGACCTCCTTATGATTTGCTGTTCTGATCGGATTATGCGTCGGCGGGGACCAGGAAGACAGTAATGCACAGCATCTGATCGCCTTCTTCCTTCAGGAACATTGACATCATGATATTGCCGTCCTCCAAAAGATCAAAGACTGCCATGTTGCCGGCTTCATCATCGAACGCGATCTGGCCCGCTTCGAAGGTATAGGGCTGCTCCTGTTCAACGGTCCCGCCGTTCTCATCGGCGACATCGAAGTAAATGCTGCCGTCCTGAAGACGGATATTCGGGAGGGTGATACTGTAGTCAGCCTTTAATCACATTTGCTAAATTTTATCGCGTTACCGGAGTAATTGTAAAGGGAAAACTTCCGGAGCGCGAACAAACGAAACAAAGCCTGATCCAACGGAAGAGCCGCCGAAGCGGCCTGTTGGAATCGGCAGAAAACACTTGTTGCTGATTAATAGATTTTCAGCTGCTGACCGGGATGGATCAGATTCCGGTTTTTGATCCCGTTCCAGCGGACCAGATCGTCTACAGTCACGCCGTACCTGCGGCTGATCTTAAAAAGGGTATCACCTTTCACGACGATATAGGTGTCGTAGCCGCCGTTGACCTGTTCCATTTCATTTACGCTCAGTTCCTTCATATTCTCAGTCATTTTTGTTTCCTCCTCGCATTTAGCGTTTTTTTCTTTTTTTTTTACATACGCTGTATTGCGTCCTGCATAAGGGTATACGAACCAGCAAGAGATGCTGGCAGTAAAAAAGTAATTTTTTCCGGACCGGGCTGAACAGAAAAGGGGAGATCCGGTATATGGATCAGGAACTTAAAAAGGAGGCAGGACATCCTGCCGCCCATGTCATCAGGTACTTTAGACCGCATCCGGATCCTGCGAATCCACGCCCTCAGGAGTATCAAGTGCGTAGCCCGCATCCGTATATGCTTCCGGATCCTGAGCATCCACGTGCTCAGGATTATCGCGTGCGTAGCCCGCATCCGTATACGCATCCGGATCCTGAGCATCCACGCCCGCAGGATGATCGAGTGCGTCGTCACTGCCCGAAGAAGTTGTGGAACCGCCCTTGGGCTGCGTGGATTTCAGGTACTTGGCGCTGACAAAAGCGTCGCCGCCATTGTAGTTGATACGGTACCAGCCGAAGTCCTTGCCGTTCCGCCGGACGATGCCCGTCACCTGCACGGCCTCACCCTTTTTGAGATAGCCGAGCCTGGGGGACTTCACGGTCCAGCTGCCCCTAATATTCAGATGCTTGCTCGTGCAATAGAGCACATCATTGTATTCATCCACCGTAAACTCAGTGACCGGTGCGGCAGCTTTCTGAATGGCCTGCTTGGTGTCGAATTCAAGGATCTTGACCGTTGCGATGGCCTGCATGATATCCTTCAGGCTTTCCTTGTCGACTGCGCAGCCTACGATATGGAAGACTTCGTTCGGCGTGGACACGCATGCGTCGTAAACCGCGGCAAACTCATCATCCGCCAGTGTCGTGGCAGAAAGCACTTCGCCGTTGCTCAGGTGATCGATCAGAATATAATCATCACCGTCTGTCATCGCGAACCACAAATCCGGCTCTTGAATCTCGACCCAGGTCGCATTGGGCGCCTGGATACTCAGGACGCCGTCAGCCGTCTGGAAAACCGGCGCCGGCTGAGATGAGGCAGCATCTTCGGCAGCGTCTTCGGCTACGGCGGTCAGGCATGTGAACAGCATGCACAGCAGCAGCAAACCAGAAACGATTTTTTTCATTTTGTTTCCTCCTTGTATTTTGATACTACTCAGGTCCTTCAAAGTATTTTCTGTCATCAGAATCATTACTTTTGTGAATCTTTATGAATGATGTTACACTAAATCGACACAAATGTCAATAAAAATGTAACAATTTCTTTAAAAGTTCAGAGAATGCTTTGTTTCACTGTTTACGGCAGGCGGTGTACATGTCAGTTCGTAGGAACGGAGGGACGACCCTTTTTGTTCCGCGGAACAAAAAGGGTCGTCCCCCTGTTTCGAAACGGGTGAACCGGCTTCGCCGGAAGATTCAGAAATCAAGAAGAACGACGTGTGATGTGTCGTTTCACGGTTCTCCGGAAAAGATCCGGATCAGGACTCCTTCCGGAATCCCGTCCGCTGTTGCGTACAGGCTTGCCGTTTCCCAGCCGGCGAGCAGCGGGCTGTCCGTCACGACGGACGGCGTGAAGCCGATTGTCCAGTTTCCCTGGTTCTCCACAAAGACGCGGCAGGCGTTTCCCGCACTGTCGGTTCCCTCCAGCATATACCTTGCCGACAGGAGGATGCTGCCGTCCTTCTCAATCTTCTGCGTGTCCACGCCGGTCCCGATCACAGAACCGCTGAAATACGGTCCGGAAGCTTCGCCCGTGAACGGGATCATCACGATTTTGCGGTTCGCGCCGTCTACACTGACCGGCTCGCGGCAGGTTACCCTGATCTCCATCAACAGTTCGTCCCGCATGCTGATCCTCCATTTCCGGCGCTGCGCCGTACGTTTTCCTTACCGGTTTTTCTTTGACTGTTTTTCTTCATACATATTGTGGTCTGCCATGCCGATATACCGTTTCAGGTCATTTTCTCCTGTCATGGTGCTGCAGCCGACAGAAACGGAGAGGATGTTTTCCTCAATCCGGAATTTGCCCTCGTTTTCCCTGATTTTCTCAACCAGTCGTTTTGCTTCCTCTGCGCCGGTTCCCGGCAGGAACGCGGCGAATTCATCACCGCCGGTCCGGAAGATGAGCGCTTCCCGGGTGAGCGTAAAGCGCAGGAGTTCCGCACAGCTGCGGATATATTCATCCCCGGCGATATGGCCGCAGGTATCGTTAACCTGCTTCAGGTGGTCGCAGTCCGCGATGATAATGCTCAGCGGATCCGGAGCGAACTGATCCAGTTCCGCCAGATACTCTGTATAATAACTGCGATTGTAAACCCGGGTCAGCTGATCGGTGATATACCGCTCCCGAAGTTTCCGGCGCATCTGCTCCTGCTCCGTTACGATATTGATCAGCGCGATGATGCCCCTGACGCTGCCGTCCTCATAGAACAAGGGTTCCTTGATGATTTGCAGGAATTCCTGCTCTCCCTCGTTTTCCTCAATGATATAGGAGGTGCCCTTCCCGGTGCGGATCAGTTCCAGGTCGGAGTTCAGTGCCCTCCGGGCGTTTTCCTTGTCCTTCCGGATATCCAGGTCTGTTTTCCCGCGGATGGTCCATTCTGGATCGTTCTCCGTGTTCAGGTGATGCCAGGTCTGGGAAGAAAAGACATACCGCCCGTGATTGTCCTTCAGGTAGATATTGGCCGGAAGCGACTGGAGCATCCGGGAAAACTCCGTAAATGAAACCGAACTGACCAGCTGTTCCGCGTTCGCGAGGCGGTTTTTCAGCACAGCCGGCCGCAGCGGTTTCAGGACGCAGTCCACAACCAGGCCGCCCAGATACTGCTCATCTGCCCCGATGTGCTCCTCATCTGTCAGGATCAGAACCGGAAAAGCAAGCAGATCGCTGTTCCTGTCGTTGACGCTGCTGATCAGCCGGTCGACACCCGGAATCTCAGAGGGCGTATCCAGGATCACGGCGGAAAGCAGCTCACCGTTCTCCAGAAAAGCGATTGCGTCTTCCGCGGAATACATATCGTGAACCGTTCCGCTGACAGGCAGCGCTCCGGCGTCCCCGTCCTTCCGGCTGTGAACCAGCAGATAATGTTTCATCAATATGTACCCCTTGTATTGATTTTTGTCCCTTTTCAGGTTTATTTTACCATATGGAAGCGCAGATTTCAATTCTTTGCCGGGGAGAGTTTGCCGACGTAGAAGGAAGGAACGGAGGCGGAACGGAGGGACGACCCTTTTCGTTCCGCCTTGTTCCGCCCCTTGTTCAACATCACGGCGTGGGGAACCTTGACTGATAAGCTTCATTCGAATATGATAGATGCAGCGAAGACATCTGATCCATATTCGGGAGGGGAAAAATATGAAGAAGATTATGCTGTTTGTACTGGCCCTTTGTCTGTGCTTCACCGCTTTCGGTGCGGCGTTTGCGGAAACAGCCGCGACGGAAGCTCCATCGGCGGAAAAACCTGCGGCGGAGATGACCGCGGAGGAGCTTTTGTACCGCCGCGGCAAAGAGGTCGAACAGGATCTTGTCAAAGCCGCCGAATACTTCCAAAAAGCATTGGAACTGGAGGCTGACGCGCCTGAAATCCTGCAGGCCGTGGATGAGCTGGCCGCAGCCCTGTATGAAGACGGCAAAGCCGCGATGAATGCGGGGGACTACGAAAAGGCTATGGAGTATTGCCGGCTTGCCGCGGACTTCGGCTATTCCGAAGCGATCAAGGAAATCGGCAATCTGTATTGTTATGGTCTGGGCGTGGAACCGGATGATGATAAAGCCTTCGAATACTATCAGAAGGCTGCGGATCTCGGAAATATCAATGCGGTCAACAATCTGGGCAACTGCTATCTGGAAGGCCGCGGCGTGGAGAAAAACGAAGAAGAGGCCGTGAAGTATTACCGGACGGCTGCGGAGCAGGGGGTTGCGGCCGCGCAGAATAACATGGGCTATGTGTATCTGAACGGAAAAGGCGTCAGCCAGGACTACGGCGAGGCTGTGAAGTATTACACCCTTGCTGCGGAACAAGGGTTCGCCATCGCTCAGAATATGCTTGGGCGCTGCTATGAATACGGCCTGGGGGTGGAACAGGACTACGGCAAGGCTTTCGGGTATTATCAGCAGGC
Source organism: uncultured Eubacteriales bacterium (assembly GCA_900315315.1). Classification (GTDB taxonomy): domain Bacteria; phylum Bacillota; class Clostridia; order Christensenellales; family Aristaeellaceae; genus Aristaeella. The sequence continues at coordinate 5,593 of OMYT01000030.1, read as the reverse complement.
TGCCGGGCAGGGAAATACGGATGCGCAGCATTCGCTGGGCTTGTTTTATCTGGACGGTACCGGTGTGGAGCAGAACGATGAAGAGGCGCTGAAGTATATCCGGATGGCCGCCGAACAGGGAAATCCGGAGGCCCAGACCTCACTGGGCTATTGCTATGCCGAAGGCAGAGGAGTAACAAAGGATTACGGGGAGTCCATGAAGTATTTCCAGCTTGCCGCCGAACAGGGCAGTGCGAGCGCACAGTATGATATCGGATACAATTACAGACACGGGGAAGGGGTTGAACAGGATTACGGCAAGGCCGTGGAATACTTCATGCTGGCGGCGGAACAGGGATACCCTGCCGCTATATTCGCTGTCGGTGACTGCTACTATCTGGGAGAGGGTGTGGAGAAAGACCTCGCCAAAGCGGCAGAATGGTATCAGAAGTCCCTGGATGCCGGATATAAAGCGGATAAGGAAGATGAGGAGCACCTGAAGGCCGTGCTGGGGGATGAATATCAGCAGAAATAAAGGAGAGAAAACCCATGAAAAAGGAAAGACTGCTTGCATTCACCGATGCGGTTCTGGCCATCATCATGACTATTCTGGTATTGGAACTGAAAAAACCGGAAGAGATCTCCCTCAGCGGTTTCTGGGCGCTGCGGAGCAATTATTTCGCGTACTGGCTGTCTTTTTTCTGGCTCGGTTCGGTATGGATCTCCATGCACAGCATCTGGGAAAAGGTGGAAACGGTTTCCCGCACGGTCCTTTGGTGGAACCTGATTTTCCTGTTCTTCGCCTCGTTTATGCCCTATGCCACAGGGCTTGTCAGCACCAATTTCAACAATCACCTGACACAGGCTTTTTACGGCATTGTCGTGATCGTCGTCACCTGCGTCAACTGGATTCTGCATAAGGTGGTGGATCGCGCGAATCCCGGGAACCAATCCCTGCATGAAGCCACAAAATCCTACCGCATGTTTCAGGTGCCCGATATTGCTATTAAGCTGATCGCGCTGATCCTTTCCCTGACCGTCTATCCGCCTGCCATGATGTACGGGGTGCTCGCCGCCGCCGTTTATGTCCAGCTGTCCAAGGCCATCTATTACAGAAAGACACGGCGGAACGTATACTGACCCATTGTTCCAGATTTCCGGACCGAGCCGGATGTCGTTCTTCAAAAACGGATCGTGAACAGAGGGACGCCCCCCCGTTCCGTTTAAGTGGAACAAAATGGGTCGTCCCCATGTTCCGTAATGGTACGTGAGTCAAGAAACAGGAGGTCTGATCGATCATGAAATTACTCTCTGCAATCATCGCGATCGTTTTGATGTTCAATCTGATGCCCCTTTCGGCTGCGGCGGAAACGGATCATCAGATCGAGGAAAAGGTTGTGACACTTTATGTAGGGGCGATTGATTCCAATACGGAATTTCCGTTATATTTTATGGACGGTGTGGAGGATCTTCCCTGGGTTGAACTCCATGCCTGGTGTGATCTGCTCAATCTGCTGTATCCCGCTTATGGCGGGGATGAAAACTATGCCCTGACCTATGAACAGGAGGGAAACGAGATCATCCTGAAGCGGGAAAACGGATACAGCATGACCGTGAATTTTGCGGAGGGAACGATTGACTTTGACGACTACAACATGTTTTTGCATGCTTCTTCGGATACCTCGCTGCAGGATATTCTGTCCTTCAGCGGATTCAACGAGGCAGGCGAGGCGGAGCTTTTCCAGCGGAATACCAAAGGATCTTTTGACCGTCAGGGGGATGAACTGCTCCTTGAGCTGACGAAGGATTATGAGATAGAGATTATTCTTCAGGACGGAAAAGGATATGTACCGTTCCAGACGATGGGGGATCTGATCACTTCGCCCCATTTTCAGTTAAATCCGTTCTATAACGGGAAGGCGGCCTTTTTGGGTTCGAGTTATTACTTTGGGGATGCCGCTTCAGGTCTTACGCCTGTGGGAGAACTATACTATTCCGCTGAACCGAAGAAGCGCAGTAAAGCCCTGGCGGATTACGGCTATCGGGAACTGTGCCTGGCGCTGGATGTACTGTACGGCCTGAAGGACACCCATGAGATCACGAGCTTTGATACGCTTTTCTGGCAGATCGGATATGATGCATCCATGCGCGATACCGATCCATGGGAGGCGGACACGGCGCTCTATGATTTCATCGATTATTATCTGGACGATATGCATTCCACATTTCTGGGCTATTCATGGATGAGCGGACGGGAAGAGCTTGACGGCCTTTACGGGACAGCCAGCACTCGGTACAGTAAGGATTATAATCGGTATTACACCGAGCGGACCAAATGGCTCGGGGACAGCCCGGACACGTATCAGGAAGTCGGGAATACCGCTTATATTTTGTTTGATGAGTTTACCGCCAGTCCCAGTACTTCCTATTATGAAGTTCTGAACGGGGGATCATTTCCGGATGATACAATTGGACTGATTCTCTATGCCCATTCCATGATTTACCGGGAGGACAGTCCGATTCAGAATGTGGTGATCGACCTGAGCTGTAACGGCGGCGGCGCGGTGGACGCCGGGATCTTCGTGATGAGCTGGGTCCTCGGCGAAGCGCCTTTCTGCGTCAAGAATACGTCCACCGGCGCGTTTTCCACGGTGCTGTACCGGGGAGATACAAATCTGGACAGGGAATTTAACAGCATGGACGAAATGGATGATAAAAACATCTTTTGCCTGATCTCTCCCTTGAGCTTTTCCTGCGGCAATCTCGTGCCCGCTGTTTTCAAAGATTCCCAGAAGGTGACTTTGCTGGGCAGGACCTCCGGCGGCGGAAGCTGTACAGTGCAGCCCATGTCCACGGCGTGGGGAGCCATGTTCCAGATTTCCGGACCGAGCCGGATGTCGTTCTTCAAAAACGGATCGTTCTATAACATTGATCAGGGCGTCGAACCGGATATTTATCTGTCCCATCTTTCCAGCTTCTATGACCGGGAAACCCTGACGAAGTTTATCAACGGACTGATCTGAACCAGGTTCAGATGAACGGCGGGACGGTACTCAATGGTATTTGGATAATTTTGAATGGAATACCCAAATGAGTTGATCTGCTGTATAATAGAAACATAGTACAGACGGATGATCATGGAGTCATACGGCCGGAGGAAGCCGATCAAGTCGAATGTGAAGGAGAACAGAAAAATGAAACAATCCCTGCAGGAAATCTGCGAGGCGCAGATTCGCAATGAGACGGCCATGCGCAAGGTGGCAAAGATCGAACATGAGGCAGTTCTGAAACTCTGCGCGATGATGCATGTCAACGCCGGGCGCGAGGTCGATGCGGAGCGCATCAGGGAATGCGGCGGCATTCTGAAGAGCAGAGCCGGCATGTTTTCGAACTTCCGCGGGACGCTGCAGCGTGTGATCCTGACGAAAATGGCGCTCGCGGACGACCCGGCCGCCTATCTCGATGATGTGATGGACGTATACGGGAAACTCAGGGCGGATCACAGGCTGCCGGGTGAGATGCTCGCGATGGCGGCGACAACCATCGTGGATAATTGCCCCGGGGAGCGGCGCACGGAGGTCGTGGAGAAAACACGCGAGACATACACCATGCTGAAAAAGCAGCACCCTTTCCTGACGGATGAAAGCGATATGTCGCTTGTCGCACTGATGATCATGGCGGGCAAAGATCCCGTACAGGCCGCTGAAGAAGCGGAAAGACTTTTTCAGGCTATGAAGAATAATTATAAAATCGGCTCGGACGTTGCCCAGTCAGCAGCCATGGTCCTTGCACTTTCCGACAAACCAGCGGATCGGAAACTGGAGGCTTTCTTTGCCTTGTATGACGCATGCAGGGATGCGAAGCACGAAACCGCGAAGGATAAGGCCATGGTGATATACGCCGCTTTTGCGGATGCCGACTATGATCTGAATGAAACGGTGGCGTCGATCGGTGAGGTAGACAACCGGCTGAAAGGACAGAAGGGCTATGGCGCTTTCTCCATCGGGACGAGCGAACGCCGTCTGTTTGCGACATCCATGGTGCTTAAGGACCTGCAGGCGGGAGGTGCGGCTGCCTCATCAAGCGTAACGAACGCGATCACTCAGGCCATTGTTGAGGAACTGGTGCTGATTCTGGTGATGATCATCCTCACGGGGATCATCGTCAGCTCGACCATAGGAAATTCGTTCAGTTAAATGACGATTCCGACTAAAGAAAACACGGAGGATTTCTCCTCCGCCATTCGCGATAAAAACGGAACAAAAAGGGCTGTCCCTCTGTTCCGGTCCATTTTCCCGGTTGCGAAGCGAACCGCAGCCGTTTTTTTTTCACGAGGAAGAATGATTTAATCAAATCAGGAGGTATAGTAAGCGATGAAAATTCAGGAACTGAAACACAGCAGAACTCTGATTACGGTACTGCAGGGATTGCTCCTGCTGGTGATCCTGGCTACGCTGTTTTCCGTGTGCATCAGCCTGCTGAAGACAGGAGTCAGGGCTGACTTGAATGCCATGAATGAAAAACTCGCCGGCCAGCAAACTGTCAGCACGGAAGGAAATGACCAGCAGACAATTGACGGCCTGGAAGAACTGAAAAAAGTGACCGAGGAGGTAGAACAATACGAAGGTTATAACTCGGGGACACTGAAACTGCTGGCATTCATCATGTATGCAGCCTTTGCCCTGCTGTTCCTGCTGAGGGCTCTGATCACACGGGACAACTGGCGCCTGAATCAGTTCCGGTACGGGATCGGTTCCCTGCTTTTTGCCGCCTGTGCAGGTATCTTTCTTTTCACAGATTCGGCAATTGCACCTGGCCTGGCAACTGTTCTTCATGTGACCGCCCTGATCGTGGATCATATCTTTTCTGTTATCAGGAATCACAAAGTCCGCAATGTGATCCCCAGAATCCTTTTCATCCTTGTTCTTCTGTTCATTGTGCTCTGTGCGTTTGTTATGGGCGGCAGCACCGCGCTGCTCTATCTGCTGTTCATGATGGTTCCCCGGATCTTTTATTACATTGCTCAGATCATCTTCTCCCGGGTTAAAATGGATGCGCTGCGCAAAATCGTGAGGAAAACCTACGCGGCGGAGATCCTGTTCGGAATGCTTTTGCTGATTATTGCCTTCTCCATTATCCTTCCGCAGTTGGAAACCGGCATATCTTCCTTTGGGGACGCGCTCTGGTACTGTTTCGCGATTGTTACGACCATTGGATTCGGCGATTTCACGGCAGTCACCCTTCCGGGAAGAGCTGTTTCCGTGGTCCTCGGACTCTACGGGATCATCGTGGTCGCCCTGATTACATCCATCATTGTCAACTTCTACAACGAAACCAAAAACACCGAAGATCCGGATGAACCGGAAGAAATGGAAACCGCGGAACAGGTACAGGAATGACGGAACGGAGGGACCGGAACGGAGGGACGCTCCCGTTCCGGGAAGACTGACCGTCGCTCAGGGCGATCCAGGAGAAGTACAACGTCAAACTGAATCATGGAAGTTTATTTGTGAGAAAAAATACTGTTGAGGTTATACTGCGTATTCACGAAACGCTGTTTGTACTGAAAAAATTGATACAGACCCAGTTTGTCGTAAACAGTCTTAGGAACGGC
>OMYT01000080.1 GCA_900315315.1 uncultured Eubacteriales bacterium | reverse complement strand
GGAGAGCGTCCACTGTTTGTTATCCGGATTCCCGAAAATGAATTTAAACAGGCGGTCCTTATATTCCTTCTGCGCGGCTTTCCTTTCACCGCCCTGCCCAGAAAACCCGAATGCCTCCTGCTGCTCTTTCAACCCCGGAACGGTACAGATCTTCTGAAGCAGAATCTGTTCAAAATCCGTTCCGGATCTTTCCGGGGTAGTATCTTCAACTCTTCCAGGCAAGAACATGATACCAAAAAAGTCCTTTTCTTTCAATGGCTGCATCCGGCTCACAAAAACCCCTCCCCGTCTTTTTTGATCATTGTAGCACAATAATATTATGAAAGAAAGGAGAACAAAAAAATAAATGTGCATCATAAAACAAAAAGGTGCGTCCCTCTGTTCCAGGAACTCCAGGACCATGAAACAAAACACCCGTATTACAGCTTGGTCATAGACGTCCTCGAAGACGAACTGGAAAACAGGCATGAAATGAGCCCTTCATAAGGACTGTACTTTGATCAGAGTGGGATTTACCATTGCAGGAAACGATTTGGATTGATATAATGAACGAAAAGAGATTAATATAGACCAAAATAGAACTTCAGGAGGCGCTCGTGAATCTACAGAGATTTCAAGAACTTACTGATCATTATATTGATTCATTTGAGTTGACCAACAGCAAGCCACATACTGAATATTACAAGTGGGAGATCGCCAAAAAATTTCGTCCTGCTATGGATGAGGCTCTGGAAGCATCAGATGAGGAGCTTCCACAAAAGCTCAATAATGTGAAAAAACTAACAGCCAATGTAATTGACAGCTATACGCAGCCATTCAATGGACTTGTTAATTTCGCAAAAAAGGAGCCTGTAACCATTCGGAACATGTTCAAGGAACTATTTGCCATAAATGAAGCGGATATTAAGAAAAAAGAGAAAACAATCTTCAGCTTTCTGGACAAAAGCCTTTCTTTGCGTGAAAAATACTATCCGGATAGCTACCTGTACAGGGATGACCTGCATTCCATAACCGGTTATATGTTTTTATATGATCCGGATCATAACTATATGTATAAGGCATCCCACTGTCGTATTTTTGCAGATTGCATCGAGTTTTACGACGATTGGGGCTCAGGGAGTGATACGAAGCTTGATATCTTTTCCCGGATGTGTGATGAATGCATTGAAGCAATTAACAACACCCAGGCACTCTTAAGAACAGCGGAAAGTCGTTATGAAATCGACCGGGAAGGGATGCACCCAGACACAAAAAAGCATATTCTACTTTTTGACATGATTTATTGCTGCTCGACTTATAACCTTTTCAAGGGAATCCATATTGTTACTCCGAAGAGTAAGGATCGCCAGCTTATGCAGGAAAGAAAAGAAAAAGCTCTGGAACTGAAACAAAACCTGGATGAAGCAAGACAAAAGGCGATAGAGTTAGAAACATTTGAAAGTGTTTTATCCGAAGCCATTATTGTGGGGGAAAATGTTAATCATAAAACTTTCGGAAAAGGAAAGATCTCTTCTGTCAATGAGGGCAAAATTATCATTGATTTCGAGAACGCCGGAACAAAGGAACTTGGCATTAATCTAAGCCTTGCCAACAAGCTGCTTACTATAGAAAACCTGAATCTGACAGATAACCAAATGGCTCTTTTGAAAGAAGAAAGCAAAATCAGAAGCGCAATAACTTACGCGGAAAAGCCGCCGCGCCATACATGGAATATCTTGATTAAAAACAAAACAGGAGTGAGCAAACAAAATGACAGACCGGGAAGCACTCCAATCTTTCATGGATGACATTTCCTGCCTGGATCAGATCACTGCCTGGGCAAACAAAGTAAACATCTTCGATGTCCTGCGGATCTCCAGGGCGGAAATCCGTCACAGCAACATGCTTGCCTGGCTCATGGACCCCCATGAGAATCACGGCCTAGGGGATCGCGTTTTGCGGGGAATTCTCCAGCGCACGGCACAAAACCCGCCGCAGGATTATTCCGGCTTTGTGATCCGCCGGGAATGGAACAATATAGACCTGCTGGCGATCTCTGATACAGAAAAGTATATCCTGTGCATTGAGAACAAGACCTACAGCGGCGAGCATGACAACCAGCTGGTGCGCTACCGGAAGCTTGTTCAGACTACATGGCCGGAATACCGGAGAGAACTGATTTACTTGAGCCGGAAGGGGAGGGAATCCAGCGATCCGGAAAACTGGAAATCAATGGCTTATACGGATATTCTTAAGGTCATTGAAGCAGCAAGAGTAACGGCACAGCCGGAGGCGGATGCTGATATGCTCATCCGGCACTATACGGAAGTAATCCGGCGGTTCGAAGGGGAAGACAGCGGAATCCGGGCACAATGTGAGACAATATGGCAGAAGCACAGGAAAGCACTTGAACTGATTTCCGATATCAATAAAGAAGATCCTGAGGCAGATCCGAAGACGGAAGAAGACCGGATCTGCAAAGAAATATACGAGAAACATCAAAAGGAACTGAATCATATCTTCAGATACAAACCCGGCAGGGGGCCGGACCCGATCGCAGATATGATCCGTATCTGGGCGGAGTATCAAACCGAACAGGGCAGGATTACGTTCTGCCCGGAAAAGACATCCGATGCCACTGCGCGGTTCAAAACAAGAACGATGTCCGAAATCCTGCCGGACGTCGCCGGCGGTGAGAGCGCCTGGGGAACGGAAAACTTTTATTTCTATGAGGTCAGGAACGTCGTGCTGCCCTCCCGGGAGCATGAGCTGTTCTTGCAGATGTGCGTCGCTTCCAAAAACATTCCGGAAGACGTGAGACAGATCTGTGACAAAATCAATGATTATTATCCGTCACTCCAGAAGAAAAAAGATGACTGGGCTTACCGTATCAATTTCTACACAAAGCATGTTATCTTCACCGAGAATGACGACGAAAACAAGGTCATCGGGCAGCTCGAAGAGTTCCTGGAAGAAGCATTTGAATTTGAGCGGAAGCTAGTCGGGAAACTGACTGGGTATGCGGTCTAATATCATATCATCTGTCAAAGAAACTTAAAATGTAACGGTTTAAATACAATGACATGAGACAGGAGGAAACACGATGAAAACAGAAAGATGGGGGAGAGCGATCATTTGCTTACTCTTTATCCTTATGATGACAATGTGGAGCGCAGGCGCTGAGGAAAAACGCTTTGAAGAACCAACGATCAAAGTGTTTGAATATTATGAATCTGATGAGCGGATTGATATCTCATCCACCTGGCCCGACGGGGCTGATTCGCTGACGATATATATTAAGGACGAAGAGAATGAAGACATTCTTCCAGGCTGTATGTGGAACAAAAAGCAGAAGGGAATGAAACAATATACTTTTGAGGTCAATGTGCAGGATCGCCTGCTGGATCCGGGATCATATACGGCGGTGATTGAAATCAGCGGCGAGGGTTACAGGACCAGACGCTACAAAAGACCGTTCATCGTTCTTCCGGAGGGAATGACGCTGGAAGATTATGAGGCCACCCTGGGTGGTGATGCGCCGGAAGAAGTTACGGCGGCACCAACTCCCGACGCTACGGCAACGCCGACGGCCAGGCCGACGGAATCCCCGTCTCCTGTGCCAACGGAAGAGATTACAGAAATGCCGCCGGAAACGGGAGCTTTTGAAACGCAGATAAAGGGTGAAATCATGTTTCAGCCCGACAGCGAGACAGTCCTGTTTGATCAGAACGGTGTCAGGCTTGCACTGACGGGTGAAGTGGAAGATAAAGGCGGGATGAATATCGAACTGAAGGCCCGCTTTACGAACAATACAGACCAGGAACTGCAGTTTTCTTATGCCGGGACGGCAAACGGCAGGAAAGTACAGAAAAAAGCTGCTTTCAAATCCCGTGCCGAGGCCGGGAAGACATCAGAAACATCGATTTCCCTGGATTACGGCGATCTCGGACTCCGGCAGTTTTCAGATCTGAAGGAGATGAATCTGGAGTTCACTATCCAGATGACGAAAACCGAGACGACTTCATCTTCGTCAAGCTCTTCGTCAAGCTCATCATCCGGGAAAGGATCCGGAAAGGTATCGGCAACAAGCTCCTCCTCGGCTTCAGCATCCTCGTCGATCACGAAAGTTGTCGGTACCTATGCAACAATCAGGAACGTGAAAGTGATTTTTCCCGAGGCAAAGACGGAAGGGGACGGGATTCGCTATTTTGAAGAACAGCCGCTGCTGCCGCATCCGATGAATTATATTGACGTGAAGGTCACGAGCAATTCTTCTTCCTCCAGCAACGGAAGGATTACCACTGCCGTATACGGATTTGAGCCCAGATCAAAGACAGACAAGGCGAAGAAACTGCTGGATCAGTATATTGATGCGTTGAAGGGAGCGGGATTGAAGATTACAGGCAGCAGTAATGAGTATGTCATTATGAGCGGAAGCACAATTCTGGCAAAAATCGCACTGGAGAAGGAAGTGATCAGGGTGACGCTTATTCCATGAAATCTTTGCAGGGAATGAGGATTTGTCAGGGAAGGACACTTTTTTCTGCTATTTGGTTATGTGATAAAATGTTTTCGGGATAATAAGGCGTTATAATTCGAGATTGAGAAAGGATAAGGGAGGACGGTACGTTGAAAAAGATCATTGCTCTACTGCTGTTGTTCCTTTTCCTGCCGGTCTCCGCCTTTGCTGATCTGCAGATTCACTTCCTGGATGTAGGACAGGGTGACTGCGCCATTGTTCTCTGCGATGGAGAGGCTATGATAATTGACGGCGGCCCTGCCAGTGCATCCAGCTTCGTTTGCAGCTACATCAGAAACACACTGAATCTTGAACACGTAGATTATCAAGTCACATGTTTCAGGATAAAATTAGCCGATTGAATGAGATAATGAGGACTGCAGTTATTTCCGATACCCACGACCTGCTACGCCCTGAGGTGCTGGATCGCCTGCAGGGCTGCGGCTGCATTCTCCACGGCGGGGATATCAGCAGCCGGAAGATCCTGGAAAAGCTGGAGGAGATCGCGCCGGTCAGGGTCGTGCGCGGGAACAACGACAAGGAATGGGCGGAAGGGATCCCGCTGATTCTCGATTTTGAACTGAACGGGCTGCGGATCTGCATGGCGCATAAGAAGAAGGATCTGCCGAAGGATCTGTCTCCGTATGACCTGGTGGTGTGCGGTCATACGCACCGGTATGAGAGTACATGGATCGGACAAACCCTGTTGCTGAACCCGGGAAGCTGCGGGCCGCGGCTGCTCCACCAGCCGATCACCATGGCGATGGTTCATGTCGATGATGACGGGTTTACCTGTGAGAAGATCGAGATCCCGCACACCCCGAAGGAAGCCGCGGTGAAGATCGACAGCGGCAATATCCGGCAGCAGATCGAACTGGTGATCCGGGAAACGCAGAAGGGACGGACCACAGACCAGATCGCAAAAAAATACGGCCTGGACCCGAAGGTGACCGAACAGATCGCCCGGCTGTATGTGACCCATCCGGGAGTGACCGCGGACGGGATCATGACGAAGATGGGACTGTAACGGTAACAGGAAGCTGAAGGAGGAACAAATAATGCTCAGTGTCGGAACGAAAGCACCGGATTTCAGCCTGCCGGATCAGAACGGAACCATGCGGTCTTTATCCGATTTTTCGGGAAAGCGAATCGTGCTGTATTTCTATTCCAAAGATATGACCTCCGGTTGCACAAAGCAGGCGTGCGGCTTTGCGGAACTGTATCCGCAGTTTACGGAAAAGGATGCTGTGGTCATTGGCGTCAGCAAGGACACCCTTGCCAGTCATTAGCGATGATACCGAGACTTTCTATGACCTGCTGATGGAGCAGCAGGAACAGATGTAAGGGGAGAGATGATCATGGCGGTATTTACATAGGCGGCGAGGGGCTCTGGAAAAGGATCGTCAGCCATTCGTCCTGAATTAGAAAACATACACAGAAAAAAGGGGGAAACGAAAATGAGAAAGATCTGTTTACTGCTCGTGTTCTGTCTGGTCCTGTCGGCCTGTTCCGCTTTTGCGGAGGGAACGGCCGAGACCGCTGCCCTGGTCGAACAGGCCTGGGCCGCCATGGAAGCCGAAGATTATGAGACGGCCGTTCCGCTTCTTCAGAAAGCGGCGGATCTGGGTGACGCCACGGCACAGCGCCGGCTCGGGGCCTGCTACGGCGCAGGCCTGGGTATTCAAAGGGATGAGAAAGAAGCGGTGAAATACTTTCAGCTGGCCGCCGATCAGGGGGACATTCCGGCAAAATACAATCTTGCCTTCTGTTACCTGGATGGGATAGGCGTGGCGCAGGACACGGGAAAGGCGGAAGAACTGCTTTTGTCCTGCGCTGATCAGGGCGACGCTGAATCGCAGTACGCACTGGGCTACTGCTACTTCGACGGAGATTACCTGAAGCAGGATTATGAAAAGGCCTCCAGGTATCTTCAGCTGGCCGCGGATCAGGGCGTGACTCCCGCGCAGTATAAACTGGGTGAAATGTATCAGCTGGGCGACGGTGTGGAACAGGACTACGGCAAAGCGTTTCATTATTACAAACTCGCCGCGGATCAGGATGCTCCGGAAGCGCTGACAGCCGTAGGATATTTTTACGGACAGGGACTCGGAACAGAACAGAACCTGGACGAGATGCTGAAATACTACAACAGGGCTGCTGAGATGGGAGAGCCCATGGCGCAGTTCAACCTCGGATGCTGTTACCGTGACGGAACCGGGGTTAAACAGGACTATGGAAAAATGCACGAATACTACCGGCTGGCCGTCGAAAAGGGAAATGCCGACGCGCAGTTCAATCTCGGCTATGCCTACCTTGTCGGACTGGGGGTGGATCCGGATTATAGCGAGGCGTACAGGCTCTACCAGCTGTCGGCGGACCAGGGGTTCCCCGTCGCCATGTTTGCCGTCGGGGACTGCTACTATCTCGGAAACGGCGTGGAAAAAGACCTGGCGGCAGCCGCGGAATGGTACCGGAAATCCCTGGATGCCGGATATGTACCCGACGAGACCGATCGGGCGCATCTGAAAGAAGTCCTCGGGACTGAGACCCCCGGGACGGAAGCCCCCGGGACGGAAGCGCCGGCGGCGGAGATGACTCCGGAGGAGCTTTACCAGGCCGGCATGGATGCTTATGCCGCGGAGGACTTCGCGAAGGCGATGGAATACTTCCGGCTGGCGGCGGACGCCGGGAGCGTTGACGGATTGAGATTCATCGGCAATCTGTACGCCAACGGCGAAGGGGTGGAACCGGATCCGGGCAAGGCCCGGGAGTGCTATGACCGGGCTGCCGCGCAGGGCGACGCGAAAGCGGTCTATAACATCGGGGTGATGTATCAGTATGGTGAGAACGGGGAACAGGACACCGGCAAGGCCATTGAATACTATCTGAAATCCGGTGAGCAAGGCTACGCGGATGCCTGGACGGCGCTGGCATACATTTATCAGTACGGCGACGGGGTGGAGCCGGACATCCGCAGGGCCGCGGAATACTTTCAGAAGGCGGCGGACCTGGGAGATACATCCGTGTACGCTGTCCTGGCAGATCTGTATTACAGCGGCGCAGGGGTGGAACAGGACTATGCCAGGGCCGCGGAGTACTGGCAGAAGGCGGCGGACCTTGGGGTGGCTCAGGCGTACATAAACCTGGGAATGATGTATTACGCCGGCGAAGGGGTCGGGCAGGACTACGAAAGGGCTGTGACCTATCTCACACAGGCGGCGGAGCAGGAAGATCCGGCGGCGATGTTCATGCTGGGCGAGTGCTGCCGGCTGGGACAGGGCCTGGAGAAAGACCCGGCCAAAGCGGCGGAATGGTACCGGAAAGCCATCGAAGCCGG
>OMYT01000076.1 GCA_900315315.1 uncultured Eubacteriales bacterium | reverse complement strand
GAGAGAGTACACATATCCGCGACCATGCGTAACATCTTCTGGAATACTTAAAAAATCGACTTTCTTCATACAGAAATTATACCATATGTATTCAAAAATTGCAACAAAAAAACCGCCTGACTCATGACTGAATTCACGAGTGTGCGGCGGTGGGGTTATCAAAAAAATGAATGCCGTTGCGGGTGAACGGCGAGCCATTTTATCACATTTTTATGAATAAATCCATATTCCCCTTTATGTGTTACGCTTTTGCAACACATTGTTTGGTAAAATATGTTTTTGAATAAGGAACATCGAGGAGGAAGCGCTTTGAAACCGGCATTTTATGAACCGACCGTTTGTATGTGCACTCCGGACAATCCGAATACCATGGGCATCTGCGTGACTTTGACGGAACCTGTGGACGGCGCTGCCCTGCAGGAAGCCGTGGAGCATCTCAGGGAACGGTTTCCATATTTTTACGTCCGTGCAAAGCTGGATGGGACAAACCTGATCGTTGTCCCCAACGATCTTCCCGTAGTAATCCGGGATACGTGGGAGCCGATCCTGCTTTGCTCCGCGGAAGCCAATGATCACCTGCTTTCCTTTAAATATGAAGGCAATCGGCTCGCCGCCGAGGTATCTCATTCGATTACGGACGGAGCCGGGTTCCTGCCGTACTTCAAGAGTGTCCTGTACTGCTATCTCAGCACTGTGACCGGGCAGGCGTTTGATCCGGCCGGATTCCGTCTGCCCGGGGATGAAATCCCGGAAGCGGAGACCGGCAACCCGTTTTCAGGCATCGATCTGGACGCTGCGGAGGAACCGCTTTACCAGAAACCCCCGGTCACGGATTATTTCAGACTGGAAAATCCCGAAGAGAACGGAAAACGCGAATGTACGGCATTTTATCTTCGGTTCCCTGAGGACCGGGTGATGCAGTACTGCAGGGAAAACGACGGCAGCCCGAACGTTCTGTTCAGCGTCCTGCTTGCCAGGGCAGCAAGGCGGTTTGATCCCGCAAGCGAGAAAACCGTTTCATGCCTGGTATCCGTCGACAACAAGGCACAGCTCGGGAATCATGAGAATTACCGCATGTTCGTCGACACCGCTTATGTTGACATGCCGAAGAGCCAGGCTGATTACGATATTATGAAAGCCTGCACAAAGGCGCGCGGGCAGCTGATGCTGCAGGCCCAGCCGGAGAACGTCATCTATACGCTCAAAACACGCAAGGCCGGATATGAAAAGATGGAACAGATGCCTTTGCAGATGTGTCTTGACATTGTCAAAAAGGGAATCGGAGCTCACAGGGCCAGTTTCTGCGTTTCCTACGCCAACAGCAGGAGCTTTGGCCCGCTGGATCCGTATATCCGGGAAGTCTATCTTCTCAGCGAACCGTCTGTTACGGATGTGATGGTCGAACTGTCCTGCATCAATCATCATTTCTTCGCAATGTTTGGCCAGCCCTTTTCCTCTGAAAACTTCTTCAGGGCCTTCCTCGCCGAACTGGACGATGCGGGAATTCCATACGACATCATGAGAAAGGAACCGTTCCGGCTCTGTGGTGTTAGATATGACGGCATCGCGGGGGTGACTTTGTAAATTTTTATGGTAGAATACCGCTTCGCTGGCTATCCCACCTGGATAACAGCCGAAAAAGCAGAATGAATCTTCAGGAATATTGGATACCGAGCTGAGAAGGAGGATAAACCATGGGACAGGAAAAAGAATTGGTAAAATTTGTAGCAAAAGAGTGGAATGCAGGCGGCGCAATCAATTTCTACGGTTCCCGCAAGCCGAGGAGTTTTATCATTGAAGTAACGATATCCACAGAGGTTCGCGGAGAGCTTCTGCAGCAGGCCGTTGAGAAAACCCTTCAGCGCATGCCGTACTATGCTTCCACTTTTGTACGCAAAAAGGGACTGTATTACTATGCCGATAATGACCTGCCCTTCGTTGTGACAGAATCGGAAAAGCCGCGCGTTATCGGCGGCGAGACTACCAATTACCACATGCTGGACGTAACCTTCTGGAAGAATAAGATCTCCTTTGCCATGTTCCACGGCCTGTGTGACGGACTGGGTTTCAACCGTTTTATAGAGGCGGTGCTTTACCATTATTTCTGCCTCAAGGACGGAAAAGCTTACAGTGACGAAGGCATTTGGACCGAGAATATTCCTTATGATCCGGCCGAACGTGCTGATCCCTTTGCCGAGAAAACAAAAGTGGATACTAAAGAACTGAAAAAGCTGGCCGGAGGCGATAAACGCTTCCGTCTGCCCGAATTCGCCAATTATGCAGGGCCCACCATGTACAGCATGCCGCTGCGCATCCGAACGGAGGATTTCATCAAATGGTGCAAATCCGTATCCGCGTCTCCGGCGGCAGGCGTTTCCGCCATTATGACCCAGGCAGTTGCCCGGGAATGCGACGTGCAGGAGGGCGTGATCATGAGCGTGCTGCCCTTCTCCCTGCGGAAGTTCCTGCACGCGGACAAGACCTTCAAAAACTGTGCTTCCGCCATCTTTCTGCCTGTGAAACCGGCGGATGCCCGCAGCATGAGCACAGGCGAACTGGCTGCCCGGCAGAGAGAAGTGATGAAGGCCCAGATGGGCGAGGAAATGGCAAAGCTGCTTTCCTCCTCCATCAACATAATTATCCATCTCGGAAAGAAACTGCCCGGGCATTTCCTGAAAAATAAGCTCATGGCGATGGGAGAAACCCATCCGCAGGACACTTTCTTCATTGACTATGTCGGAGGCCTGAAAACCAACGATTACACTGATCAGATTACGGAGGTACGTTATCTGAACGCGGATCCGGCTTTCGGAAGTTCCTTCGTGATCATGAACGAGACGGCCGGGTATTTCTATATCAACTTTACCCAGAATTTCAACAGTGACAGGTATTATCTGGCTTTTGTGGCAATCCTGGATGAGCTTGGAATCCCCTGCGAAAAACTGCCCTTTGAATCATTCCTCAACCCCGAAGTGGAACTGCCGCCGGAGCAAAAACGATAAGACTGCTTTTCATCTGCTTCCTGTGCAGATGACTCCTGTATAATGACTGTTTTCTCATTTTTCTTAAAAAAAATGTGACATTTTGGAACACTCCCCTGTTTTGTTACGCTTTTGCAACGACCTGTGTGTTACACTGCTGCAGGCGTTTCAAAAAGGGGTGTAACACCGTTCCGTACCGAAGCGCCGGAAATCAGGAAACTCAGCAAAGAGAGGAGAACCAACCCAATGAAAAAACTGATTGCACTGATCGTGTCCCTGTGCATGCTGATGAGCATGCTCCCCGCGATGGCTGAAACGGCCGCCGAGGCACCCGCTGAAAATGAAAAAGTCGATATGAACAGGCTGATTGATCAGCTTGTGGCCGATATGCAGAATGCCGTTGTCCGGGTTGACCTGGAAGACATGAGGGCAAACTCCACCGCAACGCCGGGCAGTTCCGGCGGGAGCGTGTTTACTGTTCTGAAAGCGGTGCTGACCGAAGCAGCCGAAATCCTGGCTAAGGAAGGGAAAGAGAACGAGGATCTGAATAAGCTGCTCGCCCTCATGAATGATCCTGAAAAGGCGAAGAGCACGGAAGAAAAGGAATTCCAGCTCCTGTCCGCGCTGGCAATCCTGGGACTCAAGGCTGACGTGGAGGAAGCTGCTGCAGAAGTAGCGGCGGACACCGCGACGACGATTGCCGTTGCCAACAGCCTTCTGAAAACGGTCCTGGAAGCCTGCAAGGCAAACGAGGCCCTGGCCGCCGCTGTCAAAGCGACCGATTCCAGACTGTTTGAAATGCTTGAGGCAAACAACAAGCAGATCAAGGAATATGTGGAAAAGAACGGCACCATGGATGTTCTGATGATCGAAATCGAAGCGGATGAGAAGTCCTATGCAGAATTCGAAGCCGAGATCAAAAAGCTGGAAGACTACCTGAAGGGGACCGAAGGCCAGAAGCAGAGCGCCCTGGATCTGCTCTCTCTGCTCCATGCCGTCATGGACGATGTTCATGAAGCCATTGACGGCCATTCCCACGATGCCGCCAAGGAAGTTGACCACTATGCGCTGGTCGGTGAAATGCTCAGCGATCTGATGGAGGCAATCAGCAAAGTTAATCTGGACGAGATCAGGACAAAGGCCGGCGACAACTTCGATACGACCGGCAGCGTGTACGCCGTGCTTGAGAAGGTCGTGAATAATATCATGGCCGATGAAGCCATCAAAGAGAAAGAAACAAACGAAAAGATGGCCGTGATTCTTGAGACAATCGGCGAACTGGCTCAGCTGGACGTAACGGAAGATGAAGCCGAAGCCGTGTTCGCGTCGTTCGCGGCTTCCGAGGAGGAACTTAAGGGAGCGAAAGAGGTTGATCCCGAAGTGAATTTCCTCAGATCCAGTCACATCCTGAAGGCCGTCTATGACACCATGATGGAGAACGAAGTGGTTACCGCCGCGCTGGAAGCCACCGATTCCCGCCTGCCGGAGATGCTGCAGAATACCGGCGAAAAGCTGCAGAATTATGTGAAAAATAACGGAACCCTGCACGAGGTGAAAGACGTGGACGAAGCGCCCTTCATCGCCTTCGAGGCTGAATTCGCCAAGCTGCGTGACCACATCGCCGGCCTGGAAGACGGCACTGTCGGCAAAGCCAAAGCGCTGGGTGTGCTGGATCTGCTCCATGAGTACGTGGACGACATCCATCAGGCGATCGACGGGCATGCTCATGAAGAAGCCGCAAAATAAGCGCCTATATTGACCTGTAAGCGGCGTAGATTCCTGCCGCTTAACATTCCTGAAAAAGCTTATGCAAAAAAGGCAGGCGTCTCTTCCTGATCAGGGAAGAGACGCCGGACTTTTGAAAACGATCGGGCAGTTCCGTTTCGTTCACCTGAATCTGATTCAATCCTGAATGAATATGGAAGAGTAAACGATGAGTAAGATTAATAGCAGTAATCTGTTTTCTTCACGGCTTTGCCGTGAATACCCGGGCCGGCTTGCCATTGTCGGCGGAGGTGCAGGCTGCACCTATGAAGATATGTTGAAGGGCATATCAGGCCTGACTTCAGCCCTGCGCAAAATGGGCGTTGAGAAAGGAAGCCGCGTGGCCCTGTGGGGATATAATTCCGCCAACTGGCTGATCGCATTCTTTGCGATCGTTCGGGCGGGCGGCACCGCCGTGCTGGTGAATTACAGCATGAGCAGCGCCGACGCGGCCGAATTGCTGACCATGACGGATACGAACTTCCTGCTTTGCGGGGAAAACGGAGAGACGAAAAAGAATCCGGACGCCATGAACGCCCTGGCGACCCTGGCGGGTATTCCGGAGGACCACTGTCTGGATATTCGCCCGACAGCGCTGGACCTGGGACGCGCGTTCCCGGAGACGGAGGAAGCGCCGGATGCCCACAGTGAAACAGAAGCGGATGAAACGGCATTCATCATCTTCACCTCCGGCACCACGTCCAAACCCAAGGCAGTGCAGATTTCCCAGAAAGCCCTGACCTTCGACGCGGACGCGTTTAACGGGAACATCGGGGAGTACGCAGGGCGCAGCGTCTGCGTAGCGGTACCGCTGTTCCATATCCTGGGCCTTTTGATGAGCTATGCCTATCTTTGCAGGGGAGCAACCGTGTGCCTGCCCGCCAATTATAAACCCGAAACACTGGTCCGGGAAATCGACGCGTACCGCGTTGCCGATATGGCGGCGGTGGGCGCAATTTATCTGAGTCTGGCAGAAGCGGAAGGTTTTGAGAAGAACGTGGTGCCCAACCTGCATCTGTGCATGATTGCCGGCGGCATGTCCACCCCGGTGCAGATGATGCGGCTGGAACTGCAGTATGCCAATGCCACTTTCATTAATATGTACGGCCAGAGCGAGGCTGCTCCCCTGACCATGGTGCGTCCCTCCGACCTGGTGGAGCAGAGGGCTCAGTCGGTAGGCCAGGCCATCGACGGTCTTGAGATCCGCATTTCGGACGGCAAGGGCGGGTTCCTGCCCAAGGGTGAAATCGGCGAAGTGGTGGCCCGCGGCGAAAACCTGATGAACGGTTACGACAGGCTTCCGCTGGAAAAACAACCCATCGATGAGGACGGCTGGCTGCACACCGGTGATCTGGGCTTAATGGATGAAAACGGATACCTGTATCTGGCCGGCCGGATCAAGGATGTGATCATCCGGGGCGGCGAAAACATTTCTCCTTCCGAGATTGAAAACGCCCTGAACCAGATGGATAATATCCGGGAAGCCAAGGTCATGGGCGCGCCGCATCCGATCTACGGTGAAAGCGTCGAGGCTTGCATCACCATGACAGACGGCGGCAAAAGCTTTGACCAGGAGGCGATCAAAAGCGCCCTGCGCAAGGTGATCGCCCGGTTCAAGGTGCCTTCCCATATTTTCCTGTATGACAGCTTCCCCCTGAATGTGAACGGGAAACTGGACCAGCGGGCTCTCCATGCAGATATGCTCACGCGGCTGTTGCGGCTGTCGGTGGATGAGGAACTGGCGGGCGGCGTCACGGTGTTCGATGTGGTTGTGAAAAACAGCGGCTATGCGATCGTGCCGGTAACCAGCCTGGTCAGCGAGCTGGCCGCAAGCATTGGTTTCAGCAAGAGGCGAACGGTATCCATCCGGCTTGCCGTGGAGGAAATGCTTACTGAACGGATCACGGACGCCTATTCCGCCGCCGGGGACATCCGGGTCAGAATCACCCTGATGCCGGAATGGCTGCGGGTTTCCTTCAGCGACAGCGGCGCGGAATACTTCATCGACAAACGGCGGGACACCTCCATGAGCGCGAAGATCATCCTGAAAGCCGTCAGCAACTTCCATACCGACTATCCCGACGAAAAACCCGTTTACTGTATGGATTTTCTGTATGAGCAGGATATCAATATCCAGGAATTCCTGATGAAAAGCAAAGGAGAAGAATGACCAATGAGTAACCAACGTCCGGATTTCCGGAAAAAAGAACTGGCCCTTTCCGCCACCCCTTATGTTTATCTGCCGATTGATATAACGGTTTACACGGTGGAGGTCACCCACCGGGAGGAGATCGACGGCGACCTGCTCCAGCACGCCATGGACAGGACACTTCAGCGGATGCCCTATCTGGCAGATACCTTCACGGAGGAACATGGCGCCATATATTACGCGGAAAACCCGCTGCCCATGACCGTCGCGCATACCGACAAAATCCGCCGGGTAGGCGGAGCGGAAACCAACTACCATCTGCTGGATCTTACCTGGGACGGAAACAAAACCTGGTTTTCCATGTTCCACGGGTTCTGCGACGGGCAAGGACTCAATGCTTTTCTGGAATCCGTACTGTACCACTATTACTGCATGAAGGACGGCACGGAGTATGACCCGAACGGCATCCGTACCGACAAGGACCGGATGACGGACGCGGAAATCTTTGAACCCTGTTCAAAACCCTATGAGGTTTCGCCGGATTTCAAAATGCCGGAGCGGAAGGAACAGCCGACGCCCTACCACCTGCCGGATATTATTACCAATCCTTCCGGTGATGTGCTGGAATACGGCTTCCGCCTGCCCTCCGACGCGTTCATGGCCTTTGTGAAGGAAAACGGAACGTCCCCGTCGGTCATGTTTTCCATGCTGGTGGGAGAGGCGATCATGCGGCTTCATCCGGACGCGGACGCGCCGATCGTGGCGAATATTCCCGTGTCAGTCCGGCGGATGCTGGGCTGTGAGGAAACCTTCAAGAACTGCTCTTCCAGGCTGGTCCTGCCGGTTCTCGGAACGCCCATGGATGCCCTGCCTTTTGCCCAGCGCGCCGCGCAGCTCCGGAGCATCCTGAAGATGCAGATGAATCCCGACCTATACCGGACCACCTATAATTATATCGGCGGAATGTATCGCAAGCGGATGGGAGAAGCCACGGACTATCAGGAAGAGATCAAAAAAATCCCCGGGTTTGCGAGGGTATGTCACGATACGTTCTATACGGATTATATCGGTTCCCTGCGCAAAACGGCCTATTCGGAACGGATCACGGACGTGCGGTTCCTGTGCCAGCCCGCCATGGGAAATACCCTGCACCTGAATATCATTGAGCATAACGGGCAGTTCCGCATCACCTGCCTGGCCTGCAACGACATTACTCCGATCACCGACGCGCTGGAGCAGGTCCTCAATGATCACGGGGTTCCGTTCGAAAGGATTCCCGAGCAGCGTTTCGCGATGCAGCGGACAAACTGGCGGGACGGCATGGGCTTGAATGAAGTCCGGTAAACCTGAAAAATAAAAAAATTTTGAAATTTTTTCCATTATCGGGGCTTTTGTTACGCTTTTGCAACGCACCGTGTGATAGAATGCCATTTGTTTGCTGATCGTCAGTGTTGCCCTGCGGCAGGAACCGGCACAGCAAAGCAATCAGAATGCCATGACGGAATTCATCCGCGGGCTGTTCTGATGAAACCGGGTTTCAGGCGTAAAGCCTTCAACACAATATAACCAAAAGAAAGAGGGAGAAAAAACATGAGGTTTCCAAACGCATTTAGTGGAGTCAAAAAGATCTGGCTGGCTGAGATTCTGATGCTGCTCGCCGCGGTCATCGGGATTATCATGAT
>OMYT01000019.1 GCA_900315315.1 uncultured Eubacteriales bacterium | reverse complement strand
GGAGAGCGTCCACTGTTTGTTATCCGGATTCCCGAAAATGAATTTAAACAGGCGGTCCTTATATTCCTTCTGCGCGGCTTTCCTTTCACCGCCCTGCCCGGAAAACCCGAATGCCTCCTGCTGCTCTTTCAACCCCGGAACGGTACCGATCTTCTGAAGCAGAATCTGTTCAAAATCCGTTCCGGATCTTTCCGGGGCAGTATCTTCAACTCTTCCAGGCAAGGACATGATACCAAAAAAGTCCTTTTCTTTCAATGGCTGCATCCAGTTCACGGAAATCCCTCCCCGTCTTTTTTAATCATTGTAGCACAATAATATTATGAAAGGAAGGGGAACAAAAAAATAAATGTGCATCATGAAACGGAAAAGACCGTCCCCGTGTTTCTGGGGAAAGCGCAGGCATAACAAAAAACAGCCCCTGCCATGAAAGCAGGGACTGTGATTGTCGTCATGTCTGCAGTGATTACCAGATTTCCACGCTGCCCATTTTGCCATTCTTGCCAACCCAATAGATCGTGTTTTCTTCGATTTTGATATGCGACCAGCGACAGGCTCATTTCGTTCACGCTTGAGGAGGATACAGATAACATCTTTGTGAAATGCGAAAAATGTTCCATCGAATGGTGCGGACTGGACGTAACGCTGCCGGATGAGGACGCGGTGGAGCGTGGTATTCCTATACGCAATATGACGCGTTTGTAAACGGCGAACCGGAAGCCGCCGGCCCCCATCTGGTGAAAACCTCCCGGATCATGATTTGCCCGGACGACAAGCGGCCGGACGCAGGAACGTGCATTACGATTCACCGGGACGTAACTTTTACAACGGAGAAAATCCTGGAGGAATCCAATGCGGAGACAATGGACAAGTGGGGAGCACAGATCAGCGAGTTCACGCCCAGGGCGGTAATCCGCTATGAAAGCGGGTATTTCAATGCGGGCACGACGCAGTGCAGAAACACCTGGCCCGTGATCATTGACAGTCCGGCTTCGGCGGAGGTCCGGACTTTCCTCAGAGAAAAACTGGTCATTACAGCATGAAGCCCTTCCTGCGATTGATCGGGGAAGGGCTGAGTTACAGCGATGTGATGATTTTGCTGAAGTGGTATAAGGTGCTGCCGAGGTAATTACCAGATATCTACGGCGCCGGTTTCGCCGTTTTTGCCGACCCAGTAGATCTTGTTTTCATCGATCTTGACATAGACGTCGGTGGCCTCTTTCGGAACTTTCAGGGCGACCTGCTCGGGCGTGATTTCGCTGCCCAAGGGGGACTGGAAGACCATATTCAGCTTGACGGTTTTCAGCTTCGCGGCCGGTTTCTGAGCAGCCTTTGTTTCTTTTTTGGCAGCTTTGACGGCGGCCTTTTCATCCTTGACGGCTTTCTTCTCCGCGGCGTTGCGGGTTTGCTTCGCCTTGACCTTGCCGACTTCAATCTGCTCCACGGTGACGGCTTTTTCCGCAGCTTCCTTTACATCGCCGGCGGCCTTTTCCGCCGCGGTGGTCAGCGCGTCCCTGACCTTGCGGCCGGCAGCGCGGGTCTTCTTCTTCGCTTCGATCGCATCGGCGGCCAGGCTGTCCGAGGCCTTCCAGGACCGGATCGTTTTCCGGTCGACACCGAATTCTTTCGACGCTTCGGTGATGGAGGATTCGGAGGCCTTCTTCAGGATTTCGGCCTTCTGCTCTTCAGTGTAAGTCTTCTTCTGTGCCATGGTGTATCTCTCCTTTTATATGGTTCAGTTCCGGTTTGTTCGTTTCAGATGATACTATGAAAACTGTTGTTTTTCAAGGGCAGGGATTGAAATCAGGCGTTTTCCAGCCGGGCGAGGGAGGCGCGCATGCGGCGGAGGGTTTCCTCCTTGCCGAGAAGATAGGCGATCTCAAAGGCGCCTCCGGGGGTGGATTCCTGGCCGGAGATGGAGATGCGCATGGGCCAGAGGACGGAACCGGTTTTGCGGCCCCACTCCTGAATCTTCTCCATGACGACATCGTGGATGTTCTGCTCGGTCCAGTCCGAAATGCCCTCGAGGACGGGGAGAAGCAGCGGAAGGACTTCCTTCGCGACGGTTTCGTCGCTCTTCTGCTTCTTATTAAAGAAGATGGCTGTATCATACTCCGGCATTTCCGCAAGGAAGGCGATTTTCTCCGGGATGCGGGAGAAGATATCCGTGCGGGACTGCATGAGCTCCGCCAGGCGGCGGTAATCGATGTTTTTGCCGGCGAGGACCTTGTCGAACCAGGGGGTCGCCATGGCCAGATACTGATCGAAATCCATTTTCGCGATATACTGGCTGTTCATCCACTCCAGCTTGTTGACGTCAAAGATGCCGGGGGAATTGTTGATGCGGTGGATATCGAAGGCTTCCACAAGCTCCGGCAGGGTGAAGAACTCCCGGTCTGTGCCCGGATTCCAGCCCACGAGGGCGAGATAATTGACGAGGGCCTCGGTGAGGAATCCCTTGTCGATATAATCGGAATAATACGCGTCGCCGTCCCGCTTGGAGAGCTTATGGGTAGCGTCCCGCATGACGGTGGGCAGATGGATATAGGTCGGGATTTCCCAGCCGAGGGCGTTGTAGAGATAATTGTAACGGGGCGTGGAGGAAAGGTACTCCATGCCGCGCATGACATGGGTGATGCCCATGAGATGATCGTCGATGACGTTGGCGAAGTTATAGGTGGGCATACCGTCCTGCTTGATGAGGACCATATCGTCCATGGACTCCGCGTTTTTGAAGGTCATGTCTCCGAAGACCACGTCGCTGTAGCTTGTTTCGCCTTCGGTGGGGGCGTTCATGCGGATGGTCCAGGGGATGCCGGCATCCAGCTTCTGCTGAACTTCTTCCTGAGAGAGGTGCAGGCAGTGCTTATCGTATTTCCAGGTACCGCCGGCGGCTTCCACCGCGGCGCGGCGGGCCTCAATTTCCTCCTTGGTGCAGAAGCAGTAATAGGCATGGCCGGAGGCCACGAGCTGCTTTGCGTAGGGGAGATAGGTGGCCTTGCGCTGGGACTGGATATAGGGGCCGCAGGGGCCGCCGATATCAGGGCCTTCATCCCAGTTGAGGCCGCATGCGCGGAGGGTATCGTAGATCACTTCGGTGGCGCCTTCGACAAAGCGCTCCTGATCGGTATCCTCGATGCGGAGGATGAAGGAACCGTTGTTCTGTTTGGCATAGAGGTAGGCGTAGAGGGCGGTGCGGACGCCGCCCAGGTGCATGAAGCCGGTGGGGCTGGGCGCAAAGCGAGTGCGTACTTGCATTTTTATTTCCTCCGGAAATCAAAATTCAAAGTGAAATGGGGATTTCGCTCCTGCGGGAGCGACCAAAGGGCTTTCCGACCGCCCTTTGGAAACCTTCGGTCCGATCACGTTTTGGAGACCTTCGGCACTTAGCGGACTTGTTTGGCGAAAGTGTCCCTCAGACCGACGGTGCGGTTATAGACGGGGAGGGCGGGGGTGGAATCCGGATCCTTGCAGAAATAACCGGTGCGCAGGAACTGGAAGGTGGCGCCGGGTTCCGCATCGGCGATGACCTTTTCGGCAAAGCCGCGGCGGACAACGAGGCTTTCGGGATTCAGGCGGGAAATGAAATCCTTTTTGTCGGCTTCCGCCTGCTCGTCATCGAGATCATCATTGAGGAGGGGCTCGTAAAGACGGGCCTCGAAGGGGATGCAGTCCCCGGCGGAAACCCAGTGCAGGGTTTTGCCCTTGATTTTCCGGTCGGCCCCTGGGCTGCCGGAGAAGGAATCCAGGTCCACGGTGCAGCGGACCTCAACGATGCTGCCGGAGGCATCCTTCACGCAGCCGTCGCAGCGGACAATGTAGGCGCCCTTAAGGCGGACCTCATTGCCGGGGAACATCCGCTGATACTTCTTGACGGGGATCTCCATAAAGTCATCCTGTTCGATATACAGCTCGCGGCCGAAGGAAACCTGCCGGGTGCCGAGCTCGGGATGATCCGGATGATTTTCGAGGGTGACGGTTTTCGTTTCGCCCTCGGGCCAGTTGGTGAGAACGACCTTCAGGGGATTCAGGACTGCCATGGCGCGGAGGGAGGTTTCCCCCAGGACATCGCGGACGCAGTGCTCCAGGACGGCGTAATCCACGACGGAATCCGCCTTGCTCATGCCGATGGTGTCCACAAAGTTCCGGATGGCCAGGGCGGGATAGCCGCGGCGGCGCATGGCGGAAAGGGTGGGCATACGGGGATCGTCCCAGCCGGCTACGTGGCCGCCCTCCACCAGCTGGCGGAGGTAGCGCTTGGACATGACGGTGCCGGTCATATTCAGGCGGGAGAACTCGATCTGCCGGGGGTGAGCGGGGAGCATGTTGGCGGCCTTTTCCACCACCCAGTCATAGAGGGGGCGGTGGATTTCATACTCGAGGGAGCACATCGAATGGCTGATGCCTTCGAGGGCGTCGCCGATGGGATGGGAGAAGTCATACATGGGATAGATGCACCACTTGTTCCCGGTGCGCCAGTGTTCCTTGTACAGGATGCGGTACATGGCCGGATCCCGCATGACGATATTCGGGGAGGCCATGTCGATTTTCATGCGGAGGGTTTTGCTGCCTTCCGGGAACTCGCCGGCCTTCATGCGGCGGAACAGGTCGAGACTTTCCTCCGCGGGGCGGTCCCGCCAGGGGGAGTTTTTCCCGGGCTCGGTGAGGGTGCCGCGGTACTCGCGCATCTCTTCCTTGCTGAGCTCGTCCACATAGGCCAGGCCGCGGAGGATCCAGTCCTCGGCGATTTCATAGCACTTGTCATAATAATCGGAGGCATAGAACTCGCCGCCGGTCCAGTGGAAACCCAGCCAGTGGATATCCCGCTTGATGGCTTCGACATACTCGGTATCCTCCTTGGCGGGGTTGGTATCGTCAAAGCGCAGGTTGCACTTGCCGCCGTATTTCTCGGCGGTGAGGAAGTCCATGATCAGGGCTTTGCAATGGCCGATATGCATATATCCGTTCGGTTCCGGAGGGAAACGGGTATGGACCTCGGTGTAACGCTTATCCTCCAGATCCCGGTCGATCGCGTCCCAGATAAAATTGCTGCGGGCATTGGTTTCTTCTGAAGTGACATTTTCTGAAGTGTTTTTTTCAGGATTGACATTTTCCATAAAGTCAGGCTCCTTTTCTCCGGATGTCGTCGCATGACGAACTTCAGATATTATACATGGAAAAGAGGCGGTGAAGCAAGTAAAAAAGCCAAAAAAAACCTTGTGTTTTACAGGGGAAATGCTGTATAATACAAAAAGCGGAAAACAGAGGGGGGACCGGCATGGAAGAAACGTTCAACACCATGAAGATGAATCCGATCACGGGGACCGGGAATGAGGCGCACGACATCCTGATGTATGTTTACCAGGCGCTTCTGGCCAAAGGGTATGATCCCATCACGCAGTTGGTCGGGTATCTCATCACCGGGGATCCGACCTATATTACCAGCTATAATTCCGCGCGGAGCCTGATCTGCCGGCTTGAAAGGGATGAGATTCTGGAGGAGCTGGTGAGGAGTTATCTGGAAACGCATCCGCTGGAGTGAATCAAAAAGCGCCGAAAGGCGTTTTTTTATTGGGTAAAGGGAAAGAAACAGAGCTTATTCGGCGTTATTATTGGCAGTAAAGATGGAATATGGTAGAATACCGGTTGTTAAACGGAAGGAAGGGAAGAGAATGAGCAGAAGGATCACGGCGGCGCTTTTGACGGCGGTTATGTGCCTGCTGGCGGTTGTGCCTGCGATGGCGGCGGGCGTTTTCCTGTTTACGGAAAAGGCTGTGACGCTGAAGGAAGGCGAAACCTTTGCAACAACGCTGCGGCGCGAAGGCGTTTACGACGGCGACGGGGAGATCAAATACTCCAGCAGCAAACCGGAGATCGTTTCCATCAGCGAGGACGGAACGGTGACCGCGGTCAGCAAGGGGGACGCCAAGGTCTATGCTTCCCTGATCCGCAAGGGAAAACGGGTCGGCAGATGTGAGATGGCGGTGAAAGTTCTCCGCACGGTGACCAAGGTAACGCTGAACACGTCCGGGCTGACTGTATACGAGCTGAGCGATCCGGCGGTGGACGAGCTGCTGCTGGCGGCATCCGAATACCGGGTGATCCCGCTGGCCGCCGGAGCGAGCGTCAACCTGGGCGCCGTATGCACCCCGCCGGACGCCAGCAACACCAAGGTCATCTACACCACCTCCGACGCCGGGGTGGCGCGGGTGGTGAACAACAAGGTGCTCAGGGCGGTGCAGCGGGGGCAGTGCGAACTGACCCTGACCAGCGCCGACAACCCGGACGCCGAGGAGACCTACACGATCGTGGTGACCCAGCCGGTGAAAGCGGTCACCGTATCCGCGGAGAGAAAAACCGTGGCCAGCGGCGAAACGATTCAGCTGACGGCGGAATGCCAGCCAGAGGATGCCTCGATCAAAGGAGTGAGATGGGAATCCAAAAACCCACAGATCGCCAGTGTGGACGCGAACGGCGTCGTGACCGGGCTGAAGCGCGGGAATGCCGTCATCAACGCCGTGGCGGCGGACGGATCCGGCGCGAAGGGAATGATCACCATCTCGGTGATCCAGCCGGTGACGGGCCTGACGGTCACGCCGGCGGAGATTGCGGTGACGACGGGACGGAGCGCGCAGGCGAAGGTAACCGTATATCCAGCGGACGCCAGCGACAAGAGCGTGACCTGGTCCAGCTCGGACAACAGCATCGCGACGGCAGTGAACGGGAGAATCACCGGGGTGAAGGCCGGTACCTGCACCGTGACCTGCGCGAGCAACACGAACCCGGAGATCACGGCCAGTGCGAAGGTGATCGTGAGCCAGCTGGTGACAAAGATTGAATTTACGACCCCGAAGGAGGCACTGAGCCTCCGGGTCGGGGAGCAGACACAGCTGCAGTGGACCGTGGAGCCGGACGATGCGACGGACACGGCGGTGACCTTCAAAAGCGCGCACCCGAAGATCGCCACGGTGGACGCGAACGGCGTCGTGACGGCGGTCAGCCGCGGAACGGCGACCATCTACGCAACGGCGCAGGACGCGACGAAGAAGCGGGCGGCGACCAAGGTGACGGTGATCCAGCCGGTGACGGGCGTGGAAATGCAGAAACCGCTGTACTATGTGCAGCTGGGCTGGAGCGGGAATGTGCGCGCCGTGGTGCAGCCCCGGAACGCCAACAACCAGAGAGTGATGTGGTCCTCGATGGACGAGGGGATCGCGTCGGTCCGCTCCAACGGTACGAGCACCGGGCATGTGGAGGGCCGCCGGAGAGGCAGAACGACGATCACGGCCTACACGGAGGACGGCGGATTCACAGCCACGGCGGACGTACGGGTCGGGAACTTCAACGAGGCGGTGATGGCGGAAGGCCTGGAAGTGAACGCGGCGAACCAGATCAAAATCGTGCTGCGGAACATGACCGAGGACATCACGCTGCAGAACATCTACTATACGATCGAATGCTACGATATGGACGGCGCGCCGATGATCTGCAACACGGACGGCGAAAGCTGCAGTTTCAACGGGTATTACCCCTTTGAAGTGCTGCCGCGGGAAAGAACGGTGCACGGGTGCTTCCGGTTCCAGAACTACGTGATCGACCGGGAGCTGGGGATGGTGATCCTGACGGTGACCGGATGGAAGGACGCGGACGGCATCAGCTGGACCATTCCGGAGACCGAGCGGGTTCCGCGGCAATGGATCAACCCGGTGATGTATTACCAGACACCGCAGCCCGGGCCGGGATACGGGCCCGGATACGGACCGGGATACGGACCCGGCGGAGACGGACTGGGGAAAAATCAAGTGATGAGAGTAAGCGAAAATGCCTGATCTTGTTGTAATCGGCGCGGGCCATGCCGGGTGTGAAGCGGCACTGGCGGCGGCGCGGATGGGAATCGATACACTTCTGCTGACACTGAACATGGACGGAATCGCGCTGATGGCCTGCAATCCCGTGATCGGCGGGAGCGCCAAGGGCCACCTGGTGCGGGAACTGGACGCGCTGGGCGGGGAAATGGGCCTGGCGATCGACGATACATTTCTGCAGAGCCGGATGCTGAACACGGGCAAAGGCCCGGCGGTTCATTCCCTGCGCGCGCAGGCGGACAAACAGGCCTACCAGAACCGGATGCGCAGGGCTCTGATGACCACGGAAAGACTGACCGTGCGGCAGGGAGAGGCCGCCTCCATCGAGACGGAGAACGGAAACGTGACGGCGGTGACCACGGTGACGGGGGCGAGGATCCCGTGCCGGGCGGTGATCGCTGCGACGGGCGTATACCTGAAAGGCAGCATCATCATCGGCGAGCACCGGCACGACGGCGGTCCGCAGGGGTTGATGAACGCGGCGGAGCTGAGCGGGAGCCTGCGGGAACTGGGCTTTGAGCTGCGGCGGTACAAGACCGGCACGCCGGCCCGGGTCGATGTGCGGACGATCGACTTTGACGAGATGGAGGAGCAGAAAGGCGACGAGCCGGTGGTGCCTTTCTCGTTCCTGACGGACCGGAAGCTGGAGAACACCTACAGCTGCTACCTGACATGGACAACGCCGGAGACCCACCGGATTATCCTGGACAACCTGGACCGGGCGCCGCTGTACAGCGGAAAGATCCACGGGATCGGGCCGCGGTACTGCCCGAGCATCGAGGACAAGGTGGTGCGCTTTGCGGATAAGGAGCGGCACCAGATTTTCATGGAACCGGAAGGGAAGGAAAGCCGGGAATGGTACGTGCAGGGCATGAGCACCTCCATGCCGGAGGACGTGCAATGGGCCATGTACCGGACGATCCCGGGGCTGCGGCGGTGCGAGTTTACCCGCCTGGGCTACGCGATCGAATATGACTGCATCGACAGCCGGGAATTGCGGCCGACGCTGGAGAGCCTGCGGATCGGCGGGCTGTTCTTCGCCGGACAGATCAACGGCACCAGCGGATATGAGGAAGCGGCGTGCCAGGGTATCCTGGCCGGGATGAACGCGGCGCTGAAGCTGCATGAGCGGGAACAGATCATCCTGACCCGGGACATGGCCTATATCGGCGTGATGACGGACGACCTGACCACGAAGGGAACGGACGAACCTTACCGGATGATGACTTCGAGGGCCGAGCACCGGTTGTATCTGCGGCAGGACAACGCGGACCTGCGGCTGACGGAGATCGGCTACCGGGCCGGGCTGGCCGGGGAAGAGCGGCTGGAACGGACGCGGAAGAAGGAAGAAGAAACAGAGAGACTGATTCAGGAACTGCAGACAACGCGGTTCGCGCCGGGAGAAGCGCTGAACGGGCTGCTGCGGGAAAAGGGAGAGCCGGAAACCGCCGGGAGCCAGAAGGCAGAGGACCTGCTGAAGCGGCCGGGAATCAGGCTGAAGGATCTGGCGGGGCTGCATCCGGATTGGGCGGAAGTATCGGCCCAGGCGGCGGAACAGGCGGAGATCCGGGTGAAATATGCCGGGTATCTGGAAAAGCAGGAGAACCTGATCCGGCGGGCAAGGGAAATGGAAGAGACAAAGCTGAGCCCGGAGATCTGCTACGCGGAGATCGAACATCTGCGGCTGGAGGCGCGGCAGAAGCTGGACAGGCAGAAACCGGTGAGCCTGGGGGCGGCCAGCAGGATTCCGGGAGTGAATCCGGCGGATGTGGCGGTGCTTTCCGTTTGGCTTGAAAAGCAAAAAAGAAAATAAGGGGGCTTTCGCGGCTGCGGCCGCGACCAGGGCTTTCCTGCCCTCCCAACAAACCAGGGCTACCGCCCGTTCTCCACTGAAAAAGAGCCACCGGCTCTTTTTCCGGGCGTTACGAACCCACTGGCGCCTTTGCCCTGGACCTTCGGATGACATTAGAGAACAAGATACAGGAAAAGAGAGAACAAATAAACCGGACGCTTTGATGGGGGCGTCCGGTTTTAACAAACAAAGCAATCAGTCGTAATCGCGGCGGGGAAGCTCGATGCCGTATTCGCGGGCGGTGGCTTCCAGGATGTCGAGAGCCTTTTCGATTTGCTCCGGTTTGTGCTCGGAGATGACGCAGAAGCGCAGGCGGGCCTTGCCCTTCGGGACGGCCGGATACATGGCCGGGGGCACGGAGACGCCGCGCTTTTTCAGCTCATTGGAGAGGAACCAGGCATCTTCATCCTTGCCGACGAGGACCGGCAGGACGGCGGTTTCGCCGGCCAGGCAGATATCCAGGTGACGGCGCTTGGCGCTCTCGGTGAAGGTGCGGATGGCGGTGCGGAGATGCTCCATGATCTCCGGATGGGCGCGGAGGGTCCGGATTGCCTCGAGGGAGCCCGCGGCCAGGGCCGGGGAGATGCCGACACTGAAGACGAAGCCGGGCATGTTATAGCGCAGGTAATCAATGAGGCACTTTTTGCCGGCCAGATAGCCGCCGCAGGTGCCGAGGCCCTTTGAGAGGGTGCCGTACTTGATATCGATATCATCGCCGGCGAGGCCGAAGTACTCATCCACGCCGCCGCCGGTTTTCCCGATGACGCAGGCGCTGTGGGCTTCATCGACCATGAGGAAGCAGCCGTATTCCTTCTTGACGCGGACGAAATCCGGCACGGGGGCGATATCGCCGTCCATGCTGTAAGCGCCCTCGATGACGATAAGGACCTTCTCGTAATAGGCGCGCTGGTTCTTCAGGATGGATTCCAGGGCGGCCACATCACTGTGGGGGAAGGGCCGGGAGGTGGCATCGGAGAGCTTGCAGCCCTGCTCGATGGAGTTATGGGCCAGGGCATCGTAAAGGATCAGGTCGTTTTTGCCGCAGAAGTTGCCGACGAAGGTGACGTTGGTGGAATGGCCGCCGACGCAGACCACTGCATCCTCGGTATGCTTCCAGTCCGCAATTTCCCGCTCAAGATCCTTGTGGACCTGCTTTTCACCGGCGAGGAGGCGGCTGCCGCTGGCGCTGGTGCCGTACTTGTCGATGGCGGCCTTGGCGGCGTCCTTCACTTCCTTGCGGCCGGACATGCCGACATAGTTATAGGAGCCGAACTCGAGGACTTCCTTCCCGTCGATAATGCCGGTATCCAGGAGGGGAGACTCATGGGTGACGAAATAGGGGTTGTCACCCTGGCCGACCAGCGCTTCCTGGCGCGCGAGGAAGTGCTTATACTCCGGGGAATCCTCAAAGCGGACAATAGGCCGGACGGGAACGCGCTGCTTTGTCTTCGTGCTTTCGGAAGTGCCGTCCAGCAGGCCTTCCACCACGCGGGCCATGCTGGCGACGGTGGCGCACTGGCCGTAATCCTCGGCGGGGATGGTGATGCCCCACTCCTCCTCCGCCTTGAGGGCGATGGAGAGCACCTGCAGGCTATCGCCCTGCAGATCCTCAATGAAGTTGGCGTTATCGGTGATTTCGTTTTCGGAAATTTCGAGGGCGTCCGCATACATGGCGCGGACCTTGCGGAGGATCTCGTCATGGCGGGCGGTGTCCGGGGAAACCTTGGCGACGGAAGCCGACTCGGAACCGACGTTGCCCGCGTTAAGGTCCAGCTCGCGATAGGCGAGGTCGCCCTCCTCATAGAGGCGCTTGAGCTCGATGCGCTTGACCTTGATGCCGGAAACGAGGGGAAGGGAATTCGGCGTGACCAGGGCGCGGTTGAGCCGGGAATGAAGCGGCAGTTTGGTGTTGGCGGCGGAAACCTTCGCAGCCAGATCGTCCAGATAAGCCTTGTCGGTATAGTTTTCGCCGACATTCATGACGAGGACGACATCCTCGTTCCGGTCCCGCCGGTTGCGGCGGAACCCAACGACGCAGAACTGCTCGACGCCCTTGATGGTGCTGAAAGCATCCTCGATATCATCGGGATAGACGTTCTCCCCGGACTCGTTGATGATGACATCCTTGAGGCGGCCGCGGATATAGAGGCGGCCTTCGTCATCCAGCTGGGCGACATCGCCGGTGGGGAACCAGCCGCCCTCCAGCGTATCGGGCGGCAGGATTTCGCCCTGCACGACGCGGCCGGAATGGATGCCGGGACCGCGGACTTGCAGCTCGCCGGTTTTATCGCCGTCATTCTGTTTGACAATCCGGTACTCGGCGGAGCCGAGGGACTTGCCGACGGAACCGTTCAGGCGGTGCCGGATGCCCATGCCGCGCTCGAAGCCGTCGATGGCGGTTTCGGTCATGCCGTAGCCGGTGATTGTATAATACCCCATGGCGTTGAGGACGCGCAGAGTCTCGTTGGGGGTATGGCTGCCGCCGAGGATGATGACATCCACCTCGGTGCCGAGAAGCTTCTCATTGACCGAAAGGAAGGTCTTTTTCAGCGCCCGGCGCAGGCCGGCCTCGGGGGAGACGGACTGGATGGCAAGGGAGACGCCGACGGCCGACTCGAAAGCGGCCTGCTTCGCCTTGGATTCCTTTTTCAGGCCCTTTTTGACGGAGCGGACGAGGCCGTTGGCCACCAGCGGGACCACGACCAGGAAGTTCGGCGGAAAATGGCGGCAGGTGGTGATGATCGTGTTCGGGGTGCGATCCTGAAGATAAATGTTGGTCATGCCCATGAAGCAGGACCAGATCACGTTCGCCATGAAGCCCAGAATATGATGGAAGGGCAGGAAAGCAAGCATTTTGCGGCCCCGGTTATCCGGGCCGATGATGCGGGGATTGTCCTTATAAACGGAAACGGAATTCAGCGCCTGCTCGCAGACGGCTTTTCCGTTATAGGCAAAGATCCGGCTGGTGCCGGTGGTGCCGCTGGTGCAGAGGGCTACATACTCGCCCCAGACGGGCTCGAACCCGATGGTGCGGGGCGATTCCTTGATGGCTTTGAAATCAATCTGCCGGATATTGCCGGCCAGGGCCCTGGGCTTCAGAGAGATGATCTGGCGGCAGGCGGCCTCATCCAGCAGGCCCTGGATGATGCTGTCGGAAGCGGAAGCATCCAGGAGGAGGGCATTGTGCCCGGAACGCAGGACGCCCCAGAAAAGGGCCGGCCACTCGCGGCAGGTATCCACGGCGATGCCGATCCAGCCGGGCTCGGCTGCCAGGGTGGAAATGCAGGCGGCATAATCGTCCGCCCGGCGGGTCCACTCGGCATAGGTGCGCATCATTTCCTGATCACCCTTGAGCCAGAGGGAAGCGGGGGTGTCCCCGTAATCACGCAGGATATCAAAGAGCGTGGCAAAGGTTTTGTCGGCCTCCAGCCTTGCGCTGACAGACAGTGCGTCCTGATTGGGCATTGCGATCCTCCTTCAGCGGCTTTGCTTGAAGCAAAACCGTATCACTTTATTATATCATCAAACGAAAGTATTTCATACTGTGTATTTTGGGAAGGTTGCGGACCAATAAGGGGGAGGATTTCGCGGCTGCGGCCGCGACCAGGGCTTTCCGAATGCCCAGGGCTGAAGCCCGTTCTTCACTGAAAACTGTCCACTGGACAGTTTTCCGGGCGCTACGAACCCCTGGACCTTCGGCTTTCGGGAAGAGGAGAAAAGATGGGTATCAACAGGGGTGAGGAGAGCGTTTGACGGAGGATAGGTTTCGGTGATAGAATCTGCGCGGGAGGATGAGATGAAGAAACAATGGTACCGGCTGGACAACGCTGCGCTGATTTTCCCGGCCATCATCCGGAAGAACTGGAACAATGTTTTCCGGGTATCGGTGACACTCCGGGAAGAAGTGGATCCGGAGATCCTGAACCGCGCGATCGCGGAGCTGAAGCCGAGGTTTCCCACCTGTTTTGTACGGCTGAGAGCCGGTTTTTTCTGGTATTACCTGGAGACGGTCGGGGAGGCGCCGAAAGCCCGGGAGGACTACGCCTATCCCCTGACACATATGACCAAAAAAGAACTGCATACCTGCTGCGTCCGCTTCCTGTACTACGGGAACCGGATTGCGGCGGAGTTTTTCCATTCCGTGACGGACGGGACCGGCGGCATGACGCTGCTGCAGAACCTGACGGCGGTGTATCTGGAGCTGAAGTACGGAAAGCGGATTCCCCGGGAGGGAAGGCTGGTTAACCCGAAGGAAGAGCCGATGAGGGAGGAAACGCGGGACTGCTTCCTCCGCTGCGGGGCGCCGGGGACCATCGGCCGGGCGGAGGACACGGCGTACCATCTGAGCGGAACGCCGGAAACGGATGGATTCCGCCATATTGTGACCGGGGTGTTGCCGACCGGCAAACTGCTGGAAAAGGCCCATGAGACCGGCGTGACGGTGACGGCTTACCTGGCGGCAGTGCTGGCCGGCGCCGTGGGCGAACTGCAGGTGGAAAAAGGACGGATCGGAAAACGGGCAAAACCGGTCAAAATTACCATTCCGGTGAACCTGCGGAAGACATTCGGGATGGGGACGATGCGGAACTTCACGCTGGCGGTGAACCTCGGATACGACCCGCGGCTGGGTGAATACACCCATGAGGAAATCAGCCGGCTGATCGGCCACCAGCTGGCGGCGGAAACGATTCCCCAGCGGATGGCCGGGCGGGTGACCAAAAACGTCGAGCCGCAGCAGAGCATGTTTCTCCGGCTGGTACCGCTGCCGATCAAGAATATCGTCATGAGCGCGGTTTACGCGCTGAGCGGGGAAAAAAAGGGATGCCTGAACCTTTCCAATATGGGAGCGATCGAGGTTCCGGAAGAGATGGCCGAAGAGATTGAGCGGTTTGAGTTCATCATCGGCGTTCAGCTCAGCTATCCGAACAACTGCTCCGTGGTGAGTTTCAAGGGAAAGACGTATGTGAACATGATCCGGAGCATCCGGGAATCGGAACTGGAACGGCTGGTATTCTCCCGGCTGGTGGAGCTGGGGATTCCGGTGGAGATTGAGAGCAATGCGCCGAACAATGTGCGGCAGAGTGAAGAGTGAAGAGTGGAGAGTGAAAAGTTTCAAAGTTAATGAGGTGGTGCAGATATGTATTGCGTATATTGCGGGGTGAAACTGCAGGACGGCGCGGCGGAATGCCCGCTGTGCCATACGCCGGTGATGCATCCGGACAGGAAGGACGGCGAACAGCGGACGCTGTATCCGGACCGGCTGCCGGCGGAGGAAAGGCACGGAAGGGCGCTGCTGGTATGGATTCTGTCGTTGGTGATGGTCGGCATATCGATGGCCTGCCTGTTCCTGTGCCTGCACAGGTATCATGAAGTGGGCTGGTCGGGCTATGTGATGATGAGCATGGCGCTGGCCTGGGTATGGGTGCTGCTGCCGCTGCTGTTTCCCCGGTTCCGGCCGATGATCTTTCTGCCGATCGATTTTGCGTGCCTGGCGGGTTTCCTGCTCTATATCTGCGCAAAGAACGGCGAGCACTGGTTCCTTTCCTTTGCTTTCCCGGTGACGGCAATCATGGCCGTCCTGACGCTGCTGGGCGTGGCTATTTTCCGGTATATCCGGGCAGGGCGGCTGCGGCTGTTGGGGCTTTACCTGATGGTGATCGGGGCAAGCACGATGCTGGTCGAGTTTTTCGCGCATATTACGTTCGGGACGAAGATGTTCGACTGGTCGCTGTACTGTGTGATTGCCTTCGGCGCGCTGGGGCTGTTCCTGTTTGTTGCGACGCTGATTCCGCCGCTGCACGCCCATCTGAGGAAAACTTTCTTTTTCTGAAAGTTTTCTGAAAGAAATATTTTTGGAACAATTGGGTATTTTTCTGCCCAGGGCTTTCCGAGTGCCCGGGGCTGCCGCCCGTTCCTTACTGAAAACGGGCACACTGGCCCGTTTTCCGGGCGTGCGGAACCCCTGGACCTTCGGCCCGAATCTGTTTTTATAGTAAAATGAAAGCGATAACATGGAGGAATAGTTGGCTATGTCCAAAAAGGGACTGATGGCGGTAATTGTTGTGCTGGCGGTTTTGCTGGCGGGGGCGGCTTCCGCGATGACGATGCACACGGAAGTGGATAATTCTGCGCTGGAGATGACGGTGAACGCCGGATATGACGGGATGATCACCTATGGCAAGGCTTTTCCGGTGCGGGTGACGATCCGGAACAACGGCGAGGACTTTGAAGGAAGCCTGGGCGTGAACGCCTATGTGTCGGCCAAACAATATGATCGGTACGAGATTCCCGTGACGCTTCCGGCCGGGGCGGAGCGGACGTATACGCTGGCGCCGGTGATTTACGCGAAGCAGGATACCCTGACGGCGGAGATCACAAAAGACGGGGAAAAAGTCTGCGCGGTCAATGTGGAGCCGGGGAAAACGGCCAATCCTTCGGCGATGCTGATCGGCGTGCTCAGCACCCGGCCGCAGAACCTGAACAATCTGAGCATTGACC
This sequence comes from uncultured Eubacteriales bacterium, assembly GCA_900315315.1. GTDB lineage: Bacteria > Bacillota > Clostridia > Christensenellales > Aristaeellaceae > Aristaeella. The sequence continues at coordinate 66,432 of OMYT01000019.1, read as the reverse complement.
GGGAAAACGACACGCTGGGACGGTTTGAACAGTGGCAGACGGTGGCGCTGACGCCGGAAACTTTTCCGGACGACGAGCGGCTGATGAACAGCTTCGGCATGATCGTGACGGACGACATTGATCCGGCTGCGCTGAGCGAAAGACAGCGGGAGGTTCTGGACGCATGGCTGCGGCGGGGGCATATCCTGCTTTGCGGCGGCGGAGCAGCCGGCCTGCGGGCGGTCGAGTACTTCAAAGACGATACAGGACTGGAAAACGCAGGTTTCACGACCTCGGACAGCGTGACGGCGGGACTGCAGAAATCCATCGGACGGGCGGAGACCGCAGGCGGACCGGCGGTTTCCCTGGCGGAACTGACAGGCGCGGAGCCGTTGGCAAAGGACGCGGAAGGACGCGGCCTCGTATGGCGGTCGGCCGCGGGAGCCGGAAGGATCTATACATCCGCCTTTGAAGCCGGCGACCCGGTGCTGAACGCGGAAAACCTGATGCATTACTACTGGCAGCAGGCGCTGGTCAACAACGATTCGGAGCTGTACAACACGGTGCTTTATTCCGGGAGTGTGGATGATGGGGATTCAGCCACATTTGCCGGAAGCAGCGTGCCGGTGAAGGCGAGTGCGAAGATGCTGCCGGCTCTGCTGATCGCGGCAGGCATGCTGGCAGCGGCAGGCCTGTGCTGGGTCGGGCTGAAAAAAATGAACCGGCAGAAATGGATGTGGCTGGGACTGCCGGTGCTGTCAGCCGTTGCGGTGATCTGCCTGGTGATGCTGTCCGGCACGTCCGAAGCGAATCAGCCGATGGCTGTAATCGCCGAGAACATGGTTCAGGACTCGAACGGGAACTTCCGGAGCTACCGGGGAATCAGTGCGGCAAGCCCGGAACACGGCCGGCACAGCTACGGCATGCAGGGAGAGAAACTGCGGGTCCGAAATTACGACTACGTTGATTTCAACGAGGAAGACGAGGGAAAGAAACAGGAGCCGACGACTCTCCGCACCTGCTATATCGCGGGCGGGGAGAACGCCCTGACCGTGGAAAGCGCGACGCCGTGGGAGACGGTGAACATGACCTGCGAGGCGGAGAGCGGCATACAGGGGAAAATCGACGCCTCCATCTGGATGGAGGAGGACGGATTCCACGCGGAGATCGTGAACGGAACGGGGTACAAAATGACCGGCGGGCATGTGATCACCGGCTACGGGTATGTTTCCGTGCCGGACCTGGAGCCGGGCGAGAAGGCGGAGGTCACGCTGACCTACCGCACGCTGGCGGATCCCCAGAATCCGAAGTATGAAGACGGCGGCCTTTACATGAACGAGGGAACGGACTTCTACTCCATGACGTGCGCGGCGCTGGACTATGTGGAAAACTGGGACGGAAGCTCCGAAAAAAACCCGAGCTACGCCCGTGTAAATATGATCACCAGCGCGGCAAACCAGCTGTTCCGCGAGAAGAACGGGAACGGGTACACCACGCCGGAAACCACGCGGTTTGTCTACACGGCGGTGCCGGAAGCAGTGCCGGAGATCGGGCTGACTGTGGACGGGCAGCCGGTCGGGAAGATGACCGTATTCGGGCAGCTGACGGCCGGGATGAAATACCCGGACATCGGGCGGACGGGTATCGTGTTCCGGGCGGCCGGGATGGATATGCCGGTCAGGGTGGAAACGGATGAAACGGGCATGCCGGGGAAGGATATGAAACAGACAGCCGGAACCGTCTACTATCATACGCTGAGCGAAACGCCGACATTCCGCTACGACCTGACAGGACTGAAGGCGGTGCGGATCGAAAAGCTGCGCCTGACGATGGAAAACTATTACAGCAGCCAGATGAAGGCTTACGCGCTGAACGCGGCAACGGGCGGATGGGACGAGATCCGGCTGAACGAGGATATCGCGAACCCCGAAAATTATCTGGACAGGGAAGGAAACCTGTATCTGCAGTTCCGGCCAGCCACACAGGAGCTGTATGCCGATATTCCCACGCCGACGATTACGGTCGAGGGAAGGGTAAAGAGTGAAGAGTGAGGAGTTAAGAGCGGAGAGGGAAGAGTGGAGAGTGAAGACAGATGCTGAAGATAGAGAAGCTGAGTAAGAATTACGGGAAGTTTCCGGCGCTGAAGGAACTGTCGCTGGAGGTTCCGGACGGGCAGCTGCACGGGTTTGTGGGGCCGAACGGCGCGGGAAAGACGACGACGATGCGGATCCTGGCCACGCTGATGGCGCCCACCTCCGGAGCGGCCTGGGTGGACGGGACAAACCTGGTGCGGGAGGGACAGAAGGCCCGGAAACTGGTGGGCTACATGCCGGACTTTTTCGGCGTGTACGACAACCTGACGTGCCGGGAGTATCTGGATTTCTATGCCAGGTGTTACCGGATCGGCGCGGAAGAACGGAAACGGATGGGATCCCAGCTGCTGGAACTGGTGCAGCTGCAGGAAAAGGAAAACGAATATGTGAACGGGCTGTCCCGGGGCATGAAGCAAAGACTGTGCCTGGCGCGAAGCCTGATCCATGACCCGAAACTGCTGATCCTGGACGAACCCGCGTCGGGAATGGATCCGCGGGCGCGGGCGGAGATGAAGGGCATCCTGAGAACGCTGCGGGAAATGGGCAAGACGGTGCTGATCTCCTCCCACATCCTGCCGGAACTGTCGGAAATGTGCGACAGCCTGACGATCCTGGATCACGGGGAACTGGTTTTCTCCGGAAGCGTGGAGGAACTGTCGGACCGGATGAACGGAAACGCGCCGCTGGACATCCGCCTGGCGGAGACCGCCGGCGCGGAGGCAGTGGAGGAGGCGGTCCGCTGCCTGCGGGAACTACCGTACATCACTGAAATTCTGCAGGAGGAGCCGTTCCTGCTGCGGGTGCGGCTGGACGGGGGAGAGGACGTCTGCATGGCCGCGATGCGGGAACTGGTGACCCGGAACGTGCCGGTATGCGACTTCCACCGGGCACCGATGAACCTGGAGAAAGTCTTTATGGAGGTGACACAGGATGCTTAATCCGATTCTGAGCTTTTCGGCCATCCGCCGGATGAGAACATTCCGGACGATGCTGATTGTGATCGCCTATGAGGCGGCACTGCTGGTGCTCGCGATGGCGATCACGGGCGGATTCCTGAAGGACGAACTGTATCTGAACATGATGGAACGCGGGCCCCTGTGCTACGCGGTGATGCTGGGCGCGCAGTTTGTAATGCTTTTCCTGATCGCCCCGGCGATGACCTCCGGCGCAGTGGCCGGGGAACGCGAACGGCAGACGCTGGATCTGCTGCTGGTGACGAATACGGGATCCTTCCGGATTATCACGGGAAAGATCCTCGAGAGCTTCGCGCTGCTGGCACTGCTGATCATCTGCGCGGTACCGGTGGAATGCCTGTGCCTGATGACGGGCGGGGTGACGATCCTGCAGATCCTGACCGGGACGCTGTTTCTGCTGGCGGTTGCGCTGGCCTGCTCGGCGGTGGGGGTGTTCTGCTCCTCCATGTGCAGGAGCACGGTGGCCAGCGGCGTGATGAGCTATATTGTGCTGCTGGGAATCGGCGTGGTGACGGCGCTGCCGTTCGTTTTCGGCTATCCGCGGAGGATCACGGACGTGGTATATGATGCGGAATTGTATGCGGAACTGACGCCTGCGGGTGCAAGGGCGATGATTCCGGCACTGCTGTACCTGAACCCGGGGTTCGGGCTGCTGAGTCTGATCCAGGGACAGCTGCATGTGCTGACCGGCTATATGACCGGGCACGGCTGGGGCAGGATCTACTGTACGTGGCTGATGATGGACCGGGCGGACTGCGGGATGATTGCGGTGATCTGCGCGGGAGGGCTGGTGCTGGTTTCCGCTGCGCTGGCGGGGGGAGCGGCGCTCCTGATCCGCAGGAGAACACAGACAGTCAAGAGCTGAGAGTGAAGAGTGGAGAGTGGAGAGTTGAGAGGCGGGAATGAACTCTTTGCGGGCCTCAGGCCGGTGAAGCGGCGGATACGGCGGAACCGGTTTTTGCAGGGCACGGCATGGGGCCTGGCGGCGGGAGCCGGGGCGGCGCTGATCGTGAGGATCATCGCGCTGTTTACGCCGATGGCAGGCAAATGGCTGTGGGCGGTACTGCCTGTGGCGGGGTTTGTGCTGCTGGGCGCGGCCGGGAACGCGCTGCGGCCCGTGAAGGACCTTACGGCGGCGGAAACCGCGGACAGCTGCGGCCTGAAGGAGAGAACCGTGACTGCGCTGGAGCAGGCAGGATCCGAAACGGAGATCTGCGCGCTGCAGCGGGAGGATGCCTGCCGGGCCTTGCGGGAGCTGGATACCCGGCGGATCCGCCCGGAAAGCGTGAAGAAACAGCTGCTGACGGCGCTGGGCTGCGGACTGCTTGCGGTGACGCTGCTGGTGATTCCGAACCCGAGGGACCGGGAGGCGGAAGCCCGGCAGGCGCTGCGGAAAACGCTGAAGGAAGGGACGGAAGAGATCGCCCGGGCTGCGCAGGAAGATGAGGAACGGCTGAGCCCGGAAAAACGCAGCGAACTGAGGCGCCTGACGGAAGAACTGAAGCGGGAACTGCTGGACAGCCGGGACGAAACGGACGTGCTGGTGGCGCTGGACCGGGCGGAACAGCGGCTGGAACAGATGCAGACCAGGACAGCCGGAGACGCTGAGGCAGCGGCGGACGCGGCGGGAAGTGAAGGCACCGCCGGCGAGGGAGCCCGGGACGGGGAAACCGCCGACGGAACCGGAACGACAGCGGACGGAAAAACCGCGCAGGAATCTGCGGACAGCAGCATCAAGGCCGGGAAACTGTCGACCCAGAAAGCATTGACCGCCCTGAAATCGGCTGTGAATCCGTCCGAAGCCCGGAAGGGCTCCCAGGCGACGGCCTCGGGCACCCGGGGTGACGGACAGGGAGAAGGACAGAACGGACAGGGAACGGCGGCGGCCGGGGGCGGCAGCGGAAACAAGGCCGCGACCGGAGCGGGCGAAGGCAGCACCAACCTGGAAGGCACAGCCGGCGGGGAAAAAGACAGCGGGCATACCAAAGGGAGCCGGGACCCGAAATACAAGGAAGCGGAGTACGAAACCATCTACGATCCCGAGCGGGTTGAAGCATCGGTCCGGGACGAGATGACGAACCAGAACCGGCTGGGGAACGAGGAGAGCCTGCAAGTGGAGACCGGACCCGGAAAGGGAAGCCTCGGAGGCAGCGTGCCCTGGAACGAGGTATTCCGTGAGTATGAGGAAACGGAGACGAGATCGGCAGAACGGGAGAACCTGACGACGAAAGAACGGCAGTGGGTGAATGATCCAGGGCTTTCCGAGTGCCCGGGGCTGCCGCCCGTTCCTTACTGAAAACGGGCACACTGGCCCGTTTTCCGGGCGTGCGGAACCCCTGGACCTTCGGCCAGAATGCCGGTATTTATATGTGGAGGTAGATTCATGAGCGAACAGAGCAGAAGCGGGGCGGAGAAATTCGCGGAGCAGTATGAACGGATCAGGGCGGAGATCGCCAAGGAAATGATCGGTCAGCAGGAGGTGGTGGAACACCTGCTGATGGCGGTGATCGCCGGGGGCAATGTGCTGCTGGAAGGTGTGCCCGGGCTGGGAAAGACCCATCTGGTGCGGGTGCTGGGGAAGGTGCTGAACCTGCCTTTTTCCCGGATCCAGTTTACGCCGGACCTGATGCCGGCGGATATTACCGGGACGAATATCCTGGTGCGGACGGAGGAAGGAAATACCTTCCGCTTCCAGGAGGGACCGCTGTTTTCTTCCATCGTGCTGGCGGATGAGATCAACCGCGCGACGCCCAAGACGCAGGCAGCGCTGCTGGAAGCAATGCAGGAGCATGCGGTGACCGTGGCCGGGGAAACGAGGAAACTGCCGGAACCCTACTTTGTGCTGGCAACGCAGAACCCGGTGGAACAGGAGGGAACCTATCCCCTGCCGGAGGCGCAGCTGGACAGGTTCCTGTTCAAGGTGCTGGTGCCGTTCCCGACACTGGAGGAACTGAGCGCCATCGTGGACCTGACCGTGAAGGACGGCGGGGCGGAGGCGCAGCAGGTGATCGGAGCGGAAGAACTGCTGGCCATGCGGGCGGCCGCGCGGAGTGTGCCGGTGGCTTCCGGCGTGCAGGAATATGCGCTGCGGCTGGTGCTGGCAACCCATCCGGAGAACGCGGACGCACCGGAGGTGACGAAGAAGTATCTGCGGTTCGGGGCGAGCCCCCGGGCGGCGCAGGCTCTGCTGTCGGTGTCGCGGGTGCGCGCGCTGGCGAAGGGACGGTTCAATGTGGCGTTTGAGGATATTCGGGCAGCGGCGCCGGCATGCCTGAGGCACCGGATCGCGCTCAATTTTGAGGCGATCTCGGACGGGAAGGACGGAGAGACGCTCTTGCAGGAGATCATCTCTTCTGTTTCGGAGAAGTAAGGAATGTTAACAGATGCTTTTTTAGCCAGGCTGGATGCGCTTCGGCTGGCGATGAGGGGACGGGCGCAGGGCGGCGCGGGCGGAAGCCGGCGGTCCCGGCAGACCGGATCCTCAGCGGAGTTTTCCGACTACCGGGAATACATTCCGGGCGACGATATCCGCCGGCTGGACTGGAATGCGCTGGCACGGTTTGACCGGCTGTATATGAAGCTGTTCATGGAGGAGCAGGAGAGCCAGGTGACGATTCTGCTGGATGCAAGCGCCTCCATGGGGGCCAAATGGGACGCGGCGCGATGTGCCGCGGAAGCAGTCGGCTATCTGGCATTGACGGGGGGAGACCGTCTTCAGCTGCATGTGCTGAAGAACGGGAAAGCCGCGGGATTCCCGCAGCTGTCCGGCCGGGCGCCATTTGCGAGGCTGAACATGTTTCTGGACAGCTGTGCTCCGGACGGCAAAGAGGGAACCCTTACCGATGCGGTGAAGCGAACCGAAGGGCTGCGGAAAGGATTGAGTTTCCTGATTACCGACGGATATACCGAGGACGCGCTGAAAGAGGCGCTGGACTATCTGCGCTATATGCGGCAGGAGACGGCGGTGATCCAGGTGATGAGCGGCGGGGAGCTGCGGCCGGAGATGGAAGGGGCGCTGAAGCTGACGGACAGCGAGAGCGGGGAGCAGATCGATCTGCTGGCGGACCGGAACGCGCTGGAGAATTACCGGGAGGCGTTGGGTGATTTCCTGAAAGCGGTACGGGAGAACTGCTCTAGGTGCGAGGCGCCGTATATGCTGCTGGACGGCAGTGAACCGTTTGAGAAGAGATTTATACAGCTGTTGTCAAACAGCAGGATGATATAGGGATTTCGCGCCTGCGGGCGCGACCAGGGCTGTCCGAGTGCCCGGGGCTGCCGCCCGTTCCTTACTGAAAACGGGCACACTGGCCCGTTTTCCGGGCGTGCGGAACCCCTGGACCTTCGGCCCGCATGTATGTGTGTGGCGCAGGATGATATAAGGAGAAACATGATCAGGTTTCTGAGCCCGGGATTTGCATGGATGCTGGCAGCGCCGGTGATGATTGTGGTGCTGTATCTGCTGCGCAGGAGATTTCTGCCGCGGCAGGTTCCGTCTGTCTTTCTCTGGCGGAAGAGCGTGCGTGACTATGCGGCAAACCGGCCTTTCCAGCGGCTGATGAAAAACCTGCTGCTGCCGCTGCAGGTGCTGGCGGCGCTGACGCTGGCCCTGGCGCTGATGCGTCCCGCGCTGCCGGGCGGCACGGCCGGGAGAAGCGTTTTCATCTTTGATATTTCCGGCAGCATGCAGGCGGAAAGCGGCGGAAGAAGCCGGCTGGAGGCGGCGAAAGAGGAAGCACTGAAGCGGATCGGCGAACTGCCGGCGGAGGAGGAGATCACCATGATCACCGCCGGGGATGAGGTGCAGCGGCTGAGCCTGAACGGAAACCGGGAGGAAGCGGAAAAAGTGATTGCCTCCATGACCTGCGGACGGGGCGGGGCGGATATCGACCGGGCATTGACGCTGGCCAGGGCATTGGGACAGACCGAAGGAGACTCGGAAGGTGACCGGAAAGCCCTCCGGATTACGATCTTTTCGGACGCGCTGCGGCTGTCGGATCTGCATACGAAAGGCGGAAGCACTGTTTCGATCATCAATGTGGGAGAATCGGCGGAGAACCGGGCGGTCTATTCGCTGACGGCGGAAAACGGCAAAGCCTACGCGCGGGCGGCGAACTTCGGAAAGGACTGTACGGTTACCCTGGCCTGCGAGGCGGACGGGACCCTGTGCGGGGCAAGCGAGATCACGATTCCCGCGGGGGAAACGGCGGGAGTCAGCTTTGACATTCCGGAAGAAACAGAACGGGTGCGGGTGAAAATCCGGGAAAAGGATGCGCTGGAGGCCGACAACATGGCGGAAGCGGCCGTGAAACACGACAACGGCCTGCGGGTCGCGGTAACAGAGGACAACGTTTTCCTGGAAAGCGCGCTGAAGGTACGGCCGAACCTGACCGTGATGCGGACGGAGGCGGATGCGCTGGCCTCCACGGAGGCGGACCTGTATATCCTGGGGATCGATCCGCTGATCCTGACCACGCGGAAACCGGAGGAAGGATATGATTCCGCGGCGACGGGCTTCGGAGTTTTCGGCTGGGAAGATGGGGAGACCTCGACTTCAGCCGGGACGGCAGAGAGCCCGGCGGCGGAGGTGCTGGAGAGCCCGCTGACAGCCGGGGTTACGATGAAAAACGTATTCTTCCGCAGCTGGCGCCCGATCAGCGGCGGCCGGACAGCGGTCAGGCTGGGCGAGGATCCGGTGATCGTATGGACAGAGGATACGGCGGTGCTCGGTTTTGATCTGCACGAGACGAACCTGCCGCTGAAATATGATTTCCCGGTGCTGGTCCAGAACATCCTGAACACGCTGCTGAAAGAAGAACAGGCGGCGGAAGAAACGGCGGCGAAGGTTATGCCGCTTTCCGAGAGCGACACGCGGGACACCGCGCCGAGCGCTGAAGCGGAACAGAACGAAAGGACAAACGAACAGGGACGGGAGCTGAAGGATATTCTGCTGCTGCTGTTCCTGCTGCTGCTGGCGGCGGAAATGGGGGTGAGCCGGTATGTCGGTTGAGTTTCTGCACCCGATGAGGCTGCTGGCGATCCCTGTGTGTGCACTGGTCGTGTGGCTGATCTGCCATTTCAGAAAAAGCCGCTCCCGGAAGGAACGGATTTCCCATGCGCTGCGGTATATCCTGATTGTTCTGGCGGCGCTGGCGCTGGCCGGCACGGGATTGCTGACCAAAAGCCCGGACCGGACGGCCTTCCTGCTGATCGACGTTTCCGCATCGGTGAACGAAGAGGAAACGCTGCGGCTGGCAAAGGAAGCGCTGGCGGAAGCCGGCGAACGGAAGACCGGCGTGATTGCCTTCGGCGGGGACTCGACGGTGCTGCGCTCCCCGGGACAGGAGACTGCGTTTGACGCTTCCGAAATACAGGCGGACCGCGGGGGCAGCGACCTGTACGGAGCGCTGCAGATGGCGGGCGCGCTGCTGCCGCAGGATTCCAACGGCGGAATCGCGGTGATCAGCGACGGCGTGGTGACCGGGGAGGAGAACCTGCTTCAGGCAGCGGGCGGGCTGCCGGTGAACGTGCTGAAAACCGGCGCGCGGAACGCGGCGGATGCCCAGGTAACGGCTGTGACGGTGCCGGCCTCTCTCTATACAGGACAGAAATATACGACCCGGGTGACGGTGCACGCCAACGCCGCCGGAAAGGCGACACTGCTGCTGACGCGGAACCAGGGGGAGACCGAGAGCCGGGAAGTGACCCTGCGGCGCGGGGAAAACACCTTTGCCTTTGAACAGACGGCGGCAGGCACGGGCGTGAGCACCGTGGAAGCCAAAGTGATCCTGCCGGGGGACGCGGTATCCGCCAATGACGGCGGGGCTGCTTATACGGTGATCGCGGGCGAACCGTCGGTTCTGATCGCCGAGGGGCAGAGCGGCGCCGGAACACAACTGAAAAACATGCTGGAAGCGGCAGGAATGAAGGTGCGGACGCTGCCGGCGGGCATGCTGCCGGAGAAGGCGGCGGACCTGCTGGCCTGGCACGCGGTGGCGCTGGTAAACGTGGACGCGGGGCAGATAAACGACGATCAAACGGCGGCGCTGGACAGCGCCGCGAAGGAACTGGGCGTCGGGGTGGCCGTGTTCGGCGGGGACCAGAGCTACGCCCTGGGCGGATACCGGGGAAGCGCGCTGGAGAATATGCTTCCGGTGACGATCGATGTGCGGAACCGGATGGATCTGCCGACGACGGCGCTGGTGCTGGCAATCGACAAGAGCGGTTCCATGCTGGAGGGCGAATACGGCGTCACCCGGCTGGCACTGGCGCGGGAAGCTGCATGCAGCGCGCTGGAAATTCTGGACGAGCGGGATCAGGCCGGGGTGATCGCTTTTGACGATGCGGCGAAATGGGTGGTGCCGCTGAGCCCGGTGACAGACGTGGCGGCAATGCAGGAGCAGATCGGCACGATCCGCTCCGGCGGCGGTACGGCATTCTATTCCCCCCTGCTGATGGCCTACAACGCGCTGAAGAACTCGAACGCCCATTACCGTCATGTGATTTTCCTGACGGACGGGGAAGCCGGGGATACCGGATACCTCGACGTAATCCGGCAGATGGCGGAAGCGGGAATCACAGTGACGACGGTCGCCGTGGGGGACGGGGCCGACTACAGCGGCCTGACCCGCATGGCGGAAGCCGGGAACGGCCGGATGTACGCGGCGGGACCCTTTGACAGCCTGCCGAGGATTTTTACCAAGGAAACGATGATGATTTCCGGCGCATATGTGCAGAATCGCGTCTTCACGCCGGCGGTGACGGACAGCTCGATGACGGATTTTCCCGGTTTCCCGGAGCTGGGCGGCTATCTGGCAGCCACGGAAAAACCGCTGGCGACAGTGTCCCTGTGCAGCGACCGGAAGGATCCGGTGCTGGCCTGGTGGCAGTACGGCGCGGGCCGGGTCGTCTGCTGGACAAGCGACGTGCAGGGCGGATGGAGCGAAGCCTTCCTGAACTGGGACAGTGCGGCGGAGTTTTTCGCCGGGATTCTCTCCTTCATCCTGCCGGAGAGGAGCGGTGCGGGAGAACTGTCCCTGAGCGAGGGGCAGATCATCTGGGAAGCAGAGGTGCCGGAAGAGGCGGCGCATGCTGTCGCGACGGTGATCCGGCCGGACGGAACACAGGATATGGTCAGGCTGGAGCGTGTTTCCGATACCCGGTTTGAGGGGAAAACGGATACCTCCGCGGCCGGCGCGTACGCGGTGCGGATCACGGCTGAGGATGGAAACGGGAGAGAAGTAACAACGGTCGAGAGCGGCGCGGTGATCGGCTGGACGGGCGAATACGACCAGCGGCGGGAGGACTCAGGCGCGCTGGAAAAACTGGCGGCCGAAAGCGGCGGCGCAGTCTGCGAAACCCCGCAGGGGCTGCTGTCGTTCCCGGATACCGCCGCCCGGAAACGGACGGACCTGAGCCCGATCCTGCTGGGTCTGGCGATGCTGCTGTTCGTGTTTGATGTGGCCCAGCGGCGGTTGGATCTGTTCCGCGAGGCGCCGGAAAAGGCGGCAGAGAAGGAAGATAAACCGCAACAGAAAGCGGTCAGGGAAAAGCCGGAGAAAAAAACCAAGCCGGCGGAACAGGCGCCGGACGCCGCGGATGTGCTGTGGCAGAGCATGAAGAATAAGAAGAGGATGTAACATGAAATCAGCAGGCTGAATTTTATCTGGAGCAATCATTTTTTCCTGAAAAGCTCCAAAGAAATGAAGGCAAAAAAGGGTATACTCATACTGACAGGTGGTGGAGATGGTTCTCCAAATCCAGCGATCAGCATCGCAAAAACAGCTTTTCGTTTTCTGAACGCAAGTTTTGACCCTGCTTTGGATTGCGTACAATCACTCAATACGAACAGCGTTTCCGTTCAGGAGGATCCGGATCTTGCCGGGCAGATAAATCTCACGATCAATCATATTATTGAAAAATAAAAAAACGCATGCAGAGAAAAACCGGAATTCATAGAATCAATAGCTCACAATTTGCTGAAGCAAGACATACACAGCAAAGACGGCAGAGACATGGCTGATATCGTATTATTAATAGTGATTGGGCTGCTGTGAAACAGAGAGGAAGATTTCATGGAAAAGTATATCGAAGGAAATAAAGCGGCGTGGGAGGAAGCTTTTGATCAGAGGCATGCTTCCTGGGGAGCCGATATAACGGACCGCATTCAGAAGGAGGACTACGCTTTTTTCAACAAAGAAACGGTGGATGCCCTGCGGAAATTACACGCAGAGGGGACGGTAATCGGCCAGTTCTGCTGCAATAACGGACGCGAACTGCTTTCCCTTGTGAAAAGCGGAAATGCAGCGAAAGGGATCGGTTTTGATATTGTTGAAAACCAGGTGGCCTTTGCCAATGAAAAAGCAAAGGAGCTGGGCCTGCCCTGCGTGTTTGAAGCTGTAAACGTATATGATATTGATGACCGGTATAAGGAACAATTTGATATTGTGATCATTACGATCGGCGCGCTCTGCTGGTTTGATGACCTGAACCGCTTTTTTGCCGTTGTCGCAAAGTGTATGAAACCGGGTGCTGTCATTTTAATCAATGAACAGCATCCCTGCACGAATATGCTTGCTTCTGAAGGCGATGAAGAGTTCGATCCGGAGCACAGGAAGGAATGCCGGTTTTCATATTTCGAGCACGAGTGGACCGGTAACGGAGGAATGTATTATATGACGCAGAAAAGCTATCATTCCAAAACCTTCACTGACTTTACCCATTCGATGTCCGAAATTATATCCGGGATGTGCTGCAACGGAATGGTGATTACCGATCTTCGGGAGTTTGACAGCGATATCAGCGGCGGTTTTGCTGCGATCGATCACAGCGGTTTCCCGCTGTCCATGATCATCCAGGGTCGGAAAACCCGGCAGAAGGAATAAAGAGTTTTTTCAGCTTTGGCGGTTCAGTGAAGAACCTTTTTTCCGGACGCAACCTCAAAGTGATAGGCAACGATGCCCAGATCCACTTTCGCGTATGCTCCGAGACCCTTCACCCGGATGAAGGGCTCACCATCTTTGAGACTGAACTGGAATTTTTGCTGGTTCACAGCGGTGGGGGCTTTAAGAGCTGCATCGATTCCTTTGCTGAACCAGGGCTGATCAATGATGCCCTCAGTGACATCCTGAGCGGATTTGCTCTTCCGGTTTACGCCTTGCGTCTCTCCATAGCCAAGGGAAATTACCATGCAGAGTGTTTCGCCTGCGGGAATCAGTTCCTTGACTTTTTTCTTATTGAAAGTCAATGCTGCCCAGCAGGTATTCAGACCGAGCTGCTGAGCAAACAGTACAACCTTCTCGCCGAAGTAGCCGCACAGGTAATCGAAATCATCTGACTTCTTTCCGGAGAGTACGATGTAGTTCCTGACATTTCTGAAGCTGCCATAATGAGCCAGCTTGGAATCAAAGCCATCCGGATCATCATAACGGATGAAGATATTCAGCCCGGATTCCTGATTGCAGTCAGCCAGAAATGCGTCCAGATGCTTGCGGGTTTCTTCGTCGATCGGTTTATCCTGATAGGCCCGTACAGAATGCCGGGTATCGATTGCTTCCAGGATCGTCATCATGATGTCCCTCCCTTCAGGCGGACAGTATATCAGAGAAACGCTTATGAGACAAGGAAAAGGAACATAATACAAAGCCGGCTTCAGGCCGGAAGGAGAGTCTTTTGATTGAGTTTGGTTTTTGTGATAGAATAACACCAGATAAGGAAGCGGGGAGGCTGCCGGGATGAAACGGGAGAGCAGGGCGCTGGAAGCATATATTCAGGCTGTTCTGCCCGAGCGGGAACGGTGGCTGTATCAGCACGCGCTGAACAAGACACGGGTGATTACCCGCGCGATGTCCGCGGCGGAAAAAGCGGAATACCTGAACAGCGAGGCGTTTCAGAGCACGCTGCGGCAGCTGCAGCGGCGGGACCGGGTATGGCAGGGCCTGCTGCGGGGCGAACTGGTTCTCAGCGGGGACCGGGCGGAATTTGATCGTCTGGAAAAGCTGATCGAAGCCGAAGGGAAGGCCGGCAGGAAGATTGACCTCGCGTTTCTGCGGACGGTGGAGAAGAGCCGGGTTTCACTGGAGAAGGCTTATGAAGCCCGCAGAATCGTCCGGGACGGAGAACTTCGGAAATTTTTTGACGACAACATCGGACAGTTGACCAACCGGGCGGAGAACCGGGTGGTTCTGTGGCTGCGGACCGGGGACCAGGCGGCGCGGCTCGGGGATCCGGAGGGGGAACGCTTTGTGATCCGCCGGGTGATGGAAACCGGTTTCCCGGGCGGGCTGACGCACAAGGCGGTGAACCGGGCGTTTCAGCCGGGATCCCTGGGATCCTTCCTGCGCAATGAAGCGGGGAAGGCGATGCCGGAGCTCGCGGCCTGCCGGAACGTGAAACTGCCATCGGGCGAGACCGTGGCCAACGCGGTGCGCCGGGAGGCGGAGCGGAGCGGCCGGATGATCCTGAATGCGCTGGAAAAGAAGTTTTCCCGGGAACGGATCCGGCGGCTGCTGGAAAAGAACCCGGGACTGATCCGCCTGCAGAAGGAAGCAGATGCAGTCTGGCAGCGGGAGAAGCAGATTCGCGCGGCGCTGCTGGATGCGATCCCCGAGCATTACCGGGACCTCTATCCGCTGGCCCGGCAGATGAAACGTCATTTCTATCTACACCTGGGGCCGACTAACTCCGGAAAGACCTACGAGGGCGTGCAGCGCCTGCACGGCGCGGAGTGCGGGGTCTATCTCGGGCCGCTGCGGCTGCTTGCTGCGGAGCAGTTTGAGGCACTGAATCTGGACGATGTTCCCTGCTCGCTGGTGACAGGAGAGGAGCAGATCCGGGTTCCCTTCAGCCGCGTCCAGTCATCGACGGTGGAAATGGCTGACCTGAAAACCCGGTATGACGTGGCAGTGATCGACGAATGTCAGATGATCGCGGACCGGGACCGGGGCGGCGCCTGGACGGCGGCCATTCTCGGATTGTGCGCGGAGGAAATCCACGCCTGCGCGTCGCCGGACGCGGAGCAGCTGCTGACCAGGATTATTGAAGAATGCGGGGACGAGCTGACGGTGATCCGGCATGAGCGGATGACGCCGCTGGAGGTCGAGACGGTCGGATTCCAGTTTCCGAACTCCGTGCAGCCGGGAGACGCACTGATCGTTTTTTCCAAGGCGCGGGTGCATGCGGTAGCAGCGGAACTGAAGACCCGGGGATACAAGGTTTCCCTGATTTACGGGGCACTGCCGCCGGACGTGCGGCGGAACCAGGCGGACCGCTTCATGAAGGGCGAGACGGAGGTGGTCGTTTCGACGGATGCGATCGCCATGGGAATGAACCTGCCGATCCAGCGGGTCGTGTTTCTGGAAAATGAAAAGTTTGACGGGGACATGGTCAGACTGCTGACGGATGCGGAAATCAAGCAGATCGCCGGACGGGCGGGGCGGTACGGAAAATACGAGATCGGCTATGTGAACGCCTTCGGATTCCGGAAAGAGGTCGCGCGGGCGCTGGCCCGGCCGCTGCTGCCGCTGGTCGAGGGCGTGATCGGGTTTCCGGATTCCCTGCTGGGCATCCCCCTGCCGCTGACGCAGATCCTGGATCAGTGGCTGCGGATGCAGGACAAAGGGTGTTTCTCAAAGGCGTCGACGGTGCGGATGGCGGAACTGGCGGAGATGATGGAAACGCCGAAAACCGACCGGCAGCTGCTGTACCGGTTTATCTGCATTCCTTTCGACGAAAAGGATCCCGACCTGCTGGGCCGATGGAAGGCAATGTACCATGCCGAGTGCCGGGGAGAACATATCGACGTGATTCCGGAGATGCCGGAAATCCTGGACCCGGAGAGCTGCACGATCCGGATGCTGGACGCGATGGAGGCGGACTACCGGAGATGTGACCTGTACTACAACTATACACGGCTGTTCCTGCCGGAACCGGAGGAGCTGATGGACGAGATCCAGCGACGGAAGGATCTGATTTCCCGGGGGATCGTGCACATCCTGTCCACCCAGAAGCTGCAGCAGCGGACCTGCCCTTCCTGCCGGCGGCATCTGCCGTGGAACTGGCCGTACCGGCTGTGCGACAGCTGCCACGGGAACGGCCGCGGCAGCGGAAGGTGGAGACGGTAAGAGAGAGTGAAGAGTGGAGAGTGGAGAGCTCGGGATGCACACGGGGGGAGAAGATGGAGCGGAAGGGGACAAGGCTTATGAGACAGGCGGTCAAACAGATGGCGGTCATCGCAGGAATCCTGCTGGTGTTCTGTGTAGTCTGCCGCCTGACGGTGAAGAATACCTATTACGCGGTGATCCCCCTGCCGGAGACTGCTGTTGAACGGGCGGATGAACTGCGGGTGGAGGCGGAAGGACAGGAAGTGATCCTGGAAGGAACGCCGCAGGTGAAGGACGGCTATCTGCGGGTGCCGATCCGCCCGGGGCAGAAGGGGGATACCACCCTGAACGTGCTGGACCGGGAAGGAAACGTGGTTGCGCAACATGAACTGAAGGTCGGCCGGGACAAAACGGTATATGATACAAGCACCGGCGGATTCACCGGGGACACGGCGGTGATGATCGCTTTCACGGTGTTCAGCCTGCTGCTATGGGCGATCATGGCGTGGAGCTTCCGGCAGATCAGGGGATCTGACTTCTATGATTATATGTCGCTCTACTTCTCGGGGTTTTCGATTTTTGCCCTGGTGACCGGCGTGGTGATGCTGAACCTGACGCTCCGGCATATAGTGAACCCGGTCGGTTTTACAATGATGAACGCATACTCGGCGATCGCGTCGGCTCCCTGGCAGTTTATGATGCTGACGGCTCCGCTGGTGCTGTGCTTTGCCCTGGCGATGATCATCAGCAATATTGCGCTGCTGCGACACGAGCGGCCGCGGATCCAGAACATACTGGGCCTGGGGATCGGTGTTGCGATGATTCTCGGTGAGGTGATCGGCTGGCTGCTGCTTAACCGGGATCTTCCCGGGCCGGAATGGGTCGGACGGGCGGAAAATGTTTTCCAGAATGTTTACGCGACGGTATTTGTCTACCTTGAATGTATGCTGGCAGGCGCGGTGATCTGCGGCCTGCTGGCGCCGAAGATGATTCCGGAACCGGACAAGGATTTCATCATTATTCTCGGGTGCGGCTTCCGCAAGGACGGAACGCTGCCTCCGCTGCTGCGGGGGCGGGTGGACCGCGCCATTGCCTTCTGGAAAAAACAGCGGGAGGAAAACGGCCGGACGGCGATCCTGATCCCCTCCGGAGGGCAGGGGAAGGACGAGGTAATGCCCGAGGCGGAAGCGATGAAACGCTATCTGCTGGAACAGGGAATTCCGGAGGAGTATATCCGGATGGAGGATCAGTCCAGGACGACGCTTGAGAATATGGCTTTTTCCCGGAAAATCGTGGAGGAGATGCAGCCGGACGGAAAGATCGCCTTTGCTACGACCAGTTATCATGTGTTCCGCAGCGGCCTGTGGGCGGCGGAAGCCGGCGTGCGGGCGGAGGGACTCGGCAGCAGAACCAAATGGTGGTTCTGGCCGAACGCCTTCATGCGGGAGACGATCGGGCTGCTGCAGAAGCGATGGAAGACGGAGCTGGTGATGCTGATTCTGCTGATTGTGTTCTTCAGTATACTTACCGCCACGCTGGGCTAGTGGGTAGCTGAGACTGGAGAGTGAAGAGTGGAGAGTGGAGAGTAGAAAGCTGATGAGTGGAGAGCGGATGAGGTTCAGAAAAATGGCAGCCTGGGTCATGATTTTCATGATGATTCCGTGTTTTTGTCTGGCTTCCGGGAACTGGTATACGGTGACGGATGAGGTTTCCGCGGAGATGCTCGGACTTCCGGACGACGAATATACCGGCACTGTGACGATGACCTTTCTGGGGGACTGCACACTCGGAGGAGAAGAGAAAAAGGCCGGGCAGGCCCTGAGTTTCGCCAGCCGGATCGCGGAGAACGGGATGGATTTTCCCTTCCGGGGCCTGAAGCAGCTGACTGAAGCGGACGACCTGACGGTTGCGAACCTGGAGGTTGTGCTGAGCGACCGGAAACTGAAAAAAGAGAAAAAGGAATTCAACTTCATCGGACCGACGGCCAACACGCAGATCCTGAAGGAAGGCAGCATCGAATGCGTGACGGTAGCGAACAACCATACCCATGACTACGGGGACGAAGGATACGCGGACACAAAGAAAGCGCTGGAAGAGGCGGGAATCTGCTGGTTCGGTGTGGACGCGCCGGCGATCTGGCGGAGCGATGAAGGCCTGATGATCGGTTTTCTCGGGGTTAACTATTCCCTGACGGGAAACCGGGCGAAGCGCTTTGCAGCGCAGGCGGAAAAACTGAGAGACCTCGGCTGCGCGGCGGTGATCACGGTCATGCACGCGGGGACGGAATACAGCTACCGCCCGCCGGACAATTATCAGGCGCAGATTGTCGAGCGGGCAGTGAAAGCCGGCTCCTGCCTGGTGATCGGGCACCATCCGCATGTGCTGCAGGGCCTGGTGCTGAAAGATGACGTGCCGGTTGTTTACAGCCTCGGTAACTGCTCCTTCGGCGGGACGACTTTCGCGAAGGATAACGACGCGCTGGTGGTGCGGGCGGAACTGCGCTTTGAGGACGGAGAATTGAAGGAGATCGCACTGACGTTTTACCCGATCAGC
Organism: uncultured Eubacteriales bacterium; assembly: GCA_900315315.1. Taxonomy (GTDB): domain Bacteria; phylum Bacillota; class Clostridia; order Christensenellales; family Aristaeellaceae; genus Aristaeella. Next base: position 47,736 of record OMYT01000019.1, on the reverse strand, counting down.
ATTACCAGCGATAAACGGCACAATAATTACTCCCCCTGCCTGCTGACGGGAGAGGATGCGGAACGGGTGCTGAAGAAAATGGCGGAAACGACAGGAACCGACCCGGACGTTCGGAATCCGGACGGGTCGGCAACCATTAAGTATTGCGAAGACTGATACACTCATGATACAATCATATATACAGAATGAATGAAACAAATATGCCGGGGAACCGGCTTTTGAATCCATTTCTTTTCCGACGGACGGGCAGGAGGAGGAACAGCATGAACAAAACGTGGGAGAAAGAATATTCAATCCGGTACCGCTTGCACGCGAACGAGCTGAAATGGCTGTACTGCGAACTGTATCACAATGATATGGGGGCCTACGACTACTTTACCGAGATGCTGTATCGCATGTGGCTGGAGAGGCCGGAAAAACTGAAAATGATGGACCGGGCCCGGGAAGAATGCCCGGACTGGTATAAGGGCCATGAGATGGTCGGCATGCTGATGTATGTGAAGCCGTTCGCGGGGAATCTGCAGGGCGTCAGGAAAAAGCTTGACTACATCGCGGAATGCGGACTCAATTACCTGCACCTGATGCCGCTGCTGGAAAGTCCGGAGGGGCGCAGCGACGGCGGCTACGCGGTGAGCGATTTCCGTAAGGTTCAGCCGGAACTGGGGACGATGGAGGACCTGGCGGAACTGGCGGCGGACTGCCATGAACGCGGCATTGCGCTCTGCCTGGACTTTGTGATGAACCACACCAGCGAGGACCATGAATGGGCGCGCCGGGCGCGGGCCGGGGAGGAGGAATTCCAGCACCGGTATTTCTTCTACGATGACTGGAGTATTCCGAACTGGTACAACGAGACGATGCCGCAAGTGTTTCCAACCACGGCGCCGGGGAACTTTACCTGGTGCGAGGAAGCACAAAAGATCGTCATGACGACCTTCTATCCCTATCAGTGGGATCTGAACTACGCCAACCCCACGGTGTTCAACGACATGACGGAGAACATGCTGTTCCTGTGCAACAACGGGATTGATATTATCCGGCTGGACGCAGTGCCGTATATCTGGAAAACGCTGGGGACAACCTGCCGGAATCTGAGACAGGTGCATTCGCTGGTGAGGATGATGCGGATTGTCTGCGAAATCGTCTGCCCCGGCACGCTGCTGCTGGGCGAGGTCGTGATGGAGCCCAGCAAGGTGGCGCCTTACTTCGGGACGGTGGAGAGGCCGGAATGCCATCTGCTGTACAACGTAACCACGATGGCGACAATCTGGCATACGGTGGCGTCACGGGATGTGCGGCTGCTGACGCATCAGCTGCAGCAGGTATTCTCGCTGCCGAAGGCATACACGTTCCTCAACTATCTGCGCTGCCACGACGATATCGGCTGGGGACTGGACTATGATTTCCTACGGCAGTTCGGTCAGGAGGAGATCCCGCATAAGCGGTTCCTGAACAACTACCTGACGGGAAAATGGCCGGACAGTCCGGCACGGGGCGAACTGTACAACGATGACCCGCGGCTGGGGGACGCGCGCCTGTGCGGCACGACAGCCTCCCTGTGCGGAATAGAGTCCGCCCGGGAGAGCGGGGACAAACTGGCCATGGAGGAAGCGATCCGGCTGGACATTATGCTGCACGCGTTCATCTTCACGCTGAGCGGAGTGCCGGTGCTATACAGCGGGGACGAGATTGCCCAGGAAAACGACAACGCATACCACGACGATCCGCTGAAGCGGGAGGACAGCCGGTATCTGCACCGCGGAAACATGGATTGGACCAAAGCCGAACTGAGGACAAGGGAAGATACTCCGGAGGGGCGTGTGTTCACCGCGATCAGGAAACTGGAAACGCAGCGCGCGGAACATGCCGCCTTTGACACGGAGGCGGATACATGGATCCTGGACACGGGGAACAACCACATCGTGGGGATCGGCCGGTATTACCGGAAAGAGCAGATCCTGGCCCTGTTCAACTTCGGAAGCGAGGACGCGACAGCCTGGCTGCGGGATGAGAAAGAATACACGGATCTGATGGACGGGACGGTCAGAGACGCCGGGGCGGTGAAGGTGCCGGCCGGAGGATTCAGGTGGTTGTGTCACAGGTTTGAATAAGGGGGCTTTCCGAGTGCCCGGGGCTGCCGCCCGTTCTTTGCTGAAAACTGTCCACTGGACAGTTTTCCGGGCGCGACGAACCCCTGGACCTTCGGTCGGAATGGTTTTGAGGGCTGGTTATGGGTGAAATACAACTGATCGCGATGGATCTGGACGGGACGCTGCTGACGACGGACAAGCGGCTGACGGAACGGAACAGGAATGCCATGGAAAAAGCGGCGGAGGCGGGGATCTTCATCGTGCCGGCTACGGGGAGGATCTATACCGGCCTTCCGGAAGAGATCCGGGATCTTTCCTTCATCCGCTATCTGATCCTGGCCAACGGCGCGGCTGTATACGACAGGGAAGAGGACCGGATACTGTACCGTGCGGAGATTCCGCAGGAGACGGCGCTGGAGGTCATGACCTGGCTGGACGGTTTTCCGGCAATCTATGACTGCTATCAGGACGGACAGGCCTATATGACGGCGGAGATGCTGAAGAAAGCTGACCGCTACGCGCCGAGCCCGATCTACCTGAAGATGATCCTGGCGCTGCGCAAGCCCGTGCCGGATCTGAAGGAGCGCATCCGCACAGAAGGAAAGGCCGTACAGAAAATCCAGGCTTTCTGTGAAACTGCAGAGATCCAGGAGTTCGTGATGATAAAGACGGCGGAGCGGTTCCCGCAGCTGGCGGTCACCTCATCGATCGCCCGGAACATCGAAATCAATGACGGGCGGGCGAACAAGGGGGCGGCGCTGCAGGCTTTATGCGATTATCTGGGGATCGGGACGGAAGCGGCTGCCGCCTTCGGGGACGGCTCCAACGACCTGAGCATGATCCGCACGGCCGGAATCGGGGTGGCGATGGAGAACGGGGTCCAGGCGGCAAAGGACGCCGCTGACCGGATCGCCCCGGGGAATGATGAGGACGGGGTCGGCAGAATGATCGAGGAAATGAATAAGGGGGCTTTCCGAGTGCCCGGGGCTGCCGCCCGTTCTCCGCTGAAATAGAGCCACTGGCTCTATTTCCGGGCGCTGCGAACCCCCCTTGACCCCTTCGGTCAGGATTACTTTTTAGCTTAGGTCATTCAGACTGCCCTGGCGGATCAGGGCGTCGGCCAGATCAGCCATTTGATCAGCCGGTTCCTTACAGTCGCGGCTGACCCAGGCGCGGATGAGACCGGCAGTGCCGAAGACCACGAAACTGTAGCGGTAGTCAAAGTCCGTCTCGCTCTGATTGTCCGGCAGGGCTGGAAAGACATGAAGGCATTTTTCCCGGATGACTTCGAAGAGACGGTGCAGGAAGTTGATGTCCCCGTTGGGGCTGAGGAGGACGCGCACCATTTCCTTGTTTTCCTCTATAAAATGAAACAGATCCAGCAGGAGGGGTCTGGTCTGCAGACCGGCCGCCTCTTTTTCATGGAGATCCATGATCTGGTTGAGGGCGCTGAACATGCTGTCCTCGATTTTTTCGAGCATGTCATAGATATCCTTATAATACAGATAGAAGGTACCGCGGTTCATATCCGCCAGGTCCGTCAGCTCCCGGACGGTGATTTCGTTGACCTGCTTTTCCTGGAGCAACTGGGTCAGGGCCTGGGTGAGGAGCTTTTTGGTACGGCGAACGCGGCGGTCTTCTTTTTTTTCGGTTAATTCCATTTGGTAAACCTTCTTTCTGTTTATCGAATCCGAAAGCCGGTGGAAAGATCTCTTCGCGTGACGGCGAGATTCTGAACAAATGGGGCGGCTGGTGTTGAATAACTCCCGGCGGGACCAAGGGTGTTGATTAACGGACGATTGATAATCAAATTGATTATTGATTTCAATCAACGAGGCGATTATAATGCGTTGCGTTGAGAAAGTCAACACCATGTTGGAAAATGAGGAGGGACAAACGTGAAGCGTTTTACCAAATGGATGGTCCGGCACAGAGGAATTGTGGTGATCCTCTGCCTGCTGTTGCTGATCCCGTCGATCCTGGGAATGGCAGCGACAAAGACCAAATATGATCTGCTTTATTATCTGCCCCAGGACCTGGATACGGTGAAAGGGCAGAAGATCCTGCTGGAGGACTTCGGGAAAGGTGCTTTTTCCCTGCTGGTGACGGAGGGCATGAGCATTCCGGAACAGCAGAACATGGAGAACGCGCTGAAAGAGATTCCCCATGTCGACTCCGTGATCGGATATGCTTCCCTGACAAAGGGAATGCTGCCGGTTGAAATCATCCCGGAGGAGATCCGGGAAAAATTCAGCCGGGGAGACTGTATGCTGAGCGCTGTGTTCTTCGATGAGGGATCCTCCTCCGAGGAAACGATGGAAGCCATTGAACAGGTGCGGAAGACAGCCGGGGAGAAGTGTTTTGTCAGCGGCCTGTCCGCCGTGGTGACGGATACGAAGAAGATGGTCGAAGACCAGGAAGCCATTTACGTCGGAATCGCCGTGGCGCTGTGCGCGGTGGTGCTGATGATCACGATGGATTCGTTCCTGCTGCCGATCATTTTCCTGGCGTGCATCGGGGTTTCTGTGCTGTGGAATCTCGGGTCGAATTACTTCCTGGGTGAGATCAGCTACATTACCAAAGCCGTGGCGGCAGTGCTTCAGCTGGGCGTAACGCTGGACTACTCCATCTTCCTGTGGCACAGCTACAGGGAACAGAAGGAAAAGACCGGGGACAAGGACGAGGCGATGGTGGAGGCGATTCACCTGACTTTCATGTCAATCCTCGGCTCCAGCCTGACCACGGTGGCGGGCTTCGTGAGCATCTGTTTCATGAGCTTTACGCTGGGCAGGGATCTGGGCATTGTGATGAGCAAGGGTGTCGTGATGGGGGTGCTGGGCACGGTGGTGCTGCTGCCCTGCGTGATCCGGCTGCTGGACGGGGCAATCGAAAAGACCAGCCACAGGCCGCTGCTGCCGGATGTCGGCGGAATCGGCCGGTTTGTGACAAAGCACTATAAGGTGCTGGCTGTGATCCTGGTGATTATGATCGTTCCGGCGTTCTACGGCTATGCCCATGTGAATGTCTATTACGACATGAGCAGGGTGATGCCGCAGGAGCTTGAATCCGTGATCGCCAACAAAAAACTGGAGGAAACCTTCAACATGGCGACGACGCACCTGCTGCTGGTGGACAGCGATGTGCCGCAGCAGGACGTGCGGAACATGACGGAAGAGATGCAGCAGGTGGACGGGGTCAGGAGCGTGATCGGCATCGACAGCCTGCTGGGAGCCGGAATTCCGGAAAGCATCGTGCCAAAGGACGTCCTGGGCATGGTGAAGAGCGACCGGTATCAGCTGATGCTGATTAACTCCGCCTATGTGATCTCATCGGACGAGGTGAACGCGCAGATCGATACGCTGAACGGGATCCTGAAGAAGTACGATGAAGGCGGGATGCTGATCGGCGAGGCGTCGTGCACAAAGGACCTGATCGCCTGCACGGACCACGATTTTACCGTGGTCAGCCTGATTTCCATCGCAGCGATCTTTGTGATTATCCTGCTGGTGCAGAAATCGATCAGCCTGCCGGTGCTGCTTGTCGCGGTGATCGAGCTGGCCATTGCCGCAAACCTCTGCCTGCCGTATTACTTCGGGCAGCAGCTGCCCTTCGTCGGCCCGATTCTGATTTCGACGATTCAATTGGGTGCCACGGTGGACTACGCGATCCTGATGACGACCCGGTACAAGCGGAACCGGCTGAGCGGGATGGACCGGAAAGAAGCGGTGCAGAACGCCGTATCCTCTGCGGCGCAGAGCATCCTGGTCAGCGGACTGGGCTTCTTTGCCGCCACATACGGCGTGGGCCTGTATTCCAGGGTGGATATCATCTCCTCCATGTGCCGGCTGATTGCCCGGGGCGCGTTGCTGAGCGTGGCGGTGGTGCTGCTGCTTTTGCCTGCGGTGCTGCTGCTCCTGGATAAACTGATCGTTCATACGACGGCGGATATGCGCTGCCTGAAATGAGAAAGGAAGGTCTTTGACGATGAAAAAACTGATTGCGATGGCAATGGCGCTGATCATGGTGCTGGGCTGCGGATCCGCGATGGCGGAGAATACCAAGCATGAGAGGGTTTATGTGGTCACCGACGCCGGGGGTACGGTCAGAAGCATCACGGACAGCATCCGCCTGGAGAACGCAGACGGGCTGAATGAGCTGACAGACCGGACGATGATGACGGAAATCGTCAACGCGGGCGGAAAGGAAAGCTTCACGCTGGACGGAGAAACACTGACCTGGCAGGCGGACGGGAAGGACATCATCTATCAGGGAACAAGCGACAGGCAGCCGGCGGTGATCCCGACGGTCAGGCTGACGCTGGACGGCGGGGAAGTTTCCGCGGAGGAACTGAAAACAAAGACCGGGGAGGCGGAACTGACGGTGAGCTATGTAAGCAGCGGCGAACTGCCGGCGCTGGCGGTGACGGTTCTGCCGCTGCCGGAGGAAGGCGTGAGCGGCCTGGAGCTGACAAACGCGGCGGTCGTGACCGAAATGGGACGCAGGGTGCTGGTCGGCTGGGCCGTTCCGGGCGCGGACGAAACGCTGAAACTGCCGGCTTCTTTCTCCGCCAGGTTCAAAGCGGATCATGCGGATCTGGGCTGGATGATGACGCTGGCGACTTCGGAACCGGTGAATATGCTGCTGCGTGAAGCGGATGGTCGGCTCGATCTGAACCTGCAGACGGAAATACAGGAAATCGGTGCAGTGCTGACGGCGATGAAAGCCGGGGAGGAACTGCCGCAGGTGACCGGAAAGACCGCGGAAATCGTGGAGAAACTCAGAGCGCTGAACAGCGGACTGACCCAGCTGGACGACAGCGCGAAACAGGTGGCGGAAGGCGCCGGCGAGGTTTCTGACGGGGCGGCCGATCTGAAAAACGGACTGGAAAAACTGACGGGCCGGAACGAGGAACTGAACGGCGGCGCGCAGCAGATGATGGCCGCGACGCTGGCGTTTGCCAACAAGCAGATTGCCGGAAGCGGACTGGAAGCGGCCGGCGTAAAGCTGCCGGAACTGACGGCGGAGAACTATGCCCAGGTGCTGGACGGTGCGATTGCCGGGCTGGAACAGATTCCCGAAGCGAAGGAAAGCCTGACCGCGCTGAAGAATCAGCTGGATCAGGCAAACGAATTCGTGACCGGCCTGAAAGCCTACACGGACGGGGTTGCGCAGGCGGCGGAAGGTTCCTCCTCCCTGGCGGCAGGCGCGGCGAAGCTGAATCTCGGGGCGACGGCGCTGCAGCTGATCGGCACGGGAAACCTGAAGACACAGATCCTGGGCGCGGAGCAGGCGGCGGCGGAAAAGCTGCTTCCGTATCTGGAAGGTACTGTGCCGGATGCGATGCGAATCTGGGAAAAGATCGCGCAGAACGCCGGAAAGGACGGATACGACCTGCGTCCGGAGGGAATGAAGACCGTGACGGCCTATATCATCCGGACAGATTTGCAGTGAAATAAAATGACAGGGAGCAGGCTCCGATGCCGGGAGCCTGCTCCCTGTGTATATTTCCGTTATTGTTTTTGTACCTTGGGTACATGGTATTCCACGCCCGGGTCAAAGCGGACTTTCTCAGGCGGCGTTTCCAATTCCTCGGGGTGGTCCATCAGATGGATGACATCAAAGAAGAAGGCTGCGTAATGTGCTCCGGAACAGACGCGCTCATCCGCCGTGATGCCGATCGGGAGAACACGGCGCATTCTGGCATTACCGTCCGACGTCACGACAGCTTCCTTCAGAATGCTGCCCATGCCGAAGAACAGGCTGACATTGCCGAAGTTATAGATGTGATGCAGGGGATGATGCAGGCCGATGGAACCGTTGTTGGTGACATACAGGCCGCTGTACAGCGGCAGCTCCCTGATCAGCGCGGCCGGCGCGAGCCCGTACCGGTCCAGCAGCCGCACCAGGCCGACAATCAGCGTGGCGAGACCGGGAACCGCCAGCACCCCCGAACACAGTTTGATCACAAAGCCGTCGGTTTCCGCCGTCCGGGCTTTTTCCACCGCGTCATTCATCCGGTCCCGGACGTCAAAGATCGTGTCCGTCAGGTCGAAGAGAATGCGGACGGTATCCTCGTTGCTGTCGGTGTCCTGCGGATTTTTCAGGACGGTATAGGATACGGAGCAGTTGTTTCGGGAAAAATACTGTTTATTGAAAATAAACCGGTTGACTTCCGGATGCCTGCTGACGGCCCGTACATAGGCCGCTATGAGAATCTGCATGAAGGTGATTTTCTCGCCTTCCTGGCTTTTGCGGACAATGTAGCGGCTCATTTTCTCATAGTCGGCCTTGTGCTCAAGGAATACCTGGGCGTCGCAGCGCATAGGCATCAGATAGGGGGTAATCTGTACAATCGGGTCCAGTTTCTTTACTCGTCTTCCGTCTGGTCTGTGTCCGAACATGGGTCAGTCCTCTCCTTATATATATTTCAGAATGAAGTGTAATAATGAACGACATGAGATTCTTCGGGATGACATGGTTTTCAGGGGCTTGTCCGCGGAGCGCCGCGTTCGCAGCGATTGCCCCAGAAATCAATCAGGTCTCCGTTACGGTATACGCAGATGACCTCGCAGTTGTTGGAACATCCGCCACAGTTGCGGTCACGCGTTACGAAATCCATGTTTTTCACGGAAAAATCGAAAAGCGTCCTTTTCAGGCTGCGCTTCGCGAGAATGGCCGCACCCATGGCGCCCATCAGGTGCCCGTTATCATCCACGATGACCGGACACCGGAGCAGATCCTCAAAGGCGCGTACGACACCGACGTTTTTGCTGACGCCGCCCTGGAAGACGACCGGGGAGCAGATTTTCTTCCCCTTGCCCACATTGTTGATATAGTTGGAGGCAACGGCCCGGCAGACGCCGGCGATAATATCCTCCCGCGGGTGGCCCATCTGGATCTTGTGAACCAGATCCGATTCGGCGAACACGGTGCAGCGGGCGGCGATCATGGTCGGGTGGGTGGACTGCAGGGCGTACTGCCCCATTTCCTCCACATCAATGCCGAGGCGCCTTGCCTGGCTGGAAAGAAAAGCCCCGGTACCGGCGGCGCAGAGCGTGTTCATGGCATAATCGACCGCAATCCCGTTTTCCACGAGGATGATCTTTGAATCCTGGCCGCCGATCTCCAGAATGGTCCGCACTTCCGGATGAAAGGTTGTGGTGCCGACAGCGTGCGCGGTGATTTCGTTTTTGACGACGGTGGCGCCGACGATGGATCCGACCAGCCTTCGGGCGCTTCCGGTCGCCCCGATGCCGACGATCTGCCAGGCTTCCCGGTCAAACTGCTTTTCCAGCAGGTCCAGCAGCTTTTTGACCGCCCCGATCGGATTGCCTTCCGTCCAGATATATTCCTGTGCCAGGATTGCGTTGCCCTCGTCAATGATGACGGCTTTCGTGGAGATTGATCCCACATCTATGCCGAGAAATGCGTCCCGAACGTTCAATGCGCCACCTTCTTTCTCATTTCGACCATATCATAAAAGGCTTCCAGCCGGGTCGTCAGGCCGACGTCGCTGCTCTGGGTATCATAGGTCAGATACAGCACGGGCATTTTATAGTCCTGAGACAGGTTGGCAAGCACCGGCATGATATCCGTTTCCGGCATGCAGCAGGCGGACTTGACCTGGATCAGGCCGTCGAATCCCCGTTCGGCAAAGTTTTGCGCCTGCCAGAGATCGGAAGTGGAACTGGCGCCCATGGAGTATTCGCTGAATTCCCGGATTTTTGCCTGTTTGTTTTTTTCGCTGTTCCGCAGCATATCGTTTGTAATGTTCATCAGCCGGTGAACTTCCACGCCCATATCGGCCAGTTTCTGCTCGATTTCCAGGTTGGAGAAAGGATCCATGACGGTGTAGTAGTCGCCGATGATCCCGATGCGGATCGGATCCTGAGGCTTATGCAGCGTAATCTCCGCGAACGCGCGGCTTGCGTTCCGGTATCCCTCCCGGATCTCCGCGAGGTTTTGCGCGGCATACATGTCGGAAATAAACTGCCTGTAGATTTTCGGGTAAGTTCCGGTCGGATCAAAACCGCAGTTCTGATAGTAGAGCGAAGTGATATCGTCCAGGTGTTCTATCATCTGAACGGCTTCATACAGGGCTTTGCCTGCCTTTACCATGCTGCAGCGGGGATTGATTCCTTTCAGCGCCCGGAGGATATCCCACTTTTTCCCGGTGTTGTATATGGAAAGGTTGATGAAATCAAAGGTATAGCCGAGATCCCGGAGAATCTGTTCCTGCAGTTCTCCGAAGTAGTTCAGGCGGCAGGCGCCGAGGACCATGATGATGGTATCCGCGCCGGCTTCCAGCGCTTCAATCATACTTCCGAGCGTTGTTTTGAACGGCGTGCAGACCAGATCCGGACTGTTCTTGGCGCCGAGATCCTCCGTCCGCCTGGAAAGCGGCGGCGGGAGGATGCATTTGGTTTCAAACCCCTGTTCCACAAGATACTTCAGGGCGCAGTTGTATTCGCCGTAACGGGGGAGGGCTGCTTTTCGTTCCTGCTTCATCCCATTTCCCCCTTCTGAAACCGGATAATATCCAGAAAACTCTCAATGCGCGTTTCAATCCCGGCCATCCCGCTCTGGGTGTCCAGCACCAGCGTCAGAATGGGGATGCCTTTGATCCGCCGGACCAGCAGTTCATTGGTCATGGAATCCGGGCCGCAGGGGAAAGCGCTGACCAGGATAATCCCGTCCACCTGGTCTTTCCACATCAGCACACCGCCGACAATCTCTTCGCTGACAAGCCAGCGGCAGGTGGGGGAAAATTTGGCGCAGACTTTCCGGGCTGTTTCCGGCTCCGGCGCGTCTGCGCGCAAAGAAATCGTACCGGCGGCATCCAGATAATCCAGGATGGGTTTTCCGAGATAAGCATCGGACAGGACATAGCTGTGCCCCGCGATCAGGATTTTCATGCCCGGCCTGGAGGCAAGCTCCTTCTGGGCGTGTTCTTCCGCTTTCTGGTGCTGCTTCAGCGCTCTGGATGCTTCCCGCCAGGCATGCCGGCTTTCCCGTGCCGAAAATCCCAGTTCTACACCGAACTGTTCAAAGGCTTTGGGCTCCGGGGAACCGTTCTGGGCGTCGATATTGCAGGTGATGAATCGCTGACCGGACGCACGGAAGATATTCCGGGCCTGATCATAGATCCCCTCGTAGCGGGTGCAGAACAGCTCGGTGTATCCATAGTTGCTGTATCTGGGAATAAAAATGCTGTCGCACTTTCCGATCAGCGTGTCTACATGACCCATGAACATTTTCATGGAAAGGCAGCTTTCATCCGGCGCAAGCTTTGTGCCGGCTTCCAGGATGCCGCGGCTGCCCGGCGGGCTCAGCATGGTTGAAACACCCAATGTCTGAAAGAAATGCTCCCACAGTATTCCATACCGGTAATACAGCATGGCGCGGGGGATGCCGACAGCAGGAACCGAATTCACGGCCAACGAAATTCCTTCTTCCTCGTTTTTCTTGGCAATGCCGGTTATTTGATTTGCCTGCAAATCGCGGCAAAAGACTCCTCGGAGAGATCGTGCTCAACTTTGCAGGCATCCTCCCTGGCAATTTCCTCCGGCACGCCGAGCTGGATCAGATACTTGGTCAGCGCCTGATGCCGGTCGTAGATTCTCCGCGCGATCGCATAACCTTTGTCAGTCAAAGAAATCATGCCGTCGGAACTCATGGTGATGTATCCGTTTTCCCTCAGTTTTTTCATGGCAACACTGACGGAGGGCTTGGAGACATTCAGCCCGATGGCAATGTCGATGGAACGCGCGTGTCCCTTGGTTTCGAGCAGCATCAGAATCTGCTCCAGATAGTCTTCCCCGGATTCATAGATGTTCATAGTGTGCTCCTTTCCTGACAGTCGGAGGAATTCTGTTCCCGGCAGTTTCAATTGATTACCAAAACGGGATGCCACTATGGTTCGGCATCCCGCCTCTCTGATGGATCACAGATTATTGATTAGGAAACTCTAACCATGGACAGGATAACAGAATCCAGCCCGTTCGTCAATCTCAAGTGTATTTTTCCGGCTCGGGAGGATCCGGAAGCTTTTTGTCAGGCGTTCTCATATGCCTGCATGGCGGCTTCAATCGAATCCACGACGCTGATCATGTGGTATTTCAGGATAAAAAGAACATCCGCATCCGCGGGATACCTTGACTTGGCTTTTCGCAGAAGCGGAAGGACATATTGGCGGGTTTCCTCGATGTAGCTGATGAGTTAACCTCGAAGAAAAGTATACATTTTTTCAGGATTGAAGCCGTGCTTTTTCTTTTCCGGCATCTTTGCTTCGATACATTGATTGTTGGTAAGATTTCTGTTTTCCATTGTACTACCCCTTCCTTCCCAAATCGATCGGTCGGTTTACACGTTTCCATCTCGGTCGGTCAGCAAAGTGCAGAATGAAATTGTGCCTATTATAGGCATTCGGCACAGGCTTGTCAACAGAAAAAATAAGAACCCGTGATTCCTTGCAAAGAAGGCATCACGGGTTTCTTCAGTCGCTGTCCGCGGACAGGCAGTTCAATCTTCCTGCGGTTATCAAAGATCTTTCCGGGGTTCACCCCATGCGCCGAGATTGCTGCCGTTCCAGCCGAAGTAATGGTTGCAGGTCGTTCTGACCGGAGCGATGGCGGCCAGTTTTTCCGGAGAACCGCCGGCGTCGTTTGCCAGCAAATCGTCCTGCAGCACATTGCGGATGCTGCAGAGCATGACTTCTCCGTCGTGCAGAGGAATGAACTGCTTCACTTCCAGTTCAAAGGAAACAGGGGAAGCAGTCAGGATCGGAACGGGAAGAACACGGCCCTTCTCGATGTCCAAATCCAGACTCATTTTCTCAGGGTCGTGACCGTCGGTGTTTCCGAGATAATCGGCAAGCGGCAAGAGCGCTTCAGTCACCAGATTGGCAGAAAAGATTTTCTGCTTGTGGATGTTTTCCTTTGTCAGTTTTTCGCCGCCGATGCAGGCCATGACGCCGAGCTCGCCGTGCCAGATATAGCTGAACCAGCAGAAGAGCCCGAAATCGGCTTTGCCTTCATCGTCATAGGTACCATAGAGGAAAAGTGTCTGGGGACAGTAGTCATTGGTGGGGGAGAGGCTGATCTTACTCATGGTGTTTCCTTTCCGAGCTGAATGCTCCTGGCATATTATTTGATCTCATTTTGATGTGTTCGATCCGTGATTGAAGAATGCTCTGTATTCATACAGCTTCTGCCTGATCAGTCGGTCTTCTGAATGATATAAATCAACAACTCTTTTGGCTGTATGTGTTGCGAGATCGTACTCCTTCCGGGTGATGATTCCGCCGGATAACGCTGCATCCAGTTCTTCGGAATCCACAATGCGCGGCGTTCCGTCCGTCAAAATGACGACATCCAGAAACAAGTCGAAAAATACGGCATCGCCGTTTTCCGCAACGTCATTCATCAGCGTGATATCGATATATTGCTGGAACAACTGTTCGTCATGAAACATGGCGGTCAGGACAAAATGGCCGTTTTCAGGCGCAAGTTCCAGCCACTGATATCCCTGATCGGCAATACAGAACGGACCTTCAACGGTATCCACTATATCAGGTTTCGCCAAACCGGTAAAGGTAATCAATCCGATGCCGCCCTGAAAATACTCATCGCGATGGTACAGACAGGAATAATTGCGTTCGGCATCGGTATACCATTCTCTTCTGTCCAGATGCTTTTTCTTGATTTCCATTACTGGATCATTCCTCCGGCTTTTTCAGTATATCGGCTTTCCGATTTTCATCTCCCTGCGCCATGCGGGAGCATCACCGTCATCGGCCCAGTATTCGTCCATTTCAATGATCCTGTCATTTTGAAGTCTGATGAAACTCACAACATGAAAAGAACCGCTTCCTTCTGCCGGGAAAACGCGTCCGGCCATCACGACTGTGTTTCCGAAATTTTCGACCCGTTCGATTTTTCCGGTCCAGTCTCCCGGGTATTCACAATTGGCCTGTAAATATTCCGGGACGGTAAACTGTTCGTTTGTACAATACCAGCGGATAACGGCATCCTCTGAAAAATAAGAAAGAAGCTGTTCCCTGTTCTGTGACAGGATATTCTGCCAGAAAGCTTTCAGGTCCATTGTTTTACCTCATTTCTGATGATGGTGAAACCCGCAGATACTTTCGTAAACGCTGTGCTTCATTTGCACTGAATCCGAACTTTTCATAAAACGGAATCTTGTCAGGCATGGCACACAGTTCAACAAATATATCTGTTCCGGGAACACCGTGGTCATTGATGAATGTGAGGATTTCGTTGATCATGAGGCGTCCGATTCCCTGCCCCTGATATTCGGGCTTCACAATCACATCCTTGATATAGTAGTCGAGTCCCAGATCTCCAATCACCCTTGCCATTGCGACAACGGTGTCACCGTCAAAAACGGAGACCCTGAACAAAGTGTGGTCCATTGCCAGCCGTGTCTGCTCCAGTGAAGGGCCGTTACCCCATACAGATTCCCACAGCAGGATAAATTCCTCCGCCGTTAATTCATTATGCTTTATGGTATAATTGATCATATGACAACCTCCGCGGAGCAGGAATTGCAGCAGTAAAAATATGACACCACTCGCCATGAATAAGATATACTGATGATATACTGCGCGTCAAGTTGTGCTATTGAGACAACCGACTTCATATTCCCATGCGTTCTTCAGCTCCTGTCAAGCGTAAGTCACAGCCGGCAGACTCATTGACAAGTGCAGGTTTTCTGTAGTATAGTCTACGCAAACTTCCGGAAAGGAGCCCCTCCCATGATCAGGTTCGGATTTGTTTCTGCCATGATGATGTCTGCGAACACTGTGGAACATGTCCGCACTATTGATGTATCCGATCATCAGAAGGTCAGGGAAGAGTAAACTGGTATATTCGTATCGATCAGCCAGCCGCTTATCTCTGACGGATAAGCGGCTTTTTAATTTCACGGAAAGGGGAAATGAATGACATGATGATCAGAAGGCTGACAGAGCAGGATGCTCAGGCGGTTTCTGAACTGATTATTACAACGATCCGGATTTCAAACGTCGGGGATTATTCCGCAGAACTGATGGAAGAACTGGTGAAAACACAGACGCCGGAGCATGTGATGCAGCGGGCCTCATGGACACATTTTTATGTTGCTGAAGACGCAGGCGCGATCATTGGCTGCGGCGCGATCGGACCCTACTGGGGCAAAGAGGATGAAAGCAGCCTGTTCAGCATCTTTGTTCGTCCGGACTGTCAGGGAAAAGGCGTCGGCCGGGCCATCGTGGAGACGCTGGAAAAAGATGAGTTTGCCCTGCGGGCCAGACGGATTGAAATCCCGGCCTCCATTACCGGCCTTCCGTTCTATCAGAAGATGGGCTATTCTTTCAAGAACGGGAACGCTGAGATCGATGAGGAACAGCTGTACCGGCTGGAAAAGATCAGATCATGAGACTGTTTCACAGGGTAAAAAACGGAGGTGGTTGCGATGATCAGAGAAGTAAAACGTGACGAGCTTTCCGCATGCGCCGAATTGATCAGGAAAAGTTTTCAGACTGTTGCCGATGAGTTCGGCTTTACCGAAGAAAATGCTCCCCGGTTCACGGCCTTCGCCACGACGGAAGAACGATTGAAATGGCACATGGACGGCGAGCACCGGCTTATGTATCTGGATGAGGAAGAAGGCAGAATCTGCGGCTATTACTCCCTGCTGCTCCGGGATCCGGGAGAATGTGAGTTGGGCAGCCTTTCCGTGCTTCCCGAATACCGGCACAGGGGAATCGGCGGAAACCTGCTTCTGCATGCCGTGAAAACTGCCGGAGAGCAGGGATGCACCGTCATGAACCTGAGCATTGTGGAGGAAAACACTGTACTGAGAAGCTGGTATGAAAGCTACGGGGCAGTCCATACGGGAACGGAGAAGTTTGATTTTTTCCCGTTTACCTGCGGCTATATGAAGATCATGCTGGAGGAAACAGGAAATCCGAACTGCAGGATCGTTGAAGGCGCGGAACGGATCGATGTCGACGAGGTTGTCAGGCTTCTGAGAACCACCTATTGGGCGGGCAAACGCTCAAAGGGACAGATCCAAAAATCCATGGAGCACTCGGCCTGCTACGGCGTTTATCTGGAGGATGAACAAAAGTTGGCCGGATTTGCCCGGGTGATCAGCGATTATGCGACAACCTGGTATTTATGCGACGTGATTATTGATCCGGCTTATCAGCACCGGGGACTTGGAAAAGCGTTGGTATCCCATATTGCATCTCTGCCGGAATACGCCGGGCTTCGCGGTTTTCTGTTTACCAGGGACGCACACGGCCTGTATGAGAAATACGGATTTGAGACAGTCAACGGCCGGGCAATGGTCAAATCACCCCGCTGACACGGGAGGGAAATCACATGGAATTCAGGGAATTGACAGCATCGGATCTGGCGTCGCTGCTCCAGCTGTACAGGCAGCTCGACGCGGACGACGCCGAGATTTCGGAAGAACACAGCAGGCAGGTCTGGGAAGAGATCGGGCGCAATGATGATATCCGGTACTTTGGCGCGGTTGACGACGGCAGAGTCGTGTCGAGCTGCTACGCGGTCTACATTCCGAATCTCACACGGGGGAACCGGGGAATCTGCTTCATCGAGAATGTCGTCACGGACCGGGCATACAGAAAACGGGGACTGGCTTCCCGGGTGATCGATATGGCAATCGCGTTCGCAAAAGAGCGCCATTGCTATAAGGTGATCCTGCAGAGCGGAATATCCCGGACGGAAGCACATCACTTTTATGAAAGTAAAGGCTTCAGCGGAACCTCCAAGAAGGCGTTTGACATGCGCCTGGAAGACTGAACTGCTGATTGTCTAAGCAGGTATGAGAAGGGGAAAACAGAATGAATCTGAACAGACTGACAGAACGGATTTGGGTATATCCTTTTGAGCCGGAACGGGATCGCCCCAACCTCAGCTATATTCGCGGAGACCGCTGGAGTATGGCGGTGGACGCGGGCCATTCTGCGGAACACACGCAGGAATTCTACCGGGCGCTGGAAGAAGCGGGACTGCCGATGCCAAAGCTGACCGTGCTGACCCACTGGCATTGGGATCATACCTTCGGGATGCACGCTGTACACGGACTGTGTCTTGCGAATGAGCGGACAAACCAGTATCTGAAGGCTTTCCGTGAGCGACTTGAAGCTGAAGGCACAGCATTCTTCCTGGAGATGGAGAAACGGATCCGAAATGAATATGTTGACGGCAAGCCGGTGATTGTGACGCCTGCTGATCTGGTTTTCCGGGGAGAGATACTGCTGGATGCAGGCAACTGCCGGATCCGGGTGTTTCAGGCTGAGGCTCCGCACACAGATGACTCAACCCTGGTTGAAGTGCCCGGAGAAAAGGTGCTGATCCTCGGCGATTCCACCGGCGGCGCTTTCCCGGAATGGACGGTGGATCCGGTTTTGGCCGGAAAACTGGCGGAGACTGTCGGAAAGATTAAACCGGAGATCTGCCTGCCCGGGCACTGGACGCCGCTTTCTCCGGAGATCATTATTCAGGATTTGCTGGAAGGAAACGGGTGAGGTATATGCCTTTTTTGAATATGGTATATTGAGGATAATAACTGCCTCAGGGGAGATGATCAGCTATGCTTGAAACAGAACGACTTATCCTGCGCCGCTGGAAAGACAGTGATGCGGAAAACCTATATCAATATGCCAGGGATCCGGACGTCGGCCCGATTGCCGGCTGGCCTCCTCATCAGAATATCGGTGAGAGCCGGGATATCATAAAGAATGTTCTTTCCGGTAAAGAAGCCTATGCCGTCTGCCTGAAAAGCGACAACAAGGCAATCGGAGCATTTGAGCTGAAGCTGAAGGGCCGTACCGACATGACCGAACGCGATGATGAATGCGAGCTGGGATACTGGCTGGGGAAACCTTTTTGGGGCAAGGGTATTATGCCGGAAGCTGTCAGGGAAATGCTCCGTCATGCTTTTGAGGATATTGGCATGACCAGAGTCTGGGTCGGATATTATGAAGGCAATACCAAATCAAAGCGTGTCCAGGAGAAAAGCGGATTCCGATATCAATGGAAATCGGAAGATGTTGATGTGCCGCTGATGCATGAGAAACGGACAGGTCATGTAAGCAGCATTACAAAAGATCAGTGGCTGCAGGACAGACGGAAAGAGAGCATCTGACTGCTCATTGAGATGCTGAGCAGGGAGGCAGAAATGATCAGAGAAATCCATTCAGAAGAAACCGGGAAGCTTTATGAATGCCTGGAAGCATTGGCGGAGCATCATAACAGGGTTTCCGTACATTTTAAAGGGCGCTATCCCCAAACACCTTCCAGGGAGAAAATCAAACAGTTTGAAAGCGAACTTGAAGAGGGAAAATCCAGCATTGCTGTGATTGAAAACGACAGCAGTATTGTTGGATTCTGCAAGATCGGTACAGATGGAAATACAGGAATTCTGGAATACCTTGTCGTTCTGGACCGGGAAAGAGGAAAAGGCTACGGCGCGGCGTTAATGGATTGGGCGCTGAACACATTTCAAAAACTCGGAATCAATGAGATCGATGTGAAAGTTGTCTATGGCAATGAAGCAATCCATCTTTATGAAAAATACGGTTTCAGAGAAAGATCCGTTATCATGACTTTGGACAGATAAGCCGGAGTCAGACGGATTAAAGCATCATGTGACTTACGGTTGACAGGATCCGGAGAACGCTCTATAATGCGGGCAACGGGGATCCTGATCAGAGCAGGCAATCCCGGGGAGGTAGTGTTTGGAGTCGGTTCGTTAACGGGGAGCATGGTTGAACGGAGCATGCGGTGACATGACCGCCTGTTTGCTGATGCCATGACGCGGTACGGACTGATGCCGGGCACTTTTTTGTATGCCTTTTTGGTGTCGCACTCCCCGAATCTTGTTCATGTCGAATAAAAACAGAACAAGAGGGATTACAATGACACAGGATATGATTACACTCGGGTTTGACAAAATTATTCAACAACTTCAGGATCAGGCGGTTTCACAGGCCGCGCGTCAGAAACTGGCCGAAACGGAACCGATTCTTCACGAAGGGCTTTGCAGGGCCCGGATGGAGGAAACGACAGCCGCGCGCTGTGTGATGGAAAACGCGGGCACTCCGCCGTTTACGAATACGGAAGGAACGGAAAACGGACTGATCGAGGCCTCACAGGGCGGAATGCTTCTGCCGGCGCAGCTGACTTTTATCGCACGCTTCTGTTCGACGGTTCAGCGGCTTCGCAGATATCTGCAAGGGGTACAGATATTCAGTGCCGGGATTGCTTCCTGGCATACGGAACTGCCGGATCTGAACGAACTGCAGCATGAGATCGAAAGATCCATCCGGGAAGATACCGTTCTGGACGATGCTTCTCCCGCGCTGCGAAATCTTCGCCGTCAGCGGGAGCATACTGAACAGGCGATCCGTGAGAAGCTCAATCAGATTCTGCTCCATCACAGGAAAGAACTGGCGGACAGCTTTGTTACCCAAAGGAACGGCATCTATGTGATTCCCGTACAGAAAAAGTTCCAGAGCGTATTTCCCGGGACGGCTGTGGATGTTTCCGCCAAGGGAAGCACCGTGTTCATGGAACCGTCGGCGGTTCGGACACTTCGGCAGGAAACGGAAGCGCTGGCCATCGATATCGATACGGAGGAGCGGCGGATCCTCTGGGAACTCACCGACCGGGTTGCTTCTGACGAAACATCCCTGCGTGATGCCATTCGGGTGATGACAGATCTGGACGTGGTTTTTGCCAGGGCAAAGCTGAGTCTGGAAATGAAGGCGCGGCCGGTGAAACTGACTGCTGAGAGAAAGATTCGCCTGACAGAGGCGCGGCATCCGCTGCTGAACCGGAAAACATGCGTGCCGCTGAATCTGGAACTGACCCTGCCGGATAACGGTATTGCTGTTACCGGGCCGAATACGGGCGGGAAGACTGTGTGTCTCAAAACGGTGGGCTTGCTGACGCTGATGGCGCAAAGCGGATTGCACATTCCCTGCGGAGAAGGCACTGTCATTGCCATGATGGACCGTGTGCTTTGCGACATCGGGGACAGCCAGAGCATCAGCCAGAACCTGTCTACTTTTTCCGGCCATATGATCAATGTGATCCGGATTCTGGGCGAGTGCAGCAGGGACAGCTTGGTTCTGCTGGATGAACTGGGCAGCGGGACAGATCCCGCGGAGGGATCGGGCCTGGCGGCAGCCATTCTGGAAGAGTTGCTCCGGCGCGGATGCTTCTTCATGGTGACTACCCATGATCCGCAGATCAAGCAGTGGGCGGAGCAGACAGACAAGGTCATTTCCGCGCGGATGGCTTTTGACCGGATGAGCCTGAAACCGCTGTATCATCTGGAAATGGGCATGAGCGGGGAAAGCTGCGCGATTGAGATTGCACGGCGTCTCGGGATGGATGAGAGCCTGCTTGCGAGAGCAAGGCAGGTTGCTGATCACGGGCCGGACGCAAAACCGGAACGAACACGAAAAGAGATGCGTATTCCGACGGGCCGTCTGCAGCGCCTTTCCGTAAAAACGGAAGGAACATTCGAAAGGTTCAGTATGGGAGACAGCGTCCTGCTGCTTCCGGACAGGAAGAACGCGATTGTTTATCAGCCGGCGGACGATGACGGTAACGTGATCATCCAGTTCCGGGGACGGAAGATGACCGTAAAGCATAACCGGCTGAAGCTCCTGGTGCCGGCGTCCGGTTTGTACCCGCCGGACTATGATTTCTCAATCATTTTCGACACTGTGGCAAATCGCAAGGCGGCGCATACCATGGAACGCAAATTTGATCCAAACGCCGTGATTGTGCTGAAGGAAGGAAAAGAACCTTAACCGTAAACGATCAGAGGTTTTCCGGCAGCTGCATATCAGCGGGAAAACCTGCAGGGAGGTTCGGGGAACGGACCTGGTGAAGAACAGCCGGAAAATCGATGGGGAAACAGAGATGCGGATGGACAGATCCGCATTTTCCTGTTAAAATGGCAGGCAGTTTCAGACAAACGGAAGCGGAGGACAAGGCATTGATCTGTGAGAATATTTTGGAAGCGATCGGCAATACGCCGGTTGTGCGGCTGAACAAACTGCCGAAGGAAAACAGCGCGGAGATTCTGGTCAAAGTGGAACCGCTCAACGTCGGCGGATCCATCAAAACCCGGACGGCGATGAATATGATCCTGCAGGCGGAGAAGGAAGGGCTGATCGGCCCGGACAGCATCATCGTGGAACCGACCAGCGGGAACCAGGGGATCGGTCTGGCGCTGGTCGGCGCGGTGCGCGGATACCGGACGATCATCATTATGCCGGATTCCGTGAGCGAGGAGCGCCGGAAGCTGGTCCGCCATTACGGGGCGGAGGTTAAGCTGATCCATGACGCGGGGGATATCGGCAAGTGCATGGAAGAGTGCCTGCAGGCGGCGCTGAACATGAAAAAGAAGAACCCGAAGGTGTTCGTGCCCCAGCAGTTTGAGAATCCGAACAACACGCTGGCCCACAAGAAACATACCGCGCTGGAGATCATGGCGCAGGTGGCGAAACCGATCCACGGTTTCTGCAGCGGGATCGGCACCGGCGGAACGCTGACGGGCATCGGGGAGGTGCTGAAGGCACAGTATCCCGAGATTGAGATCTGGGCAGTGGAACCGGAAAACGCCGCGATTCTGGCCGGCGGAACCATCGGGACCCATCTGCAGATGGGGATCGGCGACGGGATCATTCCTGATATCCTGAACCGGGAAATCTATGATGATATTTACGTGGTAACCGATCAGGAAGCGATTGAGACCGCCCGCAGACTGGCCAGGGAAGAAGGCCTTGCCTGCGGCATCTCCAGCGGAACCAATGTGGCGGCCGCGATCCGGCTGGCGGAGAAGCTGGGCCCGGGGAAGACGGTGGTGACGGTGCTGCCGGATACGGCGGAGAGGTATTATTCAACACAGCTGTTTGGAGAATAAGATGACAGATCAGTTTTCGAGAACGCGGCTTTTGATCGGGCAGGATGGGCTGGAGAAGCTGCGCAGGAGCCGGGTAGCGGTGTTCGGGATCGGCGGCGTAGGCGGGTATGCGGTCGAAGCACTGGTGCGCTCTGGCATCGGGATGCTGGATCTGATCGATCACGACCGGGTCAGCCTGACAAACCTGAACCGTCAGCTGCATGCGACAAGGAAGACTGTCGGCGAATACAAGGTGGATGTGGCGGCGGAACGGGCGCATGAAATCAATCCGGACTGCAGGATCAACGCGTACCGGACTTTTTTTCTGCCGGAAACGCGGGATCAGTTTGATTTTTCCCGATTCGACTATGTTATTGACGCGATTGATACAGTGACCGGAAAGCTGAGCCTGATCGAGGCGGCCAGGGCAGCCGGCACGCCGGTGATCAGCAGCATGGGAGCCGGGAACAAGCTGGATCCGACCGCTTTCCGGGTGGCGGATATCCATGAGACGAGCGTCTGTCCGCTGGCCAGGATCATGCGCAGCGAATGCCGGAAACGGGGAATCGACCACCTGAAAGTGGTCTATTCCACAGAGCCGCCCCTGCATCCGGAGGAGAAACCGGAAGAAGAAGGGAATGCCGGAAGAAGAGATATCCCGGGATCTGTGGCGTTTGTGCCGTCGGTGGCCGGGATGATTATCGCGGGAAAAGTGATCCGGGAACTGATTCAGAGTTGAGCGTGAAGAGTGGAGAGTGGAGAGTGGAGTGGAATGATTGTTGACAGGATCAGGGAGGAACTGTTCCGGCGGCAGGACCTGAAGTACCGGGAGATGCAGATCCGAACGATTCCGACGGTGAAAGCGGAAGCGATCATCGGGGTGCGGACGCCGGAGCTGCGCGCGATGGCAAAGGAACTGAGCCGGGAAGAGGAGATCGAGGTATTTCTGAACGATCTGCCGCATCTGTATTTCGAAGAAAACCAACTGCACGCTTTTATACTTTCAGGGATGAAGGATTACGCCGGATGCCTGGACAGGCTGGAGAAGTTCCTGCCTTATGTGGACAACTGGGCGACCTGTGACCAGATGTCTCCCAAAGTATTCAGGAAACACCGTCCGGAATTGCTGACCCCCGTCAGGAACTGGATCGGTTCGACGGAATCCTATACGGTCCGGTTCGGCATCGGGATGCTGATGGAACACTATCTGGAGGAAGACTTTGATCCCGCTTATCCGGAAATGGTTGCGGGGATCCGGTCAGAAGAATACTATGTCAGAATGATGATCGCCTGGTATTTTGCGACGGCGCTGGCAAAGCAGTATGAGACGGCGCTGCTGTATATTGAGAATAAACGGCTGGACACCTGGACGCATAACAAGACAATCCAGAAATCCATCGAAAGCTACCGGATCACACCGGAACAGAAAGAGTACCTGAGATCCCTGAAGATCAGGGGGAACACAAAATGACCGGGCAGGGGAAAACATCCGCGAAGGCCGGAGATTTTTCACAGGGACGGGTTTCGCTGGTGATCATGAGACTCGGCCTGCCGATGATGCTGGCCGAGTTTGTTCATGTGCTGTATAACATCGTGGACCGGATGTACATCGGTCATATGGCGCAGGGCGGGACGCTGGCGCTGACCGGACTGGGGATCTGTTTTCCCCTGATCACGCTGATCGGCGCTTTTGCCAACCTGTACTCCACCGGCGGAGCCACACTGGCTACCATCGCAAGGGGAGAACAGGATGACCGGAAGGCAGAACGAATCATGGGGACCTCGTTCACCATGCTGCTGATCACCGGCTTTCTGCTGACGGTGATCCTGTACATTTCGGCGCCGGTTACGCTGCGCTGGCTCGGCGGGGATGACGAGACGATTCCGGCGGCGATGGATTATTTCCGGATTTACGTTGCGGGGACGATACCGGTGCTGATCAGCCTGGGGATGAACCCGTTTATCAGCGCGCAGGGATTCCCGAAGATCGGCATGATGACGATCCTGATCGGCGCGGCGCTGAACATCGCGCTGGATCCGCTGATGATTTATACGCTGGACATGGGTATCCGCGGCGCGGCGCTGGCAACCGTCATTTCCCAGACGGCCAGCGCGATCTGGGTGTTGGGTTTCCTCCGAAGCAGGCGGGCGGCGCTGCGCCTGACAGGGCTGTATCTTGACAGGGCTGAACTCGCGGGAATCGTGAAGCTCGGAGTGACCGGGTTCACGTTCAAGGTGACGAACAGCATCACGCAGGCGATTGTGAACATTATGCTCAAGGCCTGGGGCGGGCCGCTCAGCACAATCTATGTCGGCGCGATGAGCCTGATCAATTCCCTGCGGGAAATCATGAGCCTGCCGAACAGCGGGATCGTTATGGGCGGGCAGAGCGTGATGAGCTATAACTACGGCGCCAAACTGTACGGGCGCGTATCGGAGAGCATCCGTTTCATCTTTCTGAGCGGGCTGGCGATTAACATTGTCATGTGGGCGCTGGTTATGTTTATTCCGGAACCGCTGCTGCGGATTTTTACGGATGACGGGCAGCTGATCGCGACCGGTATTGTCTGCGCAAGGATCTACTTCGGCGCGTTCCCCTTCATGGCCTTGCAGCAGGCAGGGCAGTCCACCTTTGTGGCGCTGAACTATCCCCGGTACGCGCTGTTCTTTTCCTTGCTGAGAAAGATCGTGCTGGTTGCGCCGCTGACACTGCTGCTGCCGAATATCGGACTGGGCGTGTACGGCGTATTCTGGGCGGAATTCGTCAGCCAGGTGATCGGCGCGACGGCTTGTTTTACAACGATGTATATGGTAATCTGGCGGCATATGAAAGCGGAGCAGAGAACGGCAGAATAAGCTAACTGATGACGATGGAGTGAGACAGATGGACTACATTCATGAACTGCGCAAAGAGATCGGCCACCGGAAGATTATCCTGAATTGTGCCGGAGCGCTGATCATCCGGGACGGAAAGATCCTGTTCCAGCGGCGGACCGACAACGGCCAGTGGGGCCTGATCGGCGGGCTGGTGGAAATGAACGAGACCTATGAAGAAGCGGCCCTGCGGGAGATCCGGGAGGAGACGGGGCTGGAAGTGAAGCTGAACAGCTTTCTCGGGATCTTTCACAACCACAACATGGTCTGGAGCAACGGGGACGCGGCACATGTGATCTCCGCCATGTACACGGCTGAGATCGTCAGCGGCGAGCCGAGGATTGACGAGGAATCCTATGAACTGAGCTTCTTCGGAGCGGATGAACTTCCGCCTCTGTTTGCGGAGGACCATATCGCAGCGATGGAAGCCTGGAAACGGGGAGTGCGGTATCCGCTGCTGCAGGAGAACCCTTGCAGGGAGTGAAGAGTTGAGAGAGGAGAACGGTTATGAGTAAAATGACAGTGCGGACCCATGAAAAGCGATTCCCGGTGGCGCCGGATCTTTACGGCCTTTTCTTCGAAGATATCAGCAGGGCCGGCGACGGCGGCCTTTATCCCGAGATGCTCCGGAACAGGTCCTTCGAGGATTCCCTTCTGCCGGAAGGATGTGTCACGAAGGACGGGGGAAGGACCTTTGTTTCGCCCACCGGATGGATCGACGAATTCAACAACGGCGAAGGAATGAACCAGTGGGTGAAGGACAACCGGATTCTTCCCACACCGGTTCCGGCCTGGTACAGCGACCGGGCGGAGATGGAACTGGACCATGAGACAGTCCTGAACCCTCACCGCAGGGTTTCTCTGAAGGTGCATTTCAGCGCCGGCGGCAGCATCCGCAACATCGGCTTCTGCGGGATTCCCCAGGAAACGGGAAAGGAATACCATTTCTACATGTTTGCCCGGGCCGGGCAGGAAGTTCCGCTGACACTGACCATCGAAAAAAACGGGCAGGTATACGGGTCTGCTGAGGCTAAAGTCAGACCGGGGGACTGGGCCAGATACGACGCGGCTTTCAGCGCGCAGGGTTCCGCGGATGACGCGGAATTCCGCATCAGCTGTGCCGCGGACGTAACGGTGTACTTCGGATTCACGTCCCTGATGCCGGCGGAAACATTTATGGGTCACGGCCTCCGAAAGGACCTGGCGGAGAAGCTCCGGGATATCAATCCCGCTTTCATGCGTTTCCCCGGCGGCTGCATCGTGGAAGGCTTTTCCATGGAGACCGTATGGTATTTCCGCAATACCGTCGGCCCCGTATGGGAACGGCCGTCCCACTGGCTGCTGTGGCATTACCGGGCGAGCAACGGCCTTGGGTTCCATGAATATCTGCAGCTGTGCGAGGATCTCGGGGTGACGCCGCTGTACGTTTGCAACTGCGGGATGACCTGCCAGGGGCGGAATCCCCGGTATTTCAACGAAGAAGAACAGGCGGACATGGTCGGCGATATCCTGAACGCGCTGGAATACGCGCTGGGCCCGGCCGATTCCGAATGGGGAAGCCTGCGCGCAAAGATGGGGCATAAAGCGCCTTTCCGCCTGGATTACCTGGAAATCGGAAACGAGAACTTCGGGCCGGAATACGAATGGCGGTTTAACATGATCAAAAAGGCCGTGCTGGAGCGCTGGCCGCACCTGACCATCATCACCAACGATCGCGGGCGCACCTGCAGGCTGGAAGCGGATATTGCGGACGACCACTATTACAACATGCCCGAATTCTTTGCCGAGGGAATCACGCATTACGACAGCTACGACCGGCAGGACGCGGATGTGTTTGTCGGAGAATTCTCGGTCAACCAGACCTATGAGGGCCAGCTGCGGGCCGCGGTTGCCGAAGCGATGTTCATGGTGGGTTTCGAGCGGAACCAGGACAAGGTCAGGCTTGCGTCCTACGCGCCGCTGTTCCAGCATATCCGGTACGGGTCCTGGTTCCCGAACCTGATCATCTATGATAACCGGCGGAGCTTTGCCATTCCGACCTATTACAGCTGGCGGCTCTTCGGCGGGAACCGCGGGAAAAACGTCGTGGCGTCCGAGGAAGAGGTCCCGAAGATTTACTACGACATTCACGGACTGCCGGCCCTCTCCGGAGACGACGGGGTCCGGTACCGCAACCCGGTCTGGAACGGGTCTCCCGTCCTGCCGTCCCGCGGCATTCTGGCCGAAGCCGAAGTGAACGGAAATGAGATTACCGTGATCCGGAAAACAGATCCGGAGATGCCGGCGTTCCCGTTCAAAGTTTATCCGCTGGTCACGCTCGGCGAAGACATGGAATGCCGGGAAGGCGTGTTTGAAACGGATGCCTGGTATGAGGAAGGAAAAGACATTGCGCTGGGGATCCTGGTTTCCCCGAAGCCGCTGTCCTACTATGACAGGACCAATCCGAATCCGTGCGATCCCTGGAGTATGCGCTTCCTGGAAGTTTCCCGGTGGATCCTGTCCGGCGGTACGTCCCGGGTAGCCCGGGACAGCTTTCCGCCCCGGGACATCTCGGAGGCAAAGGAAGTCAGCCTGAAGGCAAACGCTTTCAACCATCTGAAATATACCGTGTCCGGGCATAACGTGACGCTGGAAGTCAACGGGGAAATCATCGACACGGTGGAACTGCCGTCCTATCCGGCGATGGGGACGGCGGCGACCGATACCGATGATACGGTGATCCTCAAGATCGTCAATTTCAGCGATCAAAACGAACCCGTGGAGATCAACCTGGATTGTGACGTGGAAACGGAGTATACCGTCGGTTTGCTGACGGGGAGGGCGACGGATGAAAACAGTCCCGATGCCCCGGAAAACGTTCATGACGTGCTGATTCAGGCTTCCGGGGCCGGCCGCTTCTTTGCCTATGACGCGCCGGCGCTGTCCGTCAGCGTCCTGACGCTGGTCAAGACCTGATCAGTGGCCAGAGTGGAGAGTGAAGAGTGGAGAGTGGCTGGCAGTCAATATCCGATTTCACGGTCCACCAGCTGCGTCAGCGGCCGGCCGGCACAGTAGTTTTCAAAATCCGTGAGGAACAGTTCAACAATCCGGTCCACGGTATGGGGCAGGGTGGTGTCCCCGGCCACATGGGAGGTCATGATCAGCCGGGGACAGGTCCAGAGCGAAGAATCCGGCGGAACGGGTTCCTCCTCAAACACATCCAGCCCGGCATACAGCCGCCCGCTGCGCAGTTCCGCTTCAAGCGCCTGCTGATCGATCACGGAGCCGCGGCCGACATTGATGATAACCGCGTCGTCCGGGAGGCGCTTCAGCTGCTTTTCAGAAATGATCCGGAAAGTGTCCCGCGTTCCCGGAAGCGAGATGATCAGGATATCCGTTTCCGGGAGAATTTCATCCAGATGATCCCGCTGGACAATCCGGTCAAAAAGACCGCCGGGATTCAGGCCCATGCGATTGACGCCGAGGATCTGCTTCGGCGCGAAGGGTCGGAGGCGGCGCAGAGTTTCCTGACCGATATCCCCCGTTCCAAGGAGCGTGATCCTGCTGTCAAAGATCGCGCGGACGGGAAGACGGCGGACCCATTCCCGCCTGTCCGTATGCGCCCGGTATTCCGGCCGCCGGCGGAGGATTTCGAGCAGGAGCATGATCACATGCTCTGAAATGGTCACGCCGTAGGCCCCGGAAGAACATGTCAGCAAAGCCGACGGGGCCGCAAAGGCATCATCGGCCAGAAACGGGTCTACGCCGGCGAAGGGGCTGCAGAGCCAGCGAAGGTTCGGGGCGTTCCGGGACAGGAAAGGATCCGTGCCGACAATGATCTCTGCATCCTGCAGGAACGGCAGGCTTTGGGACGGCTCGTCAAAAAAACGGCAGTCAAAGCCGTGCCTGCCGGCGGCAGCGCAAATGGAGGCTCTGTGGTTTTCCGTCAGATCCGGAAGAATGATCACCAGATGCTTTTTCATGGTTTTCCGATCTCCTTTCCCGCATTTCTGAAAGGCCGCTTCAGACCAGTTTCCGGAGACGGACCTGGTACCTGTTCTTCCGGGTTTCGTGATCGATCCCGTCGTAAATTGCTTTCCCGAACCCGCGCACGGAAAGGACGTCCCCTTCCTTCAGACGGAAACTCCGGTCCGTGACAGTCCGCCCGTTGACGAAGACCTTTTCCGAAGCGAACAACCTGTCCGCCTGGGCGCGGGAAATACCGGTGAAGGCCGCTGTCACCGCGTCCAGACGCTCAGACGCCACATTCAGCGTGAGCGCTGCATACTGCGGCTGCAGTTCGGGAATATCTGCTGCCGTGACTTCCGCACGGACAGCGGTCCTGCGTACCTGGGTCAGGGAAGAAGTGATCAGACCGGCAGCGGAGGAGAGGCAGAAGACCCAGGCGCCCTGATCCCGGACGATGATATCGCCGATCAGACTGCGGTCAATGCCCAGGGCGAGAACCGATCCCAGATAATCCCTGTGCGTCAGTTTCTCCGCGAATTTCTCCGACTTCGGTTTCACCGCGATGACACGGACCGGCGGCTCGGGGTGCCCCATCTCAGCTTCATTGCCGGCGGCAAGAATTTTCCGCTCGGCGTTTTCATATCCGCCGGTCAGCTGAAAAGCAAAGCCCGCAGCCTCCCCGCTGCGGAACAGATCCTCCTGCTCGGCAGGGGATAAAAAGGCGGAATACTGCCAGATACCGGTTTTTTCGCTCCGGCGGCAGAGATCCAGCAGATGCCGGAGCGTCACGTCATTCGCCCTTGCCTGATCCCGTGTCATGGTCAGCATATGAACTCCCTTTGCCCGCAGTGCGGCAGTCAGAATATGGGGGTATTCTATCATGGGCGGCGGAAGTTGAAAAGGCGGACACATACATTTTTATTGAAAACCGCGGTGTTTTATGGCATAATAGCCAAAACCGGCATTACACGGAAAGGAAGAATGAATATGGTTTTTGAGGAACTGGGTAAAATCAAGCGATCTTCAATCATGACATCGATCGTCATGGCGGCGGTCGGCATTGTGATGATCATATGCCCTCCGCAGTACGTCAATTCGCTGGTTGCCGTGCTGGGAGTCGGAATGATTGTTTTCGCCACGGTTGTGATTCTGGACTTTATTTCCGGCACAAAGTCACTGATAAACTACATTAAGCTTACCTGCGCGCTGATTATGTTCCTGGTGGGCCTGGCGGTACTGATCTTTGAAAATATCGTGCTGATCATCGGCATCATATTCGGCCTGGGGTTGATTCTCGCCGGCGGCATCGGGATCTTCAACGCATGCACGTACGCACGGCGGGCCGAGCGCGAAGGCTGGTCCCTGCTGGTCGGGCTTTCCGCGATCCTCGTTGTTCTGGGGCTGATGATTCTGATCAACCCCTGGTGGTCTGAGCCTGTCAGGCTGTTTGATGTCATCGGTATCGCTCTGCTGTTCTCCTCTATGGTGAGCATCGTGCGTCTGTACATCATCTGGCCGATCAAGTTGGAGAAGGAGGACTAAACGATGGCTACGAAAAAAGTCAATGATACGGCGCAGACGTCCGCCGCTCAGGAACAGGAAAAGGAACTGAAAGCTCAGGACACGCAGACGAAAGAGAAGACCGCGGCCGCCAAGAAGCCGGCCAGGAGCACCAAAGCGGCGAAGGCGCCGAAAGCTCCGGAAGAGCAGGCAGTGAGCGAGGTCGAAAAACAGAAGACCCAGCTGGCTGAAGCGGAACTGGCAGTCCAGAAGGCTGAAGAGAAAATCGAGCTGAACAAGGAACGGGCTGCAAAGGCGAGCAAAGAAGCCGCCGAAGCCAAGAAGGCCCTGGCAGTCCAGAAAAAGCAGACCAGGCAGGCCGAGCGGGAAGATAAAAAGCAGAAAAAGCAGGATGCCGCCGCCAAGAGCAAGCGGGAACGCCAGGAGGAACTTGACCGCCGCAAGCAGTCCCTGAAGCATACCAAAGAAGAACTGAGCGCGAGGATGAAGCAGCTGCTGTCCGGCGAACTCAAGGACATGGAGAAACGGGAAAAGACCCGCGGCGTTGAGATTATGGCCGTGTTTGCCAAGCACAATTTCTACGCCAACGGCTTCACGCCCGAAGAACTGCGCACCACGCTGGAAGACCTGGGTCCGACATATGTCAAGATCGGCCAGATCATGTCCAGCCGCGTGGATATGCTGCCGGAAAGCTACTGCAGGGAGCTTGAGAAACTGCGGCAGAACGTGAAGGAACTGGATCCCGAGATCGCCAAGGCCGTGATCGAGCAGGAAACGGGCAAGAAGATCAGTGAGATCTATCAGGAATTCAGGGACAAGCCCCTGGGATCCGCGTCCGTCGGCCAGGCCCACTATGCCGTGCTGAAGGACGGCACGCAGGTCGTGACGAAGGTGCAGCGCCCGCTGATCGCGGAGATGATGCGCGAAGACTTTGTGCTGCTGAAGAAGCTGGGCAGCCTCATTAACATGGTCAGCCAGACCGACGATGACAGCGAACAGATGATCGACCTGGTATCTGTTATCGATGAGCTGGAAAAGGTGACGAACGAAGAGCTGGATTTCCGAGTGGAAGCGGAAAATACGCGCTTCTTCAAGGAGAACTGTATCGACGACGAAGAGAAGATTTCCTGCCCGACGGTGATCGACGAGCTGACCACCGAGCGCATCTTTACGATGACGTTTGTGGACGGCTATTCCATCGCCAAGAAGGACCGGCTGATCGAGGACGGCTATGATCCGGAACAGATCGGTTCCGTGATCCTTGACAACTACATTCACCAGGTGCTGGATGTGGGCACGTTCCATGCCGACCCCCATCAGGGCAATCTGATGGTCAGCCACGGAAAGCCGGTCTGGATCGATTTCGGTATGATCGGGCGGATCACCGACGCGGATGTGAATATGCTCCAGAACCTGATCCTGTCGCTGATTGACCGGGATCTTGACAAAATGGTCAACACCATTATGTCCATGGGCGCGACATCTCCCAAGACGGACCGGAACAAGCTGATGACCGACGCGGACACGATGTTCGACAAGTATATGAACGTCCAGAACCTGAACGATCTGGATCTGTCCACGCTGCTGGAAGAAGTTACGGACCTGGCGGACAAGCATCACATCTCCTTGCCCGGCAAGTATACGATGCTGGTGCGCTCCATCGCCACGATTGAGGGCGTGATGGAGCAGCTCTGTCCGGAACTGAATCTGTTTGCGCAGATTACCGACCGGCTGATGGAGCGGGTGAAGAAAAACTTCGACGTACAGCAGGAACTCGTTGCGGCCGGCAAGGATGCGCTGGAAATCGGCAGGAAGGTTTCAAAGATGCCGGAACTGGCGTACGACGCGCTGAACAACGTGGTCAAGGGCCGGACGAAGATCAACTTTGAACTGACGGGATACGAGGAATTCCTGACAGGCATCAACCTCACGGTCAAGAATATCGTGCTGGCACTGTTTGCCTGCGTCCTGTTTATCGGCTCATGTCTGCTGTCCTCGGCGGATATCAATCCCAAGACGCCGGACGGCCAGCCGCTGATCGCCATTGCCGGAATCGTGTTCTCCATTGCACTGGCAATTTACACGATCAGGCGGATGGGAAACAAAAAGTAAGCAACTGGCAGTCTGATTCAATAAACAACCGGCCGACTCGAAAAGAGCAGGCCGGTTTCTTTGCCCCAGGAGCTGAATTGTTCCTCCGTTCAGTCCTTGCCTCTCCCGCCGAACAACAGTCCCGAGAGTCCGTTCAGTGTCCTTTTTTCGGTCTCGCTTTCAGTGCCGAAACCGCTTCTGAAGATTTTTTCCATGGCCTCATAGAAGCCCTTCACAGCCTCCTTTTTAAACTCTGCCATATAATAGTTTTCACTCATATCCCAGACGCTGTTTTCGTTTTTGAACTTTTCATAGGTATCGTAAAGGTTTTTCTTCCATTCGCGTCCGAGCAGATTGTCAGTGCCCTTTTCCTCAAATTCTCTGATTTCCGAGCAGACATCCTGAGGAATATCCATGTAATAATACCTGATCAGGGCCTGGGTTTCCGCATGATATTTTTTGAACTCAGCGATTTTATCGTCGTTCAGGGTCTCCAGGTTATCAAAATAAAGCCCGAACAGGTACATATACCGGGTATAGATACAGCGAAGAAGCGTTGGCAAAGCTTCTGTTTTCTTCGTTTCATCGTGCAGCATCTGCTCAATTCTTTCATTGCTTAATTCAACCATCGTAATCCTCCTTCACAATCGGCGTTTTGCGCCGTTCTCTGTCTTAATAATTCTTGCAGACCCGGTCAAATTCCTTTCCCGGTATTTGCCGGAAGAATACAGAACAGCAATCTCATAGTGCAAAGGTATTCAACAAACCCCATCATATGGACTTTCAATTGATTTTCAATAACCGCGGATTTCCGAATCCTTCCGAAAGTTTCCGAATCCTTCCGGAAATTCGAAAAAACTTTTTTACAGAATGCGGACAGCCTCCGGATTTGTTTTATATGCCTTTGATCTGCCGATTGTCATCTCAATCAGGCAACCGGCTGAAACCAGGTTTTCCAGAATGCTCTTCCGCAGATAGCTGGAATCGCTGATGCCCAGATAAGCAGCGATCTCTTTCGTTGTCCGCGCTGATGCATAGCAGTATCCAAGCACCGCTTTATCGTGCTTTGTTCCGCTGGCTACAGGAATAAACTCCAGTGCGGGAATATCATCATCCTGTGTTCCTGCTTCATAGGTCAGATCCGGAAGCACAAGCTTGAAATGGTCTGATTCTGTGCAAATATACGGTTTATGGCGCTCATCCGCGGAAAGATATGCTTCTTCAATCTTTTCAAATCCAGTTCCTGATGCTTCCATGGCGTTGCATTTGACCAGCACATTGCAGATCAGCTCATTCCGCCGTTTTGAAATGATGGAAGACAGATCATAGGTCTTCTGTATCTTTTCCCGCTGATAAAAGCCGCCCGGAGACATGATCTCCAGCCGGTCCCGGAAAATGCTCAGCTGAATCTGCGTGCCGTCCATCTCATAATCCCGGTGAGCTATCGCGTTGATGATTCCTTCAAACAGGGCCCTTTCCGGGAAAGCATCAATATTCAGCCTTGAATCAGCGAGCTTGATGATGGAATGATTCATCCGCTGCCGGACGTATTCCAGCATATACTGGATGCCGCCGGTAATATTCCCGCGGTATTTATTCAGGGAGACGATTCTTTCGCTGCCTTTTGTAAAGCCGGAGAATACAGAACAGTGGATTTCCGTTTTGCCATCTTGATATCTGTCACGGAACAGAAGCGCGCCGTTTGTCAGCTTGCCGTTCTTCGTAAAGAAGCCCATAGAGGCCAGCGCTTTTTCGGTCAGGGTGTTTTTCCCTTCGTTTCGATCCTTGCAGAAGGCAAAGAGATCCTGGAAATCTTCCGGGTGATAATCCTCATCTGTAGGAAGCACATCATATTGAACCGCTTTGCTGCTGCGGCTCATTTCAACAATCTCTTCGTATGTCGCACCGTTCGTAAATCCCTGCCTGCGCATGTAAATGGATGGTACGCCGTCATACTTTACAATCACAGGCTTATACGGGGATTCAGCGACTTCAATTTTGAGAATGAACAGCTCTTTCTGATTCACCTCATACCGAAGAAATGAAATGGTGTACTGCGGTCTCGGTGAAACATGCTCGTTGATTTGGTTATTGAAGTAGTTCCGTTCGTTATCAGCATCCTTGCGCGTGAAACCAATTAGCTTGAAAGTCTTGTCTTCAGCACCGATGTAAAACGTTCCGCCCGCGGCGTTTGAAAAGCCGCCAACTGTTTTAATCCAGCTATGAGGATTGTTTCTGTCCAGCCGCGCCTTGCATTCTACCTCAAGGTTTTCCAGCGTGATGCTTCCTGTCAGTTCTTCCAGATACATAGGCCGCACCTCTCCTTGTTGAAGTCACTTCAATATTACTTCAACGTTACTTCAGTGTCAACTTCAATATTACTTCAATAGCTTCTTCAACATTACTTCAGTTTAACTTCATCGGCAGTGAAGTTGATGGGAAGCCTTTTCTCCACACCCCCGATTGCTTTCGGGATGTTTGATGTTGATTAAATGCGGTTATAAATGAGCTAACTCAGACTTCCCGTGCGCCCAGCAAAGGGCAAGATAGTTAGCTGGTGGAAACCCGGTCTGAAAAGATCCCAGCCAGATCATCAGTACTGACCCTGTGCGGCAAGCGGTAACGCTTGACGTAAAGCGTGGGAAAGAAGGCAGCAGGGATAGTATAGAGCACCGAAACTGAGAAGAACCGTGAGATGACCTAGTGGGAAGCGGGGAAATCAACACCATGAGGGGCGTCAGAGGCGAGCCCCAGAATGGTCACGGCGGTGTCTAAGGCCTATTCATGCTGTACAATGCTATCGAGTCAACTGGGGAGAGCCTACAATGTCCACGGAAACGTGTGAACCGTGGTATGTGGACGCAACGAAAGGAGGTTTACAAAAGCGTTGTATATTGACTGTTTTCTATCAGAAAGAAAGTTGTTCAATGACGGGACTGAAAAACAAGCGTGCATACGATGAGAAACTGTCCTGGCTCGCGAAGAATGCCCCGGCCGAATTCTGCATCGTCTCGGCGGATCTGAACGGATTGAAAAAGGCAAACGATGCCATCGGTCACCGGGCCGGTGACGAGCTCATCACCGGCGCCGCGGAATGCCTGTCCGCCGCTTTTGAAGGAATCGACACCATTTACCGCACCGGCGGGGACGAATTCTGTGTCATCATGACCGGCCCGATCGCGAAGGCACAGCTTTGCATTGCACGCCTGGAAGACCTGATGTCGCAATGGAAGGGCCGGTATAACAGCAGCATTTCCATTTCCACCGGGGTCGCGTCGAACGAAAACCACGACAGTATCGAATCAATCGTTGCCGCGGCGGATCAGAATATGTACGAATACAAGCGGAACTATTATATCAGCCAAGGAATCGACAGGAGAAGGCGCTGACCCGGCCCGGCGGGCCGCGCCGGAACCTCCGGCCTGAACGAAACATTCCGGATTTGACGGTCTTCATGGATATGTCAACAGAAAAAGTCAATAATTGGGGCAGCCTTTTTTTGCGGAAAATCCTTGACACGGATGCCTCCGGCTGATTTACTGTTGATAGATTACCCGCGAGGCGGGAGAAGCGAGTCAAAATATGCAGGAGGTGCGTTTTCATGCGCTATTTTACACAGGATGGCAGCCGGCTGATCTGGCGAAACAACGGCGAAACGCTGATAATCTCCCCCTGGGGTCCGGACAGCATGAGAGTCCAGTCTGTCCTGATGGGTGAAATCCGGGATGACCGCTGGGCCCTGCTGGATCAGCAGCCAACGGAAGCCGTGCTGGATATCCGGGACGAATCCGCGTCCATTACAGTGGGGAAGCTCACCGCCCGCATCACCATGGACGACTGGCACCATTACGCAACCCTGTCCTTCTATAATCAGAAAGCGGAGCTCCTCCTCCGGGAAACAGCCCCGGCCAACGCCCTGTCGCTCAGGAGCCGGAAATTCGAGCCCCATCTGGGCGGGGACTTTACCCTGACCGTCACCTTTGAAGGCCGGGACGGCGAGAGCATCCGCGGCATGGGGCAGTACCAGGAGGAAACGCTGGACTGGAAGGGTTCCACCCTGGAGCTGGCCCACCGGAATTCCCAGGCAAGCGTCCCCTTTTACATCTCCAGCCTGGGCTACGGCTTCCTCTGGCATAATCCCGCCATCGGAGAAGTGTCTTTCGGTGTCAACCGCACCACCTGGAGGGCGTATTCCACAAAGCAGATGGATTATTTCATCACCGCGGGGGACACTCCCGCGGAAATCAGCCGGCACTATGCGGAGGCCACCGGTTTCCCGCCGGAGATGCCGGAGTACGGCCTGGGCTTCTGGCAGTGCAAGCTGCGTTACTGGAATCAGGAGCAGCTCCTGAATGTTGCCAGGGAGTATAAGCGCAGGAATCTGCCGATTGACGTCATCGTCTGCGATTTTTTCCACTGGCCCAAAATGGGCGATTACCGTTTCGACCCCGAGTTCTTCCCGGATCCCGCCGCCATGGTGCGGGAGCTTCAAGATATGGGCATCCAGCTTATGGTCAGCGTCTGGCCCCAGGTGGCCCTGACCAGCGAGAATTATGAGGAAATGCGGCAGCAGGGGCTGCTGGTGCGCGCGGAGTACGGCGAGCAGGTGGGCATGCGCTTCGTGGAGGACAGCATGTTCTACGACGCCACCAACCCCCGGGCCCGGAAGTATGTCTGGGAAAAGTGCAAAAAGAATTACTGGGACGCGGGCGTTCGCATTTTCTGGCTGGATGAGGCGGAGCCCGAGTACGGCACCTACGATTTCAAAAACTACCGGTATTTCCTGGGCAGCAGCCAGCAGGTCGGCAACATCTATCCCCGTTGTTATGCCCAGGGGTTTTTTGAGGGCATGCGGGAAAGCGGGATGGACCGCCCCGTCAACCTGCTTCGCTGCGCGTGGGCCGGCAGCCAGCGCTATGGCGCCCTGATCTGGTCCGGGGATATCATGAGCCGGTGGGAGGACTTCCGCCGGCAGGTCTGTGCCGGCCTCAGCATGGGCTATGCGGGCATCCCCTGGTGGACCACGGATATCGGCGGATTCCACGGCGGCCGGCCGGAGAGCCCGGAATTCCGGGAGCTGCTGGTCCGCTGGTTCCAGTGGGGATGCTACTGCCCGGTGATGCGCCTCCACGGGGACCGCCGCCCCGTGGAAAAGGTCTTCCGCCGGGACGGCACGGAAGTGCTGTCTTCCGGAAGCGGCAACGAAATCTGGAGCTGCGGCGAAGAAGCGGAGCTTATTCTGGAAAAGTATCTGCGCCGCCGGGAGGAATTAAGGGATTATATTCGGGATCTCATGCACACTGCCCATCTTCAGGGGACTCCCCTGCTGCGGGCCATGGCCTACGAATTCCCGGAGGACGAAGCCTGCGCGGGCCTGAAGGATCAGTATATGTTCGGCAGCCGGTATCTGGTGGCTCCGGTGCTGTATGCCGGCCTGCGACGGCGGGACGTCATGCTGCCGGCCGGATGCTCCTGGCGAAACGTGGATACAGGTGAAACCTACGCCGGCGGCCGGAAGGTCACCCTTCCCGCCCCGCTGGACCGGATTCCCGTGCTGGAACGGATATAGCTTCTTCTTCCCCCGGAAGCTACCCCCGGATCCCATGCTGAATGAATCCGGCGGAAGCGTGATATTTGCGGTATGTACCCATCCCGGTGATGAATACCTTATTTGAAGCAGCCTCCTTTGCATGCGGCAGGCCCCGGTGCCGCCTTGATTTGTGAGCAGGAGAACGGGCAGAGAGGATGACAATGCCGATGAAAGTCGCCATCGTTGAGGACGAAATCAGGATCAGGGAAGGAATTGAAAAGCTCCTGAAGAAGCTGAACCGCGATTACGAGATTGTCGCCGTCGCGGAAAACGGCGACGACGGGCTGAAACTGATCCGTGAAACGAAGCCGGATATCGTCATTACGGATATCTGTATGCCGGTCATGGACGGGCTGGAGATGCTGAAAAGGATGACTTCCGAGGGGCTGCACGCGAAAGCGGTTGTGCTGAGCGCCTATTCCGATTTTGAGTATGCCCGGTCCGCCATGAAATACGGGGTAACGGAATACCTGCTCAAGCCCACCTCCCTGATGGATTTTGAGCAGGCCATGGCGCACGTCGAAGAGCAGGTGATGCTTGACAGGAGCCGGAAGCCGGCGGAGATCGGCAGCATCGACCAGGTATTCAGGGATCTCCTGCTGGGGAGGATGAAGGCCACCCCTGAACTGGAAAGCTACCTGAACAACAATTACGGCATCCGTTCCGACAGCCGTTTTACGCTGATCCTGTGCTGTCCCGGCAGCCCTTTCGAAGAAAAAACCAGGGAATACGGCAGCCGCCTCGGCCGGGTTCTTCCCCTGTTTTCCCAGTGCAGGTTTGTGACCGTTGATTTCTCCTACCGCAAGGTGCTGGCAACCGTTGCGTATGATTATGCCGGCCCCGGCGGCGTGCAGTCGATCCTGCAAAGCCGGCTGGACGACCTGGGGCCGGTCGCGGCGGTCTGCTGCGCGGAAACGACCGGGCCGTTTTCGCTTCACGACGCCTACGAAAAAATGTTTCCCTACCTGGACTGGAATATCGCGCAGGGCGGAAGGACCGTCATCCGCTGGCCGGAGGTCGCGCAGGTCAAAACAGAATCCTGCATTTATCCGATGGAACTTGAGAACCGGATGAGGGCCGCCATGTACGCGTCCAACGCGGACGAAATCGCCGCGGTCCTGCGGGAGTTCGGCGCCTGTTTCCGGGACGGGAAGGTTTACCAGCCCCGGGAAATCAAGGAATGCTATGTCCGCTTCCTGTGGCTCATCATCTCTTTCGCGAAGGAAACCGGCGGAAACCCGGACCAGACGGTGGACCGCCAGAAGCTTCTGACTGAAATCATGGACGCGAAAACCCGGGAGGAGCTGGAACGCGTCGCCGAAGGCATCACCGCCTGCCTGGCGCCGGCGGAGGCCGGCGGCAGCGTATCGCACCTGACCGTGCGGAAGGCCATCGGACTGATCCGGGAATACTACCAGGACGGTATCACCCTCGACGAGATCAGCCGCCGGCTCCGGGTGACGCCGGAATACCTCGGAACGCTCTTCCACCGCGAGGTCGGCATGTCCTTCAGCACCTACATCCGCAACGTCCGGATCGACAAGGCGAAGGAACTGCTTTGCGGAACGCAGCTGAAGCTGTACGAAATCGCGGAAAAGACGGGTTATTCCGATCCGAAGTACTTCAGCAAGGTTTTCCGGGAGGCGACCGGGCTCACGCCCGCAGAATACCGGAAGAACGACCAGGCTTCGCGCTGATCCCGGCGCGAAGTCGCTTCACCGCATACCGGTGGAGCGTTTTTTTTGCAAACGACTTTTGATTTTTCCTCTTTGTTTAGTTTTTTCGCTTTGATCCCGGTTTCAAAACGGCTATCATGAATTATGGAAGGGGGGAATCGTTTTGAACCGGATCAAAGCGTTCTTCAGGCACGACAACATCGGCCTGCTTTTCGCGCTGCCCGCGGTCGTCTACATGCTTGTTTTTGTCGGCTACCCGATCGTGCATAATATCATCCTCGGTTTCCAGGACGTCGACGTGATGAACTTCCTGCGCGGACAGAAACATTTTATCGGTTTCGGGAATTACGTGCAGCTGTTTCACGACGAGGTCTTCTTCAAATCTGTCGCCAACACGTTCGTCTTCACGGTCAGCTGCCTGGTTTTCCAGTTCCTGATCGGTTTTGCGCTGGCGCTTTTCTTCAACCGGAAGTTCTCCATCGCCCGGCCGGTCCGCGGGATCCTGATGATGCCCTGGATGATCCCGATGACCGTTACGGCTCTGATGTTCAAATTCATGTTCTCGACCAAGGTCGGCGTCGTCAACAACATCCTGACCGGCCTCGGGATCGTACCTGAAAACATTGAATGGCTGACGGACCAGGGCATCGCGATGATTCCCGTCATTATCACCAACATCTGGATCGGCATCCCGTTCAACATGATCCTCATTTCCACAGGCCTGACGTCCATTCCCGGCGAGCTGTATGAAAGCGCGTCCATCGACGGGGCTGGCCGCTTCCAGCAGTTCACGCGCATCACGCTTCCGCTGATGCGCTCCACCATCGAGTCCATCCTGGTCCTCGGCTTTATCTACACGTTCAAGGTATTCGATCTCGTCTACGTCATGACGTCGGGCGGCCCGGTCAATTCCACACAGCTGATGTCCACCTACTCGTACAAACTGTCCTTCGACAATTTCCTGTACAGCAAGGGTTCCGCCGTCGCCAACGCGCTGTTGGTAATCCTGCTCCTGGTCGGCGTCGTCTATGTCAGGATTACCTCCAGGGGGGAGGAAGCCTATGAATGACGTCAAAATGAGCCGCGGCCGGAATCTCCTTTTCTGCGCGCTCGCGGTGCTGATCGCCCTGGTGCTGCTCTTCCCAATGCTGTGGATGCTGAACACGTCCCTGAAAACGGAAGCCGAAATCTTCCAGAACCCGCCGACGCTTTATCCGCATACGCTCAACCTGAAATCCTACATCGCGCAGATCGAAACCGGCGATTTCAACATGTTCCGGTCCTTCTTCAACAGCCTGGTCATTTCCATGGGTTCCATGCTGATCGCCGTGGTGCTGGCGGTGCCTGCTTCCTACGCCATCGCGCGCTACCGGTTCAAGGGCCATAAATCCGTGCTCCTCGGCTTCCTGGTGACGCAGATGCTCCCGGTTTCCGTGCTGCTCACACCGATGTTCATCATGTTCCGGAACATGCACCTGTACAACACATGGGGCGCGCCGATCCTGGCGGACGCGACGATCGGCATCCCGTTCTCGGTGCTGATCCTCAAGAACTATTTCGCCTCCATTCCCCGGGACCTGGAGGAAGCGGCGTATATCGACGGCTGCATGCGGTTCGGCGCGTTCATGAGGATCCTGGTCCCGGTGGCGAAACCGGGCGTGGCCGTCTGCGCGATCTTCTCCTTCCTGTACGCCTGGGGCGACCTGGCCTACGGCATGACCTTCATCCTGGAACAGCCGATGCGCCCGATCACAGCCGGGATTTTCAACTTCATGGGACAGTACGGCACCAAGTGGAGCTACCTGTCCGCCTTCGCGGTGGTTTCCATGATCCCGGTCGCCATCATCTTCGTCTTCATGCAGAAGTACATTATTGCCGGCATGACCGCGGGGGCCGTCAAGGGATAAGGATACAGCCTTCGGATCCGGTGCGCTGCCGCACCGGATTTTCGTTGCGCTTTCCGCGCGGCTGCGGTACAATGTCCCCAGATTTTCAGAGGTGATATACGATGCGAACGGCAGGCGGAAAAAAACGCTCCATGCGGCAAATGCTGATCAAGCGCTTCAGCATCCTGACCGCGGTCATGATCACGCTGATCTGCGCCTATATGGCTTACAGCTTCGCCGTCACGCTCAGGCGCGGCACGGAGGAGCTGGCGGATATCAACATGAAAGCCGCGGAAAGCATCCTGAGCATTCGCTTCAGCGAATATGAAAACCTGCTTTACCAGATGTATACCAACGATGACATGGTCGTCTGGTCGGACAATATCAACAACGGCGAGGACGCGGCCGTCAGCGTGAGCAAGATGCGCCGCTACCTGAGCACGGTGTTGAACTCCAACCGGTTCATCAAATCCATCATGGTCATCATGGACAACGGGCGTGTGATCACCTACGACCAGCTGACCTCCACCATCCATGAAAACTCCTGGATCAGCCGCTTCAGCCTAGACAGCGGCGAAATCTACCGGATCGTCTCGGCGGACTATGCGAGCCATGTCTGGCCCACGGAGTTCGGAACGCGTTTCGCCAACAACGATTACTGGCTTTTTCACATCGCGCACCGCATCGTCAATTACAAACAGCTGGAAAAACTCTACGGTGTCATCGTGATCAGCGTCGACGAGCGCCTCCTGGAGGAAGTGATGCGGACCGTCAAGACGGAAGACAGCGAGGTCTACATCACCGACGAAACCGGACGGATCGTCAGCTGCGCCGATAAAAGCCTGATCGGGACTTCGTTCACGCCCGCCGCAGGAAGCGGCGTCGACCGGCTGGAAAACGGGATCCTGGGCTGGAACATCATCCGCGTTCACGACAACAGCCGTTACGTGCAGAGCCTGGTGGAAAAGCTGCTTCAGATCGTCGGGATGGGCGTGCTGCTCATGTTCGCCGCGCTTTTCATCATCAGCAAGATTTCCGGCAAACTGACGCGGGATATCGACGATATCGTGGAGGGCATGCAGCGGACGGACGAGGCGAGCATCCCCGCCCGGCTGCCGCGGAAAGGCGAAATGCTTTCGGAGATCGACGTGATCGCGAAGCAGTACAACCGCACGATCGACGACCTGGAAAAGGCGCTCCTGCGTGAAAAAACAGAGGCGGAAAACAGCCGGAAAGCGGAAATCCGGATGCTGGAGGCGCAGATCAACCCGCACTTCATCTATAATATCCTTGACACCGTCAACTGGATCGCCATTGAAAAGGACGAATACGATATCAGCAACGCGATCAGCACGCTGGCCTCGATCCTGCGCTACGCGATCAGCAACAGCGACAAGCCGGTCACCCTGCGGGACGAGGTCGACTGGCTGAAGAAATACGTTTACCTGCAGCAGTTCCGCCTGAAAAACAAATTCAGCTTCGAAATCCGGACCGATCCGGAAATCCTGGACGTCCGGGTGCATAAACTGATTATCCAGCCCTTCGTGGAGAACGCGATCGTGCACGGGTTCGACACCAA
This sequence comes from uncultured Eubacteriales bacterium, assembly GCA_900315315.1. Classification (GTDB taxonomy): domain Bacteria; phylum Bacillota; class Clostridia; order Christensenellales; family Aristaeellaceae; genus Aristaeella. The sequence continues at coordinate 4,528 of OMYT01000019.1, read as the reverse complement.
GCGGGAAACGTATACGCTGAAGGTCAGCATGCTGGCGGAGGGCGGCCAGGTGGCCATCACCATCGCGGACAACGGCAAGGGCATCTCGCCGGAGATCCTCGAAGCCCTCGGCAGCGGGGATGTGAAGGAGATCCGGGACAAGGCCGGCATCGGCCTGTCAAACGCTTTCCTCCGCCTGCACCGCTACTGCGAAGGGCAGGACGAGGTCAGCGTGCAAAGCGTGCCGGACGGGGGAACGACCGTGACCATCCGGTTCCCGATCACGGTTTCCCCGGCGGCCGGGAACGATTCCACGGAACATTAGTTTATTCCCCCTTTCTTAAGAAATTTAGAGTTTCTTTTTCTCCTGTTCAAAAACATAATAAGGCCAGAGTCCGGAGAATGGACAAAAATGAAGGAGGAGTCAAGAAAATGAAGAAGCTGTTAGGTATCCTGCTCATTGTCTGCCTGCTGACCGGCATCGCCGCCGCGGGCGCGTTCGCCGAAGGAGCTTCCGGCGACGTCGAGATCTGGTACTACTGGGAGACCGAGGGCCACCAGAAGGCGCTCAGCCACATCATCGAGGAGTTCAACGCCAGCCAGAGCGCCATCAAGGTGTCCGCCAAGTACGTTCCCTTCGCTGATTTCAAAAAGCAGCTGTCCATCGGCGCCGCCGCGGACGCCCTGCCGGACCTGGTGATCCTGGACAACCCCGACCACGCCGCGTACGCCGCGATGGGCGTATTCGCCGACATTACCGGCAAGTTTGACGTGAGCACCTACTATCCGGGCCCCGTCAACTCCTGCACCCTCGACGGAAAACTGTACGGCGTGCCCTTCGGAAGCAACGACCTGGTCCTGTTCTACAACGAAGACATGCTGGCTGCCGCCGGCTGCAAAGTGCCCACGACCTGGGATGAGCTGCTGGAGACAGCGAAAGCCTGCTCCAGCGATAAGGTTTCCGGTTTTGCCCATTCCTCCCTGCAGAACGAGGAAGGCACCTTCAACTTCCTGACCTGGGTATGGTCTGCCGGAGCGACCGCTTATGAAATGAACTCCGAAGGCGGTATCAAAGCCCTGACGCAGGTGAAGAAAATGGTGGACGAAGGCGCTATGACCCAGGAAGCCATCAACTGGACCCAGGGCGACACGATGAACCAGTTCATTTCCGGCAACCTGGCCATGATGATTAACGGCACCTGGCAGATTCCGACCATGCGTTCCGAAGTTCCGGACCTCAAGTGGAACGTGGCGCCGATTCCGCAGGACAAGGTGCAGGCTTCCGGCCTCGGCGGCGAGAACTATGCGGTCATCGCCGGCGGAAATGAGGAAGCTGCCATCGAATTCCTGAAGTATGCCACCAGCAAGGATGTCTGCCTGTATATGATGAATGCCATGGGTTACATCTCCTCCGACTCCACCATCGCGGAAGGCCAGTTCGAGGGGGATCCCGTCTACCAGGTGTTCGTCGATGAAATGAAATACGCCAATGCCCGCGGTCCGCTGCCGACCTGGCCGCAGATCTCCGACGCGATCTCGCTGGCCTTCAACGAAGTGATGACCGGCACTGATCCCGTTGCGGCCGCGGAAAAAGCGCAGGCAACCATCGACAGCATTCTCAAGTAATACGATCCTTGCCTTCCCGGGCCGTGGTTTTTCCACGGCCCTTTTTTAAAACCATCCGCAGGAAAAGGCTGCCGCGCGGAAGCCCGTTCCGCCGCACCATCCCGGAAGATTTGAACGAGAGAGGAATTTGGAATGAAACCTGTGGTAAAGCCGCTGCCGCTGTCCGGCATGCGAATCACCGACCGCTTTTTTGCGCCGCGGATTGACCTGGTGCGGACGCAGATGCTTCCCTACCAATGGGAAGCGTTGAACGACCTCCTGGAGGATACGGAGCCCAGCCATTGCATCGAAAACTTCCGCCTCGCGGCAGGGATCAGCCGGGGAGAATACCACGGCATGGTCTTTCAGGACAGCGATCTTTATAAGTGGCTGGAAGCCGTCGCCTATCAGCTTTCCGTAACGCCTGATCCCGCGCTGCGGGAGGCGGCGGACAGCGCCATCCGCCTGATCGTGCAGGCGCAGGCCCCGGACGGCTACCTGAACACCTATTACCAGACCCACCCGGAGGAAAAGCGCTTCAGTAACCTGCAAAACAACCATGAACTGTACTGCGCGGGGCATCTGATTGAAGCTGCCGTGGCTTTCGCGCGGAACGTCGGCGACACCCGCCTGCTGTCCGTGGCCTGCCGTTTCGCGGACCTGATTGACCGCACCTTCGGCCCGGAGGAGGGCAAGCTGCATGGCTATCCCGGGCATGAAATTATCGAAATGGCGCTGGTCAGGCTCTTCCGGCAGACCGGCGAAAAGCGCTATCTCATGCTGGCCCGGTATTTTATCGACCGGCGCGGACAGGCGCCGCTGTATTTCGAGGAGGAAGCGAGGCGCGACGGAAACCGTAGCTTCATCTGGAACGAAACTTACATGCGCTATCAGTACTACCAGGCCGGGAAGCCGGTGCGCGAACAGACCGCGGCCGAAGGGCACGCGGTTCGCGCCATGTATCTGTACAGCGGCATGGCGGATGTCTCGGCGGAAACAGATGATCCCTCCCTGCTTGAAGCCTGCCGGGCTTTGTTTGACAATATGGCCAGCCGCAGGATGTACATCACCGGCGCGATCGGTTCCACGCACATAGGGGAAGCTTTTACCTACGATTATGATCTTCCCAACGATGCCGTCTATGGCGAAACCTGCGCACAGATCGGGCTGTGTTTCTTTGCCCGGCGCATGCTGAACGCCCAGATGGACGGCAGGTACGCGGATGTCCTCGAGCGCGCGCTGTACAACAGCGTCCTGAGCGGTATGTCGCTGGACGCGAAAAGGTTCTTCTATGTCAATCCGCTTGAAGTCGTGCCCGAAGCCTGCGAAAAGGACGACCGGCTCCGTCATGTAAAGCCGCGGCGGCAGAAATGGTTCAGCTGTGCCTGCTGCCCGCCCAATCTCGCGCGCCTTCTGGGTTCCCTTCCCTCCTATGCCTTTTCGGCCGGAGACGATACGCTGTATATGCACCTGTTTATCAGCGGGGATGTTTGCGCTGCACTGGCGCATACTGAGGTCCGCCTCAGCGTGGAAAGCGAATATCCGTGGGACGGCCGGATCCGCCTGGCTGTGCATACGCCGGGACAGTACGGCATCGCTGTCCGCATTCCCGGCTGGTGCCGGGGCTATGAGCTGAAGGTGAACGGCGAAAGCGTGCCTTCTGAGCCGGTCTCGGGATATATTGAACTGAATCGGTTATGGCGGGAGAATGATATCGTCGGCCTGGACCTGGAGATGCCTGTTTTGCTGATGAGGGCGAATCCTGCCGTGCGGGAAGATGCCGGAAAGCTGTGCGTCGTCCGCGGACCGCTGGTTTACTGCCTGGAGGAAGCCGATAACGGAAGCGGTCTCCATCTGCTCCGCCTGCCGCTCAATACCGTCTTTGAAGTGCGCGACGAACCGCAGCTGCTCGGCGGCATCCGGACCATCCGCTGCCGCGCGTTCCGCGAGAGCAGATCATTTGCGGAAGGACAGCTTTACGCGCCGGCCTGCCGGGCGGATGAAACGGCTGAAACGCAGCTGACGTTTATTCCCTATTTCGCCTGGGCCAACCGCGCACCGGGCGAAATGGCGGTATGGATCCGGGAAATATAGTTTTGCCATTCAAATGAGAAAGGGGAATCATACCAAATCGGGGCTGCGATATGCAGCCCCGGTTTTTGTTCACTCCCTGTATTTCAGGTGCTGTACCCTGGTATCAGGCTGCCGCGTAATGGCTCCTTAAAATAACTGACTTTGATACGCTTCCCCATCTTTTTCAAAGCCTCGGACAATTCCTGCACCAGGTTCATCTTGATATTGAAATTGATGGGAAGGTCGGGATTCTGGTGCGCCGGATTGATGGCCTTGCCCACATAGAAATTGATATCGGTGGCTTCCTCAAACAGCAGGCGGCTGATGAGGAACGCGCCGTCCTTCCCGAAACTCCAGTCCTCATAGTGTTTGTTTTCACCGATATAGTCCTTGGCATATTCAACTACCCGGTTGACGGTAATTACGCCCTCGGTCACCAGATCGACCCCTTCCAGATAGGCAATAGGCGGGATGTCCCCTGTGAAATCCAGCGAAGCGCGCAGCGGTTTGTTCAACCATTTTGCTGCAATGGAGGAAGTGGTGCCGCCGCAGATGATATGCTTTCCTTCCTTGGCGAAGAACAGGCTCATCATCCGGTCGCCGTCGTCCCGGTTGCTGGGCGGGCCGAAAAGCATATTCATGGGCACACGCCTGCGGACGCGCACCACGCAGGAGGTGGCGTCGTCCCCGGGCTCCCCGCCGTAAAGCCTGTTGCACTCGTCCACCAGCAGGGTGGACAGGTTCTTGGCCGTGTATCCGCAAAGGCTCATGGCTTCCATGAACTTGATGATGTCTTCCCGCTTCCAGCCGAAGTTGTAAGCCATGCCGATCTTTAATGACTATGCGAACGGAAAGCCATTAAAGGAGATAG
>OMYT01000039.1 GCA_900315315.1 uncultured Eubacteriales bacterium | reverse complement strand
TTGTTTTCACCTTCTTTGCTACTGGTTCGAAAACCAATTATCTGCACTCGCTATTCAGGCTGTTGCCTGAAAATAGGGGTGGTTACGGAGCACACTCTAATTATCAGTTGGTACAAACGAGTCAGGTTAAGGCAGGGATGATTCCGGCTACTGAGACGGTCTTATTATTTCAGAAATCTAGAGTGCGTTCGCTTCCGACAGATCCATCAGAGGAATTAACTGCGAAGATTACAGATGAGGAAGCGGCTGCTATACGAAGATGGGAGAAAACGGCAAATGGGAAACCAAGCATCTGGTTTGTGCGGAAGGTTCCCTTTGCAATTATGATTTATTTAGGTTTTATTGCCTGGATGCTATTCCGTATTCTTGGGAGGTGAGTTGATGCCGGGCTTAATGATTGATATTGATGACACATGCTTATTTGTCACGGAGAAATGCAATTCCAATTGTATTATGTGTCCGATGAGTCTTGCATCCCGAAAACGTGGCTTGTGCATTTCGCAGGAGGATTGGGCTATCATTGTTGATAGTATGCCCGAAGAGACATCTCATATTACGATTACCGGTGGCGAGCCATTCCTGGAATATCGGAATCTGCTGCCTATCATGGATCAGATCAATCACAGATTTCCGCGTGCGGAAGTGTTGGTTCTAACAAACGGCAGGGCATTAGCGATTCATGATTTGTTTGAAATGCTGAAACCGATGATTACTGAACAATATTGCTTTGCAGTTCCGATTCATGCATCTGGTTCGGAACTTCATGACAAAATCACCCAAACCCCAGGCAGCTTCTATCAGTCGATTATCGGATTAAAAAATCTAGCAAAGACAGAAGCAAAAATCGAAATTCGTGTTGTCGGGCATCAATTGAATCTGTCGGATATTGGAGATGTTTTCCGTTCGCTTGCCGATTCCGGTTTAAGGATAGATGTTATCAATCTCCTTGCCATGGAAATGATGGGGTGTGCTGCTTATAACCGCGATGCTTTATGGGTTGATTATCATATGCTTTGTTCTGCTGCGGAACAGGGAGTTCTTTATGCAATGCAGCATGGAATTGATGTTGGCTTATATAATTTTCCGCTGTGTATGATTCCGGAACATATGTGGCCGTTGGCCAAACAGAGCATTACTCCTTCAAAGGTCAGATTTTACGATGAGTGTCAAAATTGCAAAGAATATAATGCCTGTGGTGGTTTGTTTTATTCTACCTTTGAATTGAATCTCTGTACAGTTAAGCCTATGACAGGATGTGAGAGCACATGATTGGTCCTTTCTATTTTGCACCTTTCCGGGGTATGATGCTTTTGACAAATGACACAGGGCGTTATGCTTTCCTATCACATGAGGATTTCGAGAGATTTGTCCGAGAGGAGAAAGATCTCGATCCCGAGCTGTTGGGAATTCTGGAAGAAGATGGATTCTTCTATTCTGACTCTGTGGAAAGCTTTATAAGAAGAAATAAAGATGCGATCAGAGATGCAAATGGATATTTACTATGTGCGACCAGCCTGTTCATTGTTGCTGTCACAAATGCATGTAATAATTGTTGCCTATATTGCCAGGCCAATGGTATGAGTGATGTTAAGCAGATGAGTGAAGATGTTGCGGAGCAGATGCTTCAAAGAATTCAAGATTCACCATCAAGTGAAATTACAATTGAATTTCAGGGCGGTGAACCGCTTCTGAATTATCCGATTATTCAGTATATTGTGAAACGTGGTCAAGAATTGCTTCAGAATAAGAGGGTTCAGTATACTGTGGTATCAAACCTAAGTCTTTTGAATGATGAAATGGTAAGATTTTTTAAAGAAAACCATGTCTCTGTATCAACCTCTTTAGACGGGCCTGTTGAATTGCACAATTATAATCGCCCTGCATCAAATGATAAAGGGTCTTATCAGGACGTGATTCATGGGATTAAAATGCTAAGATCTAATGGACTTTATCCCGGTGCTATCCAGACAACAACGGCAAAATCTTTGAAATATGCGAATGAAATTATAGATGAATATGTTCATTTGGGATTCGGGCAGATTTTTCTTCGTCCGCTGACGCGTCTGGGAGCGGCAGCCAGATACTGGGATCGAATAGGGTATACAGCAGATGAATTCCTGGTATTTTACCGTAAAGCACTGAATAGAATTATTGATTATAATTTGAAAGGTATATACATAAAGGAGTATCATGCGGCACTGTTTCTATCCAAGATCCTTTGTGGGCAATCAGTAAATTATATGGAATTACGTTCGCCTTGTGGTGCTGGAATAGGACAGGTTGCTATTACAGCAAATGGAAATGTATATACTTGTGATGAAGGCAGAATGATGGCGGAAATGGGGGATGAGGCCTTCCGCCTTGGAAATGTTTTTGAAAACGGGTTCGATGATTGGATGAATTCTTCCTGCTGTCAGGCGATCTGTTCTGCTTCGCTGCTGGATACGCTTCCAGGATGCTGTGATTGTGTATACAAGCCTTATTGCGGTGTCTGCCCGGTGATCAATTATGCTTTATTTGGAAATATAACCCATGTTTCTTCAGAAAGATGCAGAATATATAAAGGAATTTTTGATATATTATTTGAATTTATAAAGGATGGGAATAATGAAATCATGAAAATATTCGAAGACTGGGGGAGGCAGGATTAATGAAGAGAAAGATTAGAAATGTTGTCATTTATGTTGCAACTTTTGTTATATGCTGCCTGGGATGTGTTGCTTGTTTATCAGGCTCCACCTCAGTTTTTGCTGAAACTGTAGCAGGCGCAGAAATAGGTTATTTAAATTACAGTGACGGCTCTCATTATGAAGGCGATGTTGTTGAAGGTAAAATCCGGAATGGGACGGGATCTTTTACCTGGAGTACAGGCGAGAGCTATGAAGGGAACTGGGTAAATGATGTTCGATCCGGTACAGGTGAGATGTCCTGGCCAGGATTGGGTGTTTACAAGGGTGAGTTTCAGAATGGAAAACGCCAGGGTCATGGTGTATTTACCTGGGTGTATGAAGCAGAACCGGCAGCCGGTCAGCCGGTATCGTTTGATGGTGAATGGAATAAAGATAAAATCGGATCATCCGGAACGATGGTTTTTTCCAAGTTGGGCATTTATGAAGGCGAGTTTTCCAATGGTGTACGGTCGGGTGTTGGCAAGTTTACCTGGGAAAACGGAGATCAATATTATGGATGTTGGGTGAAAGACCAGATCAGCGGAGATGGTATTCTTACATTGATGGATGGAACTGCATTCGAAGGTCAGTTTGCGAATAATCTGTTGCAAAAAGGAACTGTTACCTATGCAGTTGAAGGCGGCATAGTGGTAAGAGAAGTACAAAATGGGAAACCACAATCCGGAGTTACAATCATATATGATGATGGAACAAAAGTTGCTGGATCATTGAAAGGCAGTGAATTCAATGGAAATGTGACGATTTCCTATGCTTCCGGTGACACTTATGTTGGCACAATGAGCAATGGCCTTAAGTCTGGAAAGGGAACTTATAAATGGGCAGGTGGCGCTCATTATGTCGGTAGCTGGGAAAATGATAAAATGTCCGGTACCGGGAAATATTATTATGGAAAAGATGAGAGCAAGAATTATCTCAGCGGAACGTTTAAAGACGGTGTCCCTTCAGGAAATCTGATTTATATGGCGGATAATAAGCTGCAGTATAATACTGTATGGCAGGATGGCACTTGCACGAGTATTACTTATAAGAAATAGGAGATAAGCAGATGAATCATGAAGGGTTTCCGAAGCTGCAAAAGCGAATAAATGATTTTCTGCTTGAGGAAGAGGGAACGATACCACGCAGTAAAATCATAACGGTTGGCACAATGCTGCTTCTGTTAAGCGTTTTCTTCGTCAATGATGCTTTTGCCGGTCATCGCTCGCATTCTTCTCATAGTTCTCATAGCAGCCATAGTAGCCATAGAAGTGGGAGTTATCATCGGAGCCACACGAGTCACTCAAGTCATAGTAGTCATAAAAACCATAGCAATCATGGAAGTCATAGCAGCCATAGCAATCACAGTAATGCGACGCCTGTTCCTGTTCCGAATAATGTAAGTTTGCCAATGGCGCCTGAAATTAATACGGCAGATGCTGTTGCGGGAGTTAATGGTTTCTCAATAAATCCGACGACAATGCAGGATCCCAATATTATTCTGACACGGTCACTTGGTGCAGACGTAGAATCAGCAGTTTCTGCTACCACATCGGGTTTAGATGTGACAGCTATTGCTTCGGGAACGAGTATTGCTCCTTTATCTGTAGGTACTATGCCTCAAACAATGGGTGCCACACCTGTTTCTTCAGGAGTTGTAATTCCTGAACTTTCAAGCGTAATGGCATCTGAGCCGAATACTTTTCCTTCAACGGTCAAAGGTGTAGAGATTGTACCGGTCCAGAGTGTACCAGTATCAAAGAATGTTAACGTCGGATCTCAACCTAAAGGCGGAGGAAAAATTGTAAAATAAAGGATGTTAAACATGAAGAATTGCTTTAACCATCGGTTAAGGACAATATGCGTATGGTGCATGATATTCTGTTTGATGCTGTGCCCTATTTTGTCTTTGGCTGCAGGCTCGTTCTCAAATGATCCTGATGCGATTGAAAGAGCAGCTGATTCCGTTTTTATGCTGGAGGTGTATTCGGGCAGAAACCAGCAAATTGCAGTTGGAAGCGGGTTTGTAGCATTTGATCCGTCTATTCTGATTACAAATTACCATGTGATCGAGGGCGGTGCCTATGTTGTCGCAGTAAGTGACGATAAAGACCGCTTCCTTCTTTCTCGTATTTGCTGCTATGATAAGGACAAAGATATCGCGATTCTTCAATTTGATCAGACACCAAATGTGGAGCCGTTACCTATGGATACGGATGGGAATTTGAAAAGAGCACAGATTGTAGTGGCTATCGGAAGCCCGGCGGGGCGGAGAAATACGGTATCTACCGGGATTATCAGTTCTTTTTATAATGAAAGCGGTAAAGACTGGATTCAGTTTACGGCCCCTATTTCATCCGGCAGCAGTGGGGGAGCACTATTTAATGATGAAGGTGAAATCATTGGGATAACTACCGCTACATACGCTACGGCTCAGAATATGAATATGGCAGTAAAAGCGGATGAGGTTTTTAAGCTTTACCAGCGATGGAATCGAAAAGCTGCGGATAGTATTGGCGATATAAAAGGAGATTTGCGTCCTGAACTGAATAAAACGAAAGAGGAAACCAAGGAAAATGTTGTTTGGATTTCCGGTGGCGGAAAGAAATATCACAGCAATCCTAACTGCTCAAAGATGAGATCGCCGATTCAGATGGATCTGCTGGAAGCTATTAAAAAAGGGTATGAACCCTGTGGAAAATGTTATAAATAATAATTCAAATTGGAATGGAGGGAAAATAATGAGTCGGTTTTCAATGGCTTCTCAGCCATACTGTCGCAATTGCATGAGTACTAAATTTCAAGGTACAAGATGCTCTGTTTGTGGACATGATACCAAATATGATTATGTGAATATTGATTCATTGGCTGATGATGATGTTATCGTTGAAATGTTGGTGGGATATATTAGTTATGATGAATTCTTAGCACATCAATCATTTTTCAAAGGTGTGCCATATGATTCTTCAATACATGTAATACGGTTTAATGGTCAAAATGAACGTACATTGTTACCTCCGAGTTATTATGGCAAAACTGTGTTAAAAGCAGGGAAACAGTATGATGTTATAATTGAAAAGAAAGAAAATGGTAAAATAACACATACCAATAAAGGCATATTGGAGATACACAAAGGAGATCATGAAATAAAAATCAAACTTGAAGAGGATCTATATGTAGAGAAGAAATTGTTTTCACAGAAGTTTAAAAGGACTATTAAGATTCGCGAAATTACAAGATCATAGGTATAAAACTAATACGATTATTTGATCGGGATACTAAATGATTTAAAGAAATCATTCCAACTTGCTGAGATCAATTCGAAGCGCAGAGCAAATTCTTCCGGCCCGATGATGAAATACATAATGAGAAAGGCGCTTCCGCCGATAAGAATGGCCAGTAAGAATTTGGCAAAGAAAGAACGTGCATAATGACGGCGGTTCTCATTATTATTGCTGAATGAATGTAACAGCAGAAATATGATACCGATGATGGGTATTGAATAAAGAATGCCAAGGAAAGCATAGCTCCATGCGCCGAGATATTCAGTTTCGCCTTTGTATTTTGCCATGATAGATGATCCTCCTATCTATTACAACTCATCGGGCAGTGTGATGCCTCTTGCTTCAGCATATTGGCGAAGTTTTATGATGTCTCCCGGATCGACGCTGGTATGATGTTCTGAAGCGGCTTTAGAGAAATCTTCGAAGGTAATAGGACTATTACCATCTTCTCCTTGCTCAATTCGCTCTTTGGAACGTTGTAAACCTGCAATTTTTGCGCCTTTTACAACGGAAACGATATCTGCACCGTTATATCCTTTCAACAGATCGCTGATTTGATTCAAATCCAGGTTCGGATCAACCGGTACATTACCAAGGTTTTTTTGTATCAGCATGATACGTGCATCATGGTTTGCCAGCGGGACATAAATATGATGTTCAAAACGGCCGGGCCGCATTAAGGCGGAATCGATCATCCAGGGTTTATTTGTGGCAGCAAGCAAGACGATTGTGTTTTCGTTTTGCTTAAATCCATCCATCTGATTAATCAGTTCGACAATGATCTTGTTGCCGTATGTGGAGCTGGAATCTTCTTTGCGCTCCGTGCCAAGGGCGTCAAAATCATCAAAGAAAATCAATGAGGTAGGGGAAGTCCTGGCTTTTTCAAATAATTGACGGATCTTTTTTTCTGATTCTCCGACCCATTTGCTCAGTATATCTGATAATTGTACAGTGTATAATGGCGCCCCAATCTCATGGGCGATTGCCCGGGCAATGGTAGTCTTTCCTGTGCCAGGAAGGCCGAAAAGCAGCACGCCTGTTCCGCCTTTCAACCCATATTCTTCATATAATTCCGGATATTTGATCTGATCAATCACGCGGGTTTTGATCAGAGCTTTGACATCTTCCATACCAACAACGTCGTCGAAAGTGGTATCCGGAATGCCTTCGCTTTTCCAGGGGTTTTCATCTTCACTGCCCGCACCGGCAACTGGGATGCCGGATGGTTTATTTCCAGGTGCTACTCCACTGGTAGAATTGCCGCCTGTTTTGGAAGTTCCGGCGGAGGTGGGATGCGCCAACTGATTGGCCATGTTCATGATCTGCTCGGCATGTGCAACGCGCTGTTTCCGTGTTTCTCCGGATTCCAAATTTGCCATTTCACATAAAGCCAAGGCGGCCTGGCGATATAGCTTGCGCGCGCCTTCGATATTGCCTTTTTCTTCGGCGACTTTAGCGGCACTCATATCTGCTTTGTATTCCTGGTAATACATACTGATCCGATCGTTAATATCCATATCATGATTTCCTTTCCCTGAAGGATTTATCGCTGGGAAGACTCCCACTTACTGAAAGCTTCAAGGTCTGATTTTTGCACGCTGGAATGGGAATTAGCAAGAGCTTCGTCGATGTCTTCCGGTGTTATATATTGATCCACATCCGGTTCGTCCAATCCGCGACGAATGGGTGCTTCCTTGATTTTTTCAATAAAGGCCATGATATCCGCGCAGTTGAAACCTTCCAGTGCTTCTGCAATGGACTCATAATCCGGCTCTTCTGATTTGGGTAGTGGATCAAGTGCGTGTTTAACCATATACTGACGCGCCGGCAAATCCGGAAGACCAACATAGATACGTTCAGTCATGCGCGGAGGTCGGAGGACGGCTGAATCCAGGTCCCAGGGACGATTGGTGGATGCAAGTACGATCAGTGTCCCATCAGCTTTTTGAAAGCCGTCCATTTGACTCAGAAGCTCAGGAACCAAGCGGTTCATTACGGTCGAATTGCCGCCGCGTTTACAGGCCAGGGACTCAAATTCGTCAAAGAAAATCATAGCATTGCCGTCTTCCCGGGCTGCATCAAACAGGGCTTTCAGATTGCGCTCTCCATCACCGAAACCTTTACCGACGATATCTGAGCAGCGAACGGAGAAGAAACTCAGATTGGTTTCGGTGGCAATTGCACGGGCGATCATTGTTTTGCCGGTGCCAGGGGGCCCATATAAGAGGATACCTCCATTTGATGCTTTGGAAAAACGCTCGTAAAGTTCAGGGTGCAGAATTGGCTGTATTACTTTCATCCGAACGATGTTTTTGACGTTCTCCAATCCGGCAATATCTGAAAAATGGACATTTGGTGATTCGACAGGTGCGAATTTTAACCTATCACCAGATGAATTACTTTTATTGCCGCTGTTTTTTTGATAACTTTTTATATCTCGGGAGATAGCACTGACATTATTGTCTGTCTTGTTTTCTTTTTTTGCTTTTTCAGTAACCTTTGATTCTGCTTTTGTAATTGGCTTTTCCACTGGAATCTGTGATTCCGGTGCCTTTAGTGTTTGCGGTTGAAATGGTGGTGGTTCGGATACAATGGGCTTTGCAGCTGTTTTTGCTTCGCGAGCTTTATTCAGCAGCTGTTCTGTTATCCATTGTGCATCTGCCTTGCGCTTTCCCTGCTCGCCGGCGGCAAATTTCATCATATGATCAGCAGCTTCCAGATAAGCTTCACAAGCTTTGGAAGGCTCTCCGCTTTCCATATATACTTTTGCTCGTTGACTAGCGCTTTCGCTTAATCGAAGTTCTTCTGCATTCATATTAAGATTTCAACTCCTGCATCATTCTACGCAGTCTTTCGTCTGTATCATCGATTTCCTGAGCGATAGGTTCAGCAGCGGTCGGAACGGCTTCTGTTTTTTCAGCAGGTGAAGATGTCATATTGATCGAATTATGTCTACCCATGATTTTATCAAGCAATTCATCGGCTTCATGGTCTGCTTCTTCTTCAGACATCATTTCTTCGCCGCTACTATTCATGCCGGAATCAATTGTTTCAAATACGGATTCCATCTGGTCGGACATAGCATCCAGTTTGCTCAGGGCCTGATCCATGGCAGCGGTATTTTTCCACATGCTCTTCAGATCGATCGCATCATCCATATAGAAGCCCATGTCTGCGCAGGCTTCCATGAAATTTGTCATGACGCCGGTTAACCGTTGCATGGAGTGCATCATTTCGAATCGCTGCAGAAGACCCTGAACTTTTACCTGAGTTCGCTGAAGCTTCAGTACGAATGCCGCACAAGATTTAGCATTGGCATGGTTTCCACTAAGTTCTGCATCGCGTGCCATTTTCGAAAAACGTTTAATGCTTTCATCCAATTCCTGATAATATTTGGTGAAGGAACGTTTGTTCTGATTAAAACGCATACGGGCTTCGACTTCGATTTGTTCTTTAGATTTGAACATGTTTTTCAGTTTATAAGATGTTTTACTCATTTTGGATGATTCTCCTTTGTTGTATTATGGCTTTTCGTTTATTTTTCTTCGCTCTCTTCAGCGTCGACAAAGGCGGCAAATTCACTCTTGGCTTCTTCGTCGATTTTATCAATCTCTTCTTGCGTCATACCGGCACTTTCCATAGAAGTCTGTTTGCGTTCTTCAGCAGCTACCAGTGTACCGAAACCGCTGTCTGTTTTTGCAGATGTGATTTCTTCTTCCTCAAACAGATTTGTTCCAAGACCTTCTGATTGATCCAGAGCATATTTGAGCTTCTCGCCGCCGACTTCAATATTGGCAACGAACATTTCCGTTTCTTTGACATTGCCAAGGACAACATCGGCTGCTTTGCTGATTTCTTCTTGTGCGCCAGAGAATTCTTTAATTGTATCTCTACGAACAACTTCGTCCAGAGTTCTCTGAAGCATTTCCTCCTGCTTACGCAGCAAAACCAGTTTGTTTTTGTTTGCAACAAAGGTGCGCTCATTATCTCTGTATTTCATGGAATCCGGGGCAAGACCCTTGCTTTCCTTAACACAACGCTTCATTTCCTGCTCACAAAATACAATCTGATTCCGGACATTGTCGAAGCGTTGCTGCAATTCATCCACCTTTTTCTGCTTTTTGATTTCCTTGCCATGTACGATTTCGCCAATTTTGTCTTTGATACCCATCTGTCTGCCTCCGTTCATTTGGTTTTTTCCCTGTAGGATCAGTTGTGCTTTGGATTGGTAGTTCATCAATTCATCATCACTGATAGCATGGCTTTTATATTGCTTTAGGGTTTGCGCAGTCAGATTTTTCAGCGCATCTGCCTGCCTCATAGTGAATGCAAAACCAGGCTTCAATTCCATGACTTCATCGCTGAAAAGACGAAGATCATTTGCCAAAGTGCTATTTCGGATCAGGGCGACCAGATCGTCCAGCATGATGGATGCCTCATTCCGACTTTTGATGATTTTGTTGTATTCCCTGTCTTCCATCGACTATCTCCTGTCAGAATAGATTTCGATATACATGATGTCAGCTCGATCTACCCGTAATCCATATTTTCTGAATACCGGATTATCTATTTTCGGGTATTCTCCATTGAGAATATTGGTAAGATCAATAGACATTGCACTCAGGTAATCTCGAAGTTTTGAAGGATCTACACCTTTTATTCCAATATAATCATTGAGAATCAATTCGATTGCTGCTGATATTTCCGGTTTAATGGCACCATTGAATAACTGATCCTCAAATTCATTCCAGCTATCTGTTTTTTTGAGACTGTCGCACATGAGTTCTGTACTGTCCACATAGAAGGAAATAGTGCCATTTGCTGCAAATAATTGCCTTGTGACAAGAAGTTGGTTATATACACCCCATCCATAAGGGAATTCAAAATGTTTAGAACGAAAACGAAACAGTTTTCGGGCATTTTGCAATGCGTTTGCTTCGATCTGATCTCCGGTTTTATGCCTTTCAGATTTAAATGCAGCTGTAATCACTACATCTTCTGACCCATGACGTACGGTATATCCATCGCGTGGAATTCGAACAGGCTCCACCGGAAGATGAATCTCTGGATGAATTTCTTCTTCCTCGATTTGTGTATTGGCAGTGAAAAAAGAAGGAAATGTGCCGGTTTTTCCGTCTGCATTTCGGAAACCACCCGGATCGATTCGGATCATAGTGACACCATCTGCCAATGAACCGAGAGTGTTCAGATAGCGAGTTCTTTGTTCCAGCAGTCCGGCATTTCCATGGGCAATCTCATCCCGAATAAAGGTGGTCAAACACCAGTCGACAAGCTGCTTCAGGTGATCACTCAGGCTTAGGACACGTCCGTTTTTCTTGCAATATGTTTCTGCGTATGCATTGCTGATGGAAAGGGTTGCTGTACCAAATGCGCCGAAACTGTTTACTTCTTTTGTTCCCCAGATAATATGCGGCGTCAGACAGATATAATACAACTGAAAGCCTTCTGGCATATCATTTATTTGATAATCACCCGGGGTTAACCATCGTTCACGTCCGTCATGCCCTATGATCATCGCAGCATAGCTTTCGCGAACCCGTATCATAGATTTCTTCCCGTTCAGATAAAACGGAAAACGATAGACTGGTTTCCGGGAGTCACAATCAGCATAAGTTACATCCGGTTCATAGACGTTCGGATCATTGAACCCACTTCTGCAGCGTTTACAACGTAGTTTTGTTCCGTCTATATTGTCAAACAGGTATAAAGGCGCCTCATACATACAATGGGGGCAGATTAATCGATTTGCTGGCATCTCTTACCCCCCTCAATCTTCGCTTTGACAGAAAATGCAAAGGTTCTTTTCCGAAAATTTGGTTTTTGTATATTTGATTGCACCACAGTTTTTACATGTGCGCTGAGCATATGTTTCAGAATTTGTTTGGCACATCAATACCAACCATTCTCTTGCGTCTTCTACGCCGGCAGCATAGGCAGCCGATAATTTTTCCCAACGTTCACTTTCACTCATTGGTAGGGGATATTGGTTTGCAAGGGCTCCAAGAGCGGTTCCGGCTTCTGGAAAATAATCTGCCATGCACCGCAGAATGCTCACAGCACAATCCACCTGATTCGGATTGCTGGGTTTCCGGCATGCATCAACGATAGACAACAAGTCCGCATTACGAATCATTGGATAATGACATTTAGAACAGCGAATAGCTTCCTGGCTGTTCATATTCACAATAACGATGTTTGCATCGCATTTGGGGCATTTGACAGAGATGCCGCTTCCGGTAGACCATTTTTTCGTACTGGTTTTTCCGTTTGGCTTCATTCCGCCGCGTAATACACTCATAGAAAATTCCTCGTGTTTAATTACTCTTTATGAGTCGGAAACCTGATCGGGTTCAGAATCGTCGTTTACAAATTTGACATAAATGGACATAACATAGCCGACATCACCGTTGTTTTTGACCTTATACCATTTTTTTCCATACTCATCTGTTAATTCATCGATTACAATTACTGATTCATTTTTTTGAAATTCACGTATGATATTTCCTCTGGATTCGGTTTTCGGTTCTTTGCGGAATCGGACTTTACTATTTGTTATTATAGCAGTTTGCTCGTTATTTTCTTTTGTTGGAGCTTCTGTAGGCTCTTCGGTTGGTTTTATTGTGGGAGTAGCAGTTGGCACTTCCGTCGGGACTTCTGTTGGAATCGCGGTTGGTTCATCAGTAGGTTCAGGAGTGATTGGTGCTGCTGTTTCAGTTACGATAGGAGCAGCTGTTTCCTGTGGAATTCTTGAGAAGTCGAATATTCTATTGAAACCTCTGGTTGCAGCATTATACACTAATATGGCAGCAGCCATCATAAAAAGGGTAATAAGAACAAATACTATAGCTTTGAGTATGCTCGAGCCATTGCCCTCATCTTCATCATCAGATATTGGTTGACTTTGTCTGTTCTGCTGTTTTTGTAAGACTCTTAATCTTTCGTTTAATTTTTCATTCTCCTGATTAAGTTGAGAAATCTGTTGGTTTTGCTGGGAAAAATGTTGGTTTAGTTGAGCAACTTGTTGATTTAATTGTTTGTTATCCTGTTGCAATAATGCGGTTTCATTGGATGCTTTTTGCAGTTGCCTTTCAAGTTGCCAACATTCTTTTTCGGACTCAGCCAGACGGGTTTGGAGCTTCTCGATGGATACTCTTCCGCCCTTTTGTGCTTGTTCTGCAGCACTATTCAACCTGTCATATGTGAGATTGCCATTCAGACAGCTGAGAACAGTTGCCAAACCATCTGAAATATCCGGTGCACATGCAATATATTGTGCAAAGATGCCTGCTGAGCCCTTTGGCTGATCCATATCAACGCCAAAGCAGTTGCGGTGGCTGATCAAAGTGCGGAAATATTCATTGGGGCAGAAAATGACATTTGCGCCGAGACGAACAGCATTGTCAAGACCTTCAATCGGATCTGTTTTCCCTTCAAGCACGGGAAGACCTGTAAAGAAACGAATGTTGGTACGCAGGGCTGCTGGCAAATAGCAAAGGAGTTCAGCGATTGAATATCTAGCAGTGGCATAATCACTGTTTTTCCCTTTGGGAAGGGCGATAATCAATATCTCATCGGTTTGTGATGTGGCCACTTTGACCATATTATCAATAATAGGGGCAATAATGGCAGGACTATTATGGAAAGTGTATCCGCTCTCATTACGTGGAATGCTGTTCAGGACGGGCGGCCTTTCTGAATCGGGTTTCTGGAAATTGACAAAATTGACAATATTGCCAAGTTCTGTTGATGCTTCTGCCAACTCTTCCATCGGAATAATATACTGTATACCGCATGGTGCACTCCGGTTATAGCCGGAAGACTTTGGTTGTTCTGTATAAGAAACGCCAAGAATACCATATCCATTTTTTTCTACAAGGTATGACAGCATTTCTTTTTCATGCTCTGAGGATTCCAAAGCATGCATTGATGATAGTTCTTTCAGTGTTCCATCCAGATTAAGCTGTTGTATTTCAGGTGTCTGTGCTTGAATGCCGATTCCACGATTTACACTGGCTCCATAATAATTTCTGTAAACTTTCATTTAAATTTCCCTGCCGTTTCTGTCAGTTTATCGGGTTTAACCTGGAGTAACAATGGTTAAAATTCGACACCTTTTCGTTTCAGGCACCAGAAGATCGGATCGACGACGTTTTCCGGATGGGCAGCAGATTCAAGTATCTGTTCATCGAAATCCCATTTTTCAGCGCTGGATTCAGTAGAAGCAGAGCCGGGGATAGAGAACTGATCATCTGGATTTTCGGGATTGGGCACGCTGCTTCTTATGTGGGAACTGTTGTTTTGCTTCAGATGTGTGGATTGGCCCAGTGCGGAAGCGACGAAATAGCGTATGCTTTTTGCAGAATATTTGCTTTCTACTTCCCGGGCAAATCCTCTTGTGCTTTCCCACTCATATAGACACTGCCTGATAAAGCTTGATCTCATACTGAGAGAGAATTCCATTTCCTTTGCATTACTGAATGGGATGGGCCGTTGCATCATCTCGCATTCAGGCTGATTTCCGCGGGAGAGCATCGGTGGATTCAGGTAATCACCTTTGATCAGCAACATACCGGCAAGCTGTTCTCTTTCCTGTGTGAACTTGCTATCAACCAAGTTCAGCATTTGCTGGAATACGCCATTCAGATCCTGGTACCGTCCGTTTGTGGAGCGATCTACAATCAGGTTGCTGGAATCATTTGCTTTTTTGTGATAAGCCCTTATTTCTTCGATATGCCAAGGATCGATAAAGAACAGGATCATGTCTGCGTTACGAACAGCCCGGCTGTATTTAGTGCGGTTTTCCGTATCTTCACCTGCGATATCCTGTATGACAAGCCGAATGGACGTTTTGCCGTTGCTGAGCAGGAAAATGTATGGCTGCTGGATTTCGCCGGGGTTTGTTGCCAGGATAAAGCTGTCACCGAAAACTTTGAGGCGATTTTTGTTCTTGCTGTAGTGTTCCTGAACAGATTGATTTGCTGCCTCAATATTAAAGGCTTCAGCAAGCCTGCCCTGCATCAGTTCGGAGATTGCCTGGGTGACATATACGGTTTTTCCACTTCCGGGACGTCCGCTGAGAACGATTCGTACTTCCTTATCGGCTTTCAGCACTTTTGGTTTAAGCTGTTGTTCACACATCGGGCAAAACAGCCCTGTGCTGAGCCCTTCCAGAGTTTGACTCTTTTTCTTTTTGCTGAGTTTTGCTATGGGAAGAATTGATGCGCCGGTTGGCATGGAACGATCATCTTTTTCGCATTCTACTTCAAACTTATTATGTCCACTCAGAAAATGTACTATCTCCGGAAAACCATTTTCATTTGACCGAAGAGGGTCATCTCCCGGGTGCTTATCAAAATTTACAATAGTAGAACACGTCTTAAGCTTTGGTGAACCGCGCCAATTATATTTAAAAGTAACATAGAAAGATCTATCTCTGAATTCGCTTTTGGGTTCGCTTTTTAGGAGCTTGCGATTATACATGTAAGAAGTAAGCTCTCCCCAACTGAATTCATAGACCAGTTTGTCTTCTTTGAAGGTTTCTCCGCAAAAAGGACACTCAATCATAGTTTTCTCCTCTTAATCCTGTAAATATGTGATGTTCAGGCAGATTTCCTTTTGGGCTTCATCTGGATCGCTTTCTTCCTGTTCGAACGGATCCCAGGCTTCATCTTTTGTGTTAGTATAGATTAGGGTTAATCTTTGAGAATCTCTTAGTTTCATGGTTTCATTTCCATCTGTCAGGCGATATCTGCCATAGAGGATGATTTCATTTTTGTTACTGCGGACACGTCGAGCGTCTGCGTCAGTCATTGTAACTTGTGTAATATTTGTCAATTCAATATACGGGTCTTCCTTGCCGCGTGGTTGATGATATGCAACGATAATTCGGCCGATATCAGCCTCTTCCAGCTTTTCCATGATTTCCCGTCGTTTTTCTGTGTTCTGGTATTTCTTTGGTAGATCATCAAAACCTGTTTCAATGATATCCTTTAGCGTTGCGGTCTTATTCTTCTTCATACAGTTATCTAGATCACATGGAATATATTCAAAAGGCGGTACAATTGAAGTGTCTTCTGAATATTCATAGATTTCTACGATCATTTTTCCTGCTGACACGTTACATATCTCCTTCAAGATGGATTTGTAAAGTTACTGAAAACTATGAATCTGGCTGATTAATAAACGTTATAATGTATTATATATAATAAGAAGGCTCTTTTCAATAAAAGTTTTACATTTTTTATAGTATCGTAACAGTTCACCTTCACTCACATATGATGTTATTTCTAACAGTTTTGACTAAAATGGTTCCCAATTCAATAGTTTATAGTACTTTTGCATCGATTTTTTTGAATCTTTCCAAAGTTTTCGCATGTGAATGACCGTACAGCCTTACTCATCTGCGTGAATAGGAAGAAAAAGATTTTTTCGGAAAGTGTGGCTTTTTCGGAAAGTGTGGTTTTCTGTGGCGATGTAACGTTTTTTATGTTATGATTCAGACAGATAAACTCAGGAGGTTATTATATTATGAAACGAATTATCTCAATATTATTAACTATGGTTCTCTTGGCCATAACACTTGGATCAATTGCAGAATCGGGCTCGGAAGAAAACACAGTTAAAATCATTCTTGATACCACAAATATAGTTCTTATTGCTGGTAAAAGTATAACGCTGTCAGCTCAAATGGAGGGTTTGCCAGAAGGAGAAAAAACGCCAAAATTACAATGGACTACTTCCGATAAAAAGGTTGTCTCTGTAAATAAAGGTAAACTCCGAGCGATTTCTGGCGGAGAGGCCGTGGTTACTTGCAGTGTAAAGCTTTCAGATGGAGCGACTATATCGTCTGATTGCAACGTCACTGTCAGAATACCTGTGGGCTCTATAACTACTGATAAGAAAACAATAAATCTAGCAGTGGGAGAAACAGCAACGCCTGCTTTTAGGATAAAACCTGATAATGCATATGACAAAAGATTAAAATTTGATTCTTCTGATCCGGATGTAGCAACGGTCAATAATGAGGGTGTTATTCAGGGAATAGCAAGCGGAAGAGTAACTATCACAGCAAGCGCTGTTGATGGAAGCAAAAAAACCGTGACTATCACTGTCAATGTTAAGAGTGAAGGGAATGGAAAAAACATAGATTATCTGAAAAATACCAAAGGGAAAGATCTATATGATCAAGTTGTTGCCGGAGAACATATTACCAATAATATTGAAGGCGGAACAACTGATTGGTATGATCGTGGAACAGATATCGATGGGATATCATTCGAAGTTCATAGCAAAGGCGCTAACGGACAAGTTGTTATGGTAGAAGTCCTTGACATCATGAATACGAAAAAGAGGACCGTTTTTTATAAAACATTAAATTGCTTGTTCAGGGGAGAAGATTTAAAGAAAGCAACTGATTGGCTTAAAAAGAATATTGGCAAAGAAACACAAACAAAAATCGGCGATGCATACATTATACTTCAGTTAACTGGAGCCAAAGCACCTATAATGTATATTTCAGATGAGGAACATAAAGATTGGGTATGATAAGAAAGAGTGATGCAAAAGCATGAACGCAAAACGCGGATATGTGCCGGAGGATGAGCGAAACTTTTCCATAAATGCACTTGAAACCATGAAAACCGCTTCCCGGCATATCTTTTATCTGATCAATGAAGGATATGATCTGAAATCCGCTTCTGTTTTTGTCGGGAATCATTTCCTGCTTTCTGAACGTCAGCGGCTCGCGATCATGAGAAGCCTTGCTACCAGGGAACAACTGGAAAACAGGAGAGCTAAGGAAACGACAGCCGGCGGAGAAATCTGGGTGGATGGTTTCAATATGATCATTACCCTGGAAGTTCTGCTTTGCGATTCGATCCTGTTTTCCTGCATGGATCATACCATCCGCGACCTGGCTGCTCTGCGCGGTACATACAGGATTATCCCGGAAACAGCAGGAGCAGTGCGGATGCTTCTTGACGCACTGAAAGAAAATAATGCGGAGTCAGTTCATGTCCTGCTGGATGAACCGGTATCCAACTCCGGACGGCTGAAGACGCTGATCGCCGAAACAGGCGAAGATTATTCCTTTGACCTGGATATCCAGATCCAGAAGGATGTTGACAGGGAACTGTACGGAAAAGAGAACGTTATTACATCCGATTCCGTGATTCTAGACCACTGCAGCAGTTGGATCAACCTGACGCCGGGATGTCTGGAAAAGCATGGCGGGCAGGCGATTCGGGTATGGGAATAAAAGGTGAAAAGGAGCTCATTATGAGACGACACTTCCTGCTCTGTGTATCTTTTATCATCATGGTATTCTGCGTGTTTCCTGCTGCTTCAGCCGCCACAGATGAACTGCCGGCAGCATATTTTCCGATTTCAGCAGCGGACCGGACGGGTGGTATGGGCGCGGCTCTACCGTTATCTCGGTTACGAAAGGGAAAACCCAGCTGACAAAAGATTGTATAATAAGCCCAAGAGACATAATCGAGGTGGTTGAATATGCCTTCCCCGGATTTCATGAAGATGCTTGAAGGAGCAGAATACGCCTTTTTGCGTGAAAACCCTCATCTCGCGAACAAAATCATGCTGCTGGGTTTGTCCGGAAGCTATGGATATGGGACCAACCGGGAAGGCAGTGACGTGGACTTCCGCGGAGTTGCGATGCAGTTACCGTCAGACATTCTGGGACTGACTGAATTTGAACAGTATGTGGATACGGATACCGATACGGTTGTATATGGTTTTAACAAACTGGTAAAGCTGTTGCTGGATTGCAATCCAAACAGCTGTGAAATCCTTGGACTTCCCCGAGACAAGTATATGATCCTTTCCCCGTTGGGAGAAGAGCTGCTGCAGAACCAATCTGTTTTCCTGTCCAAGCGAGCCATCAAAGCCTTTGGCGGATATGCCAGCGCACAGCTTCGCCGCTTGCAGAATGCTATTGCCAGGGATGCTCTTCCACAGACAGAAAGAGAAAAGCATATCCTGCATTCTGTACAGAATGCCATGGAGGATTTCAATCGCCGTAATCCCCGGTCCGGTACCGGCACCGTTCGTTTGTACATTGATCAGGCCATAACACCGGAACTGGAAACAGAGATTTTTGTGGATGCGAACTATCAGCATCTGCCGCTGCGCGATTATAACAGCATGCTGGACACACTGCGCTGTGTGGTGCGTGATTATGACAAGGTCGGCCACCGGAACCATAAGAAGGATGAAAACCATCTGAACAAGCATGCCATGCATCTGGTCCGTCTGCTGATGACGGTCATAGATATTCTGGAAAAGCATACAATTATTACCTGCAGGGAGGAAGAACTGCCGCTGTTGATGAAAATCAGAAACGGAGGATTCATGGCGGAGGACGGAACAATGATGCCGGAATTCTACGAAATACTGGATCACTACGAACACCATTTCCAGGAAGCTGCACAAAAAACCACCTTGCCGGATAACCCGGATATGGAAAAAGTCGGCGCGTTTGTTGAAAAAATCAACCGGCATGCTGTTATGGAGGATTACTGATGGATATAAGAGATACGATCCTATCCGAGCAGGATAAGATAGAGCAGCAGTACGGAGTCCGCATTTTACATGCAGTGGAGTCCGGCAGCCGGGCATGGGGATTTGCATCGCCGGACAGCGACTATGATGTGCGCTTTGTGTATGTCCGTCTTGCCACTGATTACATCCGGCTGGATGAACCCCGCGATGTGATCGAGTGGAAACTTGATGAAGTATTGGATATAAACGGTTGGGATCTGAAGAAGGCCCTGGCGCAATTTGCCAGGGGAAACGCCACCCTGTATGAATGGAGCGAATCTCCTGTGGTTTACAAAACCACCGATGAATGGGGAAAGATCAGGGAAGTATCGAAGCAGTATTTCTCCGAAAAGGCAGCGGTATATCACTACTATGGAACAGCCATGAGCACCTGGGCAGGATATCTAAAAGAGGATACCGTCCGGTATAAAAAGTATTTTTACGCACTCCGGCCTTTGCTGGCTGCCCGGTATATTGAGCGCTTTCATGCTGTTCCGCCTGTATTGTTCGATGATTTGATGAAAATGGATATGGAGCCAGAACTCCGCTCGGCAATCAATGATCTGCTGGAGAAAAAGAAAACTACGACTGAAGGCGAGCATCATCCTCATATCCCGATCATACGGGATTTCATCCGGGAGGAACTGCAGAGGCAAAAAGCAATCTGCGACAGTATGCCGGAAGACAGGAATAAAGACTGGACTGCTCTGAACAGGTGCTTTGCTGAAATGATTGATTTTACAGTTTGAGTATAGATGATAGCATGGCGATCAATCCACAAGCGAAATAGTATTCCCGTCACTCCTGATCACAATCGTCCCCAGCTCATCGGTCCGCAGCACCTTCGCCCCGATCTTTGCAAGCCGCCCCAGCACTTCCGGATGCGGATGTCCGTAGGTGTTGTCTTTTCCAACAGAAATCACGGCGAATTCAGGCTGTACGGCATTCAGGAACTCCATCGTGCTGGAAAACCTGCTGCCGTGATGCATATTACGCTTCATGGACAAGACAGGGAACTTATGATATAAAACAAAGATCAAGAACAAACCTGAAAATTTGCTTAACGTTCCTCCGATATGCTACTATTCTATCATAAAAAACATATATCTACAATGCCAGAAATCGCCTAAGCCGTACAAAAGCTTTAGTGATAACCATTTTTTATTTCGCATGTACTAAAACCTATTTCCGGGTTATAATACCAGCATATAAGATATACAGGAGGAGGGCCGCGCATTGAGTACTTATGGGATAATAGCCATCTGCGCAGGTGCACTTTGCGCATTTTCCCTGATTGGTCTCCTTATGAAACATCGAAAGAGAGCACCTGAGAAAATTAATAATACACAAGAGGAAGCGGCTCCTGAAGCCAACGTATTATCCGTTCATGAGCAATCAACTATTCAGGAAGAACCAGAAGAAACGCCCGCCCTTATTACATTTGAGCCGCTTCCCGCCTTAACAGAAGAAGAGACGCATCAACTGGCCGAAATCAATGATCAGCAACTTATTAGCAGAATCGACGGGGTAATCCCTGGCGCTGTTCAACTTGCTGCTAATGCGGGATCAGTATACGCATATAACCAGGCATTGCAATCGGCTGGACAGTTATATCAGGCTATCATCCCCAAAGGCGCTGTTCTTACAAATTCTAAAAGCATGCAGGGCGCTGTCAGAGGCTTCTTCAGGGGAGCAGACAATATTAAAGGCCACGCAAACCTTGTCGCTGTCGATAACAATATAGGTAAAGGCCTTGCTGCTATGAATATAGCAAATGCTGCCATGAATGTCGCGTCTATGGTGGTTGGACAATATTACATGTCCCAAATTAATAACCGACTTGATGCTATGACACATTCACTCGATAAAATTGTTGGCTTTCAGGAAGATGAATACCGCGGAAAAATCGTGAATTTAATGATTGAGGTCCAAAAAGAATCCAAATTTCAGCTTGAAACAATGGAGAGTGATGAACTGCGGAATCGCAAACTCGTTCATCTGCAGGCTCTTGAGCATGAATGTGGTCAATTATTGGAACAGGCGAATTCCACCCTTCACGGTTTCAATCGGAAACATGTCAAAGATTATGAGCAGTATAACACCATGATTTCAGAAGCGAACTTCTGGTATCAGAGTCAACAGACATTGCTTCACTTGCTCTCCGAAATCGCCGAACTCATTTTTGTTATGAACCTTGGCGCTGTATCTCGGGAGAGCAGCTTAGCAGTTCTGAGCCAGCACTATGAGCAATCACAGATCGCACTTCAACATCTCAATGCATGGCACAAAATAAATATCAAACGTTTTGAAATAGACGTAAAAGGAAACAGAAGAAAACGTCAAGGATTCGAAGGTTTCATTATGACGGTTCCCGCAGTCTTCGATCAAAATCTTCGTTACCACTATATCTCCAATCAGGTCATTGCAAACATTCAAGAACAAATGCATGGCGGTCTTTTGCTTTCAGATCGCAAAACAGATTTGTTTCAGGAAGACGTGCGAATTATCAGCAAAGAAGGGAAACTTTACTATCTGCCAGTGGAAAATACGTAAAAAGCTACGGTTCATATAATAATGATCATGATGAATAAAAGCACTTGCTGTCTTCGGGCAGCTTTTTTCATTGCGGGATATTGATAGAATTGATATAATACACAAAAAGACGTCTTTAACAAGAACGACGACAAAAACAGGATCATCGGACAACTCGAAGCATTCCCACAAAACAAAATCAGCAATTAAGATGCATTCACCCGCACTTTACGATATCAGCAATGAATAAAGGGAGGAACATTCATGGAATTTGAATCCACCTTATCTATCGTATCCAGATCATTTGGAGTATGAAGCGTTCACCCTCACTTTATGTAAGTGACGAACGGAAAAGACGGGAACGCTATCAAGGAATACTGGACAGAGGATGTGTGAAGTATATGCACAGAACATTCAGGCAAATCGAACGGACAGAAGAATACTGCCTGTATGATTGTTATTCCGGCAAGGACCATGAGATCAGACGAATCATGTACTGGTTTGAGGACCAGACGATAAAGATCTATGAAAAAAGATGTGTAATCGAAAAAGGAAACGGCAGAGAAGAACAGATGATCAAAGGGCTTTTCCTCCTGTATATAGCAGAGGAAGGCTTTCCTGAAGAAGATGTGATTCTGACGATTGATCCGGAGGACGCAATACAATTCTACAATAACTATCTCAAAGATATTTCAGATCGACTGGGAAGAATCAGGGATGACGAACAGAAAAAAGTACTCGAAGTGATTAACAGACAATATTTGTATAAAGAGCACATCGAAGAAATCATCCATTTATATGATGACGTGATGAGAAGACATTATGAACTAGGCCTGAGATTTTATCAAAGGCAGGGATTCAGCGACATCCCTGGAAGACCTGTATCAGATCGCGATCTGCAGCCGGGAACATACGGGATTGAGGAAATGTACTATCTTGCCGCAGAGACCATCGATAGCAGAAAAGCATATCTGCATGAGCTTGCCGATCAGATCAGGAGACCGCCGTTCAACTTTGCATCAAGATCCGTGCGTGAATGGAATGAAAGCCAAAGCAATTATGCCGGTTACTGGGCTATGGATAGACTTCGCTGTATCGATCATAGCGGGATAGATATGCGGCAGGAGATGGCTGAAAAGGAAGAAACGGATCTTGTCAACTATACGGTCCTTTCTCCTAAGGCAGTACAGCCGGACTCCTACGGGATCATCGAATGCTATATGTATACCGATCCGGACCGCCCGAAAGTGGACAGCGCGATCCGGAACAGTGACGGATTGGTCAATGAGACCACGAAAAACGGCTTTGACATCAGCAGGGATACCGCGGTGACGGTCAGGCTGGAATCCAGAGACGCGGTCATCGAAGATCAAATGGAAACCCGTACATGGAACGGCAGATTCCTGAAATTCGATTTTCAGTTTTATGTGCCGGAAGATTACGAAAGAAAAAAGCTCGCCTTTACCTGCTATATTGAGTATAACGGCATTCCGGTCACAAGGATGCATTTTCTCGTCAGCGTATCATGTGCAGACAACCCGGACCATATTCCGGCCAAAGTGACCAGGGACGATTTTGCAAAGGCATTTATATCCTACAGCAGAAGGGATGAACAGCGGATGCTGGCCCGTGTGCTTGGCATACAGGAAATGGCGCCGGGACTGAAGTTCTGGCTGGACAAGCAGTCGATGGACGCGGGGGACCTGTGGCGAGACGAGATCCGGAACGCGATTCAGATGTCCGACCTGCTGCTCTTGTTCTGGTCGGCCGCTGCCAGCAAGTCTGTGGAAGTGGAAAAAGAATGGCGATACGGACTTGAACAGAAAGGACTTGAATTCATCGCCCCTGTACCGCTGGACCCGCCGGAGATGTGCCCGCCGCCGGATGACCTGGGGGAACTGAATTTCAATGTCAGGGCATTCAGCATGAACGATATGACAAGAAGCCTTTCCTTCTTTGACACCAAGAATATTCAAGGGATTTAGACCGGATGAATAAACCAGACAATGAATTTGCGGAATCAAATTGGCATCATAAACATGATATGATAAATACATTTTCCTAACACTGAGGCATAAAGCATTTAAAAATCGTTCTTTTCGGCTCTGTGAAATGTTTTCTGTAAATACCGGTCTTCTACGATAAAACCAAAGCAATGGTGATTGGACAGCGATGAGCTGTCCGTCTTCATATCTGCA
>OMYT01000041.1 GCA_900315315.1 uncultured Eubacteriales bacterium | reverse complement strand
TCTCACTCAGAAGTACATGCCTCTGAATGTGATTAAAAACATTCTGAGTCACAGAAAAGAGTGAAATAACACAACACTTCGTTTCAATTAATCAAGCCCTGACTGCCTTGATTTGTAAGGCTTTCGGGGCACTTCTATCTCTCTCAACTGTAAAACTCAGGATACCACAGAAAGCGTTTATGGGATTGGACGCTTCTATGACTTTTCAAAACAACGAGGGCCTTTTGGAGCTCTTTTCCGATAAAGCGCTTTTCGGATGGCTGGTTGTTTGGCAGGCGTGCAGCGGAGGCCCTATCCCCCGTCAGGCTGCCGCACGGCGCGGAGGGTTGAAGGGGGATACAATGATCAGGTTTTTTCATGGCTGTCCTTCTCCCTGTGTCAGCCGTGAAATGCCAGGGGGGATGCCTGGCAAAACATGGTTTTCCAGGGGTTTTTTACGACATCTGTTGGACAGGCTCGTGTATAATATAAACAAATATCGGCTGGCTTGCGCCAGACGCGATATCAAATTATTACAATCTTGAAAGGAGAACAAGACAATGGCACTGGATCTGAGTAAAATCAAGGGAATCAGCGATGAAGTGAAGGCAAAGCTGGTGAAGATCAAGAACAAGGATGAGTTTGATGCTCTCGTCAAGGCCGAGAATCTGTCCGCAGAACAGCTGAAAGAACTGTCCGGCGGTGGAATTCCCTTTGGCCCTGATTGTCCGGAGGACTGGTGCGGTGGCTTCGACAATTCCTGCGTCACCTTGGGCTGCAACCGCCTGCCTTTCTAATCCTGCTTAGCAAGCGTTTACCGACGAGAAAAGGTGCCTCCTCCGGATTTTTCCGGAGGGGGGTACTCTTTTCGTTCATTGACAAGACCCCCTGAATCTGCCGCATCATTGGGCGCTCGTTTAATCATATACAGATACCGGCTGGACGACAGTCGTTATCATATCATTACAGTCCTGAAAGGAGAACAAGACAATGGCACTGGATCTGAGTAAAATCAAAGGAATCAGCGACGAAGTGAAGGCAAAGCTGGCGAAGGTCAAGAACAAGGATGAGTTTGATGCTCTCCTGAAGGCCGAGAATTTGAGTGCAGAGCAGCTGAAGGCACTGACCGGCGGCGCGAGCGATTGTCGGACTGATTGGTTTGGATTTGGTGAGGAAGACCCAGATTATTGCTTCGGTAAAGCCTGCAAGGCCCTGCCCCTCTAATCCCACTCAACAAGCATGACCGACGAGAAAAGGTGCCCCCTTCCGAATTTTTTCGGAGGGGGGGTACTCTTTTCGTTCATCGACAAGACCCCTGAACCTGCCGCATCATTGGATGGGCGCTCGTTTAATCATATACAGATACCGGCTGGACGACAGTCGTTATCATATCATTACAATCCTGAAAGGAGAACAAGACAATGGCAATTGATTTGAGCAAGATCAAGGGAATCAGCGACGATGTGAAGGCAAAGCTGGCGAAGGTCAAGAGCAAGGACGAGTTTGATGCTCTCGTCAAGGCCGAGAATCTGTCCGCAGAGCAGCTGAAGGAGCTGGCCGGCGGCGAGCAACCCTCTTGCAGTTGGAATAGTTGTCCGCCGGATGTGGACTGCTTAGGTAAGGGCGCTTGCTTCGCCAAAGGTTGCAAGGCTCTGCCTATCTGAGCTTCCTCAGAAATTCCGACCGACTTTGAAGAGGGCGCTCCCGGTTTCGTTCCGGGAGCGCCCTTATTCAAATGGAATCATGCCGTTTCCTCACTGTAGAGGCGGCGGTATTCCTCGCAGGTCTCCATCAGCTCCCGATGCGTGCCGGAGGCGAGGACCCTGCCCTGGGAAATAAAGAACAGGCGTTCACAACCGATGACCGTGGACAATCGGTGGGCGACCATGATGATCGTATGCCTGTCGCGCATTTCTTCAATGGCACGGGTGATTTCTGACTGGGTGATATTATCCAGGGCCGAGGTCGCTTCGTCCATCACGATGATGGGGGATTCGCGCAGCAGGCTTCGGGCGAGCGCCAGGCGCTGGCGCTGGCCTCCGGACATCTGTACGCCGCCTTCCCCCACCACCGTATCATAGCCGTCCGGAAGCGCCATGATGTCGCCGTGAATACAGGTTGTCTTACAGACTTTCAGCATTTCCGCGTCCGTCAGATCCTCTTTCACGGCGGCCAGGTTGTCGCGGATGCTCATGTTGAACAGGTAAGGCATCTGGCTGACTACGGAGATGCTGCCGCGGACGGTGTCCTGATCCAGCGTCTCGATGGGAACGCCGTCGAGAAGGATCTCTCCGCAGTCCGGATCATACAGGCGGGAGAAAAGCGACAGGACCGTGGTTTTCCCGCATCCGCTGCGCCCCACCAGGGCCACCGATTCACCGGCGTGGATTTTCAGGCTGACGCCATTGAGCACCTTGTTCGCCCTGCCGTCCTCCTGCCTGTAGGAGAAGTGTACGTCGCGCATTTCCAGCTCGCCGCGGACTTTATCGATATGCCCTTCGCCGAACCTTCCCTTCTGCATGATTGTGCTTAGACATTCCACAAATCAAAAGCTCCCTTCAGGCTTTCGAAGTCCTGCTCCCGCAACAGGTTCAGCAGCTTCTCAAAGACTTGTTTCCTGTCTGCCAATGCTTCTGGATCATTCCGAACATTTCGGCACATTTCCACTACTTCCATCAGAATCAAGAAGAGCGTGTAAAAGTCGATAAGGGCAAGACACTTCTCCCGGTCATCAGTTGACAACTTTTCGAAGTAGCAATCAGTGATTCCTTTCCACAAGGCCTCCCTCTGGTAAAGCGGTACCTGAACGACTTTCGTCACCCAAGCGTCTACGGTAAGCCCCTCTGGAATCGGATAGGTCTCATACATCAGCTGCGTATCCAGCTTTACCAAGAGGTTATAAACCCGGTCGATGGCCGCCAAATCCCAAACGGGATGCCCGTAGCTGAAATCATCCATGTCGATGAGAAGGTACTCACCATTGCACATCATGATATTTCGTGCGTGCAAATCTCCATGCACCGCCGTACACCGATTCGGTGCCGATTCCACGTAATAGCGCAGCGTCGAAATATCCTCCTCGCTGATTAATCCCTCTACCTCTTGAATGGACCAGAGAAGCAAATCGCGCCGACTCATGACACCGCTTCCCGTCAAGTCGGTGGAGGAAAGCTTCAAGGCAAGATTGCCGATCGTCTTTGCCGCATCCTCCGTTTTCTCAGGGTGAGAGGTGATAAAGGTGGAAAAGCACTCTGCTTCAAACATCTCAAAAACCGTCCCCAGGCCATCCGGTGTCTCTACCACCTCAAAAGGAATCATGGTAGGAATCCCTCGGACAAAGGCCTGACGGACATTTAAGAGAATGCGGTTTGCCTCTCCTTGGGATTTCACGCTGTTGTACACTTTTAAGACCATTTCCGGGTTCAACCGATAAGTAGACCCGTTGCGTCCCCGTCCCAGCACTTCCAGCCCGTCAAGGGAAACGAAACGAAGTACTCTCTCGATATCGAGGATTTGTGCGAATCCTGTGACTTCAAAAATCTGCCAGCAGACATCGTTGACATTGATAATCTTCAGTTCATTCTTCTTTTTTCTTATGGATAAAAACATTCTCAAGCCCGCGGAAGAGATGTATTCCAGAGCCATCGCATCAAAGATGATCCGTTCAGACGCAGGGAACGCATCGCACTCCATGATTTCCCTGTGGATCCCGTCCGCGTTATTCGTATCGATTCTTTCCGGTAAAACAACAGTCAACGTACCTGAATCCCGTTTCATCTCCACCATCATGATTTCTCCTTTTCATTCTTTAGCCCAACAGCAAACTTATAGGTTCTCTTAAATTCTCCTTCCTTCAAGGAAAGGACGAAATCCCATCCATGACACTGCCCGGAGACCATAAAGCTCTCACACTTGGAAAGGCAGTACAATGCGTACAGGTAATTTGCCATATTGTCTTCTTTGCGGGCTTCGGAATCCGACTCATTTTTTAAGGATTCCTCCAGCTCGCTTAGCAGCTTCATTCCCTCCGAAAAGTCTTGCACCCTATGCCTTTCCTGGGCTATTGCACAAAGCATCGGACCAAATTCATGCTTCATGCGATCCAGGATATCCTGGTCTTCCGTTGCAAGGAAAATCTTTTCATAGTGGTCCTCCCGTATCCACTCCCGAATCATGGGAAGCATGTCATCCACGGTGGCCATCTTTCTAGCCCCACTCATCTTCGAAACTATATAGTCCGTTCCCCTGATGAGTACTCCAAGGGTTTTTGGGGGCACAACCGCTCTTGCATACTGATCCAGTTCATCCCGGAAGGTATTTGACAGGATACTGATGTCGACCTTTGCGGAATGAAGCATAAACGCATAGGTTGCTGTAATCGAGGTTAAATCCTCCACCAGAATGGTATTCTCTGCTGTCGAGTCATCCGGTTGGCACTGAAGGGAAAAATACTTTCTCAGCATCTCATCGGAATACCTCGTGGCGTTTTTTTTCAAAAACGTCTCAAGTCCTTTTTCGGCAAACAGCCTTTGTGCGTTGGCATAGTAAGACAAGATGCCGCCAATTCCCACGTTTCTTGCCATCCCGATACAAACATACTTCAAGTCGGAATAGGGTTTCTCTGTCAGGCTTTGCCAAAAGAATACATTGTGGAATAAAGGCATAATCCCCAACGTATGGAAGTTGTGTTCAAAAAAGCCTCCCACAAATTGATTCACCGCACGTAACATCCGTTCCGGGGAAAGGTCTGGAATATCTTTACCCACATGGAGCCGTTCTTGCGCAGGAAGAAAACTTAATATCAAAGGATCCGTAAACCAAACCTGTATCCCGGTATTCTCCAGCGCAACCTTCGCAAGTACGACGGAATACTCATTTACCGACTCGAAAAAAACGGCCTCGTGTTCCAAAAGGAGACTCAAATCCATCCTGCCCGTATCCTTCTCATCGTAGGTCAGGTACGGGGGATAGATATCCACCCCCTTTTTGGGTTCTCGCACAACGTCAGGGACAAGATCGTTGTTGCGGACATATTCCAGGTCATAATCCGACCCCGATGGATTTACCACATGGTACAAGTCCTTTCCCTGTTGCAACGCCTCATGAAAAACGTTAGTGCCATGAGACAGCTTCGTTGCCCCGACATGCAGATGTGGTTTGATAAATAGCATCGTAATCTCCTTCTTTTTGGTCTTTCTAGGCTCCCAACAAATCCACAGCTTTTTGAAATAGAGTGGCAAACCGTTCCACGCTTTCACGTTTATAGTTATCCACGGAATACTTGATGCCAAACAGACAGTCAGGATTCTCACTATTATCAAACATGGCAAGGCTAAATACACCCCCCATCTCCTTATGGCAAGCGATATCCGGTCCGGGCTTTGCAATGCCACCTATTTCCCCAACCGTGAGGATGTCCTTCTGATAGAGAAATCTTGCCATTTCCGAGTAATCACCTACCTTTTCATTCAGAAAAGAGTATTCCGTATGGGACAAGCCAAACTCCACCTGTTTCCGAACCATGGCCAGCATCTCCTTGGGCGCAGAGGCCTTTGAAAGATCCAGCAACACCACAAGCGGGGAAACCAAGTACCCTGCCGCCGACCTTCTATCCGCATCCCCCCGGTCGTTGTAGCCAAACGTCACAGCCGCTTTGGTGTTTTGATGATACCAGCACTCCGCCAAAGCAAAGGCGGTTAAGAAAAAGCTGCTGTCACGCCCCGGTGTTTTGGGGATAGACCGGGAAGACATGAACACGTCACAGCCCCTGTTCTTGGATGCAAAATCCATACGGATCCCATAGGGAATCGATGTTCCCAGATCCTCCTGAAACAAGTTGGCATAATACGCCTCTGCCTTTCTCCAGGAAAAGCTTCCCCTCTCTTTCTCATTCCTGGCAAGCAAGGAAAAATAGACGTCTCGTGCGGGGACATACGCCGGGTTTTCAAACATCCGATAGATATCATTTAGCAGGATATTCATGGAAGAACCATCCCCGATGATGTGATGCAGGGAAAACCAAAGCCAGCTGGTTCCTCCGGTCACATAAATCGTACACCGGTATAATGGAGCGTTTTCAAGGGCGAATGCCTCGTCCCCTCTCGCAAGCTTCTCTTTCCACGCCGCTTCACTCAGTTCGACGATTCCCACAGGCTGAAAAAAAGAGGCATCATATCTTTGCCGGTATGCCCCGTTCTCATCCCGGAAGATACGGGTTAGAAGGGCGGGATGTGCTTTGATACAGCCTTCCACCGCCGTACGCAAACGGAGCAGGTCAACCCCTTCCTTAAGCTGGTACAACTGGGCCATGTTTGAAGTGGCGGGATACTTCATATAATTTTGATAAAAAATAATGGATTGTTGCCCTGGCAACAGGGGATAGGATCTTTGCATATCCCCTTCCAGGTCAAACGGATTCTCTTCTTCCATTTCAAAGGACAATCCCTTGGCAAGCTCCCGAACCGTACGCTTCTCATACACATCTTTGGTGCTCAGGCGCAACCTGTCACAGGCGCTGATCAAGTCAATAGCACTGAGAGAACTTCCTCCAGCTTCAAAAAAGTCCTCCGTCACGCCGATTTTGTCCAGCCTTAAGACATGGGCCATCTTTTCACAGAGGTATTTTTCCATATCTGTTTCCGGCATTACGTAATCCTTCCGCAGGCTTGCCATGTCCGGAGGATTCAGGCCTTTTCGGGTCATCTTCCCATTGGCATTCAGCGGGAAGGCATCCAACGGAACGTAATAGGTCGGTATCATATATCCAGGGAGGATCCTGGCAAGCTTTTCCCGGTCAATGGAAAAATGCGTCCCATCCCAGATGCCCTTTCCTTCTGCCTCATCCCGGAGGAAATACGCCGCAACATACGCCCGGTCTTTCTCTTGGAAGCCTTTGGCCATCACGTCGCTAAGGCCTGTGACCCTCTTCACCCCAGCCTCTATCTCACCAGGTTCAATCCGGTTTCCGTCAATCTTAATCATGTCGTCGATTCTGCCAACGATATAATATCTTCCGTCTTCCTCTCTTCGAACCATGTCGTTGGTATGAAACAGAATCTTCTCGGGCTGGTCCTTCATAGGTCGAAATGCCTTCTTCGTCTGCTCCGGAAGATTTAAATAGCCACGGACAAACTCGTTTTCGAAACAAAGTTCTCCTTCCCCAACGCCTTCCACGATGCTTTCGTCTTCCCGGATGAGGTACAAATCAATATCCAACACCGGTTTCCCCACCGGGGCGTTATCAAAGGATTTTTCCAGGATTCCTTCAAACACAAAGAATCCCGTTTCGGACATGGCGTAGTTGTTCTTCACCGCCGGTCCTTCCGGATAATAGATTCCATAAGCCGGTGCGCTGCCAGTGATCACCATCTTGAGGTAGGGAGAAGGATGGTCATAATGCCTCAAATAAGACGGAGGAAAGAACATGGTTTCAATCTTTTCCTCTAACAGAAGTTTTTGCAAGCCAGCAAAATTGCGCATGAGGTCCCCCGAAATCAGAAAGACCGTGGTAGCGGTGACCAGTGCGGGCAGGAGATACAGCTGTGTGGCAACAAAATTTATCGCTGCCGGAAAACCTAAGATGGATTCTTCATAGTCCGGCTTCTCCGCCGCTGTGTGGGCACACTGATCCAGATTTCCATACTCATGAAGGACACCCTTGGGATTTCCTGTGGAACCGGAGGTATAAACGGCATAGGCTGCATCATGAAGATCGGTTTCTTCATAGCCCAACATCGGTTCGTAGTTCTTCAAGATTTGTTCCATGAGTTCCTTGTCGATGGTAAGCAAGGAACCAGAATCCTTTTTGATATAGTCCACGCGTGCTGCAGGATACCCCTCCTCAATCAGGATATAGGCTGCCCCGGCTTTCGAAACCCCAAGCATGGCACTGGGGAAATGAACATTCTTTTCCATGTAGATAGTGACAAATTGCTCTTTTCCGATGTCCTGCTCCTTCAGGTAGCGGTAAACGCGACCTGATTCTTTATCCAGTTCTTGATAGGAAAGTTGTTCCTTCCCATCTTTAAATGCGATTCTATCCGGATATCGGGAAACGATATCCGAAAATCGTTCTAAAAAACGTCTCATTATCTTTCATCCCTCCATTGGTTCTATGAAATTGATAAAAATTTAGTGATTCTTATGCAAGCACGGCCACTATATCCGGGGCAGGAGGTGCTTCGCACCCTTTTGTCAGGGTGTCATATCATGACGGTATGACAGAAAGACATTAACCACACAATACCAATGGCCTATATTCTATCAAAAGAGACATCAAGGCCAAGCTCATGCAGGAGATTCGCCAATCCCTTCGCATATTTATCAGAAGAAAACATCTGATGAATAGAAATCACTTGTTTCTTTCCCTGACCAGATAAATAGATTGCCAGCATGAAATGCCCGTAAAGATCCTGTACCCGTTTCACATAAGACTTTCCATGCGGTTCGAAATATTGCATGCCCACATTGGAAATCAGCATGGTTCTGTCCCGTCTCCGGTCCATAGCCGGTTCCGTTTTTTCACCATGTATTATTTTCCAAAATTGAGAATACTGCCATCCAATGCACTCTGGTGAAAGCTGGCGTAAAACGGCAGTACCCTCCGTCAAAAGCGCGCCCTCCAAGGCATCTCGAACCTCTTTCCCAAAACTTTGAGGCTGAAAAGAGGCCACGGCCTGCGGATGACTGAAATTGCGCATGCTTTTCTCAGCCCCCAATAGAGATCGGCAGTTCACCGGAAAACGGCAGCTGATCGGTTCCTGATTCTCAGGGTGAAAGCCGGCAATGACATAAGCCATCAGGTACGACATGGTCAGACAGATACTACCCCCAAGGGGAAGAAGCTTCTGGTCCCGTGCGCCCATTTTCCCTGACAATTCATGGAACAGCTTTTGAAACCGATCGTAATCAGCCTCGATGAGAAAGGCACTTTCTCCAGCCTCTTTTTTTTCAGGCAGATGAAAGCAGGTATCCATCTCGCAGTCCTTCGGCATTTCCTCAATTTCAGGAGTAAGGTGATCCGCAAAAACGTCCAAATCCATCTGCGATTCTATCCTGCGTGTTGCATATGCAAAGTACGGATTGATATATTCATAATCATCCTTTAAACAGAAATAGTGATACATCAGAAGAAAGTTGAAAAGCCCCTTCCCATATCCGTCTGTAAGTGCATGAGAAATCCCGGTGATGATTTTGTTTTCCGAAGCAAACACCTGAACCAGATTTTTGCCATAAACTGGTCCTCTCCCTTCCTCTGCCTCTATGGCAGATAGGGGCATCACTACACAACGGTTATGGTCTGGAGCAAATATCAGCCTCCCATTCTTTTTCACGATTGTTCTTTCAAAATATGGGCAAGCAATCAGCGTCATACGATAGGCAAGCGCAAGAAGATTCGCATCCACATCTTCCTGTAATTCCAGAAGAAACCGATTAAAGATTCCTGTTTCCAGATGGCTTGCGAAAATCGTACCCGATATGTTTTCCTTCATTTTTTCTCCTGTACCAAGCGGTGAGTAATACTTTTTCGGACCAAATTTGATTTCGTTTTTCTGGTTTTAAATACCTTCTTTGAGATCTGTGAGTACTCTTTTCGTTTTTAAGAGAACCGGTCAGCAGTCATCGATCGGCTGTTTTGGTGTTCTTTCCTTCATCACCTGATAGGCGGCCTGAACGAAGGCGGTCGGGTCATCGTCCTTAAAGGGGTAGCAGAAGCGGCCGGTTGTCAGACGCTGGTTGGGGCAGTTGCCATGGCAGGTGGGCAGCCAGATACACTCCCGGCACTCGGGATCGGGGATGGGGCATGTGGTATTCAGATATTTCGTCAGGTTGTCCGGGTGTGCGGCGGTTTCGATGGGCTTGGTGATGTCCCACTCGGCGGCGGTGGCAAAGCTCAGCTCGGGCTTGTCCACCTCGTTCCAGCACTTGTAGAGGTTGCCCTTGTCGTCGATGGTGACGCTGGAGAGCACATGGGCTCCACAGAAGCTGCCCCGCTGGTTCAGGGTGCCGGCGCGCAGCACCCGGTGAATCCACAGGTCCTTCTCCACCTCGCCGGAGATAAAGTCCACCTGCTTGCCGCGCTCGTCCGCCACATCACTGCCGGTGACGGTGGCGGAATAGTACACCAGACGGTTGCCGCTCTCCTCTGAAAGCTGCTGAATCAGGGCCTTCAGTGGCTCGATCTGATCCGCATTGCCCGCGTGGGTATTGTGGCGGATCTGGACGGCAAAGGGAATTTTATTATCCCGGAGATTGGAGATGATCCGATCAAAGGTGGGGCCGCCGCCGGCCAGATAGCGGGTAGCATTGTGGGCGTCCCGGAGGCCGTCCACCGTCACCTGGGCCCTGTGTACCTTGCAGCGCTCCAGTAAGTCGATGTTCTTCTGATCCAGCAGATAGCCGTTGGTGATAATGCTGGCCTGGTATTCCGCGTGCTTCTCCTCCGCCAGGGAGGTCAGGCGTTTCGTGAGGGCCTCGATGACATCCGGGGCCAGCAGCGGCTCGCCGCCAAACCAGGTCACACTCAGGTTCTTTGCAGCAACACTGTCCATCATGCGGCTGATCAGGTTTACCACATCGTCCTGTACCTGCGAGCTCATCTTTCCCGGGATGTGGTTTTCAAAGCAGTAAGGGCAGTCAAAGTTACAGCCGACAGTCGGACAAATCGTGACCGACACCGCCCGCGAGCACGCGCAGGCTTGCCGTCCCATGGCCTCCAGCGCGGCAACCTCGTCAAAATTGACGATAAAGCCGTACTTTTTGAACTTCTCCAGCACTTCGATGTCCGAATCCAGCTGATCCGCGATCTGGATCAGCGCCACCTCGATTTCCGAACATACCTGCATGGAGCCTTTGAAGAGATTCAGGACAAGAAAGCCTTTTCCGTCCGGGTGCTTGGCAAACAGATTGTAACGGGAGGGATGCCAGCCCTCCTGACCGGCGGTGCGGACGGCGGTGGTGACGTTGTTTTCCATTTTCGTATCTGCTCCTTTTTCAAAGTAGTGGTTTGCGGTTCATACCTGCTGGCGCTTGACCAGCTCGGCAAAGAAGCCGTTCTTCTGCATCAGTTCGTCGTAGTTGCCGGTTTCGACCACCTTGCCCTTGTCCAGGCAGAAGATGCGGTCGCAGTTCTGGATCGTACTCAGCCGATGCGCAATCACAACGCGGGTACATTCCAGCGCGCCGAGGGATTCCGTAACCGCCTTCTGGGTCAGATTGTCCAGGGCACTGGTGGCTTCGTCAAAGAACAGGATCTTCGGTTTGTTGACGATGGCACGGGCAATCAGCAGGCGCTGCTTCTGTCCTCCGGAAATACCCCGCCCGCCATCGGGCATGCGGGTGTTCATCTGCAGCGGCATCCTGCGGATATCTTCCGCGATGCCGGCAAACTCCGCCGCTTCCCAGGCATCGTCCATCGTCAGGTTATTTCCAGTGATGGTGATATTGGAGAAAATGGTTCCCTGAATGATTTCGCCGTTCTGCAAAACTGTTCCGATCTTCCGTCTGACGGAAGCGATATCCAGATCGTCCAGCGGCTTGTTGTCATAGAAAACCGTGCCGCTGATTGGCTTTTCAAACCCCAGCAGCAGCTTCATTAACGTAGATTTGCCGCATCCGCTGGAGCCCACAATGGCCACATATTCCCCTGATCGTATATCCATGGACAAATCATCGATAACCGGAGGCTGATCGGGCACATAGCCAAAGGTGACGTGGTCCAGGCGGATGTTGCCATTGAGGGTTTTGACAATCTCCTTGTTTCCCTCGACTTCCGGCACCATCTTCATCACCGGGCGGAGGATCCGGAACACTGGCAGAGCCCCGGCGACGCCGGTGATGCCCGCGCTGATCGTGCCAAGAGCCCCGGTAACAATGGCGAAGGAGGCCGTGAAGGAATAGTAAGACGCCGTGGGCAGCTTCGTGCGGTACGCCAGATACAGCATGGCAATGGTGGCGGCCGTCAGCACAAAGGCGTTCAACGCGCCGAACACCTTCAAAAGCAAAGGTGGGTTATACTGCGCCTGCATGGACCTTCGATAGGTCTGGCTCCACTGGATGAACGCCCTCTTTTCCGCGCCGGTTACCGTGATTTTTTGGATGCCGTCAATCAGGCTGTAGGTCATGCCGGATTCCGCGGCCTGTGAATCCATCCTCTCACAGCCAAGATCATAGTTCTTTTTTACAACAACGATATTCAGGATCAAAATCACCGCCGTAGCGCCCAGCGCGACATACGCGAGTTCCGGGGAATAGCGGAACATCTGGAAAAAGCTGATCAGGGAGCAGAGCGCCGTCAGTATCGATGACAGGAACATGCTCAGCAAAACCTGTATATAGTTGTACAGCGCCCCAAGCCGGGTGCCGAGGTCGCCCGCGGAGAACCCGCGCACGTCGCTCACCGGGGCGGTCAGCGTGCGCATCATGAAAGCCGCCTGCAACGGAATGGCGATTCGCGTGGAAATCCTGGGCAGCACCAGCTGATTGATGATCGAAAAGATCAGCTTCGTCACCGCCGTCACCATCAGCAGCGTAAAGATGCCAAGCAAGAGCCAGCTGTTTTTCGTGGAGACGACGGTGGAAAACAGCAGCTTCGTCATGGCGGGCGTAACCATGCCCAAAAGGATCACCGCGACCGTGGCGATCACGTACAGCGCCACATCCCCGATGGAGCTGCACTTGCGCATATAGGAAATGAGGTCGCGAACCCGTAATTCGCGCGCCGGCAGCGGACGATAGAAGAGCTTGGCATCTCGCTGGAGCTTTCTGGCATTCCGCGCGGTCACCTGTGTCTTTTCACCTGTGTCCGGGTCACGGTAGACATATCCGCCCAAACCGTGGGGGATCAGGGCGACGCATCTGCCGTCCTCCAGGGAACCGAGCATGACGCCCATGGCGTCGGCATACCATTTTTCCCCAAGCCTGACCTCGCGCCACATAATGCCCTGGGGCCGGAATACCTCGTCCAGATAGTACTCGATGGAATAATCCTCATTTGAGGAATAGGGTACATCAACGTCCAGCTGTTCGGCGATATCCATGACGACCCTGCGGTTTAACAGAAGGCTGCCGCTGAAGTGCGGTGCGCTGTTTTCTCCTGTCACCACTTCAGCCAGCTTCTGGTAGGATTCGGTGAACAGCTCCGCCTCCATCTGATTTTTCTTTTTTATCTGTTCGTCAAACATGCTTGCGATTCTCACCTCAGCCGTATCAGTTGTTTTTGACGAGAGAAGCATATAGCCCGTTCAGCGCCATCAGTTCTTCATGGGTACCGCGTTCGGCGATCGTGCCCTTGTCCAGCACGATGATCTGGTCACAGTCCCGGATCGTAGACAGTCGATGCGCAACGATCAGGCAGGTAATGCCTCTGTCCCGGATAGCAGATACCACCCGGTTCTCTGTGGCGGCGTCAAGAGCGCTGGTAGCCTCATCCATAATGATAATGGATGGATCTGTCGCCAGCGCACGGGCAATCTCCATGCGCTGACGCTGACCTCCGGAAAAATCAGAGCCGCCTTCACTCAGCACATGGTCATAGCCGTTTTTCCGCGCCATGATATCGTCGTGAATCTGCGCATCCTTGGCCGCCATGATCACCTCATAATCCTCGATGGAGTTGTCCCACATGCGGATGTTGTTGGCGATCGTATCCTTGAACAGCGTGATCTTCTGGTCGATCACGGCAACAGATCCCCGGAACGCGCTCTTCGGAATATCCTTCAGCTTTTTTCCATCGAACAGGATCTCCCCGGACCAGGGCGCATAAAGCCCTGAGATCATACTCAGAATCGTACTCTTTCCACAACCGGAACTGCCGATGACCGCAAGGCTTGAGCCTGGCGTGATGTGGATAGACAGATCCCGCAGCAGCGGTTCCTCCATTTTGGAGTA
Organism: uncultured Eubacteriales bacterium; assembly: GCA_900315315.1. GTDB lineage: Bacteria > Bacillota > Clostridia > Christensenellales > Aristaeellaceae > Aristaeella. The sequence continues at coordinate 9,752 of OMYT01000041.1, read as the reverse complement.
ACCAAAGGTTACGTTCCGAAGCTCTATGTCACCCTTGAGCTTGACATAGTTCGCATCCGGGGCGTCTTCCCCAAGCAGGTCATATTCGGGATAGACCATCACATCCTCTATACGTTCCATCTCAGTGCGCATCTCCTGAATCTGCTGCTGCGTTCCCAGCATCTGCTGTGCCGGATTCATGAAAGCTGTGAGATAGCTCTGGAAGGCCATGACCATGCCCACGGTGAACTGTCCCTGAAGCACGAAGAAGACTCCGCCGCAGAGGATCAGGATCGAAGAGAGGTTAATCAGAAAGCCCGGTATGCTTCCAAGAATATTCGTCGTCCTGTTGATCTCCGCATTCCTCGCGCCGACATTCGCCTGATACCCGCTCCATTTACCGAAATAGGTATTCTCAGCGCCGGAGGCCTTGATCGTCTCGATCATGCTTACAGCCGCCATGGATGAGGACATCATCTTGGCGTTTTCGCGGTTGAGGCTGCGGGCAGCATTGATCCGCCTGTTGGAAATATACTTGGAAAGACCGAGATTGACAGCGATGATCACAAACCCGATCATCGCCAGCTTCCAGCTGTACATCAGCATGATACAGGCATAATAGATCATCATGACAGTGTTGATCATTAACGGGATCAGCAGCTGAATGATCGTCTGCGCGATCGTAGCCGTGGCAGCCTCATTCTGTTTCAGATCTCCCGGTTGCCGCTGGAAGAAGAAGCGGGTCGGCAGGTGAAAAAGGTGCCACATATAACGAGTGGTGGATTTGATGCCGAGAAGTCCGTACAATTTCATCTCATACACGGCCCGAACCCATCCTACGGCCAGCATTGTCAGGCATACCAGAACCATCAGTTCCGTCAGCCTCATACCCCAGGAAGGCGAACGACCGCTGAGCACGCGGTCCACAAATACCCGTGTCAGCGGGGGCATCAAGGCCCCTGTCAGGGCCGTGACCAGCGTCGCCACGCTGACGAATACGATCGTGCTTTTGGCATCCTTCAGGTTGTCGTTGATATAAGAGAGCACACTCTTTTGCTTGCCGCCGGGCACGAATTCTTTCGTGGGGGTCAGGCAGAGAAAAACGCCGGTAAACCCCTCGTCAAATTCCTCGACGGACAGAATCGTCCTGCCCCTGGCGGGGTCATTCACGATCACTTTATTGCCGACCTTGCCGCAAACAACCATATAGTGGGTGAATTGCCAATGAACGATGCAGGGATACGTAGCCTGGTGAAAAAACTGGTTGAGTTCGCCTGTATAGCCGGCCGCGTTCAGGCCCATGCTCTCGGCAACCTTTGCCAGGGTGTACATCTTGGCCCCGTCCCGTGATACGCCAACCAGATCTCGCATCTCTGAGATTGGAACCCAGCGGCCATAATAGGCGAGGATCATGCACAGGGAGGCAGCCCCGCATTCCATCGCTTCCATTTGCATAATGACGGGAACCGCGGCCACTCCCTTTTTGATTGGCTTCTTCCTTCTCATAGTTCAGCCTCAGTTCCTTTCCCTCATAAAGCCAAGCGGCGTATTTTCACCAAGCTCCACGCGGACATTATAGGTGCCGTCTTCCAGGTCACAGGATGCAAGCGCCGTCTGATACCATTCCGTCTGTTGACTGAGATAGAGTACCTCTCTGGGAACATCGTAGGTATAAAGCAGCTTGGGAACGATCTCACTGATCTCGTATTTCGCATCGCCCACTTGTATTTTTGATCCCTGCTGAATGTAGTTCATGTCCTCCTGGCGAAAATAACAGGTCAATACGCCGTCCTTAACCTGACCGGCGCCCTGAATCGAATCCTCGACACGGGCGATCCTTCCCCAGATGAGGATGCCGACAACCACCATAACCGCCGCGGCCAGAATCACCCAGGCATGGACGCTTGACACCTTCAGATAGCTGTTGAGTTCGTCCAACTCTGATGCCTTGTTCAGGCTCGTCTTCCTGAAAACCGATTGTGAATTCATTATCCTTCCCCCTGCATTACAATGATTGCACTTGAACCCGTTCATGCATGCCGTTCAGGCATGCTTCTGTCGCGGACGCCCAAGAGTAGGCGTTCATGTACTCGCCGCAGTACGCAAACACTGCGTCGGCTTCCCCGTTCAGATACCGATAAACGTCGCATACAAAACGGGATGGAACGACCCGCATCTCTTTGTTGACCTCGACAATATCACTGATCCCATATTCACAGAGCGTGGAGGTCAGGCTCCGTATCACTACATCCAGCTGTTTCTGGCAAGCCCTGTCGAAGCTTCTTTCCTCCCATAGAACGCGGGCGACTTCCTTCCTGCTGACCGGCTTTCCCCGGTTTTCAATGAGATAGGCCAGCAATTCTTTTGACTTTGTCCTGCCAAAAGCCACAAACTCGCCGTCTACCATAACATCGAAACCGCCAAATGTACGCGCCTCAACCGCTGGATATGGGGATACATTCAGTATTGGACGGACGTGTTCAGGCCCGGCGGTGTTTTGCTCTGTTGAAACCTGCTTCACTGTCCACCTCGCTTTCTTTTCCGCCAGGCATTCCCTTTTCGTGTCTGCCCAGGCATAGCCGTTCATATATTCGTTTCCAAAGGCCTGGATCGCTTTCGCGTCGCCTGTCATAAACTGCCAATAATCACATTCGGCATACTGCGGGCGGATGCGCAGGAATCCTTTTTTTATCTCAAATATACAGTCTATTCCATATCCTTTCAGTGTTCTGCGCATGGATCGAATGAGCGTATCAAATTGAGACTGCATGGCGCGATCATAGAACCGGTCTTCCCAGATGACGGAAAAAATCTCCGGACGGGACATGGAAAGACCGCGTTTATCCACCAGAACCGCAAGCACTTCTTTGCTTTTGGGATGTCTGAACGCTATCTTCCGCCCGTCAACGAACACGTCAAATTCACCAAACGTCTGAATAAAAACACGGTTTATCATGATCCTCAAACTCCAGTATCAAACATGATCCCCATATCCAGGAGATGCTGGCGCAGCGCCCCGTCTCCGCCTACCGATGTCACAACGGCGGCCTTGCCGATTTCCAGTTCCCTGAGATTCATGATTCCTCACTTTCTTTCCCAGTGTTGATTTCAAGTTAAAGCCACCGATTATACGATAGCATAATATGCGGCGAAAAACCTGAGCACCGGAGGATGACGACACGATCGCCGAAATTTATGACACGATTGTCGATTAGAGTTCTTAAAATGTTCCTGTTACGAAAAAAACCGTGCGCCAGAACAAGATGACACAATCACCGTAAATTATGACATGATTGTCCCATTGGATTTGGCAGTGTTTTTGATATAATAATAAAGAGAGTTATATGGAAGGGTTTATAACATAAAGCGTTATGTGGAAAGGCGGCGTGGAAAATGGTGCGAATTCTATCTGCGATACTGGTCATGTGCCTGTGCATGCCGCTTCTTTCTGTGAAATCGAATACAGCCATTGCCCAAGATAATGCCCGGGAGCGCATCGTGCTGACGATCGGCGACTGGGACGACCGCTCGACCAGCCGCTATGACGGCGAAAATCAGCTGGGTATCTGGCGATACCTGGAGGAACAGCTGGGTGTCGAGATCAGATATGTCCCTCTGTCGGAGGGCCAGTATGAGACGGCGATAGCCACCGGAGAACTCCCGGACATCGTGGCCACCAACAACGATCTCTCAGGCATCCTGGCGGCGGGGGCGGCCATGAATGTCGAGCCTTACCTGGAGGAATACGTGCCCAACTTTCTTATGGGTACGCCGCGCCTTTCCTATGAGGTGATCAAACAGCTAATGTCCGACGACAAAGGCTTTTATTTCTTTCCCAGCAACATTGGCTACACGGGCCTTGGCTACAGCAACACCTTTTTCACCCGCGGCTACTGCGTCCGCTGGGACTATTACAAGGAGTTGGGCTGCCCGCCCATCAACAATGAGGACGATTACCTGGATGTGCTGATGCGGATGCAGGCGAACCATCCATTCACCGAGGAGGGCTGGCCGACCTATCTGTATGGCACTGACAATTTCATGGGATATGTCGTCGCGTTCAGGACGGAATACAGCCAGGATTACTGGACGGCGTATCATTACCACAATAATATCTTTACCAATGAAATCTACGACGGCTATGTGGATGTCGATCATTCCATCTGGTGGGCCGCCGCGGCATGGCAGCGAAAGCTGTATCTTGCGGGCAGGGACAGAGGCGCTTACGACATGGAAATATTCACCCAAACCCGCGAGGAATACGACATGAAGCGCAGGCGCGGCCAGTACATGGGCCTTCCCAGTTCAAAGGAGCTGTTGTATAACACCGCGGTCGCGGAGGATTCGGACACGATATCGGGCTACTGCACGGTTCCGACCGCGGCCATGAATTACCACACAAACCTGTACAAGCTGTTGGGCAACGGATCGAAGTACATGTGGTTCATCTCCGCGAACAGCCCCCACTGGAAGGAGGCGCTGAAGCTGATGAACTATATGTGCGATCCTACGTTCGTGCGGGAATGCGCGGTGGGGCAGCGGGGCGTGACCTGGGATTACAACAATAACGGCGAGCCGCAGATGAACGAATACGGCAAGGCCCAGATGGATGCCTTCCTGACGGGCGATCGCTCGAACGACAATTATTTTTACCGGTGGGGCGGCCCCAATTCGCTGCCAAACAACTGGCCCATACTGGAGGAAAACACCCTCCATCCCGATGGGTGGCCGCTGGATTTCTACACCCTGGACCGGGAATACGCGCGATCCACCATGACCAGCAACGTCTCCAGGGATATGTGCGAGGTCTACGGTGTCCATCTGCCCAGCGACGCCTTTTACGAGGCAGGTGGACTGGACTTCCGCAACGACTGCGGCGAGGCCATCTCGGCCTGTATCACCGATCTTTACGAGGAGCAGTTGGGCGTCATTTCCGACGCGGACGCGATACTGGATTCGGTGCTGATCGACCTTGTTTTTGCCGAAACAGACGAGGAATTCGATAATATCCGCTCAGACGCGATCCAAAGGATCATCGATTTGGGCGAGCCAGAGGTGTTCAGAGCGTATCAGCAGAAGTGGGACGCCGCCGCCGATGTCGTTGTACCCCTGGTCATGGAGGCGCAGCGGGGAAACGGCATCGAGCCCTATGCGCCTGAAGACTACGAAAAGCTGCCCTACGTGAAATAGCAAAGGGGGATTCGATCATGCTGACTGCGCTGATTGCGGAGGACGAGCTGCTCGTCAGGATGGGTATCAGCAGCAGCGTATCCTGGGCCGAGATGGACATTGCCGTCGTGGGAGAAGCCAGAGACGGTCTGGAGGCCTGGGAGCTCTATCAGAAGTACCGCCCGGACATCGTCATTCTCGACCTACTCATGCCGAAAATGAGCGGTGTTGAACTGCTTGAGCGGATTCGCCAAGCTGACCCGCGATGCGCCGTAATCGTCGTGACCTGCGTCGATAAAGGTGAAACGCTGGATAAAGTCAAAGCGCTTGGCATCTCGGGAATCCTGCACAAAATGACGATGAAACAGGACGACATCAGCAAAGCGGTCCGCAAGGTGTTGGACATTCTTCGGCCTGCACAGGATGAATCATCCGAAAATGCCATGCGGGAGAAGAAGGCCTGGGAGGCTTTTCTGTTCGGTGACAGTCCTGATGATACGTCCTTTCAGGCTCAGGGCATGACCGGGATACGGCTGTTCCCAAATGACCGTTTGACCCCTGCTTTGCAGCGTTCCCTTTCTATGCTGATCCTGCAAAGGCTGGGCAAACCGGAAGCCTATGTGACGGTCGATCGGGGAAACTGCCGGCTTCTGATCTGGAAGGATTTGTCCACGGGACAGGTCTCCGAAAAGACGCTTGTGGATTTTGCCCGTTATGTCCAGGACACCTTTCATATCGACATGGGGATTGTCGCGGTATTTGCGCCCCTTGGGAAGGAAGGTCTCCCCCACCTGGCCCGCTGCATTGTTACGCTGCTGAACGACCCTCAAATGTTCGATTATCCGGTGCTGCTGTTGGACGCGAACGGTAATTATTGCAATGAGCGGCTGGACGAAATCCGAAGCGCGCTTATGATCAGCTTGCCGGTCTGCTCCAGTCGGGATGAGATCCTGGCCTTGAAAATACGGCTGGATCGTTTTCCCGGCGAGTTGGAGGGTGGCTTCAGAAGCTTGCTCAAACGTGCCGCGCCGCTGCTCGAATCGCTGAACCTCTCGACATCCCAGCCGGGCCTGTGGGAGATGACCCGGAGCATCTGCGATAGCGCGGAGGAACGTTTGAACCGGGCTTCCCCAAGGGTTAGCCCTAAAATACGCAAGGCGATGGGCTATATCCAGAACCATTTGGCAGAAAACATACAGAGGGACACGCTTGGCAGGTTGATCCATTATGACAGTGTTTATCTTTCAAAGCTGTTCAAAACAGAGCTTGGCATGAACTTTACGGAATACCTGCTCTACATGCGAATGCTGCGTGCCCAGACGCTTCTGTGCGAAACGGACTTGTTCATCGATGAAGTCGCCCTGCAGTGCGGCTATACCGATTCTTCTTATTTCAAAGAACGCTTCTGCCAGTTTTGTGGCATGACACCGTCTGAGTGGAGGGAAAGCAACCGTGAAGCGATGGGTTAGCTCTCTGCGGCTTCACATACTGCTGCCCATACTGGTCATGACGCTGGTGCTTGTTGTCGGGATGACGGTAATGGTGTCGCGAACCTGGATTGGCATGAACCTGAAGCAGGAGAGCGAAAAAAACGCTGCGTTCTTTGACGCGATCGCGCAGGTGATCAGCAGGACAGTCATCCAGTCCGTCGCCGATTCCCGCAGCATCATGGCCGACGACAGGGTTGCGGAATACGCGAGGCTTCAATACGGCTCGAATGCGGCGCTGATTCATGCCCGGGTGGATTGCAGAGATTATCTGCGCACTGAGATTAATCGGCACAGCGCAATCTATGGTCTTCTGTTCATGCGCCCGGACGGAAGTCTGTTCGGGGCGTTGCCCTATGGCAATGTCTTCAGGGACGATCGCAGCGATGTGTCACTGCCCGATGCTGACATTGATCGGATTCTCAGCGTTCCGTCGGGACAGACGGTTTGGATCGGTCCTCTGTCGGAATCGGAGATCTACGGCTTTGAGAGTGAAAAGCTGCCGAAATCCGTCATGGCCGTGACTTGGAGATCCGTAAGCGTGAAGGCTGGGGAATGTTACGCGCTGATGCTGATGGACGAATCGGTTTTCAAGGAGATGCAGACGCTCCTGCCTGACGCCGGGAGTACAGTCCATGTCTTTTCAGAAAGCGGCGAAGAGTTCTTCCGGATGGGGAGCGACAGCGGCCTCAGCACGGAGGTACTGCTCGCAGAGGGAAGCAGCGGGCGCATCGTCAGGAACGATCAGGGCCAGGCATACGGTATCTTCTCCATGCCCATGAACGATTCAGGCTGGACGCTGGTGCGCGAGGTTTCCATGGAGGACAGCATGAAAACCATACGCAAGCTTCAGCGCATGGTGTGGATGCTGGCCTTCGCGACTCTGTTCGTCATGCTCGGGATCTACTGCCTGTGGCTCAGGAGCTTTATGCGAAGCTTTAACGACCTGAAAAATGACATCATTCGGCTCGGGCATGGCAACCTGGAGCCTGTTTCAGATGAAACGACGTCCATAGAAGAATTTGACAGTATACGGCGGGAATTGAACAACACCGGCCGCCTGCTGGGCCAGCATATGGAAACCATAAGGCGGATGGAGCGCGAAAAACTGGAGCAGGAAATGAACGACCTTCACAGCGTACTTGCTCCGCACATGATCTACAATTCCATCTCCGCCATACGGTGGATGGCAATCTTCATGGGCGCGGAACCGGTCTCCGACATGCTGATCGAACTGGGCGAGGTTATCCGCCCTGTGCTTCGGGAATGGCGTGTCCAGTGGACGATTCGGGAGGAGCTTGAGCACATTGGCCACTACACAAAGCTGATGGATCTGCGCTACGCCAATAATTTCAAGCTGGAATGCCTGGTGGCGGAAGGTCTGGAGGAGGAGCTCATTCCCCAGTTTACGCTTCAGCCGCTGATCGAAAACGCCGGCCAGCATGGCGGCAATCCCGAGGGGCCGCTGGTGACCACGGTGCAGGCGACGGACGATGGCGATTGGATCAGGCTGACCGTTACCGACAACGGGGATACCATCCAGTCGGAGAGAATTGAGGAAATCCGGGAAAGCCTGCGCACCGGCGTGCGCAATCACGGCATCGGCCTCATCAATGTCTACAGCCGCCTCGTCCTCTGCAAGGGGAAGGACAGCACGCTGGACATAGAAGCCCTGCCGGAGGGCGGAACCATGGTGACGCTGCGCTGGAGGAAGGACGCGCAACAAGAGTATGTGTTGGGAAATTGATCATTCACATCAAACAAACTAATCTGTTCCATTTTTTCCTCCCATGTCTTATTCAAAACCAGCTAATACTTTTCATCGAATCTAAATCTTAATGAAGATCATCCTTTTCTTTTATTCCCCCAGCACCTCATCGATCGCCTCCTGCAGGTACCCCGCATACGCTTCCCGGACGCGCTCCGGCATGGAGATCGACTTTGAATCTGAGTTCTCCATAAAACGTCTGAATTCCGCTTCCAGTTGTTCCCGATCGGGCAGGTACAGCTGGTACCTGCTCACAAACAGCTGATTGGTAATATTCTGCAGTGCGTATTGCATCACCAGTTTGTCCTTGTATGCGCCTAGTACGATACCGATCGGTTCCGTATCGCCTTCCGTGTTCATCTCTTCCCGGTAATAATTCAGGTAAAAGTTCATCTGCCCGATATCCTCGTGCGTGACCTCCCCGCGTTTCAGATCGATCAGCACAAAGCATTTCAGGATCCGATGATAGAAAACCAGATCGACTTTGAACAGCCTGCCGCCGATATGGACCGGCTGTTGCCTGCCGACAAAAGCAAACCCTTTTCCCAGTTCCAGCAGGAAGGTACTCAGATTGCTGATCAGCGCTTCTTCCAGATCGCCCTCCGTATAGACCGGCAACTGCGGCAATCCCGTAAACTCGAAGATATACGGATCTTTGATCACGTCCTCCGGTTTTTCAATGATCTGGCCTTCCTGCGAGAGGCGCAGCACTTCTTCCTTATCACCGCTCAGGGCGAGCCTGTGATAAAGCATGCTTTTCATCTGCCGTTTCAGTTCCCGGACACCCCACCGGCCTGTTTCCGCTTCCCTTTCGTAAAATGCCCGTTCCTGCGGATCATCAATCTTGAGAAGCTCGACATAATGGCTCCAGGACAAAAATCCGGACACTGTCTGGATTTTTGGATAAAGCAGATAAAACCTGCGCATGCAAAAAACATTGCTTCTTCCAAAACCGTTTCCATACTGTCTGCTTAAATCTTCAGACAACTGATCCAGTAAACCTGAACCATAATCCGCTTTCTCATGACCCTTCTGCTCATATTCAACAATATGCTGTCCGATCATCCAGTATGTCCGAACCATCGCGCTGTTGACAGCGGAGATCACCTGCATCCTGCCCGCTTCCAGATCACAGCCGACCTGACGGATCAAGTCCTGGTAATCCTGCTGTAACACAGCATAGCCGTATCATCGAACTGAGGCGCGCCGCCGACTTCCTTCGCCGGTACAGTTTTTTATTCTCACATGGATATTTCTGTGTTATGATATCACTGAACAAGACAAAATGATGAGAATCTAATGGGGAAAAGCTTTCCAAACCTGCGGATGAATACACAGAAATAGCCCCG
>OMYT01000077.1 GCA_900315315.1 uncultured Eubacteriales bacterium | reverse complement strand
TTTTTCTATGATATCGGTTGAAACGTGTGCCAATCTGGTTTGATATGCTTGTTATGCCTGATTTTGTTTCCTTCTTTGTTCTAACTAAATGCCATTGGGAACCGTCCCCCTGGTCACCTTATTTTGAGTTTGTAGGTGAAGGGTTCGAGTTTGCCGAGGAGCCAGATGGCGCGGAAGGATTTTTTGCGCGCCAGGGTGGCGAGGATTTTATGGAGAGGGTCCAGGCGCCTGATCATCTGCGGGTCGAGGGCCTTATTTGCATCCAGAGTTTCCGAGGTGAAGAGGTCTTCGAAGTCCTGCTTGCGTTCCCGGTAGGGCTTGGGGTTATCCGCGTGGCCGCAGCCGAGGGCGATGTTGTAGAGGGTGCCCCAGAGCTCCCGGAAGCGGTAGAGCTCGTCCATGCGGGGATCGTCCGGATAATGCTCGGAAATGATCTCCCGGTACCAGGCCAGGGTTTCGTCCGTCTCCCGGCGGATATTCGGGCGGTAGGTATGGCTCTGGGTGTACAGGGAACGGCGATAGTGATAGAGGGGATAGGGGCACTCCTTTGCGTGGGTGCAGTGGGCCAGGGCTGTGAGGTTGAAGCCGATATCCTCCTCCCGGTGCAGGCCCTCCCGGAAGCGGACGTTATGCTCATTCAGGAAAGAGCGGCGGTAGAGCTTGCCCCAAGGCACGGGCAGAAGGCGGTAGGAAACCAGGGGCTGCGAATCCTTGTAGCGACAGAGGCAGTCCCACTGGAGCTTTTTGATTTCGTCCGCCCCGAACTCCCGCGTCGGGCCGGGGGTTCCGTCCCCCATGGAGACGGGCTCGTTATCGTAGAAATCCTGAAAGCCGTAATAGATGATGTCGCTCTCGTCATCGAGGGTTTTCCGGAAGACTTCGAAGGCGTGGGCATCGAGGACGTCGTCCTGGTCCACAAAACAGATCCAGGTGCCCTTTGCCAGGGAAAGGCAGCGATTGCGGGAATAGCAGACGCTGCCGTTTGTTTCGTTATGCATGGGGACGATGCGGGGGTCCTCGCCGGCGAGGCGGTTGACCAGCTGGCCGGTGCCGTCGGGGGAGGCGTCGTCGCAGATGAGGAGTTCGATCGGCGTCGGGGATTGTTTTTCGGAGGATACGATGGAGGATAAAGAGCGTTCGAGCCAAGGGAGGGCTTTGTAGACGGGGATTATGAAGGTGATGAGGGGGGGATCGCCGCACAAGTTTTGGGGCTCAATCTGTTCCGAGGGAAATCCCTCGACTTCGCTCGGGATGACACGAGATGGGGATCCCTCCACTTCGGTCGGGATGACACGAGATGGGGATCCCTCCACTTCGGTCGGGATGACACCGGGGGTGGTCGGGATGACATTGGAGGCAGAGTTGGTATTTTGTTTACTCATTTTTTTGTCTCCTGAAGCTGCTTCATCAGGGAGTTGATGTGCTCGGTCATGCGGTCCCAGGAGTAGCGGGAGTCTTCTTCTTTGATGTTTTCTTTGAAGGAAGCGGCTTTGTTTTCGTCAAAGAAGCGGACGACGGCTTCCGAAAGGGCTTTTGCGTCCTTCGGGGGGACGACGAAGCCGGTGCGGTTATCCAGGACAACCTCCGGCAGGCCGCCGACCTCGGTGGCGATAACCGGGAGGCCGAAGGAATAGGCGATCTGGATGACGCCGGACTGGGTGGCGCTTTCATAGGGCAGGACGCAGAGGTCCGCCGCGGCAAAGTATGGCTCCACCTCGTCATCCGGGAGGTAGCCGTCGACGAGGGTGATGGCATCGCCGGCGCCGGTTTCCCGGATCAGCTGCTCATATTCTTCCTTATTATTCTCCCAGAAATCGCCCACGACGAACAAATGCGCCTGCGGGCGGCGGGCCCGGATCTCCGGCAGGGCGCGGATCAGGTGCTTGAGGCCCTTATACTCCCGGATATAGCCGAAGAAGAGGAGCATCTCCTGCTCCGCGGGGATCTTCAGGATTTGGCGGGCTTCCTCCTTGGAAATATCCTTCTTTTTGAACTGATTGTAGGTCGGGTGCACACCGTGGACAAAGAGCGGAGACGGGACGAGGCGCTTCAGGTCCTCCGCATCCTGGGCGGAATGCACGATGAAGGCATCGCCGCGGCCGAGGACCTTCTGCGCGAGGGACTCCTTCATGGGGAAGCCCTCGTGGGGCAGGACGTTATGGCAGACGAAGATGATCTTTATTTCCGGGCTTTTCTTCCTGATTTTTTTCAGGATGGAAGCGTAGCAGGGGGCGAACCAGGGGTGCCACCACTGGACGATGAGGAGATCGGGATCCTCCGAGCGGATCTGCTTCGCGGTTTTCTTCCAGGAGGCGGGATTCATGGTGTTGAGCGGATAGACCGCCGGATCATAGCGGAAGGTGGTGTTTTCCTCATCCTTCTGGGTGTGCTTGTAGAGCAGCTTCGGATACTGGAAGGAGAAGGAATAGGCCTTCACCTCATGCTCCTTTGCAAGCGCCGTGCACATGGCGCCGGTATACTGGGCGATCCCGCTCTTATACGGATAGACGGGCCCGAGCATTACGATCTTCATGCTTTCTGTTCTCCCCCGGACTTGATTCTGAGCGGCTTGGGCGGCGCGGCGGGCTTATCCTCCGCGGGCTTCGGCGGCTTTTCTTCGGGTTTATCGGCTTTATCGGCTTTCGTTCCCTGCCCTGCCTCCAGGGCGTCCAGGCGCTTTTGCAGCTCCTCCGCCTGATAATCCGCGCGGCGGGCATGGTACTGGGTATCCTCCAGGATCTTGCGCTCGGCGGAAATGGTGTCCGACAGGATGCCCACGACCCAGGTCATGAACCCCATCATGAGAAGGGTGGCGGCGAGGATCAGGGACTGGACATGGCCGGAGGAATGATCCGAGAAGAAGGCGATGAGGAAGCGGATGCCAAGGATCAGGCCGATGGTGAAGGGAATGGCCCCGAGGAGCGTGAAGAACGCCAGGGGCTTATACATGACGTAGGTGCGGAGGATGGTCAAAATTGACTTTTTGACATAGCCGAACATCGAATGGAAGAGGCGGCTGGGCCGCAGCTCCGGATTCGTGCGGACGTCGACGGACTGCATGGGGATCCGCTCCCGGCCGGCCTGGACGATGGTCTCGAGGGTATAGGTATACTCGTTGGTTACGTTGAGGCGCAGGGCCGCCTCCCGGCTGAAGGCGCGGAAGCCGCTGGGCGCGTCCGGGATGTCCGAGCGGGAGGCGCGGCGCACCACCCAGGAGCCCAGGTGCTGCAGTTTTTTCTTCAGGGGGGAGAAATGCTCCGTCTGGTCGATGGGGCGGGAGCCGATGACGATATCGCTTTTGCCCTCGAGGATCGGGCGGACGAGGGTCTCGATGTCTTCGCCGCAGTACTGGTTATCCGCGTCGGTGTTCACGATGATGTCCGCGCCGTTGCGCAGGCAGGCGTCGAGGCCGGCCATGAAGCCCTTGGCGAGGCCGCGGTTCTGCCCGAAGTGCACGACGTAGTTGACACCCCAGCGGCGGGCGACCTCGACGGTGTTGTCTCGGGAGCCGTCGTTGATGATCAGATACTCGATGGTATCGATGCCGTCGATGTGCTTCGGCAGGTCGTTGAGCGCAACTTCAAGGGTTTCCGCCTCGTTGTAGCAGGGGATTTGGATGATGAGTTTCATGGGTGACTCCTTATAAAGCGGTCGGGATGACACGGAGAGGGCTTAATCTGATTGCGAGGGAGATCCCTCCACTTCGGTCGGGATGACACGGAGGGGGGATGCGCTATAGGGAGGGGGTTTAACCTGTTAGGGGCAAGATCTCTCCACGCGGGCGCTTTGCGCCCTTGGTCGAGATGACATTCAAGCGCCGGAGGGGAAGCCGTAGGTGAATACGAGGCGGAGAGCGTCGCCAGCTAACCAGCCTATGATCAGGATGGCGGCAAGGATTATGCCGAGGGTTTTCCGCTTTTTGAAGAGGGGGACCACGCGGCTGCACATGACAAAGGCAAAGGGCACGATCATCCCCAGGTAATACCGGGCCTGCACCGCTCCCAGGTATCCCGAAACCGGATATCCCTTCCAGTTGGAATAAAAGTGATACGCCAGGGTGCCGAGGAAGCCGAGGGCCACCGGCAGGGGCAGTTTGTCCCCGTCCCGGCGGATGAGGGATCGGAAACCCGCGAACACCGCCGCCGCCACAGGGATCCAGTAAATGATCCCCCAGGCGAGGTTCTTCATGATCCGGTTGACCTCTTCGTTATGGCAGTAAAGGCTGGACCAGCTGTAACCGATGCCCTGGGCAAAAACGCGCACATACTGCAGAAAGGTCATCGGGACGCGCTGATCCGGCGGGACATAGAAGATGGTGGTGTAGTAATACTCCGGATTCAGGTCCAGGAGCGAGGGCTGCCAGGATCCGAAGGTCCGCTTTATATAGATCTCATAGACCAGGAAGAGAAGATAACAGGGCAGGGTTATGAGGAAGTTTTTGTTGAGAATCAGCTTCAGGGACTTCGTCCGGATGATACTCATGACCAGCACCACCCCAAGCATAACCAGACAGAGAAGGGCCGTGGTCAGCTTGGCGAAGCTCCCCAGAAGGAACCCGACGCCCACCAGCAGAAAGGTTTTGAGGTCCTCCTTCCCCTCCGAATACCGGAGGAGGCCGGTGAAGAAAATCACCAGGGCCAGGTAGGCCAGGTTGTCGTTATTCAGGCTCGCGCCGACATAGGCCAGCATCGGCAGGGTCGTGATCGCCAGGGCATAGAGCACGTGCACCAGCGGCGGCCGCTCCTTCAGGCGGGTATAGCCCAGACGGAAAGCCAGAACCACGGTGGTTGATGAAAGGAGGATGTTCAGGATCCGCAGGCGCATGATATCCAGCCCGTAACTCCCGTCCGCCATCTTCTGCACGCCGGCAAAGAGATTCATGATCAGGTAATAGAGCGGGGGATGGATCATGTTGTTGACCGTCGCGGGATTGAACCAGAGCATCGCCAGCCCGTCCCGTTCCTCCCGGATATAGCCGTAGGGAATACTCCGGAAGTCCGGGAAGAGCGTCGGATGATCCGACAGCCAGGCCAGGTAGCTCAGATGACCCAGCTGATCCGGGAAACCCTCGATCCAGACGGCGAAATAGACCTGCTTCAGCACAAAGTAAAGCAGTGCCAGGCCGTAAATCCACAAAAAGATCCGGCGATTCTTCCGCCTCTGCAGGACAGGTGTTTCCATTCGCTTCTCCTTACTCCCCGGGGATCAGCCGGATAATCTCCCTGAAGGGCATGAGGTCCGCGTCGCATTCCTCCGCCCGGTGGTTTTCCAGAATGCTCACGGCCGCGCGGCGGACCGCCGGCACGGCAGCGCGCATGAGCTGATTTGCGTAAATAATGATGTTGGCGCCCCGGGCCTTCCATTCCTCTTCCTTCACGGCATTGAAGGACGTGGGCACCAGGACGACCGGCGTTGCCGGGTCTTCCCGGCGGAAGCGCTCCAGGAACTCAAAGATTTCAGCAGGATCCTTTTTCCGGGAATGGATCATGACGGCATCCGCCCCGGCGGCCACGAAGGCCCGCGCTCTTTCGAGGGCGTCCTCCATGCCCTTTTCGAGGATCAGGCTCTCGATGCGGGCGCAGATCATGAAATCCCTGGTGCGGAGGGCGTTTTTGCCGGCGCGGATCTTCCGGCAGAACTCATCAATCGGAGCCTGGGTCTGCTCGACTTCGGTGCCGAAGAGGGAATTTTTCTTCAGGCCGGTCTTATCCTCGATGATGACCATCGAAACGCCCATGCGCTCCAGGGAGCGGACGGTATAGACAAAATGCTCGGTGAGCCCGCCGGTATCCCCGTCGAAGATGACGGGCTTGGTGGTCACTTCCATGATATCGTCGAGGGTGCGGAAACGGGAAGTCATATCGACCAACTCGATATCCGGCTTGCCCCGGGCCGTCGAGTCGCACAGGCTGGAAAGCCACATGGCGTCAAACTGACGGGTGCCGCCGTTCTCATGCACGACGGTATCCTCGACGATGAGCCCGGTGAGCCCGTCGTGGGCCTCCATGACGGTGACGAGGCCCTTCATGGCCAGCAGCCTCTTCAGGCGCCCGCGCCGCAGATCCGGCATGGCCAGGTCCGCCCGCTGCCGCTTCTGGATTTCCTGATACTCCTCATTGGCGCTGTACGGGAACTCGACCAGCTTGCCGCCGTAGGCATTTAATAAGGAAACGACCTCGTCCCGCACGGGCTTCTGGAAGCCGGCGCACCAGTCGTCCCCGTGGACGACGATATCCGGGCGGTAGGCTTCGAGATTCTCCCGGTAGGACAGGGTGCGCTGCTCCACGACATGGGACACGCCGGCGATATTCTCAAAGAGCTTCATCCGCTCCGCACAGGGAACCAGCGGAAACCGCTTGTAGGAGGCAACCGCCTCGTCCGACAGGACGCCGACGATGAGCTTGCCCAGGCGCCGGGCCTTGCGGATGATCTCAATATGCCCGCCGTGAATCAGGTCCGTGGAGAAGCACATATACACCGTGCGGTTTTCAACTTCCTTCAGGCGCCGGGAGACAACCGCCAGGTCCTGCGCGTCGTCAATCTCCGCACAGAGAAGGTCACGTACATCCAGGGCCGCGATATTTGCCGCGCCGTCGAGGACGTTGAGCGCTTCCTCGGCATAGACGGTGAGCTTTCCGGCGTCGACGAAGGCCTCAATCTCCTTCAGCCAGGTTTTCCAGTCTTCCCGCTTCAGATGGTACAGGGCCTGGGCCGCGGCGGCGTCCTCGAAGAACTGGACGCCGACTTTGAGGACCTTCCCGTCTTTGATGACGGCCTTGAAGTCCTTCTCCGGCAGGGGCAGGGTTGAAGACACGGCCATGCAGGAGGTTTCACTGGCGAGGACCCGGTCCAGTACCTCGTTTTCAAAGACCAGGTCGCCGTGCATCAGCAGGATCTCGTCATCCAGGAATTCCCGGGCGAGGTAAATACTGTAAATATAATTCGTGATCCGGTAATCCGGGTTATGGACAAAGGTATATTCCAGCGGCAGGTCGAGGCTGTCACAGTAGGCCTCCAGCACATGACCGAACAGGCCGGTGGTGATCACCACCTGCTTCACGCCCGCGTCACACAGCTGGGTCAGCTGCCGGGACAGAATCGTCTCCCGCGGGGAGATTTCCGTCATGCACTTGGGATGCTCCGACGTGAGCACCCCCATGCGGCTCCCCATCCCGGAATTCAGAATCAGTGCTTTCATTTAACCACCAGATAGTATCCTTCGCTGACATAGGGCACAGTCCAATAACCGGCCTCGTTCCAGACCCCGTCCGTCTCGGTGAGCCGGTCCCCGTCCGTCGGGTCCAACGCGATCTTCAGGGCCGGCATCTCCCCCTCGTAGAACCGCAGGGACACGCCCTCAATATCCAGCTCGTCCTTCCGGCCGGGGGCGTTGGACAGGCTGAGGCCCGCGAAGAGGCTCCCGTCCTCCTGCTCCGACATCTCGATGGAGAAGGAAGCAGCTTCCCGCCGGGCCTCCTGCCGGACTTCCTTCACGTCCACGGCGACGACGGCCTTGCCGTTCTCCCCGCGGACCAGGAGGACCTTGACCTTCGCGTTTTCCAGGGCGGCCAGGTCCTGCTCGGTGAGCGTGAGGAAGAACAAACCGCTGCCGTCGGGCTGGGCCACGAGGGTCCGTTCGCCGGGCGCGTCCCGGCTGTCCTCGACGGTAGCCGTCTCCTGCCGGTACCCGCAGAGAGGGCAGACGCCCTTTTTCATGCTGTGGGGACGGATCTCCTCGGCATAGTCAACCGTTTCCTCACTCAGAACCGCCCCGCAGTCCCTGCAGACCTCCGCTACCACGCCCGGGCCGGCCACCTTGTGGGTTGCGGGGCCGAGGGTCGTATAGCTCGGACTGTCGAAAAAGTATATGATCTGACTGACGTTTTCGTGGGCACAGACCGGCTCTGGAACGGCAATTTCCGCTTCTTCCCACGGCGTCTGCGGCGTTTTCGGCTCAGAGGCACTCTCCGTCAGATCCGTCGGCGTGGCCGGCGCTTCCTCCGCCAGGCTCAGCCCCGCCAGGGAGAAGAGCAGAAGCAGCAGAACCGCAGCCGCGATCAGTTTCCGTTTCATGGTAATCCGATAACCTCCCGAAATTGAGCATAATTCTCCATCATCAGGCTAGTCTGTATATTTTACTTCCAATAGGACCGGTCCGTCAAGTTCGGTTGTGTTTGTCCACACCGTTGTTTTACAGTGACTGCTGACTAAAAAGTGTTGCAAAGTCCGAGAAATCGGGCTTTTCTTGTGTCAACATATATGAATTTTATAGTTGCGCT
>OMYT01000119.1 GCA_900315315.1 uncultured Eubacteriales bacterium | reverse complement strand
GAAATAACACAACACTTCGTTTCAATTAATCAAGCCCCGACTGCCTTGATTTGTAAGGCTTTCGGGGCACTTCTATCTCTCTCAACTGTAAAACTCAGGTTATATTATATCATATCTGCCAAAGATTGCAACGGGCCGGGTAAAACGAGCCCATTCCCCCTTCAAGACTTTCAAGCGGTCAGAACAACAAAATTTAACCAGCAGAAGAAGCTCCTTTCTTTGATCCTCTCCGAGGGAACTCTCAGTCTCTTTCGTCCGTCAGATAATATGAAGGAAATAAACGGCTGCCCGGAAAGCAAAGGACTGATGAAAGGATTACCATGGAACTGAAAAAAATTGTGTATGAAAACGGCATTTATCGCTGGCGCTGTGAATCTGATGAGGAATTCAAGCAATTTGAATATCAATGCGGTATCAGAACAGGCCTTGCTATCAGTGCCATAATGCTGGTGCTCGGATTCCTGCTGCTGAAAGATGAGAAACTGATCATTATGATTCTCACCTGCGGAATTATCATCCTGATCGTCCATGCAGCCTGCCGTTATGCCCTGAACAGGTCGAAAGTGGAAATCGTTCCCTATGAGCTCAGAAATGACGGTATCCGCATTCGGGAAGGAAGAGGGTGCACATTTGTTGACTTCAAAAGCGTCCGGTATACGGATACGCGGGGAAACAGGATCATGCTGCATACCCGTTTTTCACATATCCCCGTCTATATCCCGCAGGAGGATTTTGTTACAATAAGCGAACTGATTGCCAAACGAGTTAATGAGCAAAACAAGGCTATATTATAGGTCCCGTCCCAGAGCTCATGCTGCTTCCAGAAAGGAAATAAAAAACAATGTTACCCGGGGAAATTATATGATGAATCCTCATGTACTGCACAAATACTTCCATCCGCATTATACAGGTTTAATTTAATTTCAAAATCATCCATACCGTTGCCTCCAGCGTACTCACACCAACACCTCCTGCATCTTTCTCTTTTAATGCTATACTGTTTATCATTTTGTCTTGCAAGACTTACACCGTCAGTCCTGTTGTCCTCCTTCAGAAACGCGGAGACGGTCTTTTTCGTTTCACCCGGCTTTTTTCGCGAAAAAACCGCCTTTCCGAAAGGAAAAGCGGCATAGTCTGTCAGTTGCCAGTTTCGATCATTCTGCAGGATTCCTTTGAGCTGCTTCTCTCTCCCTCACATGACCATCAGGTTATGTCCAATAAAGCAGAGGAGAGGCCGGACGAATACGTCACGGAATGCTCCTTTATGATTCTTTTTCCTTGCGGGTTTTTTCCCGGATCCAGTATGTCAGGCGGAGGGGTTCATAGGCGTGGCCGAGGGTATGCAGCAGGCGGATCGCTTCATACTCTGAATGGTGTCTGGCCGTTGAGATGATTTCCCTGGCTTTCAGTTCCGGATGCTCTTCGCGCATCATTTCCAGAACCTGTTTTTTGGCGTTGTCGACGGTTGCGTCAGCGGCGTATAAGTACAGGCTGCTGCAGCCGTCCAGTCCGGACTGGGGCCTGAGCGCAACCCGCAGACCGCTCTGGGGCAGGATGTCCTTCAATGCGCGCCAGATTCGTTCCGCACGCTCTTCCCGGCCGATGATCTTCATGTAAACAATGTCCTTCTGGTCAAACGAATCATCGTTCAGGTAATAGCGGTAGGGGGAGCTTCTCATCCGCTGCATCACCTTTTGTTCTTCCTGGGACAGCGTCCCGTGATGATAGATAAAGTTCCGGTTTTTATTGACCGTATAAATGAAATAGGAAACGCCCATGCTGTTCAGCTTCCCCATCAGCCATTCGGAGGATTCGGGAGGAATGCAGCTTCTGGAGAGATAGATATTTTCATTGGTATCATAGATTCCCGCGCCGTCCATGACGATCATCGGGGCATTCAGGCGGATCTGACAGATCTGGCTGATAAAGAAAGCGGGCGCATGTTCCGAAATCATACAGATCCTTGCGCCGTCCTTGTTCAGATAACTCAGACGGAAGAGCACGGGTGACGAAATCTGTGACAGATGATCCTGGGAAAGATCTTTTGTATAAATAAAAAACAGCTGATCCCGCAGTTTCACGCGGGGCAGGCGGAACACATTGACCCCGATGGCGATGAGCGTGCCGACCAGCACGTCCAGCACCCGATGGAAGGCATGATACAGCGGATACTCAACTTCCGGATAGGCAATCACGACACAGATGAATACAATGGCCGCCAGGCTGGAGGTGTCCGGCTTATGGATGGCCACCGCGCTGTACAGGGAAATCAGCGTTCCCAGACCCATCAGCGCATACAACGGGATTCCCCGGATCGGAAACATCGGTACAATCAGCAGGAACAATAATCCCCAGAACGCGCCGATCAGTGTGCCGGCAATCCGGTTGACGGCATACTCCCAGGTATCGTTCACATAAGGCTGCATGCAGATAATCGCAGAAATGGCCGCTTCCGCGGAAATCGTTCCCGCATCATATCCGCGAAGGTGGTAGAAGACCAGGCAGAGAAAAACAGCAACCGACGTTTTAATCATCCGCTGCCCGATATACGGTAATTTAATCTTTCCGAACATTTTTTCTGACCGCGTCAACGCACTCCTGCTAAGGATGAAACAGCCCGGCGAGCCCTTTGCCCGCCCGGGTGCTGTCAATGATAACGATTCTGAAGAACAATGTCAAATGGGAACGGAGATAGGAACGAAGTAGGAACGAAGGGACGGAACGAAAGGAACGAAGGGACGACCCTTTTTGTTCCGCGGACGGTTTTTTTTCACAAAAAAACGCCTTTCCAAAAAGGAAAAGCGGCATAGTCTGTCAGTTTCTCATTTCCCGGACAGCTTCCCTGGCATCCATACCCTCCCCGCGGTCAAACTCCTCGGAAGAAGCTTTCAGATCAGCAAGAACTGTCTCTTTGCTTACCGGAGTAAACGGACTGGCAGGACGATTCGAGGAAAACACAGTTCGCGCATACTGATAAACCTTAACCCGCGCTTCTTCCGGCATTGCTTCCAGCATGGATATGTGTGCCGCTTCGCCTCATATACGTTTCGGCTCCCCGGCCTGTCAGGCTTGCTGTTGGGACATACATTCATTTGACGTCTTGAACCGTTCGGCCCTTCGCCTTTCAGCTACTATGGCCTCTGCTGACTTCTCACAATTCGTTGTTACTACGGCTAATGAGACCGCTTGCGAGACCTCACGGGATAAGTCCCGAACCTTTCCTCGTTTACCCGTCCGATTTACGCAACAGGGTTACGGTTGCCTTTTGGACTTCACTGCTTTTTGCCAGCTCATCCGCCTGTTTCATCCGAACCGGGATGAGGTGGAGATGAAAGGAGACAGAGAACCGTCCCCTGTCTCCTGCTGCCGCGGTCACTGATCCCGGTATACGTTCACCACCGGAGAGTCTGCGCGGACCGCCCACCAGAGAGAAACAGACAGATAGGGATCTGTCACAATGGTGTTTTCCGGCTGGTCCTCGAAATCGGCGCCTTCCCAGTTTTCAAAATCGCCGACTTCCATCCAGAAGACGACGTCGCAGACGCCGGTTGCAAGCGCGATACCCCTGGCTGCGCAGTTCACGTTGACGAATTCTACGTTGATCCCCAGTCCTTTGGCAATTTCGGCAATCAATGCCGTATTAAAGCCAAGGGGTTCACCTCCGGCGGAAACATAGTCCATGGGCGGACGGTCTCCCGTCACTGCCACCCTGATTGTCGGGGCACCCGGAAAGATTTCGGGCACAACCGCATCGGGGTCACCGCCCGTGATGACATCCTCGACATAACGCTGCCTCAGCTGCTCCAGGGTGCCGTCCTCTTTCATCACGGCAATGGCCGCAGACAGCCGGTCACGCAGTTCCGCGTCCTCTTCCCGCAGGAGCATGCAGAAGAGCAGGTTGTTCGGATTGAGGTACGGCGGACGGTCCACGATGCCGTCGTTCCTGGATGCGATATACCGCACGGTGTTCTGATCGGTTTCAAGCACGACAATATCGCCCCTCTGCAAGGCCATCAGCATATCGGTCATCGTATCGTAGAACACATACCGGTTGCAGATGCTGTTGACCATGATATCCTTGAGCACATCATTCAGCTGGTCTTCAGTAATGTTCAGCTTGGACAGCCGGCCGATGTTGCCGTATTTTGTGACTTCGGCGGCAGGCTCGGCGCCTGCAGGCAGGCAGAGGGAAAGGACCATAACGAGCGTCACAGCCAGTAAAACCAGTTTCTTCATAGGGTATGCCTCCTTTGCGAT
>OMYT01000072.1 GCA_900315315.1 uncultured Eubacteriales bacterium | reverse complement strand
CTGGAGCGGGTGGAGAAGCTGCTCATCGAAGAACTCAAAAAGCCGGACGGCAGGATCCCGGAGATGATCGGCGATCTGACTTACCTGGGAGTGCGCCGGCTGGATGACAATGGAGTAGCGCTTCTGGTCAAGGCCAGGTGTCATGAGGCATACCGCCCCCGGGTGACACGTGCGGTCAACCGTAAGGTTTATCTGATGTTCCGCCGAAACGGGATCGAAGTACCGTTTCCGCAGCTCACCGTGCACAATGGAGATTCTGCAGAGTCGGAACCATGATGCTGAAAATAAAACCGGTGAAATCTGCGCTGATATGAGCGGTCCGGACGAGGATCTTCTTTCCATCAAACCAGTTCTTACCGTTGAGAATGGGAAAATCAAAATACTTGGTAAGGCACGTGGCTCATGAAACGGCAATAATTTCCTGAACAAGGAAATTATGGAAACAGGGATAGAGTACCGGCTTCCGGTTGCCGCGGCATATTCCGGGCTGGACCTGGGAGGGTGTGATCGGTGAGATTCCGGTATCACAGCTTGGATCTACGATCGGAACACATGCAGGACCGGGGACGATCGTTGTGGCGTACTTTATGAGAAGGGCAAAAGCATAAAGTTTCAGGGGCATTGACAGCATGAGGAGTGGTTTATGAGAATCGGAATCCTGTGTCCGTCGGATATTGCATTCAGGAGATTCCTTCCTGCGCTGAAGCAGATAGATGGTATCTGTCTGGCAGGAGTCGGCGTGAATTCTCCTTATGAAAGATATGGGAATACCTTTCCTGCTCAGGAAGAAATCGCCGAAATGCTGGAAAGGGGAAAAACCAAAGCGAATCAGATGATCTCCGAATATGGAGGGCGCTTATTCGACAGCTATGAGAGCATGGTTTCCTCTCCTGATATGGATGCGGTTTATATTCCTCTTCCCCCGGCACTGCATTATCAGTGGGCGAAGAGGGCACTGGAATGCGGGAAGCATGTCCTGGTCGAAAAGCCTGCCACCGTTACGTATGCTGATTCGAAATCTCTGGTAGAGGCTGCTTCCGGGAAAGAACTCGCATTGCATGAGAACTATATGTTCCTGTTTCATGATCAGCTTGCTGCGATAGAGGAGGTGGTTCGGAGCGGAGAGATCGGAGAGGTACGCCTCTACCGCATTTCCTTTGGATTTCCGAAAAGAGCGGCAGGAGACTTTCGATACAATCAGTCGTTGGGCGGGGGCGCCCTCATGGATGCCGGAGGATACACCTTAAAGTATGCCGCATGGCTTCTGGGGGATACGGCAAAGCTGCGGTACGCCCAGCTGAATTACGTGGACGAGTATGAGGTTGATCTGTACGGATCGGCGGCACTGGTCAATGAGGCCGGAGTAACCGCGCAGATTGCGTTCGGGATGGACAATGATTATCAGTGTGAGCTGGAGGTATGGGGAAGCAAAGGGACCCTGAAGACGGGAAGAGTTCTGACCGCCCCTGCGGGATATGCCCCGACGATGACGATAAAGAAGAATACAGCTGTTGAACAGCGGCCTCTGCCCGCCGATGATGCATTTCGAAAGTCGATCGAGCACTTCATGAAGTGCACGACGGAGCAGGAGACGCGGGAAGAAACCTACGGATCCATCCTGAAGCAGGCTCAGCTTGTGAGCCGGTTTTATGAGATGGCAAAACGATCATTCACGGTCAGTGAGGGAAGAAACCGTATATCGTAATAAAGAGATGAAACTGGCGGATCGCAGCCGCGCTTAGCAGAAGGGGCTTCGCTCCGGGCGCGGCGCAGCAGGAACGCCGATGGCGTTCTTGAGCAGACAGGTGAATCGTGAGAAAACATGTACAATATCAATGTTAATATGTCTCTTGTGCGGGTAATCGAATCATGGGCAACGACGGAAAACCCCTTCAATTCAACGGATGAGATTCTCGCCTGGATTCAGGAAAAGAATAAAGCTGTCGAGGTCTCAATCAGAAAGATTCCGTATGATTATTCCGGTGAGAACTGGCATTACGATTCTGAAAGAGGAGAGATCAGAAACAAAACAGGCTCTTTTTTCCGGATCAAAGGGCTGCAGAAGATCGTGGATGAGCAGCCGGTTCATGAGCAGCCGATCATCCTGCAGAATGAGATCGGATATCTTGGAATCATCTGCAAGGAATTTGATGGCGTCCTGTATTTTCTGATGCAGGCCAAGATTGAACCCGGCAACGTGAATAAGATCCAGATCTCGCCGACCATCCAGGCGACGAAGAGCAACTTCATGCAGGTGCATGGCGGAAGGGTTCCGGCGTATCTTGAATATTTCTCAAACAAGCATCACTACGAAATTATCGTAGACCAGATTCAGTCGGAGCAGTCCTCGCGGTTTCTGGGAAAGAGGAATCGGAATATCATCATTGTTGTGAAGGATGAGATCGAGGTGCTTGATTCCCACAGATGGATGACGCTTGGCCAGATCAAGCAGCTGATGAGTTATGACAATCTCGTCAATATGGATACCAGAACCGTTATTTCCTGTATCCCGTTTTCGTTAAGAGATTTCTCGTATAAGGAGCTTAGCCACATCAGGACACTGTTTGATCAGGAGCCATTCTACAATTCTGTCTTTTTCGGCAACTCCGGATCAGAGATCAACAAGATCTACCAGTACATGAATGACATTAAGATGCTCGACCGAAGCGAGATCAGGCTGGTCGATCTGTATTCTCTTACGTCCTGGGAAAGAAAGCCGGATGAAATCAGCTCGGAGCATGGAGCCTTCAAGGTGGTCTACTGTGATATCGAAATAGAGGGCAGAGAGGTCAGAAGATGGCAGCAGCCGCTGCTGGAAGCAACGGGCCAGTCTGTATTTGGACTGATCTACTGTGTGGAGGATAACATTCAGAAGTTTCTGATACAGACGAAATCGGAAGTCGGTTGCTTTGACAAGATCGAGATCGGACCCAGTGTACAGCTGGAGCCGGGAGAGAATCCGAATGCATCGCTTGTAGATGCATTGTTTACCTATCGTTACGGTCACAAGAAAGGAATTGAGTTCAGCGGTTTGTTTTCGGAGGAAGGCGGCCGCTTCTACCAGGAACAGAACCGTAATGTGATCATGAGAATTGAGAAAAGCGATTTGCCGGATCCATTGCCGGAGGGATATTTCTGGGCTGATTTTCAGACGCTGAACATCCTGATCCAGTTTAACAACTGCCTGAATATTCAGCTTAGGAACTTACTTTCGGTCCTGAATATCTGAAGAATCAAACGGAGGGAAGCGATGAATCAGGTTGTCATTACCGGCTGCACCGGCTTTTTCGGAGGAGCACTTACACGTACGCTTCTTAGCCGGGGCGTTAAGGTATACGGGGTGGATCTCAGCGAAGAAAAGCTGGGCCGGTTCAGGGCTTATGATCATTTCACTCCGGTTATCGCGGAATTCGGGGAGTATGAAAGGCTTCCGGAGATGATCAGGGATCCGGACATAGACGTATTCTATCATCTTGCGTGGGCCGGCGGATTCACGACGGCAATACGGAATTATAAGCTGCAGATGATGAATGCGGCTTATGCCGGAGATGCCCTGACAGCTGCCCGGAAGATGAATGCCGGAAAGTTTGTATATGCCAATACCTATAATCAGTATGAGATCATAAACTTCCTGGAATCGGAAACGTTTGAGCCCAGGTATACCTGCATATACTCTGCCGGGAAAACGGCAGCAAGCCTGATCTGCAGAACGCTGGCTCATAATCTTGGCATAGAATATAATGCCGGGCTGATCCCGATGCCCTATGGAGAAAACAATTATTCAAAGCAGCTGGTGAATGTCGTGATCAACAGCCTGAATCACGGGAAGGCGCCGAAGCTGGTCGAGGGAAATAATCTGTATGATCTTGTATATGTGCAGGATATCGTGGATGCCCTGACAGCGATCGGAGAGAAGGGCAAGGATAAAAAGGAATACTATGTCGGCCACAGAAAGCTGAAGACCTTCAGAGAATGGATGATCGAGATCCGGGATGAGATTGCTCCGGAGGTTGAGCTGAAATTTGGAGAATATAAAGACAATCAGCAGATCGATTATTCGAAGGTCGATCTGGACGCGCTCTACAAAGATACCGGATGGGAATGTCACTATGCGCTCAGAGACAGAATCAAGGGGACCGCGCAGTGGGTAGCGGATCATATTGCCTGGACCCCGTGAGTCCCCTTACGTCTTAATGATGATCCGGAAGGATTCCGGGATGCGATCACGGCTTATCAGCAATGGGATTGGCCGTGACCTGCGTCAGGGGAACTGTTCAGAACCCGTTCCGGATCGTTACGCGTCTATCTCCTTCAGAATATCATCTATCGTTTCACAGACTGCTATCAGACCTGCAGTCTTTTCGAAGGTGCTGACGATCTTCCCTGACTCTACTGGGGAGAAGTACCCTTCCCCGTAGAGATTGATCAGCAGCCTTTCCTCCGTCAGTTTGTCAATATCGAAATGGAGCCATGCTTTTGTGTGCTTTAAGAGGGGGATGTATCCGACCGGAAAAGCCGGAAGCTGCTTTTGTCCCAGATGAAAGCGCTTTTTCATGTGCCCCCTGTAATTCAGGCTGATACAGGAATCGGCCTGCGGATATCTTCCGGCAAGCTCCTGTATGGGAATCACGTCATAATAGACCGTGTCCTGCCAGGCTGTCTGGAGTTCCTTCAGGAATGCACTGGTCGTTTTCGTTCTGTCAATCTTTGCACGCGCAAAGACGCCTCTGGCCATGCATCCATGCAGATGATCGCAGGCGGAGGTATCTCTGCCGCTGTGAAAGATCCGGCAGGTCAGTTGATTTTGGCCCAGAAGCTTTGCCAGGGTAAGAAACAGGACTGCCTGGATATAGATACCCTCAGACACGCCGTTTCGTTTCAGAAACTCCGCTGATTGCGTCTGTGTCATCCCGGTGCTGATTTCCTGCGAGAGAGAAAAGAGCGGATAGTGCCCGGAAGCTTTGGCGGGCTTTCCCTTGAAGCCTTTGAATTGCCTGTCAAAAAAACGCAGGGCTTCGCTTCGAAAGGCGGATCCCCTCAGCTCCTTTTCATATGCGGCAACATCAAAATAGTCATAGTCCTCTTTGACAGGCTCCTTTCCCTCATACCTGTCCGATATCTCGTCATACAGAAGGTTCATGGAGATCTGGTCAACCACCAGATGCGACAGGTTCATGTACAGGAACCGGGTTTTCCCCACATGAACGATCTCAAAATCGAACATGGGCTGACGAAGCAGATCCCGTTTCCGTGACGATTTTTTCATTCGATATGCATCAAAATGTTCAGGCTCTATCGTCACTTCTGTGACTGCGGTGTCATACGCTTCGTTTCGGAGGATGCTTCCCGACGGGCTGAAACGGATCCCGTAAACCTTGTGTGCCCTCAGGCTGTCCTCGATCGCCTGCTTCAGCCTGCCTTCGTCAACGGTACGGTCAAGCCGGAACAGCCCCCTCAGATCCCTCAGATCGATCGGTTCCCCGATGATCCTGACGTCATAGAAAAAGTATTGATTGGAGAGCGTCAGCGGATATTCTCTTTCGGGCTTGTATGTATGATTCAGCTCCGGCTTCCGTATGGCTGCGTTCTTTTCGTATTCCCGATATTGCGCAGCGATTCCGGCCGGGGTTCCGCCCAGCATAATATCGCGGGGCGAAAGTCCTCTGACGCCGGCTGTTGCGCACAGTGTCACTGCATTGATGGAATTGCCGCCCAGCTCAAAGAAATGATCCTCTCTGCCCACGCGGTCAATCTGGAGAACCTGCTGCATGGCCTTGCAGATCGCTTCCTCGATTTCATTTTCAGGCTTTTCACAGGCAGCTTTCCGCGCGGGAAAATCGGGCTTTTGAATCGCGTTCCTGTCTGTTTTTCCATTCGGATTCACGGGAAAGGCATCCATTCTGACGAATGTGCCCGGTACCATATAGGGAGGGAGCTTTGTTTTCAGCATCGCCCGAATATGGTTTTTGTTCACCGGGCTGCTTTCGGTATAGAAGCCGCAAAGGAGCATCGTGTCATCATCATTTTCAAAGGCTTTCACAACGGAACCGGTTATGCCGTCAACCTGGTTCATCACCGACTCGATCTCTCCGGGCTCCACCCTCTGTCCGTGGATCTTGATCATCCAGTCGGTGCGGTTCAGATACAGCAGGTTTCCGCCAGGAAGCTTTTTCCCGATATCTCCCGTGAATACCATAGATCTTCCGTCCGGAAGGATCCGGAATACCTTCTCTGTCTGAGAGGGAAGACGGTTGTACGCACAGGGAAGATTCCCGATCACACAGATCTGTCCCTCCAGGCCGTCCTCCACTTCATTTCCCTCCGGGTCGGCCACCATGATATCAATTCCCTGAAGCGGTTTTCCGATGGGCGTATTCTCATACAGCCTGTCAATGACAAACTCAGTGATTCCCCCTGCAGTTTCGCTCAGTCCGTAGGAGTTAATGATCTCAAAGTCCGGACTGAAGAGGTTGACCGCCTTTTCTCCAATGGTAAACACCCTCTTCAGGCATGTGCTCCTGCTGACAAATCTTTTCAGAATCCGCGGGCTGATAAATGCACTGGTAATTCCGTGCTCTTGAAAGTATACCGACAGCATGTCCGCATCAGCGCGCACTTCATCGGAAAGCATATGAATATGTCCGCCCATCGTCAGGGTCCTGAAATACTCTGTCACTGTGAGGCAGAAGGACATGGTGGCGGATGCGGCAAAAACCAGCGGATGAATATCCTTTACACAGGACTGCTTTCTTATGATCTGTGCGTCAATATTGCCCCTTGTGTAGAGGATGCCCTTGGGGGCTCCGGCCGATCCGGAGGTATATACGATCATTCCCCGGTCTTCCTCGCGGCCCTCGAAAACAACCGGTGTCTCATCGGGAGAGCCGGGAACATTCGGTGTCTCCTCCGGCGCTTCAAAAGCATCCGTCAATTCATCCGGGCAGTCGGCTTCCTGCTTCCGGTCCTTCCATGATCGAAAAAAATCCTCCCGCACCACAAAGGCCGCATTGCAATCCTTTTGGATCCGGGAAACTCTGTCATCGGGATACTCCGGGATGAGCGGAACGATCACGGCTCCGATTTTCAGCAGGGCAATCTCTGAAGCAATGTACGCACTGGTTCTTGGAAGCCGGAGGATGACACTGTCATTTTTTCTGACGCCATGCTCCAGGAGCCTGTGTGCAATCCTGTTGGAAAGCGCATCAAGCTGACGGTAGGAAAGTGTTCTCCGGCCGTCCATGTCTGTGATGGCAGGATCATTTCCGTGATTCCGTGCATGTTGTGTGAATTCTTCTATCAGATACATGTGCAGATTCCCTGACTGTTTTCCACTCCGGATTCAGCATGCTTCACATTCCCCGCTGCGGGTGGTCCGAGCGGCCGCAAAGATCAGGACCCAGACGGTTCCGGTCCAGCTTCCCGCTATGATTGATCGGCAGTTCATCAAGCTTCACAAAGAAAGAAGGGATCATGTAGGTGGGAAGAGAGCCGGCCAGATGCCTGCGAAGCGCCTGTTCCTCGATGCCTTCCCCGCAATACCAGGCCCAGAGCCTTGCCTCATTTCCTTCCCCGATCACCTTGACGGCTGCCTGCCGCATTCCCGGATATTCCATGATCCGTTTTTCTATGGCGTCCGGTTCGATCCGGATTCCAAAGAGCTTCACCATGGAATCCTTCCTGCCGAGGAGCGCAATCTCACCGTCGTTTACTTCCTTCGCGAGATCGCCCGTGAGATACAGTCTTCCAAAATCAGGATGCGCAAAGTATTTTTCTGCATTCAGCGCTTCGGAGGAATAGTAACGGTTCTGTTTTCCTGATACGCCGCCGATGCAAAGCTCACCGGGCTCTCCCTTTTTGACCGGCTTTTTCCCGTCATCCAGAATATGGATCTCCCCATCATAATCAGAGATGGGATAGGTTATGGCTCCTCCGGAATAATCCCGGCCAAAGCGGGTCAGGTACGGTCCGAAAAGCTCGGATGCGCCATAGATGAAAATGACCTCCCCGCACCCTGACCGGCACATAAGGCCGGCGGCATACTCCGACAGAGGTTCGCTTCCCGCCAGCAACAGCCTGATCTGCCGCAGCAGCTGTGCAAATGCGGGATCCGATCTGTACTGTAAAAAGCGCGAGGGGGAGACATGTATGGTGTCGACCTGATATCGGCGGACGCACGCCTCCAGTGACGCGGGCGTTCTCAGATCCTCCCGGCGGGGCAGGACAAGCGTTTTCCCGTTCAGAAGACACAGGCAGATACAGTAGGAGGAAAGAACAAATCCCAGGCTGCAGTCCAGAAGGAGCCGTTCACAATTCTGAACAAAATACCGGGGAAGCCGGTTGGAAGCCTTTGCAAGAGTCTGGTCTACAGCAGAGAAATGGCTGTTGACGACACCCTTCGGCCTGCCGGTGCTGCCGGAGGTATAAACGATCTGAAATGGGTCGGATCCCTGCAGTGTGTCAGTCATTTCCGATATCCGGCTGATCTCTTCTGCCGGAATCCGGCAGGTGAGGAAGCTCTCTGTCATGGATCCATCGATCACCAGGGAAGGACTGCATTCGAGCACAGCGGCCTGAATGAGCCGTTCAGGCCATCCGTCATGGAAGGTGATCTGCACAGCGCCGGCGAAGAGCGTGCCGAGCCAGACTCTGACGTAATCTGCCGAACGTTTAATGGAGAGAATGACCCTGTCGCCCTTCCGGACACCGGATCTTCTGAGACAGCAGGCTATTTTTTTTGCGTCTCGTATCAGATCCTGATAGGTAAGACTTCCTCCTTCACAGATCAGGGCCGGAGCCATGCTTTCCCGGTATTGCTCCATAACCTGCGGAATTGTCTTAAGACAACCCAAACTGCTGTGATCCATCAAAAACCTCCAAAGAAAGAGAATACAGAAAGTGTATCAGTATTCCATTGTGTTCGCAATCATTATTGAACAATAGCGAACACAATGGTAAAATAAGGGTTGTTTGCACGTATTCGGCTCAAGGAGGGATGCACAGTATTCCGAATCCGGGGCTGAATGGTTTCATAGGATTCTATTTCCAATCCAGAAGGATCCCCTTTAGAAGGATCCCCTTTGGCCGGTCCATGAGATCAGAATTCTCAGGTGTCCGGGAATTGCTTGGAAACAGGAACCGGGGTAAAGAAAGGAAGATGTGTGATGAAGCCTGAAGAAAAAATCACGTTGCTGAAACAGGCCTGGAAAGAGGTCTTCGGTGTTGATGAGGTTGCCGATGACGCTGATTTCTTTGAAGAGGGGGGAGACTCCATTATGGCTGTCCAGCTTTCCTCATGGCTGGTTCAGAAGGGTGTGAAACTGGATCTTGGTAAGATTTTTTATACCCCGGTTCTGTCGGATATGGCTGAAACGCTGGAAGAAACGGATGCCATGTTTGTGCCGGAAGAGCTGCTTACCAAGGATATTATGCAGAAGAAGCTGGATGAGGTGATGCAGGAGCCGTCTTCGCCGCAGGGTGACGACGACCAGCAGATCTGTGACCCGGAGACGATGGAGCAGGAAGGAACCGCGCCCGATCAGCAGATCTGTGATCCGGAGACGATGCAGCCCGCAGGAACCGCGCCCGATCAGCAGATCTGTGATCCGGAGACGATGCAGCCCGCAGGTGCCGCGCCCGGCCAGCAGATCTGTGATCCGGAGACGATGAAGCCCTCAGGAGCCGCATTCGACCAGCAGATCTGTGATCCGGAGACGATGAAGCCCTCAGGAGCTGCATTCGACCAGCAGCTCTGCGATCCGGAGATGATGAAGC
>OMYT01000050.1 GCA_900315315.1 uncultured Eubacteriales bacterium | reverse complement strand
GTCCTGACCGCGCACTTCCGTGCCGTCCACCCGTCCGCGGCGGCTGGACACATTGCCCATCACGTCGCCCAGGTACTGGTCGGGAACGATGATCTCCACTTTCATCATGGGCTCCATCAGGCAGGGATCCGCCTTGCGGACGGCTTCCTTGAAAGCCATGCTCGCGGCGATCTTGTAAGCCATTTCGGAGGAGTCCACTTCGTGATAGGAACCGTCCGTCACCGCGGCTTTGAAGTTGACCACTTCGTAACCGGCGATGGCGCCGCTCTTGGCAGCCTCCTGGATTCCCTGATCGATCGGCCCGATGTATTCCTTCGGAATCACGCCGCCGACGATCCGGCTCTCAAACTCATATCCCTTGCCGGGTTCCTGAGGTTCGAGCTCGATCCAGCAGTGGCCGTACTGGCCGTGGCCGCCGGTCTGCCGGACATAACGTCCTTCGGCCTTGGCGGGCTTGCGGATGGTTTCCTTATAGGTGACCTGGGGCTTGCCCACGGTCGCCTCAACCTTGAACTCGCGCAGCAGGCGGTCCACGATGATTTCCAGGTGGAGTTCGCCCATGCCGGCGATAATGGTCTGACCGGTTTCCTGGTTGGTATAGGTCTTGAAGGTCGGATCCTCTTCAGCCAGACGCTGAAGCGCGTAGGTCATCTTCTCCTGACCGGCCTTGGTCTTGGGTTCGATGGCCACTTCGATGACAGGATCCGGGAAGACCATGCTTTCCAGGATAATCTGATGATTCTCGTCGCACAGGGTATCGCCTGTGGTGGTGTCTTTCAGGCCCACCGCGCCGGCGATCTCACCGGTGTAGATGTTCTCGACCTCTTCCCGGTGATTGGCGTGCATCAGCATGATGCGGCTGATGCGCTCCCGCTTCTGCTTCGTGGAATTCATCACATAGTTGCCGGCGCTCAGGGTTCCGCTGTATACGCGGAAGAACGCCAGTTTGCCGACGAAGGGGTCGACCATGATCTTGAACGCCAGCGCGGAGAAGGGTTCATCATCGGAAGGATGCCGTTCCATCTTCTTTTCCGGATCTTCGGGATCGACGCCGTCAATCGCCGGAATGTCCAGCGGACTCGGCATGTAATCGATCACCGCATCCAGCAGCGGCTGAACGCCCTTGTTGCGATAACTGGTGCCGCACAGGACGGGATTCATGGAGCAGTCGATCGTGCACTTGCGGATCGCCGTCCGGATCTCTTCCTCGCTCAGCTCCTCGCCCTCCAGGAATTTCTCCATCAGAGCATCGTCCGTCTCAGCAACCTTTTCGATCAGGTTCGCGCGGTATTCCTCGGCAATCTCCTGCATATCAGCGGGGATGTCCTCATCGCGCACATCCTGTCCCAGATCATCATAGTAGATCTCTGCGCGCATGCGCACCAGATCGATGATCCCGCGGAAGGTGTTTTCCTTGCCGATGGGCAGCTGGATCGGAACGGCGTTGGCGCCGAGGCGGTCCTTCATCATGTCAACCACGCGGAAGAAATCCGCGCCCGTGATGTCCATCTTGTTGACGTACGCCATTCTCGGAACCCGGTAGGTCTCCGCCTGTTTCCAGACCGTTTCGCTCTGGGGTTCCACGCCGCCCTTGGCACAGAAGACGCTGACCGCGCCGTCCAGCACCCGCAGGCTCCGCTCCACTTCGACCGTGAAGTCTACGTGGCCGGGCGTGTCAATGATGTTGATCCGGTATTGTTTTCCCGCGTTGTCCGGGTCATGGGGATCGTGCCAGAAGCAGGTGGTGGCAGCGGAAGTAATCGTGATGCCGCGCTCCTGTTCCTGGGCCATCCAGTCCATGGTGGCCGTTCCTTCGTGGGTCTCGCCGATGCGGTGATTCCTGCCCGTATAGAACAGGATCCGCTCGGTCGTAGTAGTTTTTCCGGCATCGATATGAGCCATAATACCGATGTTCCGGACTCTTTCAAGTGGATGGCTTCTGGGCATACAGGGCTATTGCTCCTTTCAGCAGCTTCTGTGGTTTCACAGGTGCACTGCCGCTTACCAGCGGTAGTGAGCGAATGCCTTGTTGGCCTCAGCCATACGGTGCATTTCTTCCTTACGCTTCACGGCAGCACCGGTGTTGTTGCTGGCATCCAGCAGCTCGCTGGCCAGGCGCTCGGCCATGGTCTTCTCACCGCGTTTCCGGGCAAAGTCGACGATCCAGCGGAGAGCCAGCGTCTGACGGCGCTCGGGGCGGATTTCGATAGGCACCTGATAGGTGGCGCCGCCAACACGGCGGGCCTTGACTTCCAGCTGCGGGCTGACGTTGTTCAGGGCTTCCTGGAACACGTCGGTCGCAGCCTTGCCGGTCTTCGCGGCAACAGTCTCAAAAGCCTGATAGCAGACGTTCTGCGCAACTCCGCGCTTTCCGTCCAGCATGATCTGGTTGATCAATTTCGTCACTACCGTGGTTCCGTAAACAGGATCCGGCAGCACTTCACGTTTCGGTATAAAACCGCGACGGGGCATATGTTTCCCTCCTAAAATTCAATTCCTGATGTAAGTGGTCTGCTCCCTCTCCTTCCGGCCCCGTGTCAGCATCACCAGGCCCCGGTCACGTTCAGACCGGCCGGCTTCCTCCGCCCGTTATCCCCTTCTCCTGTGTTCCTGTTCCGAAGAACACCGGTTTCCGGGGCGCGGATCATCACCGTTTCAGGCTGCGGCGGCAGCGTACGCTCTTACTTCTTCGGGCGCTTTGCGCCATACAGGGAACGCGCCTGCATCCGCTTGGCCACACCGGCGGTATCCAGAGCACCGCGGATGATGTGGTAACGAACGCCGGGCAGGTCCCGAACACGACCGCCACGGATCAGCACAACACTATGCTCCTGCAGGTTGTGGCCGATACCGGGGATGTAGCAGGTACCTTCGATGGAGTTCGTCAGGCGGATTCTCGCGATTTTCCGCAGAGCAGAGTTGGGCTTCTTGGGCGTCTGTGTTTTGACGCTCAGGCACACACCGCGCTTCTGGGGGCATCCCTGAAGAATCGGAGCGGTGGGCTTTTTGGTCGCCCGTTCGCGGCCCTTACGGACAAGCTGATTAATTGTGGGCATTAGAGCACCTCCTGAATAATATCCTCAAGATCCCGCAACCCTCAGGATCTAAAAGGCAGCTTTGGTTACCTGAGAAGACCGGCAGCGGCAGCGGGAACGCTGACCCCGCAGATCATCCCAAGCTCTTTCATCGACGCGACCCTCACGCAGGGAACGCCCGCCTCCTCGGCGGCCCGGACCACCTGCTGATAGATGAAGGTATCCGCGTCATTGCACACATAGACCCGGGAAACGGTTCCGGCCTTGATCCCGCGAAGCACCTGCTTCGTCCCGACAACCTTCCGGCTCCCGGCGGCTTTCAGCATCTCCATGCGTTTCAGGCCTCCCCTTTTCCCCGCGGAAGCGCACCTCAAAAAGGGCGCACTCCACCCGGGCATGATGCAACTCGACTATCATATCATTGTTGAAAAGGCTTGTCAACGGTTTATTTACAATTACTTCCCGTTCGAGGAAACATATTCGCACAGCCAGACATCCCCGTCCGTCACCAGATGGACAAACTGGCCTTTAATCGAGGTATATGCCGCCGGCATATGCTTTGCCACGAGATATTTCTGGCCTGAATCCCGGCGGCCCTGGACAGAGGTCACCACAGCCAGCTTCGCGCCGACCGCGTTGTAAAAATCCTCATACAGAGCGTTCTTCGCATGATGCGGATACTTGATGATATCGCACCGGAGCAGCGCAGGATCCACATGCTTGAGCAGCTGCGCCTGCCCGTTTTTTTCCATATCCGCCGTAAAGAGGATGGAGCGGTCCTTATACCGCACAACGGTCTGCGCACTCTGATTGTTCATATCCATCATCGGATCATAGTTCCGGAGGAACAACAGGGTCACTTCCCCTTTTTCACCCATGGTGTACCAGTCCCCGCTCTGATAATCCGAGACCGGAATGTTCCGCTCCTCCGCAAACGCCTGCAGCCAGAGAGCGCTTTCCGTTGAGTCCATCGGGAAGCAGACCTTGATTTCCCCGAACTCGACAGCATCGGCCGTAAGCCCCAGCCCCCTGATATGGTCATGATGCGGATGGGAATTGAACAGAATATCAACTTTTTCAATGCCGAGCTGCTGCAGAAGCACAATGTTCCGCGCGGCGCTGCTTTCATCCCCGCAGTCGATCATATAGACCTGGCCGTCAAAGGTCAGCACGGCGGAATCCGCGTCCCGGATGTTCGCGAACCAGATTTCCAGCAGCTTCACGTCCCGGTTGAAACGAAAATCCCGGTATTCCTTGGGATAGTTGATATGGTCAATGATCGTCACGTCCAGCGGCTCTGTCGGCGCGGGGGTCGGATGCCCCTGTTTGGACGGATCCGGCGGCTCCGGACTCGGCGGCACGAAATCTTCCAAATCCGCCGCCCTGATCGGTTCCGGCGTAAGCGTAACCGGCGCGACATCGGGCACGGGTTCCGGCGTCGCCGCCGGCGCCTCAGTCACCTCCGGCGTCGGATAAAGAAAAGACGGCCCTCCGTCCTCCGCGGAGCAGAGGCAGCCCGGGAAAACAAGCAGCAGCGCGATCATAACCGCCGCTGCCAGAAGAACAATACGTTTCAAAACTCTCTGGACCTTTCCGAACAATTCATCTATTACCGGGAACCTTCCAATTATATATACGGGATCCGATTTATATATTATTGAAGAAAAAACCGTTGACTTTCGCCGGAGCCCATGTTATTATTTATAATTGCATCAGTATCGTCTTGGTGCCCGGTTGATCGAACTGACCTCCATATTTTACACAGGTTTTGTGTGAAATGCAAGTCCGATTTTCCGGCGTTCCGGATGAAGCTGGTCGGACATAATAAGGGGTGATTTCATAAAATGGTACACGAGGTCCACATGGGGAAGCTCCGGGAACGGATGAGCTTCTCACGCATTGATGAAGTTCTCGAAATGCCCAATCTGATCGAGGTTCAGAAGAACTCCTATCAACGCTTTCTCGATACCGATCTGCGCGAAGTCCTGGCCGATGTTTCCCCGATCACGGATTACAACGGGAAACTCGTTCTCGAGTTCGTGGACTACTCTCTGGATGAACCGAAAAATTCCATCGCTCGCTGCCGTGAAAGGGATATCACCTACGCGGCGCCCCTCAAAGTCTTTGTGCGCCTGAAGAACAAGGAGACCGGTGAAATCAAGGAATCCGACGTTTTTATGGGCGACTTCCCCCTCATGACCGACCACGGCACCTTTATCATCAACGGTGCCGAGCGCGTGATTGTCAGCCAGCTGGTCCGCTCCCCCGGCGTCTATTTTGACGTCGCGCTGGACAAGGCCGGCAAAAAACTCTATTCTTCCCAGATCATCCCGAACCGCGGCGCCTGGCTGGAGTACGAGACTGACTCCAACGACGTGCTGTGGGTTCGTATTGACCGCGCCCGCAAGCTGCCCATCACCGTGATTCTGCGCGCCCTGGGCTACGGCACAGACGCCGAAATCATCGAACTCATGGGCGAAGACGAGCGCCTGATGGCCACCATCCAGAAGGGTGACAACGCCAAATCCCGCGATGAAGGCCTCATCGAAATCTACAAGCGCCAGAAGCCCGGCGAACCCGCCAGCCTTGAAAGCGCGACCAGCCTCTTCAATTCCCTGTTCTTTGATCCCAAGCGCTACGACCTCATGCGCGTGGGCCGCTATAAATATAATAAGAAGCTTTCCATCGCGACGCGTATCCATAACCATGTGGCCGCGGAAGACATCATCGATCCCCGGACCGGTGAAGTCATGCTCAAAAAGGGAGAGGTCATCCCGCTGGACCTGGCCCGCCAGATCCAGAACGCCGGCGTGAACTCCGTCCGGATCGACTGCGAAGGCGAAATCCGCAAGGTTGTGGGCAACAACTTTGTCGACGCTTCCGCCTACCTGCCCTTCGATCCGAAGGACGCCGGGATCCTCGAGATGGTCCATCTGCCCACGCTGAAAGAGATCATGGAGAATGTGACCGAGGATCAGCTGTTTGACGTGGTGAAGGAAAACGCCGCAGCCCTCGTGCCGAAGCACATCATCCCGGACGACATCGTTTCTTCCATCAACTATATGCTGGGCCTGCCCTACGGCATCGGCACCACCGATGATATCGACCATCTGGGCAACCGCCGCCTGCGCTCCGTGGGCGAACTGCTGCAGAACCAGATTCGTATCGGCCTGAGCCGTCTGGAGCGCGTCGTGCGCGAGCGGATGTCCATTCAGGATTCCACCGATATCAAGCCCGGAGACCTGATCAACATCCGGCCCGTCAGTGCCGCCATCAAGGAGTTCTTCGGTTCTTCCCAGCTGTCCCAGTTCATGGACCAGCCGAACCCCCTGGCCGAGCTGACCCACAAGCGCCGTCTGAGCGCCCTGGGCCCGGGCGGTCTGAACCGCGACCGCGCCTCCTTCGAGGTCCGCGACGTGCACTACAGCCACTATGCCCGCATCTGCCCCATTGAAACGCCTGAAGGTCCGAACATCGGCCTGATCGGTTCCCTGGCCACTTATGCCCGGATCAATGAGTACGGCTTCATTGAAGCCCCCTACCGCCGGGTGGACAAGGAAAACGGCCGCGTGCTGGAAGAGATCGATTACATGACCGCGGACGAGGAAGACCTCTACAAGGTCGCCACCGCGAACGAACCCCTGAATCCCGACGGAACCTTCGTCGAAGAACGGATTACGGTCCGTGACAAGGCTGAAATCATCGAGGTTCCCGTTTCCCAGGTGGACTTCATGGACGTCAGCCCACGCCAGGTCGTTTCCGTGGCCACCGCCATGGTTCCCTTCCTGGAGAACGACGACGCGACCCGCGCCCTGATGGGCTCCAACATGCAGCGCCAGGCTGTGCCGCTGCTCGTTCCCGAAGCTCCCCTTGTTGCCACCGGTATGGAATACCGCGCCGCGCATGACTCCGGCGTCGTGATCCTGGCCAACGAGGACGGCGTTGTTGAAAAAGTGGACGCGACCAAGGTCGTCATCCGCGACAACTTCGGCGAGCGCCATGTCTACGAACTGACCAAATTTGCCCGTTCCAACCAGTCCACCTGCATCAATCAGCATCCCGTGGTTTCCGCGGGCCAGAAGATCGAAAAGGGTGACCTGCTGGCGGACGGTCCTTCCACCGAGAAGGGCGAAATCGGTCTGGGCCGCAACGCCCTGATCGGCTTCATGACCTGGGAAGGCTACAACTACGAGGACGCCGTCCTCCTGAGCGAGAAACTCGTGAAGGAAGACATCTACACCTCCATCCATATTGAGGAGTTTGAGTCCGAAGCCCGCGAAACCAAGCTCGGGCCGGAAGAAATCACCCGCGACATTCCGAACATCTCCGACGACGCCGTGAAGGACCTGGATGAGGGCGGTATCGTCCGCATCGGCGCGGAAGTGCACGCCGGCGATATCCTGGTCGGCAAGGTTACCCCGAAGGGCGAAACCGAGCTGACCGCCGAAGAACGCCTCCTGCGCGCCATCTTCGGTGAAAAGGCCCGTGAAGTCCGGGATACCTCCCTGCGCGTTCCCCACGGTGAAGGCGGCATCGTCGTCGACGTCAAGGTCTTCACCCGCGAAAACAAGGACGAGCTCTCCCCCGGCGTCAACGAAATGGTCCGGATCTATATCGCCCAGAAGCGGAAAATCTCCGTCGGCGACAAGATGGCCGGCCGCCACGGCAACAAGGGCGTCGTTTCCCGCATCCTGCGCGAAGAGGATATGCCCTTCCTGCCCGACGGTACACCCCTGCAGATCGTGCTGAACCCCCTGGGCGTTCCCTCCCGTATGAACCTGGGACAGGTGCTGGAGGTCCATCTGGGCCTGGCCTGCCGCGCACTGGGCTGGCATATCGCCACCCCCGTCTTCGACGGCGCCACCTACGAGGAGATTCTGGAGCATCTGGAACTGGCCGAGAAGAAGATGGCCGAGCCTGAGGATGAAAACGATCCCCACGTGAACGAATATCACTTCCATAACGGAAAGCCGCTCCGCCTGAATCTGGACGAGGAAGGCAAAGCGCTCTTCCGGATGGGTAAGATCCGGGTGCGCGACGGCCGCACGGGCGACTACTTTGAAAACCCGGTTACCGTCGGCATCATGTACTTCCTGAAGCTGCACCACCTGGTGGACGACAAGATGCACGCCCGTTCCACCGGCCCATACAGCCTCGTTACGCAGCAGCCTCTGGGCGGCAAGGCCCAGTTCGGCGGCCAGCGTTTCGGTGAAATGGAAGTCTGGGCGTTGGAAGCCTACGGCGCCGCCAACACCCTGCAGGAGATCCTGACCGTCAAGTCCGACGATACCGTCGGCCGCGTGAAGACATACGAAGCCATCATCAAGGGCCAGAACATCCCGACCCCGGGCGTCCCGGAAAGCTTCAAGGTCCTCCTGAAGGAAATGCAGGCCCTGAGCCTGGATGTCCGCGTGCTGGATGCAGCCCGGAACGAGATCGAAATTCCGGAGCTGGATCCCGAAGACCTGCCGCAGCCGGATACGCTGCGCAGCCTTGTGTCCGCAAAGCCGGAAGGCAGCGAAGCGCCTGAAAGCGCCGAAGAAGCAGCTGATCTTGAGCAGGCTGCCGATGAGGCCTTCAGCATGTCTGAAGAAGACCTCTCCTTCGGCACGGATGAAGACGAAGTCTCCGAAGACGACTTCACCCTTTCCGATGTCGACGCGGAAGAACTGGAAGACTTCAGCGTAGACGATCTGGCTGACCTGAACCTTGACGACGACATTTAAGAAGGGAGAGTGCTCCTTTGTTTGAGCTTTCTAATCTCGAATCCATTCAGATCGGTATGGCTTCCCCGGAGCAGATCCTGGCATGGTCCCACGGTGAAGTAACCAAGCCCGAGACCATCAACTACCGTACCCTGAAGCCGGAACGCGACGGCCTGTACTGCGAGCGCATTTTCGGACCCACCAAGGACTGGGAGTGTAACTGCGGAAAATACAAACGGATCAAGTTCAAGGATAAGGACAAGATCTGCGACAAGTGCGGCGTTCAGGTAACCCGTGCGAAGGTGCGCCGCGAGCGGATG
This sequence comes from uncultured Eubacteriales bacterium, assembly GCA_900315315.1. Lineage (GTDB taxonomy): Bacteria > Bacillota > Clostridia > Christensenellales > Aristaeellaceae > Aristaeella. The sequence continues at coordinate 9,036 of OMYT01000050.1, read as the reverse complement.
GGCCACATCCAGCTTGCCGCCCCCGTCAGCCACATCTGGTATTTCAAGGGCATTCCCAGCCGCATGGGCATGCTGCTGGATATTTCTCCCCGCAACCTGGAGAAAGTCCTCTATTTCGCCAACTTCATCGTGCTGGATCCCGGCAATACCGAGGAGACCGGCCTCAAGCGCCTTGAGCTGATCAACGACGCTCGCTACCGGGATGTCGAAGCCCGCTGCGGCAAAGGCTCCTTCGTCGCCAAAATGGGCGCCGAAGCCGTCCAGGATCTGCTGAAAGAACTGGACCTGGAAAAGCTGGCCGCCGACCTGAAGGCTGAGATCGCCCAGCTGACCGAAAAGGAACGCGACCGTGAGACCGAGGGCCAGAAGCGCGCCCGCGCCGTCAAACGCCTGGAAGTCGTCGAATCCTTCCGCACCAGCCATAACAAGCCGGAGTGGATGATCCTGAACGTGGTTCCCGTGATCCCGCCGGACCTTCGTCCCCTGATTCAGCTGGACGGCGGCCGTTTCGCCACCTCCGACCTGAACGACCTGTACCGCCGGGTCATCAACCGCAACAACCGTCTGAAGAGACTGCTGGAGCTGGGCGCGCCGGACATCATCGTCCGGAATGAAAAGCGCATGCTGCAGGAATCCGTGGACGCCCTGATCGACAACGGCCGCCGCGGCCGCCCCGTCACCGGTCCCGGAAACCGCGCGCTGAAGTCCCTGTCCGATCTGCTTCGCGGCAAACAGGGCCGCTTCCGTCAGAACCTGCTGGGCAAGCGCGTCGACTATTCCGGCCGCAGCGTTATCGTCGTCGGCCCCGAACTGAAGCTGTATCAGTGCGGCCTGCCCAAGGAAATGGCGCTGGAGCTGTTCAAGCCCTTCGTCATGGAGCGGCTGGTCTCCCTGAAGCTTTCCCATAATGTGAAATCCGCCAAGCGGGCTGTCGAAAAGGTCAAGCCCGAGGTCTGGGATATTCTGGAAGAAGTCATCCGGGATCATCCGGTGCTGCTGAACCGCGCGCCTACCCTGCACCGTCTGGGTATTCAGGCGTTTGAGCCGATCCTTGTAGAAGGCAAGGCCATCAAGCTGCATCCCCTGGCCTGTACCGCCTTCAACGCCGACTTCGACGGCGACCAGATGGCCGTGCACGTCCCGCTGTCCATGGAAGCCCAGGCGGAAGCCCGCTTCCTGATGCTGGCGCACAACAACATTCTGAAGCCGCAGGACGGCCGTCCCGTTATTTCGCCTTCCCAGGATATGGTTATCGGCTGCTATTACCTGACCATCGTCCATGAAGGCGCCAAGGGTTCCGGCCGGGTCTTCTCCTCCGAGGACGAAGCCATCATGGCCTACTCGGTCGGACAGATCACCCTCCAGTCCCCCATCAAGGTCCGGATCACCCGCACCTTCGGGGAAGAAACGGGCAGCAGGCTCATCGATACCACCCTCGGCCGGCTGATCTTCAACGACGCGCTGCCGCAGGACCTGGGCTTCGTGAAGCGCGAATGCCTCGACGACATGTTCAAACTGGAAATCGACGAACTGGTCGGTAAGAAGCAGCTGTCCCGCATCGTGGACCAGTGCTTCCATACCCAGGGCGAGCATAAGACCGCGCAGGTGCTGGACCGCATCAAGGCGCTGGGCTTCAAATATTCCACCGTCGGCGCCATCACCGTCTCCGTGGCGGACATCAAGGTGCCTGAGGTCAAGAAGACCATGCTGGATGAAGCCGATGAAGCCGTCCGCAAGGTCAACAACCTCTACCGCCGCGGTCTGCTGTCCGAAGATGAGCGTTACAACCGCGTCATCAATATCTGGAACGAATGCACCCATAACCTGCGGGATCAGATCCTGCCGAATCTGGATACCTTCAACCCCATCCGCATGATGACCGACTCCGGCGCCCGCGGTTCTTCCGCACAGGTGTCCCAGCTTGCCGGCATGCGCGGTCTGATGGCCTCCCCTTCCGGCAAGACCATCGAGCTGCCCATCCGCGCGAACTTCCGCGAGGGCCTCACCGTGCTGGAGTTCTTCCTGTCCTCCCACGGTTCCCGTAAGTCCCTGGCCGATACCGCTCTGCGTACCGCCGACTCGGGTTATCTGACCCGCCGTCTGGTGGACGTTTCCCAGGAAGTTATCGTCCGCGAGGACGACTGCTTCGAATCCCGCGGGGAAAAGGTCCGCGGCATCACCGTGTCCGAGCTCATGAGCGGCAAACAGTCCATTGAATCCCTCGAGGACCGTCTCCGCGGCCGGACCGCGGCGGAAGACATCGTGGATCCCGCCACGGGTGAGGTTCTGGTCCGCATGAACGAGCCCATCGACTATAAGATGGCGAAGGAAATTGTCTCCCGCGGCATCACGAAGGCAACCGTCCGCTCCGTGCTCACCTGCCGGACCGAGAACGGCGTCTGCGCCCGCTGCTACGGCGAGAACATGGCCCACGGCGGCAAAGTGGACGTGGGCGAGGCCGTCGGCATCATCGCCGCGCAGGCCATCGGCGAACCCGGTACCCAGCTGACCATGCGTACCTTCCATACCGGCGGTATCGCCGGCGCGGACGATATCACCCAGGGTCTTCCCCGCGTCGAGGAACTGTTCGAGGCCCGCAAGCCGAAGCGTGACGCCATCCTGGCGGAAATCGCCGGCACCGTCTCCATGCAGGAGACCAAGAAGCGCCGCGAACTGGTCATCACCTCCGACGAAGATTCCAAGGATACCAAGTCCTACCAGATCACCTACGGTTCCCGCCTGAAGGTGGAAGCCGGCGATCATGTGGAAGCCGGTGACGAGCTGACCGAAGGTTCCATCAATCCCCATGACCTGCTCCGCATCCTCGGCGTGAAGGCCGTCCAGGAATACCTGCTGAAGGAAGTTCTCTCCGTCTACCGCCTGCAGGGCGTTGGCGTGAGCGACAAGCACATCGAGATCATCATCCGCCAGATGCTGCGCAAGGTCCGCGTGGAAGACGCCGGAGACACCGATCTGCTGACCGGTTCCTTGGTGGACATCTTCCGCTTTGAAGAGGCCAACCGCAAGGCCATCATGGAAGGCGGCACCCCGGCCATCGCAAAGCGTATCCTGCTGGGAATCACCAAGGCGTCCCTGGCCACGGAAAGCTTCCTGTCCGCCGCCTCCTTCCAGGAGACCACGCGCGTCCTGACGGAAGCCGCCATCCGCGGCAAGGTCGATCCGCTGATCGGCCTGAAGGAGAACGTCATCCTGGGCAAGCTGATCCCCGCCGGTACCGGCATGAAGCGCTACAAGGATATCGAAATCAAAGATTCCTACAGCTTCTGATCCAAAAGCAACGGCTCCGAAGAGCAGATGCTCTTCGGAGTTTTCGTTTTCCCGGCAAAACCGCTTACAGGTTTTCCCCGTTGGTTCTGATCGTTTCCGCATACCAGGAAAGGCTGTCCTTGGGAATCCGCTTCCCGGTGGCATAATCCACATAAACCAGCCCGAACCGCTCGGTATATCCGTACGACCACTCAAAGTTATCCATAAAGCTCCAGTAGAAATATCCCTGAATATTTACGCCATTTTCGCTGGCCCGGCGCAGTTCCTTCAGATAACGGTGGGTATAATCAATGCGGTTAGGGTCGTGCACCTTCCCGTCCAGCATCACGGTATCATGGCAGCTCATGCCGTTCTCGGAAATCATGAAGGGCACCTTATACCGCTCCCACAGGAACTTCGGCCCCCAGTACAGCGCCCGGGGCGTAATCTCCCAGCCGATGGCCGTGCGGGAATAGCCCTGGGGCAGCGGCACTTTTTCCCAGCCGTTCTCGTTGTCTGCGGCCCGGTACACTGCACCCCGGTAGACATTCTGGGTATAGAAATCCAGTTTCTGGCAGATCACGGACATATCCTTCTGCCAACCCTCCGGCAGATACTTTCCGAACAGTTTCAGCCCGTCCTCCGGATAAGAGCCCAGGATGACCGGATCGCTCATCCAGGTCAGCATAAAGCACGGATCATCAATCGCGGAGAAAAACGCCTTCCGGGCCGCTTCCACGTCTTCCGGCTTATTCTCGTCTTCCGGAATGGCCGGACCGCAGCAGGGCGCGTACCCGATCCGCACATCCTTCACCTTTTCCCGCAGCACCTGGCAGGCGCGCCCGTGGCTCTTCAGCAGGTTATGGCAGGCGATCACCTGATCCCGCACGCCCAGCTTCAGCCCCGGCGCATGAACCCCCATGGAATACCCTAAACCGATAATACACTGCGGCTCATTGATCGTAAAATAATCCTTCACCCGGTCCCCGAAGCGATCCGCCAGCACGCCGGTATATTCCGCGAACCATTCGGGCATCTGTTCGTTCATCCAGCCGCCCCTGCGCTGAAGGCATGCCGGCAGATCCCAGTGATAGATCGTCATCCAGGGACGGATGCCGTGCTCAATCATGCAGTCGATCAGCTGATTGTAGAAAGCCACGCCGGCCTCGTTCACCTTGCCCGTTCCGTCCGGCAGGATCCGAGGCCAGGACACGGAGAACCGGTAATGTTTGATCCCGTGCTCCGCCATCAGGGCGATATCCTCCCGGAAGCGATGATAATGGTCGCAGGCTGTGCGCCCGTCGGACCCGTCCAGGATCTTCCCGGGCTGCTCACAATACTCATCCCAGATGCTCGGGGACTTGCCGTCTTCATCCCATGCGCCTTCAATCTGAAAGGATGCGGTTGCCGTACCCCAGACAAAATCTTTCGGAAAACCCATATTGTTTCTCCTCTCGTTTTTTCTCATCGATGAAAGCATTATAACAGGTATCCCCGCACCAGCACAATAGAAAAAAGCTCCGTCTGATATAATCGGAGCTTTTAAAAATCTTATATCCTTTCACCGAACAGTTTGTATTTTGTGCGGGCCGAAGGAGCGCGAGGGCGATCGGAAAGCCCTCGCATCATGCAAATGTCCTGATGCGAATAATCCCCTGCAGTTCGCTCAGGGTATCCAGAGCATGCTTCGACGGCAGTTCCGCCATCTCCATGACGGTCACCGACATATCCTTCTTGCTCTTGTTCACCATGTTCTCAATGTTGATCCCTTCCTTCGCCGCCGCGGCAGTGATGTTCGAGATCATATTGGGAATATTCTCATGCAGAACCAGCACGCGGACCGCTTCAGGCTCGGTCAGCTGGACTTCGGGATAGTTCACACTGTTATGGATGCTTCCGGTTTCCAGATAGTCGCGGATCTCCGCCGCTGCCATCCGGGCACAGTTCTCCTCGCTCTCCGGGGTGCTCGCGCCCAGGTGCGGGATGCAGACGACCTTCTCCGCGCCGATCAGCTCGTCGCTGGGGAAATCGGTCACGTAGCTGCTGAGCTTTCCGCTCTGCAGTGCCGCCAGCACAGCCTTTGTATCGGCGATCTCACCGCGGCTGAAGTTCAGGATTCCGGCCCCGTCCTTCATCTTAGAGATCATTTCCTCGTTGATGGTGCCGCGGGTCTTGTCGTTCAGCGGCACATGGAAGGTGATATAGTCCGCCTGCGCGATCACGTCATCGGCGGAAGCCGCCCGGTGCACCGTCGTCGACAGGCTCCAGGCGCTCTCCACGGAGATGAACGGGTCATACCCGATGACGTTCATGCCCAGGCCGCGGCTGGCGGCATTGGCCACAATCGCGCCGATGGCACCCAGACCGATGACACCCAGGGTCTTTCCGCGCATTTCGGGACCGACAAACTGGCTCTTGCCTTTCTCCACCAGCTTCCCGACCTCGTCGCCCTTCCCTTTCAGGCCCTTGACCCAGTCGATTCCGCCGGCGATGTTCCGCCCGCTCATCAGCAGGCCGGAGATCACCAGTTCCGCCACGGCGTTGGCATTGGCGCCGGGGGTATTGAAGACCACGATGCCCTCTTTGGAGCACCGGTCGATCGGGATGTTGTTGACGCCCGCGCCGGCCCGGCCGATGGCCAGCAGTTCCCTGCCGAATTCCATGTCATGCATCGCCGCGCTGCGCACCAGGATCGCGTCCGGCACCGGTTCGTCCTTGCTCACCGTATACTTGTCCGCGCTCAGCTGCGTATGAATGATATCCGAAATCGCGTTCAGTGTCTTAATTTTATACATATAGTTTATCCTCCCGAAGGTCCAGGGCGATCGGAAAGCCCTGGTCGCACCCGCAGGTGCGAAACCCTTTTCAGATATTTTCCTTTTCGAATTTAGCCATAAATTCGACCAGTTTCTTTACGCCTTCGATCGGCATCGCATTGTAAATGCTGGCACGCATACCGCCAACGCTGCGGTGACCCTTCAGATTGACCAGGTCCTCCGCTGCCGCGGCCTTGACGAAAGCGGCATCCTTGTCGGCATCGCCCGTCACGAAGGTCACGTTCATCCGGCTGCGGTACTTGGGCTGTGCTGTCGCCTTAAAGAGCTTGCTGTTGTCCAGGAAGTCATACAGCATGGCGGCCTTTTCCTTGTTCACGGCTTCAACAGCCTTTACGCCGCCGATGTCCTTCAGCCACTCGAAGGTCAGCCCGGCCAGATAGATGCCCCAGGTGTTGGGTGTATTGTACATGCTGGCTTTTTCCACCTGAATCTGCCAGTTCAGCAGCTTCGGGCAGATGTCCATTGCTTTGCCCACCAGGTCATGCCGGACGATCAGCACACACAGGCCGCTGGGTCCGATGTTCTTCTGGGCGCCGGCGTAGATCGCGCCGTACTTCGTCACGTCCATCTCCTCGCTCAGGATCATACTGCTGGCATCGCAAACGATGGGCGCCTTGCACTTGGGCAGTTCCACATAGCGGGTACCGTAGATCGTATTGTTCTGGGTGATATGGACATAGTCCGCGTCATCATCGAATTTAATGGCATCCAGATCCGGAATATAGGTGTAGACATCCTCCCGGCTGGAGGCGACCACGTTCACTTCCCCGTAGCGTTTTCCTTCTTCCGCGGCCAGATGGGCAAAGTTACCGCTGTCGATATAGTCGGCCTTTCTGTTCACCATCAGGTTCAGCGGAACCGCGGAAAACTGCTGCGTTGCGCCGCCCTGGAGGAAGACCACGTCGTAGCTTTCCGGAATGTTCATCAGATCGCGCAGATCCGCGACCGTCTTGTCGTAGATATCCGTATACATCTTACTGCGGTGGCTCATTTCCATCACAGACATACCTGTATCGCCGTAACAGACCAGATCTTTCTGTGCTTTCTCCAGCACAGGCAGAGCCAGCTGGGAAGGTCCCGGAGAAAAGTTATAAACGCGCTTCATGATTTCATCCTCCTCTGTTCTTGTGGGACATTTTTGTCCCGCTGGGTTGTTTTCAACCACATGACATAGTATGCCCTATTTCTTCCGAAAAAGCAAGCCTTAATACACTCTTAGAACAAGAAGTATGGTACAATAGGAAAAACAAACGGAAGCGAGGTGCCCACCGTCATGCTGAATAAATTCTGTAAAAAACCCCTCTATGAAGTCACCCGCACCATGGCCGATGTCGCCATGGGCAGGAAAAAAGCCGATCTGGTGATCAAAAACGCCAGACTGGTCAACGTCTGCACCTGTGAAATCCAGGACGGTATCGACGTCGCCATCGCCGAGGGCAGGATCGCCCTGGTCGGCAGCGCAGACCACTGCATCGGGGAAAACACGAAAGTCATCGACGCTTCCGGTCAGTATATCGCTCCCGGCTTCATGGACGCGCACATCCATGTGGAATCCTCCATGATCAGCGTGGGGGAATACGCCCGGGCCGTTGTCCCCCACGGGACCACCGGCATCTTCATGGATCCCCATGAGATCTGCAACGTCTGCGGCCCCGAAGGCGTCCAGGCCATGATTGACGACGCGAAGCGGACGCCCCTGAAAGCCATGTCCAACGTTCCCTCCTGCGTGCCCGCCGTCGCCGGGTTTGAAGACACCGGATCCAGAATCGGCCCGGAAGAAGTCCACGAGATGATGACCTGGGATGGAATCATGGGCCTGGGCGAGATGATGAGCTTCCCGAACGTCCTCAGCGCCGAACCGAACATCCACGGGGAACTCGCGGAAACGCTGAAGGCAGACCAGGTCATTACCGGACATTATTCCGTGCCCGACACGGGCGCCGGACTGAACGCCTATATCGCTTCCGGCGTCCGCTGCTGCCACGAGTCGACCCGTGCAGAAGACGTGCTGGAAAAGATGCGCCGCGGCATGTATGCCCTCATGCGCTACGGCAGCGCCTGGCATGATATGCCGGTCATTATCCGGGCCATCCTGGACAACCATATTGACGACCGCTTCGCCTGCCTGATTTCCGACGACACCCATCCCGATACGCTGATCAACGACGGCCACCTGGATCATATCGTCCGCTGCGCCATCCGGGAGGGCCTGGATCCTGTCAAAGCCATCCAGTACGTGACCATCAACCCGGCAACCTGTTTTCGCATGGACCATGAGATGGGCAGCATCGCCCCGGGCAAGTGCGCCGATATCGTCTTCTTCCGCGACCTGCAGGATATCCGGATCACCCGGACCATCATCGACGGCGTCGTGGTGGCGGAGAACGGCCGGATGACCGTGGAGATCGGAAAACCCGCCTTCCCGGACTGCGTCCGGAACACCATGCACGTCGGCCGCCCCATCACCGCGGAAACCTTCCGGATCGCCGCTCCCGAAGGAGCGGCAACCGTCCGGACCCGTGTGATCGAGATCATTCCCAACCGTGTCGGCAATTATGAGCGGATCATGGATCTCCGGGTGAAGGACGGCTCCGTCTCACGACGCGCACAACCTGCTCGTTGCCGGAACAAACGACGAAGACATGGCCCTGGCCGCAAATACATTGATCGAAAGCGGCGGCGGTCTCTGCGCCGTTGCGGACGGAAAGGTGCTGGCCCTGGTTCCGCTGCCGATTGCGGGACTGATGAACGACCTGCCCGTCGAGCAGATGGCGGAACTGGTCAGCAGGCTGAGCGACGCCTGGAAGGAAATGGGCTGCGTGATCAATTCGCCTTATATGACCATGGCGCTGATCCCGCTGGCCTGCCTCCCCGAACTGCGCCTGACCAACCGCGGACTCGTGGACTGCAGGACCTTCCGGTTCGTGGATCT